>JAHIQI010000024.1 GCA_018902755.1 Pseudomonadota bacterium | reverse complement strand
GCTCACCAGGGAGCCCGCGCCGGAGCTGGCCAAGAAGGTCACCAGCCTGTGTCACCAGGAAGGCCTGCTCATCCTGGACTGCGGCACCCTGGGCAACAACGTGCGCACCCTGATGCCCCTGGTGATCACCGACGAGCAACTGGAGCGTGGACTGGCCATCCTGGAGAAGAGCCTGGATCGCGCCCTGGAGGAGACTAAAGCCTAACCGCACATAGCGGGCGGGGCCGCCCGGCCCCGCCCGTCTCTAGGAGGAGAGTGTCATGATCGACAAGAGCCGCTACGACGAGAGCAAGCCTCTGGACATGCACAACCTCCAGTTCGACGTGGCCGCGGCCAAGCTGAACCTGGAGCCCTGGATCGCCGCCAAGATCAAGCAACCCCGCCGAGAACTCACCGTAAGCTTCCCCCTGCGTTACGACGACGGACGCATCGAACTCTTGACCGGCTACCGGGTGCAGCACAACACCCTGCGCGGGCCGGGCAAGGGCGGCATCCGCTTCCACCCCCAGGTGGACCTGGACGAGGTGCGGGCCCTGGCCGGGTGGATGACCTGGAAGTGCGCGGTGGTGGACATCCCCTTCGGCGGGGCCAAGGGTGGGGTCACCTGCGACCCGACCACCATGTCCCTGGCCGAAAAGGAGCGCCTGACCCGGCGCTACATCTGGGAGATATCGCCCATCATCGGCCCGGAGCAGGACATCCCCGCCCCTGACGTGAACACCGACGCCCAGGTCATGGCCTGGGTGGTGGACACCTACAGCGTTTTCAAGAGCTACACCTGCAACAGCGTGGTCACCGGCAAACCCCTGTCCATCGGCGGCTCCCTGGGACGCCTCAAGGCCACCAGCCAGGGCTGCGTGTACGTCCTGGCCGAAGCGGCGAGGGCGGTGGGCCTGAACCTGGACGGCTGCCGGGTGGTGGTGCAGGGCATGGGCAACGTGGGCTACCACGCCGCCGAGATACTCCACGACGCCGGGGCGGTGGTGGTGGGCATGAGCAACGTGCAGGGCGGCTTGTACAACCCGGGGGGGCTGGACCCGCGCCGGGTGCTGGAGCACTTCCAGGTCACCGGCGACATCACCACCTACCCCGAGGCCCAGGCCGTCACCAACCAGGAGCTCTTGGAACTGCCCTGCGAGGTCCTTATCCCCGCCGCCCTGGAGGGGCAGATCGGCCGGAGCAACGCGGAGCGCGTCCAGGCCAAGATCATCGTGGAAGGGGCCAACGGCCCCACCAGCCCCTTTGCCGACGACATCCTCTACGACAAGGGAGTGTTCGTGGTGCCGGACATCCTGGCCAACGCGGGCGGGGTCACGGTCTCCTACTTCGAGTGGGTTCAGAACCTGCAAAAGCTCTTCTGGACCGAGGACGACGTGAACCAGAAGCTGCGGGACATCCTGGTGCGCTCCTTTGGCGAGGTGCACGCCGTGGCCCGGCAAGAAAAGATCAACATGCGCACCGCCGCCTACATGCTGGCTATCGGCCGGGTGGCCGAGGCCAAAAGGGTGCGCGGCATCTTCCCATAGCCTCTCCGGCCCGGGCCGCCTCCCCGGAGCGCGGCCCGGGCGTCCCCGCCTTGGGGCGCTGAATATGTTTTCCTGCCACAATCCAGTGTAATACCCCCGGCCGATTGGATATAATTGCGTGTTATGGCGGCGTGGCCAATGCCGCCTGCAAATTGTATGTTAGCGCGTCGGACCAACCCCTTTCGGGAGCACCGTGTTGAGTAGACATTGGGCAAGTGTCGGGCTGGCGATCCTGGCCATGGTGGGCATGCTTCTGCTGCCTCCCGCGGCGGCCATGGCCAAGGACAAACCTCCCGAATCCGGCCAGCCTCCCACCGTCACCGTGAGCGAAGTGCCGGAGATGGAAGTGAACCCGGCCGCGGAGTTCGTGGGCCGGGTGGAAGCCATCCAGGCGGTGGACCTCCGGGCCAGGGTGGAGGGCTACATCACCAGGGTGGCCTTCACAGAGGGCGGCGCGGTCAAAAAGGGCGACCTGCTCATCCAGTTGGAGCAGGCCCCCTACCAGGCCCGGGTCAACGAGGCCAAGGCCCAGGTGGCCCTGGCCCAGGCCACCCTGGACAAGGCCCTGCGCTACATCAAGCGGCTAAAGTCGGTGCGCACCGGCGGCGTGGCGGCCACGGACATGGACAACGCCCTGTCCGCCGAGGAGAGCGGCCGGGCCCAGCTTCAGCAGGCCAGGGCCAGCCTGCAACAGGCCGAGCTGAACCTGGGCTACACCACCATCACCGCGCCCATCGGCGGGGTGATGGGCCGGGCCCAGTACACCCTGGGCAACCTGGTGGGCCCCAACTCCGGGGCCCTGGCCCGCCTGGTGCAGCTGGACCCCATCCGGGTGGTCTACTCGGTCAGCGAAAACGAATACGTGGCCGCCAGGACCAAGGCCGGCGACCACCCCGAGCGGATACCCGCCGAGCTGGTGCCTCGGCTCAAGCTGCCCGACGGCCAGATGTACCCACTGGCGGGCAGGCTGGACTTCACCGAGCCCCAGGTGGACCCGGGCACCGGCACCATCGCCATGCGCGCGGTTTTCTCCAACCCCCACCGGGTGCTGTTGCCCGGCCAATACGTCACCGTGTTCATCAGCCGCCGCGAGCCCCGGCGCATGGCCGTGGTGCCCCAGGCCGCGGTTCTGGAAGACCGCCAGGGTCTCTACGTGCTGGTGGTGGACAAGGACGACAAGGCCCAGCGGCGAGGCATCGTGCGCGGCGCCCCCCTGGGCACCGGCTGGGCGGTGGAGTCGGGCCTCAAGCCCGGCGAGACCATCATCGTGCATGGGCTGCAAAGGGCCGTACCCGGCCAGACGGTGCGCCCGGTGCGCGCCGCCGGGCAGTAGTTTAACTTCATGCTCAGCCGCACCTTCATAGAGCGTCCCCGCTTGGCCATCGTCATTTCGCTGGTCATCGTCATGGCCGGCGTCCTGGCCCTGTTCAGCATCCCGGTGGCCCACTACCCGCGCATCACCCCGCCGGAGATCAGGGTGCAGGCCACCTACCCCGGTGCCAACGCCGAGGTGCTGGCCAACAGCGTGGCCTCGCCCATCGAGGCCGGAGTCAACGGGGTGGAGAACATGCTCTACATGAGTTCCACCTGCTCCAACAACGGCCAGTACACCCTCAGCGTCTACTTCGAGGTGGGCACCGACCCGTCCATCGCCCAGGTCAACGTGCAGAACCGGGTGCAGCAGGTTGCCTCCCAGCTGCCCTCCGACGTGGTGGAACAAGGCGTGGAGGTGCGGGCCCGCAGTTCCGACATCCTGGGGGTGCTCAACTTCTTCTCCCCCAAGGGCACCCACGACGTGCTCTACATGAGCAACTACGTCAGCATCAACGTCAAGGACGCCCTGGCCCGGGTAAACGGGGTCAGCGAGGCGCGCCTGTTCGGGGCCCTTGACTACAGCATGCGCATCTGGATGGACCCGCGGCGTCTCACCGCCCTGGGCATCACCGCCGACGACGTGATCAACGCCATCAAGAAGCAGAACATCCAGGCCGTGGCCGGCTCCATCGGCACCGCCCCCGCCGGGGCGGAGCAGCAGGTGCAGTACACCCTCAGGGCCGAGGGCCGCCTGACCAGCGTTGAGCAGTTCAAGAACATCATCATCAGCGCCAACCAGTCCGGCGGCCTGGTGCGGGTCAAGGACGTGGCCCGGGTGGAACTGGGAGCCAACTCCTACACTCGCTCCTCCACCCTGAACGGCAACCCCGCCCTGGCCATGGGCGTGTACCAGACCACCGGGGCCAACGCTTTGCAGACCGTGGAGCGGGTGCGCGAGGAGATGAAGCGCCTGTCCAAGCGCTTTCCGGCGGACATAGAATACGAGTTCACCTACGACACCACCCGCTACGTCAGCGCGGCCATCAGCGAGATCGTCACCACCCTGATGATCACCTTCCTGCTGGTGGTGGCGGTCACCTATCTGTTCCTGCAGGACTGGCGGGCCACCCTCATCCCCTCGCTGACCATCCCGGTGTCGTTGGTGGGCACCATCGGCCTGTTGCTGGCCATGGGCAACAGCATCAACACCATCACCTTGTTCGCCCTGGTGCTGTCCATAGGCCTTGTGGTGGACGACGCCATCGTGGTGGTGGAGAACGTGCAGCGGGTCATGGTGGAGGACAAGCTGAGCCCGGTGAAGGCCACCATCAAGGCCATGGGCCAAGTCACCGGCCCGGTCATCGCCACCACCCTGGTGCTGTTGGCCGTGTTCGTGCCCGTGGCCTTCACCCCGGGAGTCACCGGCAAGCTATACCGGGAGTTCGCGGTGACCATCTCCACCGCGGTGGTGCTTTCCAGCGTCAACGCCCTCACCCTGAGCCCGGCCCTGTGCGCCACCCTGCTGCGCCAGCCCAACCCCATCACCAGGGGGCCGCTGTTCTGGTTCGGCCGCCTGCTGAGCGCCTCTCGGGAGGGCTACGTGCAGTCCGCATCCTGGCTGGTGCGCCGCCTGCCCCTGGCCGCCCTTCTGCTGGTTTTGGTGTGCGGGGCGGCCTACCTGCTCTTCGTCTCCCGGCCCACCAGCTTCTTGCCCAAGGAGGACCAGGGCGTCTTCTACGTGAACGCCCAGCTTCCCGAGTCCGCCTCCCTGGAGCGCACCCGCAAGGTGATGCACCAGGTCAGCAGCATCGTGGGCAAGATGGAGGGGGTGCAAAGTATCATCGCCATCACCGGCCTCAGCTTCATCTCCGGCAACAACGAAAACGTGGGCATCGCCATCTGCGTGCTGAAGCCCTGGGACCAGCGCACCACTCCGGAAACCCACCTTACGCGGCTCATGACCCAGGCCAGGGAAAAGCTGTCCGCCGTGCCCCAGGCCGAGCTTTTCGTGTTCTCGCCGCCGGCCATCCGGGGCCTGGGGCGCACCGGCGGCTTCGACTTCCGCCTCCAGGCCCTGGGCAACCAGACCCCGGCCGAGTTGGGGGCGGTGACCCGCGCTTTGGTCATGGCCGCCAACCAGGACCCGCGCCTGAGCCAGGTGTTCACCACCTACTCCGCCGACGTGCCCCAGATATTCATCGACCTGGACCGCACCAAGGCCGAGGCCCTCAAGGTGCCGGTGGCCGCGGTGTTCTCCACCTTGCAGGCCCAGTTGGGCTCGCGCTACGTCAACGACTTCAACCTGTTCAACCGGGTCTTCCAAGTGAAGGTCCAGGCCGACCAGGAGTTCCGCGACGCGGCCGAGGACATCCAGCGCCTGTACGTGCGCAGCGAGACCGGCAACATGGTGCCCCTGCGCAGCCTGGTCCGCCTGTCCAAGCTGCTGGGCCCCCAGGTGATAACCCGCTACAACCAGTTCCCCACCTCCCAGATAGACGGCGAGGCGGCCCCGGGGCTCAGCTCCGGCGAGGCCATGGAGGCCATGGAGCAGGTATCGGAGCGCACCCTGCCCCAGGACTACGCCTTTGAGTGGTCCGGCCTGAGCTATCAGGAGCGGGCCAGCAGCGGCCAGGCGCCCTTCCTGTTGGCCTTGGCCTTCTTGTTCGGTTATCTGTTCCTGGTGGCCCAATACGAAAGCTGGACCATCCCCCTGGCGGTGATCACCTCCATCTCGGTGGCCTCCCTGGGGGCCCTGCTGGGCCTTTGGTTGGGCGGCCTGAGCCTGAGCATCTACGCCCAGATCGGCTTGGTGCTCCTGGTGGGCCTGGCCAGCAAGAACGCCATCCTCATCGTGGAGTTCGCCAAGACCCAGCGCGAGGCTGGCCTGTCCATCCCCGACGCGGCGGCCATGGGGGCGCGCATCCGCTACCGCGCGGTGCTCATGACCGCCTTCTCCTTCATCCTGGGCGTGTTCCCCCTGGTCATCGCCGAGGGGGCCGGCGCGGCCAGCCGCCAGGCCATAGGCGTCACCGTGTTCTCGGGCATGGTGGCCGCCACCTTGCTGGGCATCTTCCTCATTCCCTCGCTGTACGCCGGTTTCCAGGGATTGCGCGAGCGCCTCAAGGGCCTGGGTAAGGGAGGCCAAAGCCATGAGGCTTAAGCGCGCCCTCCGCCCGGCCCTGGGCCTGGCCTCGGCCGGGCTGCTGCTCCTGAGCGCCTGCGCCCCGGTGGGGCCGGACTACTCCCCGCCCCAGACCAAGCCCCCGGACGCCTGGCACAGCGAGATGCAGGACGGCCTGCGGGCAGGGCCCACCCAGGCCCGGGAGCTGTCCCGCTGGTGGGAGACCCTGCACGACCCCACCCTCACCCAGCTCATCGCCCAGGCGGTGCGGAGCAACCTGGAGCTGAAGCAGGCCGTGGCCAGGGTGCGCCAGGCCAGGGCCCTGCGCGGGGTGCGCGAGGCCGGGCTGTGGCCCAGCGTGGACGCCGGGGCCCTGGCCCAGCTCCACCGCGACACCGCCTCGGGCGACACCGGCACCATCGACCAGTGGTACAGCGCCGGTTTCGACGCGGGCTGGGAGCTGGACGTGTTCGGCGGGGTGCGCCGCTCCATAGAGGCGGCCCAGGCCCAGCTGGAGGCCAGCGAGGCCAACCTGCGCGACGTGCTGATCACCCTCACCGCCGAGGTGGCCCTGAACTACGTGGAGCTGCGCACCTACCAGAACCGGCGCCAAACCGCCCAGGCCAACCTGAAGAGCCAGGAGAACACCTACGGCTTCATCCGCTCGCGCCACGAGGCCGGGCTGGTCAACCGCCTGGCCCTGGAGCAGGCCCGCTACAACCTGGAGAACACCCGCTCCCAGATCCCCAACCTCACCAGCGGGGTGGAGGCGGCCATGAACCGCTTGGCCGTGCTGCTGGGCCAGGCTCCGGGCAAGCTCTCGGCCCGCCTGGCCGCCCCGGCCCCGGTGCCGGTGCCGCCGGCCTCGGTGGCGGTGGGGGTGCCCGCCGAGGCCCTGCGCCGCCGCCCGGACATCCGCCGGGCCGAGCGCCAACTGGCCGCCGAGACCGCCAAGGTGGGGGTGGCCGAGGCCGACCTCTACCCCAAGTTCCGCCTGGCGGGCAGCATCGGCCTGGAAGCGGTCAACTCGGGTGATTTCCTCAACCTGGCCACCAGCGGGGTGTGGAGCGTGTTGCCCTCCATGTCCTGGAAGGTCTTCGACGCCGGGGCCATCCGCAACCGCATCACCGCCCAGACCGCGGTGCAACAGGAGTTCCTGCTGGCCTACGAGGCCACGGTGCTTTCGGCCCTCGAGGAGGTGGAGAACAACCTCACCGGCTACGCCCAGGAGCAGCTGCGCCGCTACAGCCTGCGCCAGGCGGTGGACGCGGCCAAGGAGGCCGAAGGCCTCTCCCAAGACCTCTTCGGCGCCGGGCTGATCAACTTCGACAGCGTGCTGGACGCCCAGCGCTCCCTGCTCACCTTCCAGGACCAGTTGGCCATCAGCGAGGGCGTGGTCACCGCCCGGCTCATCGCCCTGTACAAGGCCCTGGGCGGCGGCTGGGGAGCCCTGCCCCCCAACCCGCCACCGGCCCAGGCCCCGGCCAAGAAGTAGCCGCGCCCCCAACCGCAACCGTCCCCCAGCGCCTGTCCGGCCGAAAGCCTTGAGCTTTTCGGCCGGCGGAGCGCCTTGCTCCGCCCTTTGTTTGCATGCCACTAAATGAAAACGTTGACTTGTAAGTTGTAATGAAATTGAATAGAGCGATGCCCTGCGCTCCGCGACACCAGGCCGCGCCTAAAGATGCATTAATTTAGACGCTTATACATTTTAAATCCGTCCTGGGCCCTCCGCCCCGGCTTCTGCAATCAAAGGAGTTCTCCGCATGCCCAAACTCGAGGATATCCACAAAATCCTGATCATCGGCTCCGGCCCCATCGTCATCGGCCAGGCCTGCGAGTTCGACTACTCCGGCACCCAGGCCTGCAAGGCCCTGAGGGGGTTGGGTTATGAGATCGTGCTGGTCAACTCCAACCCGGCCACCATCATGACCGACCCGGGCATGGCCGACTTCACCTACATCGAGCCCCTGACCGTGGAGAGCCTGGAGCGCATCATCGCCAAGGAGCGCCCCGACGGCCTGCTGCCCAACCTGGGGGGGCAATCGGGCCTGAACCTCTCCTCTGAGCTCAGCCGCCAGGGGATATTGGAAAAGTATGGGGTCAAGATAATCGGGGTCAACGTGGACGCCATCGAGCGGGGCGAAGACCGCCTGGCCTTCAAGCAGACCATGAACCGCCTGGGCATCGAGATGCCCAAGAGCGAGATCGCCTACAGCGTGGAGCAAGCCGAAGGTTTCGCCGCCCAACTGGGCTACCCGGTGGTGCTCAGGCCGGCCTACACCATGGGCGGCACCGGCGGCGGCCTGGTCTACAACCTGGACGAGCTGAGGGTGGTGTGCGCCCGCGGCCTGGCCGCCAGCCTGGTGGGCCAGGTATTGGTGGAGGAGTCGGTCCTGGGTTGGGAAGAGCTTGAGCTGGAGGTGGTGCGCGACGCCAAGAACCAGAAGATCACCGTATGCTTCATCGAGAACGTGGACGCCATGGGGGTGCACACCGGCGACTCCTACTGCACCGCGCCCATGCTCACCATCGCCCCGGAGTTGCAACAGCGCCTGCAAAAATCCTCCTACGACATCGTGGAGGCCATCCAGGTGATCGGCGGCACCAACATCCAGTTCGCCCACGACCCCAAGACCGGCCGGGTGGTGGTCATAGAGATAAACCCGCGCACCAGCCGCTCCTCGGCCCTGGCCTCCAAGGCCACCGGCTTCCCCATCGCCTGGGTCTCCTCCCTGCTGGCTGCGGGGCTCACCCTGGACGAAATCCCCTACTGGCGCGACGGCACCCTGGAGAAATACACCCCCTCCGGCGACTACGTGGTGGTCAAGTTCTCCCGCTGGGCCTTTGAAAAATTCAAGGGCGTCGAGGACAAGCTGGGCACCCAGATGCGCGCCGTGGGCGAGGTAATGAGCATAGGCAAGACCTACAAGGAGGCCTTCCTCAAGGCCATCCGCTCCCTGGAGAACGGCCGTTGGGGCCTGGGCTTCGCGGCCGGGTTCAACCGGCTCTCCCTGGAGGAGCTTCTGAAGCGGCTCAAGGAGCCCTCCAGCCAGCGCCAGTGGCTCATGTACGAGGCCCTGCGCAAGGGGGCCGGGGTGGACCAGCTGCACCGGCTCACCCACATCAAGGCCTGGTTCATCGAGCAGATGAAGCAGCTGGTGGAATTGGAGGAGGAGATTCTGGCGCACCGGGGCGGCCTGCCGCCGGACGAGCTTCTGCTTCGGGCCAAAAAGGACGGCTTCTCCGACCGCTACCTGGCCCAACTGCTCAGCCTGGGCCGCGAAAACCAAGACGGCTCCCAGGCGGCGGGCAAGGCGGTATCGGAAAACCAGGTGCGCCAGCGCCGCCTGGAGCTGGGCCTGGCCCAGGCCTGGGAGGCGGTGCCGGTGAGCGGGGTGGAGGACGCGGCCTATTACTATTCCACCTACAACGCCCCGGACTCGGTGCCGGTGAGCGACGCGGCCAAGGTCATGGTCCTGGGAGGCGGCCCCAACCGCATCGGCCAGGGCATCGAGTTCGACTACTGCTGCGTGCACGCTGCCTTCGCCCTGAGGGACGCGGGCTACGAGTCCATCATGGTCAACTGCAACCCGGAAACGGTGTCCACGGACTACGACACCAGCGACAAGCTCTACTTCGAGCCCCTGACCGTGGAGGACGTGCTTAGCATCTACCAGAAGGAGCAGCCCCAGGGGGTCATCATCCAGTTCGGCGGGCAGACGCCCCTGAACCTGGCCCAGGAGCTGGAGGCGGCGGGGGTCAAGATCCTGGGCACCTCGCCGGACACCATCGACCTGGCCGAGGACCGCGACCGCTTCCGCAAGGTAATGACCGAGTTGGGCATCCCCGAGCCCGAGTCGGGCATGGCCAGCAGCATCGAGGAGGCCCTGGCCATCGCCCAGAGAATCGGCTACCCCCTCATCGTGCGGCCCTCCTACGTGTTGGGCGGCCGGGCCATGGAGATCGTGCACGACGAGCAGATGCTCCGGGAGTACGTGGCCAAGGCGGTGGAGATGTCCCCCGAGCGCCCCATCCTCATCGACAAGTTCCTGGAAAACGCCATCGAGTGCGAGGCCGACGCCATCGCCGACGGCGTCGACGCCTTCGTGCCCGCGGTGATGGAGCACATCGAGCAGGCCGGGGTGCATTCGGGCGACAGCGCCTGCGTCATCCCCCCGGTGAGCATCAGCCCCGAGCATCTGGAGATCATCGAGGACTACACCAAAAAAATCGCCGTGGCCCTCAAGGTGGTGGGCCTGATGAACATCCAGTACGCCATCGCCGAGGACAAGGTCTACGTGCTGGAGGCCAACCCCCGGGCCAGCCGCACGGTGCCTCTGGTGAGCAAGGTCTGCAACATCCCCATGGCCCGCCTGGCCACCCAGGTGCTCTTGGGCAAAAAGCTCTCCGACCTGAATCTCAAGCGGCGCGAGGTGCCCCACTTCGGGGTCAAGGAGGCAGTGTTCCCCTTCAACATGTTCCCCGAGGTGGACCCCCTGCTGGGCCCGGAGATGCGCTCCACCGGCGAGGTCCTGGGCATGGCCAGCGACCCCGGTCTGGCCTATTACAAGGCCCAGGAAGCCACCCTCACCCGGCTGCCCACCCAGGGAGCGGTGCTGTTCACGGTGACCGACCAGGACAAACGCATGGCCCTGGAGCCGGCCCGCATCTTCAAGGAACTGGGCTTCGCCTTGAAGGCCACGGCGGGCACCTATGAATTCCTCAAGGACAATGGGGTTCAGGCCGAGCTGATCCTCAAGGAGCACGAGGGCCGCCCCAACATCACCGACGCCATAAAAAACGGCGAGATCCAGCTGGTGGTCAACACTCCCAGCGGCAAGCTCAGCGCCTTTGACGACAGCTACATCCGCAAGGCGGCCATCCGTTACAAGCTGCCCTACATCACCACCATCGCCGCCGCCCTGGCCGCGGCCAAGGGCATAACCGCCCTGCAAAAGGGGCCGGACCAGCTGAAGAGCCTGCAGGAGTTCCACCAGAACATCACCGACTGAAACCACCAGGCATGAACAAGGGCCGCCCACCGGGGCGGCCCTTGCCTTTTGCGGTATCGGCGGGGAGCTATTTGGCGGCGCGCCCCTGGAAGGCCTTGATGCGCTGGGCGATGTTGGCCTTCAGGTTTTCATAAAACAGCGAGTAGTCGTAGCAGTGGTACACCCCGGGGCCGAAGGGCATCTGAGTCAGTAGCTTGGCGTCCTTGGGCTGCACCACCAGGCCGCCGTCCTTGTTCTGGGCAGAGGTGAAGTGGGGGATGGTCAGATCCTTGCCCTGATCTTCAAAGAACGCCGCGCCCATGTTTTGTGAGGCCGGGACCAGCTTACCGTCGGTGGTCCAGGACAGGGGGTTCACCGAGATGGCGCCGGGCAGGATGGTGGGGGCCTTTTTCTGCTTGCCCGCGGCCACGCTGTTGTAGGTGATGAGGCAACCGGTCTGGGCGGCGGCGCGGCAGATCTTGAAGGCGGGATGTTTCTTGAGATCGTCCGGGGTGATGGACCAGCCGATGAGATAGGCGGCCACCATCTTCCTCTTGAACACCGGCTGGTCCAGGTTTTTGCGGGCGAAGTCGGTCAAGAGGTTGGAGCCCTGGCTGTGCCCGGCCAAGATAAAGGGCCTGCCCTGGTTGTAGTGCTTCAGGTAATAGGCGAAGGCCGCCTGCACGTCGCTAAGGCCCATGCCCAGGTAACGGTCCTTGTCGGCCTGGCTCATGGTGAGCACCTTGGCGCTGGCCTGGCGGTACAGAGGGGCGAAGAGGTTGGCCTGGCCCTGGAACACGCTGGCCTGGCTGCGCACGGTGTAGCGGGCGCCTTGGGTCATCTGGGCGTCGTTCACCTTGGCCACCATTTGCTTGCCGTCGTACACCGTGGGGTAGACCCAGAACACGTCCACCTTGTGCTCTATGCTCTTGGGCAGGCTGAGCCAGTTGGCGGCCTGGGAGTAGTCGGGGCCCTGATCCTGGACCATGGCCCAGGCCGGAGCCTGTGCGCCGGGCAGGCACACCGCCCCCAACAAGAACAAGATCATCCCCATAGCGGCGGCGAATTTTCTAAGAGTCACGTTGTATTCTCCCAGCGGCAGGCGATCGACGGGGTTTAAAGACAGGCGGCGGCTCCCCCGCCGGGAGCTGCCGCCGTTTTTTAATCTAGCAATACTCGGTCCGAAGACCGCTGACTCCGGATAGGGCCGGGGGTGTATCCCCCCGGCCCTATCCGGAGTCAGGTTCAAGATTGGTTTTTAAGGCCCTGTCCCTACAGGTAACAGCAGCTCCCGCTTACCACCTTGAGCATGGCCTTGGCCTCCCCGGCGGCGGGAGGCGGCGCATCGCCGGTGAGGGCGCGGGGCGGGGGCGAGTTCTTGTCCAGGCCCACCCGGCCGGGGTCCAGGCCCAGGGCCAGGCCCAGGAGCTGGGGATAGAGCACCACCCCTGGCAGGGACTGTTTGCCCTGCACGGCCAGGGTCTCGTGGGCCCACTTGACCTGGAGCAGGGTGTGGGGGCAGTCCACGTTCAGCACCCCGGCCCCGCTGGCGGCGAACTCCTTCAGGCGCATCATGATGGTGGCCAGGGAAAGCTCCGGGTTGCGCTCGCGCAAGGGGCCCCCGCAGCACTTGAGCCTGCCCTTCCAGGGCACGGGCTCGGCCCCCACCGCCTTAAGCAGGTCCTCGATGAGGCTGGGGGCGAAGGCGCTGTCAAAGCCGGTGATGCGGCTGGGGCGCAGGGCGTGGCAGCCGTACATGGTGGCCACCTTGATCCCTTCCAGGGAGCGGGTCACCAGGTCGCTGATTTTCTCCACCCCCACCTCGGCGTGCAGCACGCTCTGCAGATGGCGCACCGAGGTAGCGCCCTGGTAGTCCAGGCCCTCCAGGGCCAGCTTGGCCCGGACCATGGACAACAGCTCCGGCTGCTGGGCCAAAAAGCTCTGGGCCCTTTTCAGGCTGCCCAGGCAGCACTTGCACAGGGTGATCACCGGCACGCCCTTGGCCTCGGCCAGGGCCAGGTTGCGCGCCGCGGCCAGGATGAAGGAGTGGAAGTGCTGGTCCCTGAGGGGATAGCCGCAGCAGTTGAACTCCACGGAGGCCAGCTTGAGGCCCAACTCTTTCAGAACCGCCCGGGCGGAGGTTTCGTACTGCGGGGCGTAGCTGGGAATCTTGCAGCCCAGAAACAGGGCGTAACGCATGTCGGCTCTCTCCTATGCGGTGGCGGTCCGGGCGGCCTGGGCCGCCAGGTAACGCAGCTCGTACATCACGTCGGTGACCTGCACCAGGTTGGGGCAGGCCTCCTGGCACTCGTAGCAGGTAAGGCAGCTCCACACCATGCGCGCGCCCATGGCCTCTTCCTTGAGACCCAGCTTGAGGCAATACATGATCTGGTGGGGCAGAAGGTCCAGCTCCTGGTTGGGCCATTCGGACATGAACACCTGGGGGCAGGCGTTGGTGCATTCGCGGCAGGAGTAGCACTCGGCGAAGCTGTTAGCCTGGGCCGAGTGCTTCAGCTCCTTTTGGAAGCCGTTGGTGTTGACCAGCACCTCCTTGCGGCCGCGGCTGGGCAGGGCCGCCTGCCCGGCGAAGGTGGATATCTCCTTGAGCGGAGCACCCAGCCCCTCGTCGGCCAGGTCCTGCTTGAGCGCGGTCCAAAGGTCGTTGAGGTTGATGCCCAGGGGGCACAGCCGGGTGCAGCGCTGGCAGTTGGTGCAGATGTAGGCCCCGTCGCGCATGGCGGCCAGGTGGGCCCGGTCGCCGTTGTTGCCGTGCACCTTGGCCGCCAGGGAGGCCAGGCGCTCCGAGGGCAAAATCTCGTCGTTGGGCAGCAGGCGCAGGGTCACCGCCACCGAGCAGTGCACCGTGCAGGTGCCGCAATGGGTGCAGGCGTCCAACTCCAGGGCCCTCAGGGCGGCCCGGGCCGCCGGGTTCATGGTGGCGCGCTCGGTAGCCGCGTTCACCGCCAGGATGACCGGCCCCACGATGAGGTGCAAAAACTTGGTGAAGGGCAAGATGGCCAGGCCCAGGAAGCAGGCCAGGAAGTGGATGAAGTACAGGGCCTGGGGGCCGCCCGCCCGGTCCAGGGCCAGGGCCACCGGCCGCAGGATCACCGAAAGGCCGTAGGAGGCGAAGGCGTGGGCCGCTGGGGAGTGGCACTCCACGCAGCTATTGGCGTTAAGCTCCCGGCCCAGGGCCATGAGTTCCGCGCCGACGCCGGTCTGGCCGGGGGCGAAGACCACTCCGTAGTCCGTGGCCCACACCGAGCGCAGGGCCTTTATCTCCCGGGGATCGTCCAGCCCGGCGTACTCGACGGCCATGCGGTCGAAGGCCTCGGACGAGGTGATCTTCGTGGCCTGCAAGGCGAAGCCCGAGAGCAGCACCACGGCCAAAAGGATGATGGCCAGCCGGTCGCGGGTGCGGGTGGTCAGGCGCAGGCCCCGCACGAAGAACCGGCGCAGGATGATCAGCCCCACCCCCACCAGCACCATGATCCCCAAAGCCTCGCGCAGCCACAGCCAGGGGTCCAAGGTGGGGTAGTAGTCCCGGAACAGGGAGGCGGTTATCTGCTCGCCCAGGGCGTGCAACAGCAGCAGGCCCATGAAACCCACGAAAAGGAAGATGTGGGCAACCCAGGCCAGGCCGCTGTGGCGCAGGGAGCGGCCTTGCAGCAGGCCGTCCAGCACCAGGGCCCGGAGCATGGCCCCGATGCGGCGGCTGAACACCGTCCGGCCCAGCCCGGCCATGGCCGCCCCCGCCCGCTGCGCGGGGGAGTATCGCCGGTCCTGCTGGTCCACCGAAACCGTGAGCCAGGAACGGATTTTATAGATAAGACCCGCGACACATATGGCCAAGGCAAGGTAAAGGCTTAAGTCGAAAAACATGTGGCTAGGCCTCTCAAGTTATATTCACTTCAAAGTCGAAACACGGCCCAGCGCATCCTTTGCGCCGCCGGTCCCCCGCGCCCTAGCGTCGGCAACCCCCTCTGCCGCCGCCCCGGCCTCCTCCTCCGCCGCCGCGTCCCCGGCCCCCGCCGGGCCCCATGGCTCTTCCCTGGCCCCGGCCCATGCCCATGCCCGCCCCGGCGGGGGCGGCGGAAACCGCTTCCGTGGCCACCTGGGCCATGCGGCCCTGCTCATAGGCGGCCAGGGCGTCGGCCACCCGACCCTGGGCTCCCTCGATCACCTCGATGCCCGCCGCCTGTAGGGCGTTCATGGCCTTGGGGCCCACCATGCCGCTGAGCACCTTTTTCACTCCAGCCTTGGCCAGGGCCTCGGCGGCCTGGATGCCCGCCCCGGAGGACATCTGCCGGGCGGCGGTGTTGTCCACGGCGGACACGTTGCCGCCGTCGTCCCTGACCACGAAGTAGGCGGCCCGCCCGAAACGGGGGTCCACCTGGCTCTCCAGGGTGTCGCCCTGGCTGCTCACCGCGATCTTGGCCATCACTTTTTCCTTTCTCCCAGCAGGTCTCGGACTTCGGTCACCATCCCCTGCCAGGGGGCCGCCTCGTCGCTCTCGCGGCGCAGCAGCTCCACCAGGCGGCCGGCATCGGCGGCGGCCATGAGGCGCGGATCCCAGGGCATGCTGCCCAGGAAGGGCACCCCGAACTTGCCCGCCGTGTCCTTGCCTCCGCCCTTGCCCATGAACTCCACCGGCCGGCCGCAGTGGGGACAGATCATCCCGGCCATGTTCTCCACCAGGCCCAGCACGGGCAGCTCCAGCTTGCGGCAGAAATCCATGGACTTGCGCAGGTCGGCCAGGGCGATCTCCTGGGGGGTGGTCACCAGCACCACCTTGGCCCCCTCCACGTTCTGGGCCACGGTCAGCGGCTCGTCGCCGGTGCCCGGAGGGGCGTCGATGACCAGGAAATCCAGGCTGCCCCAGGTGACGTCGCCCATGAGCTGGCGGATCACCCCGATCTTCATGGGGCCGCGCCAGATCACCGAGGCGTCCTTGTTGGGGATCAAGAGCTCCACGCTGATGACCTTGAGGCCCTCGTCGATGATCACCGGCTTGATGAGCTGCTGGTCCACCAACACCTCGGCGTGGCCGGGGATGCCCAGCATGCGGGGGATGGAAGGCCCGTGCAGGTCCACGTCCAACAGCCCCACGCTGTGCCCGGCCAAGGCCAGGCCCACGGCCAACTGGGCGGCGACGGTGGATTTACCCACCCCGCCCTTGCCGCTCATGACCACCAATTTGTGTTTGATGTCCGCCATGTTATGGCTGAGGCGCTGGTCCAGGGGGTCCAACTCGGCGTGCAGTCCCGGGCCCATGGCCGGGGATGAGGTTGCTTGGCTCATGCTGCTGTCTCCAAGGCCCCGGCATAGGCCCCGGCGTGCTGGAGACGCCGGGGCCAGGGGCTCGCGCAGGCGAAATTAGGGTTAAGGCAAGTCTCTCCCGCTTCCACGTTACGGAGGCTTTGGGCGGCCTGCGCGGGAACACAGGACCACACCGGGTATGATGTGATTCAAGTTGCGTACCAGATGGGGCTATATTGGGTAACTATCAGGTTTTATTTGATTATATATCTGGAGCGATCAATGGCGGGCGAAATCTGACATTTCTATATGAAAGATGTCATTTCATTTTGAAATTATAGCGATGGGACCTCGGCCAAGGGCGGATCTTAGGATTGGATGCCGTAGGCCTTCATCTTGCGCCAGAGGGTGGTGGTGGAGATGCCCAGGCTGGCCGCGGTGTTTCCCCGGTGGCCGCCCTGGCGGGCCAGGGCCTCCAGGATGGCCTCCCGCTCCCGCTGAACCAGGTTCAGGGGCTGGTGGCTGGGCTCGGCTTCCAGGCAGGCGCCGTTTTGCAGGCTCACCGGCAGATGGCTGATGTCCACCGCCTGGCCCTGGGCCAGGACCAGGGCGTGCTCCAGGGCGTTGCGCAGCTCGCGCACGTTGCCCGGCCAGGAGTATTCCATGAGCCGGGCCATGGCCCCCGGCGTGACCTTGCGCACCGGCTCGCCGCGCTCGGCGGCCAAGCCCTCCAGAAAATGGCCGACCAGCAGGGGGATGTCCTCGCGGCGCTTGCGCACCGGCGGCACCCTGATCTCCACCACGTTTAGCCGGTAATAGAGGTCCTGGCGGAAGTCGCCGCGAGCCATGCCCTTTTCCAGGTCCCGGTGGGTGGCGGCCAGCACCCGCACGTCGGCCCGCTGGGCCTGGTTGCTGCCCAGCATGGTGTATTCCCCGCTGTCCAGGGTGCGCAAGAGCTTCACCTGGATGCCAGGTTGCAGGTCCCCCACCTCGTCCAAAAACAGGGTGCCGCCCTTGGCCGCGGCCAGGCGGCCCTGGCGGTCGCGGTCCGCCCCGGTGAAGGCCCCGCGCACGTGGCCGAACAGCTCGCTCTCCATGAGCGCCTCGGGGATGGCCGCGCAGTTCACGGCCACGAAGGGGCCCTGGTGGCGGTTGGACAGGTCGTGGCAGGCCCGGGCCACCAGCTCCTTGCCGGTGCCCGACTCCCCCCGGATCAGCACCGTGGCCCCGCTGCGGGCCGCGCCGGGCAGCACCGTGAAAAGCTGGCGCATGGCCTTGGATTTGCCCTTGAGGTCGCAGAAGGTGTAGCCCGAGGTGAGCTGCTTGCGCAGGTGGTACACCTCGCTGAGGTCGCGGAAGGTCTCCACCCCGCCCACCACCAGGCCCCGGTCGTCGCGCAGCACCGCCGTGCGGATGCGCAGCGGTAGGCGCTGGCCCTGGGCCCCGGTTATCTCCACGTCCACCTCCAGGCCCGGCTCTCCGGTGGCCATGGACTTGCGCAGGGGGCAGGAGGTGCCGCAGATGGCCGCCCTGAGCACCTGGTGGCACTTGCTGCCCACCGCCTTTTCGGGGCTGATGCCGGTTATCCCCTCGGCCGCCTTGTTGAAGCTGACGATGCGCATCTGGGGGTCCACGGTGAACACCCCTTCGGTGATGGAGTTGAGGATAAGTTGGTTCAGGGCCGGGGAAGGTGTTCTAGGGGTGGAGTCGCGCACAATGTGCTCCAGGGCAAAAAAGGGGTACAGGCTGCCTTTACAAGAATAGTACTCCTTTCAATTTGAAATGGTATATTTTTTTAGGTGTTTTTTGGAGCCAAGCCCCCGGCTTGAGCCCCATTTACGGGTCTAACTACAAAAATACCGTCATTACCGCTTCTTAAGCGGAAAAGCAGCAAGGGCGGTTTTTAGAGGAGGCCGATTCCTGGACTGGCGCCAGGTGGATGGGTTATGCTGCCGTCACGGACGGAGAGAACGAATCCGTCCAAAAATCGACTTAATTCGGGCTCATGAGGCTTCCGCCCTGGGCGCGGGGAGGAAAACAAAATGAAAAAATCTTTTTGGACTTTAATGATCTTTTGTTTGGCCGCGGCCCTGATGTTCAGCGGCCAAAGCGCCCTGGCCGCCAAGCAGTTCGTGACCATCGGCACCGGCGGGGTCACCGGGGTCTACTTCCCGGTGGGCAAGGCCATCGCCAAACTGGTCAACGCCCAGGGCGAGACCTACGGCCTCCGGGTCACCGTGGAGTCCACCGGCGGCTCGGTGTTCAACATCAACGCGGTGCTGGGCGAAGACATGGACCTGGGGGTGGCCCAGTCCGACCGGCAGTTCGAGGCGGTCAAGGGCCTGAGCGAGTGGAAAACCAAGGGGCCGCAAAAAGACCTGCGCTCGGTGTTCAGCCTGCACTCGGAGACCTACTTCATGGTGGCCTCCGAGGAGAGCGGCATAAAGGGCTACGCCGACCTCAAGGGCAAGGACGTGGCCGTGGGCAACCCCGGCAGCGGCACCCTGCAAAATTCCAAGGACGTGCTGGCCGCCTACGGCCTGACCCTGGACGACCTGGGCAAGTCCGAGTGGCTCAAGGCCTCGGAATCGGCCAAGCTGTTGCAGGACGGGCGCATCGACGCCTTCGCCTACACCGTGGGCAACCCCGCCGGGCTCATCAAGGAGGCCACCAGCGGCCGGGTCAAGGTGCGCTTCGTGCCCGCCTCCCCGGCGGCCCTGGACAAGCTCCTGGCCGGGCGTCCCTACTACGTGAAGACCGCCATCCCGGTGTCCTTCTACCCCATGGGCCTGGACCAGGCCGACGTGCCCACCTTCGCGGTGAAGGCCACCCTGATCACCCGGGCCGGGGTGCCCGACGAGGTGATCTACGCCATCACCAAGACGGTGTTCACCAACCTGGACGAGCTCAAGAAACTGCATCCGGCCCTCAGCGGCCTGACTCCCCAGGCCATGCTGGAGGGCCTCAGCGCCCCGCTGCATCCGGGCGCGCTCAAGTACTACAAGGAGGCGGGCCTCAAATAGGCGCCCGATCCCCAGAGCAAGTGCCCCCAGGCTCCAACTCCGATAGCCCCCTGGCCCAGGCCCGGGCCGCCGCCTCGGCGGACCTGGGCCTGCGCGAGCCCGTGGGTTGGCAGCGAAGCCTCATCCCGGTGGTGGCCGCCGGGTGGTCGGTGTTCCAACTGCTGTTGCCCTCGGCCATCCTGCTGGAGACGGTGTACGTCCGCTCCATCCACCTGGCCTTCGCCCTGGTGCTGGTCTATCTCAGCTTTCCAGCCCTCAAAAAACTCGCCCCCGGCGGCGAGGGGTCCTTTTTGCGCCGCCGGGACCGCGTCCCCTGGATCGACCTGCTCCTGGCCCTGGCCGCCGGGCTGGCCGCCTTGTACATCGCCATCGACCACCACGGCCTGTCCCTGCGCCAGGGCGACCCCCTGACCCGCGACCTGGCGGCCGGGGCGGTTGCTGGTGGTGCTCTTGTTGGAGGCGGTGCGCCGGGCCCTGGGGCCGTCCCTGGCCGTGGTGGCGGTGGCCTTCATGATCTACGCCTTTTTCGGCCCCTACATGCCGGACGTCATCGCCTTCAAGGGGGTGAGCCTGTCGCGCTTCATGGGCCAGGAGACCATGTCCACCGAGGGCATCTACGGCATCCCCCTGGACGTTTCGGCCACCATCGTGTTTTTGTTCGTGCTGTTTGGGGCCATGATGAACCGGGCCGGGGGCGGGGCCTA
The DNA here is from genome assembly GCA_018902755.1 of Pseudomonadota bacterium. Classification (GTDB taxonomy): domain Bacteria; phylum Desulfobacterota; class Desulfarculia; order Desulfarculales; family Desulfarculaceae; genus Desulfoferula. The sequence goes on along the minus strand of JAHIQI010000024.1, from coordinate 58,585 downwards.
TTTCGTGCGCCTGGCCTTCAGCCTGCTGGGCTCCTTCCGGGGCGGCCCGGCCAAGGCGGCGGTGTTGGCCTCGGGGCTCACCGGCATGGTCTCTGGGTCCTCCATCGCCAACGTGGTGACCACCGGCACCTTCACCATCCCCCTGATGAAATCAGCGGGCTACCCGCCCAAAAAGGCGGCGGCCATCGAGGTGGCCGCCTCCACCGACGGCCAGCTCATGCCCCCCATCATGGGCGCGGCGGCCTTCATCATCGCCGAGTACTGCAACCTGCCCTACCTGGAGGTGGTGCGCGCCGCCCTGGTCCCGGCGGTGCTCAGCTACCTCACCCTGTTTTTTATCACCCACATCGAGGCATGCAAGCTGGGCCTGACCAGCATCCCCCGCCGGGAGCTGCCCGCCTTTTGGCCCACCCTGCTCCAGGGCCTGCATTTCCTGCTGCCCCTGGGGGTGCTGCTCTACCAATTGGTCTATTTGCGCCACAGCCCTTCCCTGGCCGTGTTCAACGCCATCATCTTCCTGGGCGGGCTCATCGTGGCCCAGAGCCTCTGGAGCGCCAAGCGCGGGGGGCGCAGCGCGGCCGCCGGGCTGCGCGAGGCCCTGGTCATAATCTGGCGGTCGCTGGTGGACGGCGGGCGCAACATGATGGGCATCGGGGTGGCCGTGGCCGGGGCCGGGCTCATAGTGGGGGTGGTGAACCTGGGCCTGGGCGGGCTGATCACCGAGATCGTGGAGCTGATGGCCGGGGACAACCTCTACCTGCTCCTGGGGCTCACCGCCCTGGCCTGCCTGATCATGGGCATGGGCCTGCCCACCACGGCCACCTATATCGTCATGGCCTCGCTCATGGCGGTGGTCATCGTGGATTTGGGGCCCTCGGTGGGCCTGGTGGTGCCTTTGATCGCGGCCCACCTGTTCGTGTTCTACTTCGGCATCCTGGCCGACGACACCCCGCCGGTGGGCCTGGCCGCCTACGCGGCCAGCGCCATAGCCCGCTCCAACCCCATCCCCACCGGCCTGCAGAGCTTCGCATACGACATGCGCACCGCCATCCTGCCCTTCATGTTCATATTCAACTCACAGCTTCTTTTGATAGGAGTAGACTCATGGTGGGTGGCCGCCTGGGTCATGCTCAGCGGGTTGGCGGCCATGTTCGCCTTTGCCGGAGCCACCCAGGGCTTCCTGGCGGCGCGCTGCCGCTGGTACGAGACGGTGCTGCTGTTGGCCGCGGCGGCGGTGGTCCTGCAACCGGCGGCCTCGGCCCGCTGGCTGGGCCTGGCGGCGGCGCCCGCCGCTCAGGCCCTGGGCACCGCCTTGTTCGTCATGGTCTGGCTGTGGCAAAAGATGCGCGCGGCCAGGGAGAACAAGAAAGGGGCTTAACTTCCAGGGCCCGCCCCAAAGTAAAGCAGCGGACGGTGATGCATGTATGAAAATCTGGCCATAATGGCCGTGTTCGTGTTCATCTACAGCGCGGTGGCCGGGGGCATAGAGAAAAAGCCCATGAGCGGCCCCATCATCTTCATGGCCTTCGGGGTGCTGGCCGGGCCCATGGTCCTGGGGCTCATGGAGTCGGACATCACCGCCGACATGCTGCGCAGCTTCGCCGAGCTGTCCCTGGCCCTGGTGCTGTTCACCGACGCGGCCAACGCCGACATAGCCACTCTCAAGCGCAGCCGGGGCCTGCCCGAGCGCATGCTCTTTATCGGACTGCCCATCACCATCGTGCTGGGCTTCCTGGTGGGCCTGCTGTTCTTTCCGGGCATGCCCCTGTTGCAGGTGGCCTTGCTGGCGGTGATGCTGGCCCCCACCGACGCGGCCTTGGGCAAGGGCATCTTCGCCAACCCCAAGGTGCCGGTGCGCATCCGCGAGGCATTGAACGTGGAGAGCGGGCTCAACGACGGCATCTGCGTACCCATCCTCTATCTGTTCCTGGCCCTGGCGGTGAGCACCGAGAGCCAGACAGGCCCAGTCAGCCTGGCGCTGACCCTCTTGGCCCGGGAGATCGGCATCGGCTTGGCCGTGGGCCTGGGGGCCACCGCCCTGGGGGTGGTGGTGCTCAAGCTGAGCATCAAGCGCCGCTGGGTGCTGGAAAACTGGATGCCGGTGCCGGTGGTGGCCCTGGCCTTCGCCTGCTACGCCGTGGCCCAGACCCTGGAGGGCAGCGGCTTCATCGCCTGCTTCGTGGGCGGCCTGTTGTTCGACACAATGTTCAAGAGCGGCAAGCACCAGGTGCTGGAAGCGGCCGAGGGCATGGGCAACACCATGGCGCTCATCACCTGGGTGATCTTCGGCTTCGCATTGGTGGGCCAGGTCCTGGCCGCCTTCAGTTGGACCATCGTAATCTACTCGCTGCTCAGCCTCACCATCATCCGGGTGCTGCCGGTGTACCTGTCCCTGGCGGGCACCGGGGAGAGCGTCTACGGCAAGCTGTTCATGGGCTGGTTCGGCCCCCGGGGCCTGGCCAGCATCGTGTTCATCATCATGGTGTGGGAAAAGGACCTGCCCGGGGGGATGACCATGGGGGTCACCGTGGTGTGCACGGTGATCCTGAGCGTAATCGCCCACGGGCTCACCGCCAACCCCATGGCCAAGCTGTTCGGGCGCTTGAAGATAAAGTGAAAAAGGCTGTCTATCCTACGACGGCCTTCAGTGCGGATTTGATGATGCTTTCCAGGGAAGCTCCCTCATCGAAGCCCTTGATCGCCTTTTCCACCGCTTTTTTGGCCTTGGCCTCGGGATAGCCCAGGTTCATCAGGGCGCTAACAGCGTCGTCGCTCAAAGGGGTGGCCGGTTCCTCAAGGGCCTCGCCTTCGCCGGTGTGCTTGGGCAGGCGGCCTTCCAGCTCCACCACCAAACGGGCGGCGGTCTTCTTGCCCACCCCGGGTATGGCGGTGAGCCGGGCGGCGTCGCCCGCCCGGATGGCCTTCCACAGCTCGGCCGGGGGTATGCCGCTAAGGATGGCCTGGGCCACCTTGGGGCCGATGCCGCTGACCGTGATCAGGTTGCCGAAGGCCTGCCACTCGGCCTCGCCCAAAAAGCCGTGCAGGTGGATGTGGTCGTCGCGCACTATGGTGTGGATGAGCAGGGTGACCGGCTTGCCGATCTCGGGCAGGTCGCAGAAGGTGGTGAGGCTAACGAACACCCGGTAGCCCACCCCGCCGCAGTCCACCACCACGTGGTCCGGACGGCGGGTGAGGATGGTGCCGCTGACCGAGGCGATCATTTCAGGCGCTCCAGGGTGGCCGCCAGGCGGCGGCTCTGCAAGTGGGTCAGGGCCAGGGCCAGGGCGTCGGAGGCGTCCAGGGGCATCTTGCCCTCCTTGGAGCCCACCAGGCGCAGGGCCATGGCCCTGACCTGCTCCTTGGTGGCGCGGCCGTTGCCCACCAGGGATTTTTTCACCGTGGCCGGGGGATATTCGTGAATGGAAAGCCCGGCCCGCACCCCGGCCAGGATGGCCACCCCCCGAGCCTGTCCCAGCACCAAGGCGGTGTGGGCGTTCTTGGCGGTGAAGACCCCCTCCACGGCCATCTCGGCGGGCTTTAGTTCGGCGATGATCCGGACCAGCTCAGAGAAGATGTAGCCCAGCCGCTCGGGAACCGGGGCCCCGCTGGGGGCAGTGATGGCCCCGGCCCGGTGCAGCTTGATGCGCCCGCCGGCCCCCGGCGTCACCACCGCGTAGCCGGTGCACCGGCTGCCGGGGTCCAGCCCCAGCACGGCGGGGGCGGGGGCCTGGGGCATGCCTACTCGTCTTCCAGCTCGGCCAGGATCTTTTCGTCGATGTCGAAGTTGGAGTAGACGTTCTGCACGTCGTCAGCCTCGTCCAGGGCCTCCATGAGAGCCATGGCCTTGGACGCCTCGCCCTTGTCGGTGATCTCCACTATGGTGGTGGCCTGCTTGGTCACCTCGGCCTCGATGGGCTCCAGGCCCGCCTCGCGCAGGGCCTCGTTGAGCGGGTTGAAGTCGCCGGGAGTGCAATGCACTTCCCACACGTCGCCCTCGTCCACCACGTCGTCGGCCCCGGCCTCCAGGGCCGCTTCCATCAGGGCGTCTTCGCTCACCGCCTCCTTATCGAAGGTGATGATGCCCTTGGCCTCGAACAGGTAGGCCACCGCGCCGGCCTTGGCCAGGGAGCCCCCCCGTTTGGTGAAAATGTGGCGAATGTCGGCGGCGGCCCGGTTCTTGTTGTCCGTTAGGCACTCCACCAAAAAAGCCACCCCGCCGGGGCCGTAGCCTTCGTAGAGGATCTCCTCGTAGGTCACGCCCTCGAGTTCGCCGGTGCCCTTCTTGATGGCCCGGTCGATGTTCTCCTTGGGCATGTTCTGGCCCTTGGCCGCGGCCACCGCGGTGCGCAGCCTGGGGTTGCCTTCCACATCGCCGCCCCCCGAGCGGGCGGCCACGGTTATTTCCCGCATGAGCCGGGTGAAGATCTGCCCCCGCTTGGCGTCGGCGGCGCCCTTCTTGCGCTTGATCGTGCTCCACTTGGAGTGACCGGACATATGATTCTCCTGAAACTAGAGGCTTTATCCCGGGCGGGCCTGTTTGAGGCCCCTGCCCAGTATGTAAATTTCCTTGCTGGCCGACCGGCTGGCGTCGGGTTTGTGGGCCTTGCCCAGCTTGAAGGCGCCCTTAACCTGCCTGATCAGATCCTCCACACCCGGACCGAAAAAAACCTTGGCCAGAAACGACCCTCCCGGCTTGAGCAGGGCCAGGGCCATGTCCAGGGCGGCTTGGCTCAGCTCCAGCGACGCGGCGGCGTCGCGGTCCTTGATCCCGGTGGTGTGCGGAGCCACGTCGCTCAGCACCAGGTCAAAGACCTCCACGCCCGAGCGCTCTTGCACCTCGGCCGCAGTCAACTCCAAGAGGTCGGCCTGAATGAAGCACGACCCCTGGGGCATGCTCACGCCCGGCTCTTGCAGATCCACCCCCACCAGACGGCCGGAACGGCCCACCTTCTGGGAGGCGAACTGCAACCAGGAACCTGGGTGACAACCAAGGTCCAGCACCGCCTGTCCGGGGCGCAACAGCCCGTACCGCCGGTCCATCTCCTGGAGCTTGAACACGCTACGGGCCGCGTAACCCTGGCTTTTTGCCCGGCGGTAATAGGCGTCTGGGCTTCCGGGACGGGTCATGGCTGGTCAAATCTAGCACAGGGGCCCAACGGGCACAAGGGGTCAGAAATGCTGAAATGTCGCCATCCGGAGGCCTTGGCGGCCTGCCCACCCTGGGCTATAGTGAAACCAGGAGCAGCCCATGGACGACCTGGCCCCGGAGATATATCGCCAGCGCCTTTTGCTGGAGGGGCGCTACCGCGCCGACCTGGACGCGGCCGCGGTGGAGGCCTTTCTGCTGGAGCTGGCCCAGGCCCTGGGGCTTACCCCCTACGGCCGGGCGGTGGTGCACGCGCCGGGCGGCCAAGGCCAGGAGATCAACCAGGGCTTCGACGCCTTTTTGCCCCTGGTGGACAGCGGCATCGCCGCTTATTTCTGGTCAGGGCCGCGCTTCTTTAGTATCGTCGTCTATTCCTGCGCCCCCTTCCAGCCCCAGGCGGCGTTGGATTTTTGCCGCGAGGCCCTGGAGGCCGACGGCCCCCTGGCCTGGAAAGAGTTTTAGCCCCGCCCCGAGGCGGGAGGGAGAATACGGCCCATGTTGCTCATCGAAGACTTGCAGGTGGAGCTTTCGGGCAAGCTCTTGTTGCGCCACATAGACCTGGAGATCAAGCCCGGCGAGACCCACGTGCTTTTCGGCCCCAACGGCTCGGGCAAGACCTCGCTACTCATGACCATTCTGGGCATGCCCGGCTATGTGGTCAAAAACGGCCGCATCGTGTTCAAGGGCGAGGACATCACCTACATGCCCATCCACGAACGGGCCCAGCTGGGCATCGGCATGGCCTTTCAGCGCCCCCCCACCATCCATGGCCTCAAGACCCGCCAAATGGTGGGCATCTGCGCCCACGGCCGCGAGGTGGACGTGCAGGGGATGGCCGAGGAGGTGAACTTCGGCCACTTCCTGGACCGCGAGGTAAACGCCGGGCTCTCCGGCGGGGAGATAAAGCGCTCGGAGCTGTTGCAGCTCATGGCCCAAAACCCGGACCTCATGCTCTTCGACGAGCCCGAGTCCGGGGTGGACATGGAAAACATGCACCTGGTGGGCGAGACCATCGCCCATCTGCTGCAAAAGGACAAGGCGGTCTACCACCCCAACGGCGACTCCATCGCCGACAGCCGGCGCAAGCGCTCCAAAATGGGCCTTATCATCACCCACACCGGCTACATCCTGGACTATCTGGAGGCCGACTCGGGCCACGTGCTCTACAACGGCATCCTGTCCTGCCCCTCCAACCCCCGCGAGATCCTGCGCTGCGTGGCCCAAAACGGCTACCAGGAGTGCGTGAACTGCATGGTGCCCCTGAGCGCCCACCTTCTGGAAGAGCTGCCCACGGCCAACGCGGACTGACAAGGAAAATCTGAAAATGGCTGATTCAAAAGAGCTGCGCCAACGGGCCGAGGCGGCCCGTGACAAGGTTGCCGCCATCGGCGCCGACCTGGATATGAGCCAATACGAGCACCAGGCCGAAACCCACCAGGCCCTGGCCGAGGACGAACTTTGCACCATGCCCGCCGTGGACCAGCAAAACCTGCTCCTGTCCGGGGTGGACGTAAGCGGCAAGGACCGGGGCGGCACCTTCATCATGAAGGACGCCTCGCCCCTGCACTGCTCCAGCCACCAGGACGGGGTGGAGGTGCTGCCACTCAAGAAGGCCCTGGAGGTCCACCCCTGGCTCTGGGACTATTACTGGAAGCTGGTGGACGTGGACGCGGACAAGTACACCGCCGCGGCCGAGCTGGATCTGCACGACGGCTACATGATCCGGGCCCTGCCCGGGGCCAAGGCCATCCATCCCATCCAGGCCTGCCTGTACATGGACCAGGACAACATCCAGCAGAACGTGCACAACATCATCATCGCCGAGGAGGGGGCGGAGCTGCACATCATCAGCGGCTGCGCCACCGGCCCCCACCTCACCAAGGGCCTCCACGTGGGGGTGAGCGAGTTTTTCATCAAGAAGAACGCCAAGCTGTCCTTCACCATGATCCACAACTGGTCCGAGGGGGTGGCGGTGCGCCCCCGCTCGGTGGCCACGGTGGACGAGGGCGGCCTGTATTTGTCCAACTACGTATGCATGCGCCCGGTTAACAACCTGCAGATGTACCCCACCTGCCACCTCAACGGGCCGAACGCGGTGGGCCGCTTCTACTCCATATTGGTGGGCTCGCCCACCACGGACATCGACGCCGGCGGGCGGGTGATCCTCAACCACCCCGGCTGCCGGGCCGAGGTGGTCAGCCGGGCCATCACCAACGGCGGCAAGATCATGGCCCGCGGCCATCTGGTGGGCAAGGCTCCGGGCATCAAGGCCCATCTGGAGTGCCGGGGCCTGATCCTGGGCGGCGGGGCCATGCTGGCCGCGCCCTACCTGGACGGCTTCGTGGACGGGGTGGAGATGAGCCACGAGGCGGCGGTGGGCAAGATCGCCCAGGACGAGATCAATTACCTCATGGCCCGGGGGCTCAGCGAGGACGAGGCCACCGCCACCATCGTGCGGGGCTTTTTGAGCGTGGACATACCCGGCCTGCCGCCCCAGCTCCAGGCGGAGATAGACAAGGCCATCAACGCCACCGACGAACACGCCATGTAGGGAGGCGCGAGGCCTCTTGGACGCCTACCGGATATTCGCCCTGCGCTACGCCGGGCCGGAAGAAAGCTCCCAGGCCCTGCTCCTGTGGAACCGGGACTGGGACCAGCGGGTAGAGCGGGCCTATTACTTCTGGTGCCTGCTGGGGCCGGAAGGGCCGGTCCTGGTGGACTGCGGGGTGAGCCCGGAGCGGGCGGCCCAGCGGAACCTCAAGAGCTACGTCAATCCGGTGGAGCTGCTCAGAGGCCTGGGGGTGGAGCCCCACGAGGTGCGCCACCTGGTGCTGAGCCACCTGCACTGGGACCACTGCGGCGGGGCGGCCTTGTTTCCCCAAGCCCAGGTGCACCTGGGCCGGGCCGAGTGGGAGTTCTGGAGCACCAGCCCCCTGGTGCGCCGCTCGATCTTCACCATCCTGCACGACCCCGGCGACCAGGCCGCCCTGGTGGCGGCCCAGGAAGAAGGCCGCCTGCATCTGCACGCGGGAGACGCGCCCCTGGCCCCCGGCCTGGAGCTGATCGCCGCGCCGGGGCACAGCCCCGGCCTCATGGCCCTGAAGGCCGTCACCGAAAATGGCGAGGCGGTGGTGGCCAGCGACTGCGGCCACACCTTCGCCAACTTCCGCGAGGACTGGCCCAGCATCTTCATCTTCGACCTGCCCGCCTGGCTGCTGTCCATGAAGCGCCTGCGCAACTTGGTCTCGTCGCCCGAGCTGCTCTTTCCCGGCCACGACATCGCCATGAGCCAGGATTACCCGGAGGTGGCTCCGGGCGTGACCCGGTTGGTTTAGGCGGCGCATCCAGGGTGGGCGTTCCGGCCAAATTCCGTTATGCTTAATTCACCAAGCGCTTCAAGCGCCCGGCTCGGCTGAAATCACCCTTCCCGGCCGCTGCCGATCCTCCAAATTTTTTACAAAAAATTTGGGTCAACCCCTTGCAAAGCAAGCACTTGGTGCTTATGGTTCGACTAGTTAGCACTCAGTGTCGGAGAGTGCTAATAGAAAAGCTTTCAAGAGCCCCGAATGAGTCGGGGCAAATTAATTTCGTCATATCGGTTAGTTAACGTAAAAGGAGAGGCACGCATGAAAATCAAACCGCTGCAGGACCGCGTGATCGTAGAGCGGCTGGAAGAAGAGACCAAGACCGCCGGCGGCATCATCATCCCCGATTCCGCCAAGGAAAAGCCCCAACAGGGCAAGATTCTCGCAGTGGGCCCGGGCAAGGTCATGGAAAACGGCACCAAGCTGGAAATGTCCGTGAAAAAGGGCGACACCGTGCTGTTCGGCAAGTACTCCGGCTCCGAGGTCAAGATCGACGGCAAGGAAGTCCTGATCATGCGCGAGGACGACATTCTGGGCGTCATCGCCTAAAGCGCCCTTCGCTTCCCTATCTAGAGAAAACCAATTTCCAGTTTTGGAGAGGAAGATAGAACTATGGCCAAAGAGTTGAAATACGATGTAAAGGCCCGCGAGGCCATGATGAAGGGCGTTGACGCCCTGGCCAACGCGGTCAAGGTCACCTTGGGCCCCAAGGGCCGCAACGTGGTGATCGAGAAGACCTTCGGCTCGCCGACCATCACCAAGGACGGCGTGACCGTGGCCAAGGAAATCGAGCTGGAGGACCGCTTCCAGAACATGGGCGCCCAGATGGTTAAGGAAGTGGCTTCCAAGACCTCTGACGTGGCCGGCGACGGCACCACCACCGCCACCATCCTGGCCCAGATCATCTACCGCGAGGGCTCCAAGCTCGTGGCCGCCGGCCTTAACCCCATGGCCATCAAGCGCGGCATCGACAAGGCCGTCGAGGGCGTGGTCGCCGAACTGCAGAAGATGTCCAAGGCCACCAAGGACCAGACCGAGATCGCCCAGGTCGGCACCATCAGCGCCAACAACGACGCCACCATCGGCAACATCATCGCCGAGGCCATGAACCAGGTGGGCAAAGAGGGCGTCATCACCGTGGAAGAGGCCAAGAGCATGGAGACCACCCTGGAGGTGGTCGAGGGCATGCAGTTCGACCGCGGCTACCTGAGCCCCTACTTCGTCACCGACCCCGAGAAGATGGAAGCCAACCTGGACGAGCCCTACATCCTCATCCACGAAAAGAAAATCAGCGCCATGAAGGACCTGCTGCCCGTGCTGGAGCAGGTTGCCAAGAGCGGCCGTCCCCTGCTGATCGTGGCCGAGGACATCGAGGGCGAAGCCCTGGCCACCCTGGTGGTCAACAAACTGCGCGGCACCCTGAACGCCTGCGCCGTCAAGGCCCCAGGCTTCGGCGACCGCCGCAAGGCCATGCTGGAAGACATCGCCATCCTCACCGGCGGCACCGTGATCAGCGAGGACCTGGGCGTCAAGCTCGACGGCGCCACCCTGAAGGACCTGGGCACCGCCAAGAAGGTCACTCTGGACAAGGACAACACCACCATCGTCGATGGCGGCGGCTCCCGTCAGGCCCTGGAAGGCCGCGTGCGCACCATCCGCGCCCAGATCGATGAGACCACCAGCGACTACGACCGCGAGAAGCTCCAGGAGCGCCTGGCCAAGCTGATCGGCGGCGTGGCGGTGATCAACGTGGGTGCTGCCACCGAGACCGAGATGAAGGAAAAGAAAGCCCGCGTGGAAGACGCCCTGAACGCCACCCGCGCGGCCGTGGAAGAGGGCATCGTGCCCGGCGGCGGCGTGGCCCTGCTGCGCTGCTACGAGGCGGCCGACAAGGTGCGCGACAAGGTCAAGGGCGAGGAGAAATCCGGCGCCGACATCATCAAGCGCGCCATCGAGGAGCCTCTGCGCCAGATCGCCATGAACGCGGGCCAGGAAGGCTCCATCGTGGTGGAGAAGGTTCGCGGCCTCAAGGGCTCCGAGGGCTACAACGCCCAGACCAACACCTACGAGGACCTGCTCAAGGCGGGCGTCATCGACCCCACCAAGGTGACCCGCTTCGCCCTGCAGAACGCCGCGTCGGTGTCCGGCCTGCTGCTGACCACCGAGTGCATGATCGCCGAGAAGCCCAAGGCCGAGGGCGCCGGCCCGGCCATGCCTGGCGGCATGGGCGGCGGCATGGGCGGCATGGGCGGCATGGGCGGCATGTACTAGGCCTCCCCGCTTAAGCCAACTGACTGAAAAAGCCCCCGCTCTCCGGAGCGGGGGCTTTCTTTTTTGCGCGGCGTTTATCTAAAGGCTTCTTTTAAACCAGCCCGCCCCAATCTCGGCATCGCCAGGCGTCGAAAGACAAGGCGGCAGGCGAACGAGTGACGCCGAAAACGCAGCCATGCGGCGTCTGGTGAAGCCGGCTAGTGCGGCAGGGATGCCTCCTCGGGCGAGGCCACACTGACCATCAGCCCGTTGCAGTCGCTACAGTACTCGGGCACCCTGACCGTCTCGTCGTGGTACACCCGCTGGGGCTTCACCCGGTCCAGGAACTTCTTGGCCTCTTCCCAGGCCGCCTCGGGACTGTAGTCCACCGCCGCCAGTTGCAGCGATTGCAGCACCTGGCCCTCGCTGGAGTGCTGCACCACGGTCATCACCTCCGGGGTGCCCCCCTCCTCGCCGAAAACGGTGATGGTGGCCAGGCCGCCCAGGCCGTCGTAGGCCGAATTCAGGGAGCCGTGGCGGCAACCGGCGGGCGGGACGGCGGGGTCGTTTACGTACTCGCCCACCGCGTGGGCCAGATCGTGGGCATTGCCCAGGTCGTGCTCGCTGTCCTCGGCCCACTGGCCAAAGGGTCCGGCGGCCACCGGCACCGGCACCACCTCCACGTTCATCTCCCGTAGGAAATGCATCAGATACCAGTTTTGCTTGGCCTGGCGGCGGAAATCGGCCAGGCTGGACCCGCTGGAGGGCCGCTTGTAGATGGCCTGCCAATCGCTGAAGGAGAAAACCGGCAGCCGAACCGTGTCGTGCCCCTGGGCCACGAAACGCCGGGCCAGGTCACGTGAACTGTTGATAACCTTGCTCAGGTCCACAGCGCCCTCCATTTAGGAATCATTTTCATAATTGTGCCCCCTGAACCAGCGGTGGTCAAGGTCCTCTTGCGTTGGGGCTCCGGGCAAGGTATTGCTGGAGACAACCCCTGTTTCAGCGGAGAACCAGTGAAGCACCACCGCACGCCCCGCCCCCTGCCCGTGGCCCACGAGGGCAACCGTTTCGCCCGCCGGGCCTGGTGGCGCGGCTTCGAGCTGACCCCCGGCGTGACCCTGAAAACCACAGCCCACCTGCGCCCCGCCCTGGCGGACGCCTCGCCCTGGCGGCGGCTGGCCGCCATCGCCTGGGCCGCCTCGGCCGCCCTGGCCCTGCACCCTCGCCTGAACTTTTTCACCTTCTGGGGCCGCCCGGCCTGGGCGGGCTGGCCGGTCAGGGTGGCGGTGGTGCTGGAAAACGGCGACGCCTCCTGCGACATGGTGGTGCTGGAAGCAGCCCATCACCTGGAGCTGGACGCCCTGGAGGAGCTTTTGCGCGCCCGCCAGGGGGCCCTGGGCCTACCCGGCCTCAGGGGCCGGATGCGCGAAACCATGCCCGTGGCCTCTTACTGGGCCGAGCGCCTGACCGGCGCCTTCGCCCAGGACTACGCCCGGCGCAACGCCCCGCTGTTCATCAGCATGGTGGGCCTCAAAGGCATCGAGGAGGCATCCTTCACCCCGGCCCACTCCATGGCCCTTTACCCCGGCTCCCTGGACCGGGGGCGCCTGCCCCTGGTGCTGTGCTTCAATCACCAGTTGGCCAACGCCCGGCCGGTGGGGAGGTTGCTGGTGTGCCTCAAGGAACTGCTGGAATGACCTCTCGGCTTCGCCAGCCACTCCGGGAAGCCTAGATTCCTAGTAAACCGACAGCGATAAAACTGAATCGTTGTTCAAAGCCGCCCGGCCTGCCTAAAATAGCCGGGCTAGAAGGCGTCGCGCAAGGCATCCTTGATCTTCTTAAGATCAGGCTTGAGCTCCTGGGACAGGAGCAGCTTGCCGCTCTTGTCCAGCACCAGCACCGCCGGGGTGCCGATGATGTCGTAGGCGTCGGCCATGGGCAGGGAGTCGTTAGGGCCCATGTCCATCAGCCAGGGCTGAGGCAGGCCTTCCCGCTGGGCGTAGGCCTTCACCGCCGGGGTCATGGCCTTGCCGTCCACGTTGACGAAAAGCATGACCATGGGGTTGCCCTCCAGGCTCTGGGCCATGGAAAGCAGGTGGGGTATCTCGGTGCGGCAGTGGGGGCAGCTCACCGACCAGTAGACGATCACCGCCGCCTTGCCCTTCACCAACTCGGCCAGGCTGTGCTTGGCTCCCTCGGTGTCGGGCAGGGTGAGATCGGCCAGGGGTTTTCCCGGGCCCACCAGGGCCAGGGCGGGGGCGGCCAGGCATAGAACCAAAATCAGGCTTACAACGGCGCAAATTCGCACGGCGTCTCCCAGGCTGAAGATTTTTTTCCACTTTAGCAGAGGCCCGGCGCAAGGACCAGGGAGGAGTAATGATCCGGATCAGCCAGCACGGGCCGGTGACCTGTTTCAAGATGGGGCGGGAGATGGGCGGTAGGGTCATGTATTGGTGCGCCGCCTATCAGGTGGGCGACGTGCTGGTGGACAGCGGCTGCGCACACACCGCCGAGGAGCTGGCCCAGGCCCTGGTTGGCCGGGGGGTGCGCGCGGTGCTCAACACCCACCACCATGAGGACCACATCGGGGGCAACGCCCTGTTGGCCGAGAGGCTGGGGGTGGAGATGTACGCCCCCGCCGCCTCCCTGGAGCGCCTGGCCGCGCCCGAGAAGAAGCTATACCCCTACCAGATGCTCATGTGGGGACCGGCCCCGCCCAGCCGTCCCCAGCCCTTGGGAGATGAGGTGCGGGCGGGCCAGCACCGCCTGGAGGTGATCCCCGCCCCCGGCCACAGCGACGACCTGGTGGTGTACTACGAGCCCCACCAGGGCTGGGCCTTTGTCAGCGACCTGTGGGTGGCTCCCCAGCAAAAGACCAGCCGGGACCACGAGAACAGCCGCCAGATCCTGGCCGCGCAAAAGGCGTTGGCCGCCCGGCAGCCCAAGGTGATGTTCACCGGCATGGGCGATGTGGTGGACCCGGCGGCCCCGGCCCTGGCGGCGAGCATCGCCTTTTTACAGGAGATGGCCGCCAAGGTGGCCGACCTGGCCGCCCGGGGCATGGAGCCGCCACGGATGGTGGAAGAGCTCTTTGGCCGCGAAAGCAGCCTCATGGCCATGACCCAGGGCCAGCTCTCCTATGAGAACTTCGTGCGTTCGTTCTTGAAGGGAGCTTGAGCCCGGCGGCCCACCAGAGGTAAAGTAATAGATCAACAGGCGCAGCCCGCACGCGCGCCGGGGCCCAGGCCCCGTTTTCCGGGAGGGGGATACATGCCGTCCATCGCCAAAAAATTCGCCGTCGCCGCCGCCTTGGGGCTGCTCTGCCTATGCCTGGCCGGGGCCGCCCTGGCCGCCGCCACCGCCGAGCTGATCGCCCAGGGCGATGCGCTCTACGCCCAGCGGGCCGACCTGGCCAAGGCCAAGGAAGCGGCAGGGCTCTACAAGCAGGCCCTGACCGCGGACCCCAAGAGCGAGGAGGCCGCCTGGAAGCTCTCCCGGACCCAGTACTGGGTGGGCTCCCACGTGCCCAAGGACCAGAAGCTCGCGGTTTTCCAGAGCGGGGTGGACGCGGCCAAGCAGGCCATCGCCATCAACCCCAAGAGCCTGCCCGGCCACTACTGGCTGGGGGTCAACTACGGGGTGTACGGCAGCGCCAAGGGGGTCATGGAGAGCCTGTCCCTGGTGGACCCCATCAAGAAGGAAATGGCCACGGTCATCGAACTGGACCCCAATTACGAGGCGGGCGGCCCCTACCGAGTGTTGGGAAGGCTGTACTTCAAGCTGCCCGGCCTGTTCGGCGGGGACAATGAAAAGGCCATCGAAAACCTCAAGATCGCGGTCAAAAAGGGTCCCCACCGCTACTTGAACCACATCTACCTGGCCGAAGTCTTGATCGACGAGGACCAGGGCCATGAGGCCAACCAAGTGCTCAAGGCGGTGATCGCCGGGCCGGTGGAGCCGGGCCTGGAGCCTGAGGACGCCGAGTGGAAGACCCTGGCCCAAAAGTTGCTGGAAAGAAAATAGGCCCCCCTTCAGACTATGCCGGGCCGGTCCAGGCGGGCCGGCCCGCCTTGATTTTGCGAGGAGAATATGCCCCAACGGCCGGTGGTGGACATGGCCGCCTGCACCCTGTGCGAGGGCTGTCTGGACCTGGCTCCCCAGGTGTTCAGGCTGAACCAGGCGGGCGGCTACATAGAGGTGGCCGAGATGGACGCCTACCCGCCGGAGGTGGACGAGGCCATGGCCGACTGCCCGGCCGACGCCATATTTTGGGAGGAGATGCCATGAAGCGCTGGCGCTGCACGGTCTGCGGCTACATCCACGAGGGCAAGCGACCACCCGCCAAGTGCCCCCAGTGCGGGGCGGACGAAAACCGCTTCGTGCTCATGGAGCCCCTGCCCCCGGAGTTGGAGGCGATGGTGCGGGCGGCCTTTGCCGGGGAGTCCAAGGCCGCGGTGCGCAACCAGGCCTTCGCCCGCCAGGCGGCCAAGGAGGAGCTGCCCCAGGTGGCCGCCCTGTTCAAGGCGGTGGCCGAGGCCGAGGCGGTGCACGCAAAGGAGATGCTGAACTACCTGGAGGGGGAGGTGGGCGACACCGAGGCCAACCTGCGGGCCGCCTTTGAGCACGAACTGGCCGCCAAGGCCGAGCACTACCCGCCCATATTGGCCGGGGCGGTGGGGGCCAAGCGGCCGGACCTGGAGTGGGCCCTGGTGCGGGCCAGGGACGTGGAGGCCCGCCACGCCGAGTTGTACAAGCGGGCTCTTTCGGCCCTGGCCGGGGGGCGCGAGGTCACCTACCACGTGTGCGAGGTTTGCGGCTACGTGTTCGAGGACCACACCCCGGACGCCTGCCCGGTGTGCCGCAGCGGGAAAGACAGTTTTAAACGGATAGGGTGAGCCGGTCCGGGCGCTCCCGACGGCGGCCGGTGAGGGCCAGCCAGCGGCCGGGCAAAATCAGCAGCCACAGGGCGGGCAGCATCATCAGGGCGTCGCGCACCGCCGACTCGTATCCCGCAGGGTGGCCCGCCTCGCCGGGGAAGCAGCCGCAGTCGAAACCCGCGCCGGTCATCCCGGCGTAGATCATCAGGCCGGTGAAGAACGCCAGCAGCAGGGCCGACCACAAGGCCGCCGCCCTGGTGGCCAGGCCCACCAGCAGGCACAGCCCCACCACCAGCTCCAACCAGGCCAGCAGCACGCTGGAGGGGTTCACCAGGCCCATGGGGATGAGGTCGTAGCGGGCCACCGCCGCCGCGAAGGAGGCCGGGTCCCACACCTTGTCGTGGGCCGCCCACAGGAAAAGCCCGGCCAGGAAAAGGCGGCAGGCCAGGGAGATGAGTTCGCCCAGGCTCTTCATGGCCGCTTCCTCCGGGGGGTCTTCATGGGCAGGCCGGCCTTTTGCCAGTCGGACAGGCCTCCCAACATCACATAGACCTTGGGCAAACCCTGGCCTCGCAAAATCTGGGCCACTTGGGCGGCGGGCCAGCGGCTGAAATAGCGGCCATAGACCACCACCGCCGGGGCCTGGCGCAGAGTGGGCCCCAACAGGGGCCACAGCAGGTCAAATTCTTCGGGGTAAAGATTCACCGCCCCGGCGGCCCGGCTAAGCTTGTAGTCGCCGGGGTCACGGGCGTCCACCAGCAGCGCGCCGTCCTTTTGCAGCCCAACCGCCTGGGCCAGGTCCACGGCGCTCCACAGGGGCCGGCTCACGTGGCTGGGGGTCCAACCGACGCCCTGGGGGGTCAGCAGGTTGAAGGCCAAGCCCGCCACGGCCGCGATAAGCAGCATAAGCATGCAATATAATAGGATGTATGACGATTGTCCGCGGCTCAAGGGCTCTTTCTCCCGGTGTACGCCTTTCAGTGTAGCCCTCCGCCGCCACGGCCGCAACCAACCAGACGGTAGGCTTTTTTAATTTTGGCGTTTGTCAAATGGGCACAATGGTGCTATCGTCTCCGGTTATTAAATCTTGACTGAGACCTATTCTCGTGACGGGTTAACCAACGGAGGAGAGCAGCATGAAAATGCGGCTGGTCATCATCCTGTTGTTGTCCCTGGCCCTTGGCTTGGCCGGAGCCTGCGGCGGCGGCGGGGGCGAGGGAGGCAACTCCCTGGGCCCTGACGACATCATCATCATGTTCGGCAACTCCATCACCCACCGAGGCTCCTGGTCGGGGTTGTTCCCCAACAACACCATCCTGAACTACGGCGTGGACGGCGACACCACCAGCGGCATGCTCTCGCGACTCAGCACGGCCCTGGCCAAAAAGCCCAAGGTCATCTGCATCATGGGCGGCATCAATGACATCATCCGCAACGTGGCGGTGTCCACGGTCTACAACAACCTGCGCCAGATGGTGGTGCGTTCCAAGGCCGCCGGGGTCATCGTCATCATGCAGTCCACCCTGCACACCGGCTCGGGCTACCCCAACTCCTACGCCATCAACGTCAAGGTGACCCAACTCAACAACCTGTTGTCCTCCATGACCAGCACCCAGGGCGAGACCTGGCTGGACCTCAACTCCTCCATGGCCCAGGACGGCTATCTGAAGATCGAGTACCTGCTCAGCGACAACCTGCACCTGAACACCGACGCCTACGACCACTGGGCCGGCAAGCTCAACAACGCCCTGCCCTAGCCTCCGACGCGACTCTAAAAATTAAGACGCCCCGGCCATGATCGGCCGGGGCGTTTTTGTTTGCTTTGTCGGCGCTTAGCGCCGCCGCCTACCGATACATGGCGTTGATCATATCCGCGTAAGTCTCGTTGATGTACTTGCGCTTCACCTTCATGGTGGGGGTGACCTCGCCGTCCTCTTCCAGGAGCTTCTTTGGCAGGATGGTGAAGCGCTTTATCTGCTCCACCCGGGCCAGAGTCTTGTTCACGTCCTCGATCTCGCGGGCGATCAGCTCCTTCACCTCCTTGGCCTGGGTCAGGCTGGCGTAGGTGGTGAAGGGTATCTTGTTGTCCTGGGCATACTTGAATACGTTGTCCTCGTCGATGAACACCAGGGCGCTGACGAACTTGCGCTGGTCGCCGATGACCACCGCGTCGTTGATGTAGGGGCTGAACTTGAGCTTGTTCTCCAGGTACTGGGGGGCGATGTTCTTGCCGCCGCTGGTGATGATCAGGTCCTTCTTGCGGTCGGTGATGGTCAGGTAGCCCCGCTGGTCCAGCTCGCCCACGTCGCCCGAGTGCAGCCAGCCGTCCTCCAGGGTCTCGGCGGTGGCCTCGGGGTTGCGGTAGTAGCCCAGGAACACGTTCTCGCCCTTGACCAGAATCTCGCCGTCCGGGGCGATCTTAACCTCCACCCCCGGCACCGCCGGGCCCACGTTTTCCGCCTCGATGAGGTCGCCGTGGTGGATGGAGGTGGGGCCGGTGTCCTCGGTCTGGCCATACACCTGCCTTAGCGGCAGGCCGATGGCGTGGTAGAACCTGAGCACGTCCGGGCTGATGGGGGCCGCGCCGCTCACCGCTAGGCGCACCCGCTCCAGGCCCAGGCGCTCCTTGAGCTTCTTGAACACCGCCGCGTGGGCCAGGGCGAAGGCCAGGCCCAGGGCCGCGCCCACCCCCTGCTCGCTGAGCCGGGCCTTGGCCCGGCGCTTGCCGATCTTCAGCGCAAGGGCGAACACCAGGCGCTTGAACCAGGTGGCGTCCTTCATCTTGATGTAAATGGAGGAGGAGTATTTTTCCCAGATGCGCGGCACCGCGAAGAACACGGTGGGGCTGACCTCCACCACGTTCTCGGTGACCGTGTCGGTGTTTTCGATGAAGTTGACCGTGTACATGAAGCGAAGGTGCATGTACACCGAGAACATGCGCTCGGCGATGTGGCTCAGCGGCAAAAACGATAGCAACTCGTCTTCCTGGTACACAGGGATGGCCTGGGCCAGGGCCTTGGTGGTCCAGAGCACGTTGTTGTGGCTGAGCATGGCCCCCTTGGGCGGGCCGGTGGTGCCACTTGTGTAAATCAGAAGGGCCAGGTCGTCCGGGCCCCGGGCGGCCAGGCGCGCCTCGAACAGGCCGGGGTTGGCCGCGTCGTGCTCGCGGCCCAGGGCCAGCAGCTCCTCAAAATCCATGACCATGGGGTCGGAGAAATGCCTGAGACCTTCGGTGTCGATGACCACGATTTTGCTCAGGTTGGGGCACTCGCCGCGCACCTCCAGGGCCTTGTCCAGCTGCTCCTCGTCCTCGACGATGTAGACCTTGGCCTGGGAGTGGCTCAGGATGTAGCCGCACTCCTCGGCGGCGTTGGTGGTGTAGATGCCGGTGGTAACCCCCCCGGCGGCCATGACGCCCAGGTCGGCGAAGAGCCACTCGGGCCGGTTTTCGCCGATCACGGCCACGGTGTCGCCCGGCTCCACCCCCAGGGCGGCCACTCCCATGGCCGCCTGGCGCACCTTTTCGCCGTAGGTGTTCCAAGAGATGTCTTGCCACAGCCCGAACTCCTTCAGGCGCATGGCGGTGCGCTCGCCCAGCAGGTCCACCCGCTGGAATAGAAGCTGGGGAATGTTAAGGATGCCGGCCTCGTTGCCGGCGTCAGCAACTGCGGGGGCGGCGGGGGCGGCCATCTCTTATCTCTCTTTCGGTGCTAAGAGGGGGGCGCGCTTTTGTTGCGCGGCTTACGCCGCCGACGCCTGCGGCGGCGGCGTTTGGTGGTGCCGTTGTCGGTCCCGGAGCGGTTCATACCCTCCAGGTCCAAGTCCAAAAAACCGGCCAAGTCGCAGGCCACGGGATAGTAGCCCCGGGCGACCACCTTCTTGGGCATCGCCTGCCCGGGGGTGGCCAAGGTCACGAACCCCATCAGCCCGGCGATCTGACAGGCCCGCTCCAAGATTCTTTTGGCGAAGGCCACCGGCTCGGACAGTTCGGGCAGGGCGTCGCGCACCCAAAGGGCCCACTGGGAGCGCCCCTGGCGGCCGGGGGCGAATTCCTGCTCCTCGGCCAGCATTTCCAGGGCTGGCCAGAACAGCAGGCACAGCACCACCGCTTCTTCCACGTCCTTGCCCTGGGCCAGGGCCTGGTCCACCCGGGAGAGCAACTGTGCCGCCCGGGCCCGCAGGGGGCTGTCCTGGGGCCCGTAGTAGGGCTCCAGGGTGGGCAGCAGGCTGTAGAGCACCCCGGTGTCGTGGGCCAGCTCCAGCCAGGCGGCGGCGGCCCCGCCCTTGAGGTCGCGCATCAGCTCGTCGCGCACCCGGCTGGTGGGGCACAGGCACAATTCGCTTCGGTGCTCCCGCACCGCCTCCAGGGTGTCCGGGGTCAGGGTGAAGCCGGTGCGCGCCGCGTGGCGCACCGCCCGGAGCACCCGCACCGGGTCCCGGTGGAAGCGCACGTCCGCGTTGCCCACCGCCCGGATGCGCCCGGCCTTCAGGTCGGCCAGGCCGTCAACATAGTCCACAACGCTGTAGTCGGCGATGTTGTAGAACAGGGCGTTGATGGTCAGGTCGCGGCGCAGGGCGTCCTCGGCCGGGGTGCCGAAGGTGTTGTTGTCGCTGAGCACCTCGCTGTTGTCTTCTTCGGCGGGACGGCGGAAGGTGCTTACCTCGATGATTTTGCCTCCCCGAAAAAACACCTGGATCAGCCGAAAACGCTTGCCGATGACGCGGCTGTTCCTGAACAGCTTGCGCACCTCGGAGGGGCGGGCGTCGGTGGCCACGTCGAAATCCTTGGGCTTTCGCCCCAGGAGAACGTCGCGAACCCCACCGCCCACCAGATAGGCCAAATAGCCATGGCTGTGCAGGCGGTAGAGAACCTTCAAGGCATCGCTGTCGATGTCCTTGCGGCTGATGGAGTGCTCCGGCCGCGGAATGATGCTGGGCTGGAGCAGGCTTTTTTCAGAGGCTTGAACGGCGGATGAACTCACTGGCGCTTCCGGCTGGGGGTGCCTCGAAATACATTTTGGGTTATCATCATATAGCACGCATGGCCCAAAAATAAAGAGGTAATTCGCGATCTTCCCACTCGGGAAAGGATTTTGCCCTTGCCCACGACATCCGAGTACGTCCATTGCGCCCAGGCTGCGGCCAGGGCCGGGGCCCAAATCCTGCTGGAACGCTGGGGACAGCACCTCCAGGTGCAGAGCAAACAGCGCTTCGACTACGTGACCGACGCTGATTTAGCCAGTGAAAAGGCAGTGTTGGCCACCATAGCCCAGCATTTTCCCGGCCAGGCGGTGCTCTCGGAGGAGACCCCGGCCGACCTGGCCCAGGCCCAGGCCCAGGAGGGCCCCCTGTGGGTGGTGGACCCCCTGGACGGAACCACCAATTATATCCACGGCTTCCCCCACGTGGCCGTGAGCGTGGCCCTGGTGGAGCATGGCCTGCCCCTGGCGGGGGTGGTCTTGGACGTGACCAAGGACGAGGAGTTCGTGGCCGGCCGGGGCGGGGGCGCCTGGCTGAACGGGGAGCGCCTGAGCGTGGCCGACATGGCCGGTCCGGAGCAGGCATTGCTCATGACCGGCTTCCCCTTCCGCCACAAGCAATGGCTGGACCCCTACATGGAGCTGTTCCGCGACGTGTTTTTGGAGAGCGCCGGGGCGCGCCGGGCCGGTTCGGCGGCCCTGGACCTGGCCTACGTGGCCGCCGGGCGGGGGCAGGGGTTCTGGGAACTGGGCCTCAAGCCCTGGGACGTGGCCGCGGGGATACTCCTGGTGCAGGAGGCCGGGGGCCTGGTCAGCGACTTCCACGGGGGCGAAGAGGCCCTGTGGCGCGGCGACATAGTGGCCGCCTGCCCAGGCCTGCACACCTGGCTCCAGGGGCTGTGCGCCAAGCGTTTCCCGGATTTTAAGGGAGTCTAAAGGCTAACCGCTGCCGCCCCAGATATCTTCCCAGCCGGGGGCGCAGAGATCCAACTCCTCGATTTTTTTGTCTTCCTTGGTCTTTTTGTAGATACAAAAATCGCAAGTGAAGTTGGGCCACATGTTGGCCGCGGCGATATCCAGACAAAACACGTAATGGGGGCACTCGAAGTTGCGATCCCCCACGTGGTTGCGCGGATTTGCATCATCTGGCAGGTACAAGATAGGCTCACTCCGGAAAGGGAAACTCCACTTTACGGCTAGCTGGGCGAAGCTAGCATGTTTTAGGGCGGGAGGCAAGCCTTGCAAGGCCTTGAGGGTCAGGTTTTGGCCCATGTGGACATGGACGCCTTTTACGCGGCGGTGGAGCGCCTGGACCAACCCCGGTTGGCCGGGGCTCCCATCATCGTGGGCGGCGGCAAACGGGGGGTGGTCTCCGCCGCCTCCTACGAGGCCCGCCGCTTCGGAGTTCGCTCGGCCATGCCCATGTTCGAGGCCCGCTCCCGCTGCCCCCAGGGGGTGTTCCTCACCCCGCGCATGGAGCGCTACCGCCAGGTGAGCCGCCGGGTCATGGAGGTGCTGGCCGGGTTCTCCCCGCTGCTGGAGCCGGTGAGCGTGGACGAGGCCTACCTGGACCTCACCGGCACCGAGCGCCTCTGGGGCCCCCCGGCTCAGGCGGGCATGGCCATCAAGCGGGCCATGCACCAGGCCACCGGCCTCACCTGCTCGGTGGGCATCGCGCCGGTGCGCTTCTTGGCCAAGATCGCCAGCGACCGCGACAAGCCCGACGGTCTGACCGTGGTAACGGACCTGGAGGCCTTCTTGGCCACGGTGAGCCTGAAGGAGGTGCCCGGCGTGGGGGCCCGCGCCCGGGCGCGGCTGGGGGAGATGGGCCTCACCCGCCTGGTGGAGTTCAGGAAGCTGGGGCCGGAGCGGCTGGAGCGGGTGATGGGGGTGTTCGGCCACCGGCTGTGGGACCTGGCCTGGGGCCGGGACGAGAGCGGGGTCACCCCCGGCCGGGAGGTGAAAAGCGTGAGCAACGAGATCACCCTGGAGGCCGACACCGGCGACCGCCAGGTGCTGGCGGCCCATCTCCTGGGCCTGAGCCAAAAGGTGGCCCGGCGACTGCGCGGCCAGGGGTTTTGCGGGCGCACCGTGACCCTGAAGCTCAAGCACCGCGACCATCGCCTGGTCACCCGCAGCACCACCTTGGCCCAGCCCACGGACGCGGCCTCGGAGATCTTCGCGGCGGCCCGGGAGCTTATGGAGGCCTACGGCGCGCCCGGCCCCTTCCGCCTCATCGGGGTGGGGGTGAGCCACCTCGGCGCCCCCGGCCAGGGCCAGACGGAGCTGTTCGGGAGCGAGAAAACCGGGCGCAACCAGGCCCTGGGCCGGGCCGAGGACGCCATCGTGGCCCGCTTCGGGGAAAAGGCCATCACCAGGGCCGCCCAGATACCGGCCTCCCAGGCTCCCCTGGACCAAGGGCCTCCCAAGGGGCATAATAAGGAGAAACCAGAATAGATCGCAGCTCCGCCGGGAAATTTTCGCTTTCCGTTGGGGGCTTTTCAGTTCGACGCGCCAAGGAGACACTCGTTTATGCCCAGCTTCGCCCAGACCCACTCCCGAGTCACCAGCTACTACGTCCTGCAAGACAAACAGGACATCCTGCAGCAGCTGGTGCATGCGGCCCGCTGGAAAAAACCCGTGCTCATCGTGCCGGCCCTGGCCAGCGAGTTCACCGATCCGGAGAACCGCCCGGTGTTCGAAAATATCGTGGCGGAGTTGTCCAGCGCCAAGTATCTGGCCCACGTGATCTTCGGCCTGGACCAGGCCAGCGAAAAAGACGTCCACACCTGCATCGACATCTGCCAAAAGGGCGGGCTCAAGAACTACCTGATCCAGTGGAACGACGGCCCGGCGATAAGCGGCATCTACAAAATGCTGGAGGAAGACGGCGGCTTCGACCTGTCCCGCCGGGGCAAGGGCCGCAACGTGTTCATGGGCTTCGGGGTGGCCATGGCCTTGGGGGCCACCTGCGTGGGCCTGTTGGACGCGGACATCAAGACCTTCCAGCGCCGCCAGTTGGACCGCCTCTTCTACCCGGTGCTGGTGCACAACTACCCGTTCTCCAAGGCTTTTTACGCCCGCTGGAACGGCCAGCGCCTCTTCGGGCGGGTCAAGCGCCTGCTGTTGGACCCCCTGCTGCTGTCGCTCAAGCGCAAGTTCAGCGAGGGCAGCGAAGAAAAAATGCTGCGCCTGGTGGACTTCCTGTTGAGCTTCGACTATCAGCTCTCCGGCGAGGTCTGCCTGGACATGTGGCTGTTACGGAAGATGCGCTACTCCCTGGACTGGGGCGTGGAGATATTCACCCTCATCGAGGTGTTCCGCAAGGCCTCCCACGTGGCCCAGGTGGAGTTCACCCGCAAGAGCTTCGACCACAAGCACCAGCGGGTGAGCACCGACGACCCCAAGAGCGGCCTGCACAAGATGTCCCTGGACATCATTCAGACCCTCTTGCACGCGTTGATCGTGGAGGAGGGCCTGGAGGTGGGCGAGGAGTTCTTCCGCGACCTGGCGCTTACCTACGAGTCCATCGCCGAGGAGATCATCAAGAAGTACTCGGACAACGCCGAGTTCAACAACCTGAACTACGACCGCGACTCCGAGGAGAGCATGGTCTACGAGGTGCTCTCCCGGGCCATCGTCCAGACCGCCGATCACCTCTCGGCCCCCTCGCACATCGCGGAAAAGATGCTGCGCCTCACCGCCACCTACGATGTGTTCAAGCCCTTCGTGGACCAGGGCCTGCAACAGACCATCCTGCGCCTGGAGGAAAAACTCAAGGAGGAGTCCCTGGAGGTGCGCCACCTGCCCTCCTGGGAGCGCATCCTTTGGAAGCTTCCCGAGGTTTCCGCCCACATCGTGGACGCTCTGGAAGAGGACAAGCAGCGCTTCAAATAGAAGCCGCGCGCCTTGGCGCGAATTTCTCCGCCCCGCCCGGTCTCCGGACGGGGCGCCCCTCATATGGACCCGAAAGGATTTAACGTGGCCAACGATTACGACGAGTTGACGGTGCAATACGAAGAGGACGGCCAGGTTTTGGTGGAGCAATTGGACAAGCAGGTGCTCAACAAGGGCCTGTGGACCACGGTGCTGTTCCTCTACCGCGAGCTCGACAAAAAGACCGGCGAGTTCGGCGCGCCCAAGGCCGGTTTCCGGCGCTACCAAAAGGTGGGCGGCGTTTTCAAGAAGCGCGACGCCATCAACCTGAGCGAAAAGACCACCCCCCAGGTGATGGAAAAACTCACCGAGTGGTTCAAGCTCTAGGAGCCCCTAAAGGGGGCTATAATCATGCATCGCGGGTCTGAGCTTTTGGGTGGGGAGAAGCCGTGCTGCTGGAGTTGACCAACGCCAGGGTGGAAATAAGCCGCCGGGCGGATTTGCAAAGCCAAGGGACCATCCAGGCCGCCGGGCGTCAGGTTCATGTCCTGGGCCGCCCCGGCTGGCGGGTGGAATACGGGCGCCTGGACTACGATGACGACCCCACGACCGTGGGCCGTGCCCTGGAAGAGGCCCTGGCCGCCTGGCTGGCCGACCCTTCCCGCCTGTCCGGCCTGGCCGCCCTTTCCGGGGCCTACCTCATCCTGGTTTGCCGGGACGGGTCCCTGGAGCGGGTGCTCACTTCCGACGAGCTGGGCAACACGGTGTACTGGTGGTCCCAGGACGGCCGCCTGGTCATCAGCGACTCCTGGCGGGCCTTCGCCCAGGGCCGCGACCTGCTGGCCTGGGAGACCTACGACCCGGCGCAGTTGGCCTGGTTCAGCCGCAAGAAGACCTGCGCGCCGGGGCGCACCTATTTCAAGGATCTGAACCGGCTCAGCGTGGGCACCCTCTACCAGGTGGAGGGCGCGTCCCTGGGCATGACCGCGGCGGTGTGCCCCGACCCGCCCGCCGGCAAGCCCTTCACCTGGGACGACCTCTACGCCGTGGTGGGCCGCCGCCTGGGGGCGGGGCCTTACACCCTGTGCTACTCCACGGGCATCGACAGCCACTACCTGCTCATGAGCCAAAAAGAGCGCATCGAGCAGGTGCTGACCATCTACATGGCCGCGCCCTATCAGGACCGGGAGCGCAGCCTGGAGGCCAGCGCGGCCCTGATAAACGCCGTGGCCCAGGGCAAGCCCTACACCCCGGTGGCGGTGGACTTTACCGAGCCGATGAACCGCGAGTATTTGAGCGACGCGGTGGAGCACGACCCCTTCGCGGCCCATTCCTCCTTTTCCATGTACCAGGCCTTCAGCCGGGCCTCCTGCGGCGAGATCCTCAGCGGGCAGAACGCGGACACCATGCAGTTTTTCGCCCTCACCTCGCGCATGGGCCCCAAGGATCTGCTGTTCAAAAGCCCGGTGTCGCCCCAAAAGCCCCTGACCAGGGTGGCCTACCGTTTGGAGGCGGCCCGTTCCTTTGGCGGGCCCCGGCCCGGCGGCATGGTGGACAGCCGCATGCTCTCAGGCCTGGGCTCCCGGATGCTCGCCCTCACCGGCCCCCGGGGCTATTGGCCCATCCTGCACTTCAAGCGCATCCACAACATGACCACCGGTAACACCGCCTTGTTCAGAAACGCCTCGCGCTACTTTCACAAGCCGGTGCGCTTCCCCTATTTGGAGCCCCTGGTGTTCTATGTGTCGGCCTATTTCCGCAGGCCCCTGACCGACGTGCTCAACCCCAAGGGCCACCTCAAGCGGCAATACCATTACCTGCGCCACAGCGAGTTGCCCATGGCCCCGCCCCAGGGCAAGCCTTTTGCGGACAGCCCCCTGTTCGCCTGGGCCGCCCAGGGCCTGGAGGGCCTGGCCCCGGAGCTGAAGCAAAAGGTGGACGCCGCGGTAATGGAGCCCATGGCCCGGGTGGTGCTCTACCGCCTGGCGGCCCTGGCCGGTAATGGCCGATTGTGTTAGGCTCTTTTCTCTAGGGCGAGTTGCACCAACGCCGGGACCAACGGGAGGCATATTCAAGTGCGCCTGAGATTCTGGGGAACCAGGGGCTCCATCCCCGCGCCGGGTCCTAACACCCTGCGTTTTGGGGGCAACAGCACCTGCCTACAGCTTGAACTGGGCGGGCAGCAGGTAATTATCGACGCGGGCAGCGGCATCCGGCCTCTGGGCCAGGCCCTGCTGGGCAAGTGCAAGCAAGTCACTCTGCTCATCACCCACCTGCACCCCGACCACCTCATGGGTTTTCCCTTTTTCGCCCCCATCTTCGACCCGGCCATGACCATCTCGGTGGGCGGCTGGCCCAACGCCCTGCACGGGCTGAAGCGCCTGTTCTATTCCGGGCGTCCGGTGGGCGGTTTCCCGGTGCCCTTTGACCAGCTCCCCGCCGACATCGTGCCCGGCCCCGGCCTGGACCCGCCCCGCTTTACCCTGGGCGGCTACCAGGTGCGCACCACCCCGCTGAGCCATCCCCAGGGCAGCATCGGCTACCGTTTCGACGGCCCCGAGGGCGCCCTGGTGTTCATCACCGACAACGAACTGCCTCCCCAAGGCCCCCCGCCCCGCCTGGTGGATTTCTGCCGGGGAGCCAAGGTGCTCATCCACGACTGCCAATACCTGCCCAGCGAAATGGGCCCCTACCATGGCCGGGGGCACTCCGATTGGCCCTCCGCCGTGGCCCTGGCCCGGGCGGCGGGGGCGGGCCGCCTGCTACTGACCCATCACGACCCGGACCGCAGCGACGACCAAGTGCAAAGCGTGGTGGAAGCGGCTCGGGAGCATGCCGGCGGCATGGCGGTGGACGCCGCCGCCGAGGGCATGGCCTTGGAGATATAAACTCCATCCGGGAGGACCGGTTGACCCGCGCTAGGCGCTTTTTTCTCGCCAACCTCATGCTTTTCGGCAACTTGATGGCCAACATTATGGGGGTGGCCCTAATGGCGGCACTGGACCGTTGGGCCTACATGATCCGTCTGCCCCGCACCCCGGAAATCATGTGGCTGATCATCATCTACGACCTTTTCGCCTTCACGGTGGGATTCGGCGTATTGCTCACCTGGGAGCGGCCCATACGCCGACACCTGGCCGACCTGGCCGGGGGCCGCAAGTCCAGCCCGGCGCTCACCAAGCTGGCCAGCCGCCGCCTGCTCAACGAGCCCTGGGTGGCCGTGTGCCTCAACCTTTTCCTGTGGGGCCTGGCCGCCCTGGTCTTTCCCCTGGTCCTGTTCCAATTGCCCGTGGCGACGCACCTCGGAGGGGTCATGGCCCTGCGCTCGCTGTTCGTGGGGGCCATCACCGTGACCACCGCCTTCTTCCTGCTGGAGCATATGCTGCAGCACAAGCTGGCCCCGGTGTTCTTCCCCAACGGGGGCCTCTCGCGGGTGCGGGGGGCCTGGCGCATGCGCATCGGCGTGCGTATGGCCGGGCTCTTGCTGGGGGCCTGCATGGTCCCCTTCCTGGCCATCATCTTCACTATCAAGGGGTCGGCCCGCCTGGTGGAGGTGGGCAGCCTTCCGGCGGCCGAGGTGCTGGGCGATTTGCAGACCGCGGTGGTGGTGCTTTGCGTGATGTTCATGGTCAACGCGGTGGGCTTGGCCGCCCTGGTCACCGTGAACATGGTGCGGCCGCTCAGGGAAATAGTGCGGGTGCTGAGCAAGGTGCGCGGCGGCGACTTCGGCAACCGGGTGCAGGTGATGGCCAACGACGAGATAGGCTACACCGCGGACATGATCAACCAGATGACCGAGGGCCTGGCCGAGCGCGAGCGCATCAAGGACGCCTTCGGCCTGTACGTCAGCCAGCAGGTGCGCGACGAGATACTGGCCGGGCGCATCCCCCTGGACGGCGAGATCAAACAGGTCACCATGATCTTCGCCGATCTGCGTGATTTCACCACCCTGGCCGAGACCACTCCCCCCAAGGAGGTGGTCATGGTGATCAACGGCTATTTTCAGCACATGGCCACCGCGGTGGAGGAGCACGGCGGCCTGGTGCTGCAATACATCGGCGACGAGATCGAGGCGGTGTTCGGCGCGCCCCTGGCCCTGGCCGACCATCCCCGCCACGCCCTGGAGGCGGCCCTGGCCATGCGGCGGCGTCTGGCCGCCTACAACGCCCGGCTCATCGCCACCGGGCACCATCCCCTGCGCCACGGCATCGGCATCCACAGCGGACCGGCCCTGGCGGCCAACATCGGCGGCGGCGGCAGGCTTACCTACGCCCTGGTAGGCGACACGGTGAACCTGGCCGCCCGCCTGCAAGAGCTGACCAAGGCCATGGGCCGCGACATCCTGATGAGCGGGTCCACCGCCGCCGCCCTGGGGGAGGGGGTGGCCCTCGATCGCCTGCGCGCCACCACGGTGAAGGGGCGCAGTCAGCCGGTGGAGGTGTTCGCGGTGCCTTGAACCGGGCCGCCACGCCTGTCACACTACGGGCCTTTGTGCTAAAGTAAAAAGCCGAGCAGGGGTGAAGGCGCTGCTTTCGCTCCGTGGGAGCCGGCTTCTTTCACGGCCGGCTTTATTGCGCCATGGTGGGTGGCGCATTTACTACATCAGCGGGGCGGGGATATGATTATCGCCTTTATGATGGACCCCCTGGAGTCCATCGAGCCCGAAAACGAGACCACGAGCTGGTTGATGTACGAGTGCAACCAGCGGGGGCACACCGTGTTTTTCCTGGAGCCCCACGACGTCTACGTGCGCGGCTCGCGCCTGGTGGCGCGCATGCGCAACGTCAGCGTGGCCCCGGACCAGTCCATGCGCGACTACTGGAACGACGCCATCGCCTGCCTGAAGCGCGAGGAGCTGATCTTCGAGGAGATCACCGACATCGACGCCCTGTTTTTGCGCAAGGACCCGCCGCTCAACTACCAGACCCTGGAATACCTGCACCACGTGCGCGGCGAGGTGTTCACCATCAACAGCACCACCGGCCAGATGCTGGCCAGCAGCAAGCTGTATCTGCTCAACTTCCCGGAGATCATCCCCGAGACCCACGTAAGCCGCGACCCCAAACGCGTGCGCAAGGTTATCGACGAGTTCGGCGGGGCCATGGTGGTCAAGCCGCTCAGCCGCTCCCGGGGCGAGGGGGTCATCAAGGTAAGCAGCCACGACCGCGACAACCTCAACAGCCTGATCCACTACTACGTGAACTCCTACAAGCCCTACCCCGAGCGCGAAGCCATCATGGTGCAGGAGTATCTATCCGAGGTGAAAAAGCACGGCGACGTGCGGGTCATGCTTTTAAACGGCGAGATTCTGGGAGCCATGCGCCGCATACCGGCCGAGGGCGACTTCCGCACCAACATCCACGCCGGGGCCACTCCGGCCAAGCACGAGATAACCGAAAGCGACCGCCGCATCTGCGAGACCATACGGCCCCGGCTCATGGCCGACGGCCTGTACTTCGTGGGCCTGGACATCATCGGCGACAAGCTGGTGGAGATAAACGTGGTGAGCCCCGGCGGCATCCCGCGCATAAACCGGCTGGACGGCATCAAGATAGAATCCATGGTGGCCGACTTCGTGGAGGAGCAGGTCCGGAGGCTCAAGGGCCATGCCTAACGAGGCTTCTGTTCTGCCTCTGGTAATTTCGCTGCCCCACTGCTCGGCCCAGGTTCCCCCCCAGGCGGCGGCCCGTTTGGCGCTCAGCCCGCTGGAGGTGGAGCAGTCGGTGGACCTGGGCTCACGGGAGGTCTTCGGCCCCCTGCCCGCCCTCAAGGTTTTGCCCGCCCCCCAGACCCGCCTGGTGGTGGACCTGAACCGCGCCCCCGACGACCTGGGACCCAAGGGGGTGGTGGCGGCCATCGACTACGCCGGGCGGGCGGTGTTCCCCCCCGGCCAAGGCCCGGACCAGGCGCTTAAGCGCCGCTGGGTGGAGAGCTTCTGGCGGCCCTGGCACCGCGAGATGGCCGAGGCCCTGGCCGCCCCCGGCGTGCGGGTCCTGTTGGACGGCCACTCCCTGGACGGCATCGGCCCGGCCGAGGCCCCGGACCCCGGCGCCAAGCGGGCCGACGTGGTGCTGAGCAACCGCGGCGGCGAGGGCGGCGAGGCGGCCCCGGAGCGCGGCGAGCCCACCTGCCCGCCCGAGGTGTTTCGTTTGTTGGGGGAGGCGTTGCGCGACCAAGGCCTGAGCGTGGCCTACAACACCCCCTACGCCGGAGGGCACATCATCGCTCGCTACGGCCCCAGGTTAAGGGCCAGGGGCGCGGTGGCGGTGCAGATGGAGTTGAACAAGGACCTCTACGCCGACCTGGAGTACAGCCGGGTGTATCCGGAAAAAGCGGCGGAGCTTAGCCGGGTTCTGAATCGGGCTTTGAGCCGTTTTCTTTCTCACCGTTGGTGAAGGAGGACGGCAGGTCGCACACCGGGATGGCGTGGATCTTCTCGTGCAGCTTGCGCAGGCGGCGGCTCAGCTCCTTGCACATCTGCAAGGCCACCTGGGGATACTCGCGCACCGTCTCGTCGAACTCCCGCTTGTAGAGCACCAATAGGCGCACCGGGCCGTTGGCGGCCACCGTGGCCGAGCGGGGGGCATCGTCAAACAGGGCCATCTCGCCCACGTAGTCGCCCTCGCCCAGGGTGGCCAGCTCCATGGAGCAGCCATCCTCGCCCAGTTGGGAAACCACCACCCTGCCCTTGACGATCAGGTACATGCTTTCGCCCACATCGCCTTCGGTGATGATGTTCTCATCGGGCTTGGCCTCGTAGTCCTGACACACCGAGGCCACCGCGGCCAGCTCGGCCACGGCCAGGCCCTCGAATATCTCCATGCGCCTAAGCAGCAGGATTTTTTCCGACAGGCTGGTTTCCTGACTCATGACTCGCTCCTTGCCGGGGGGCTCAGACTCTGGCGGCCAAACGGGCCGCCTCTGCGCTTACGTAGGGGTTGTGGTGTTTGGCCAGGCGCTGCAGGGCCTCGCGGTAAGGCCCCAGGCCCTGCTCCTGCTGGCCCAGCACCACCAGGGTCAAATACAGGGTGACCCAGTTCTTCTTGGCCAGCATGTGCTCCATCAGGCCCTGCTCGCCGTCAAAGTGAGTGGGCAGCTTGAACAGCTTGCGCCCGGCGGCCAGGGTCTCGTTCACCTGGCCCTCTTCCACCAGGGGCAGCATGGCCTGGGACAGCTCGCTGCCCACCATGGACTCCAGGGCCTCGATGGCGTTGGAGCGCAGCTTGCCGTCGGCCGAGGACAGGCCCCGGATCACCAGGCGCATCTGGTCCGACCCCTCCTGGGTGGCCAGCACCCGGAGAATGGTCTCCACCCTGGCCTTCTTGTGCTCCATCAGGTGCTGGATCAAAAGGTCGCGCTCCGGGGCCTCGGGCAGCTTCTCCAGCGCCACGGCCTCCACGATGTTGGAGTAGGCCAGTTCCAGGCTGCTCCGGGCAAAGGCGATGATCTCCCGGTCGCCGATCTTGAGCTGGCCCATCAGCTCGTAGAGCCCCCGGCGCAGCCGCCGGTTGGGCAGGCTGAGCGCCTCGATGAGCACCGCGCTGTCCAGGTTTTCCGCCTCGGACAGCCGTTCCAGGGCCATGTCGCGGATCTCTTGTTTTTCCCTGCCCAGCAGACGGATGAAGGCCTTGAGTTCGGTCTCGCCCTTCAGCTCGAAATTGGTCAGCACCTCCAGGGGCAGCGAGGCGGGGTCGTCGTGCAACCTGGCCAGCACCAACTCGTCCATGCCCGGATCGTCCAGGCGTCCCAGGGCGGTCAGGATGTCCGGCACCAAATCGGCCTTGGGGTCTTCGTCCAACATGCGGCGCAGGCCGGGGCGGAACTCCTGGTTGCCCGAACCGCCCGCGGCGATGACGCCCGCCCGGCGCTGGTCGTGGTCCCCGCTCTCCAGCCACCGCTGGATGATGGGATGGTATTTCTCGGGCTCCAGGTGGTACAGGCCGATCACCGCCTGTGCCTGCACCCTCAGGTCTGGCTGCTCCTCCAGCAGGCGGCGCAGGAAGGAGGCCGACTCTTCCAGGGGTAGGTGCCCGGCGGCGGCGGCCAGGGCGGCGGTAAGCTCGGGCTTGGCCGGGTCGGCCAGGGCGGCGTAGGCCTCCAGGGCCTTGAGGCCGATTCCCTTGGGCACCAGGGGCAGCAGGCTGATGGCGGTCTTCTCGTCCTTGGTCTGGATGAGCCTGAGCAGATGCTCCTCCATCTCGGGCACTTGCTGGGCCTTCATCATCTCGGCGTACCACAGGCAGGCCTTGCCCTGGGAGGCCATGCAGGCCTCCACCAGCTGGTCCTGGGCCCGCTTGTCCTTGAAGATCACCCCCACGTCCTGGTCCTGCAGGGAGCGCAGGTCTATGACGTTGCGCCCTATGAGCCCCAGGAGGATGTCGGAGTAGGAGCGCTTGAGCCAGATGCTGGTGGCCACCCAGGTCAGGGACACCACCAGGCCCACGATGGACAGCCAGCGCGGGTGCACCAGGTGCTCGGACAGGAAGATGATGCCCGAGCCCACCAGGATGCCCACCCTGACCACGGTGCCCCGCAAAAAGGGCCTGAGCAGGGCCCGGAACTCGTCGGGGAACAGCCCCACCAGGATGTTGCGGGCGGGGTTGTTTATGGTCACCAGCAAGACGCGGGTGGACAGGCGGGCGTACATGGCGGTGACGATGTCGAAGCGGAACAAAAAGGCCAA
Source organism: Pseudomonadota bacterium (assembly GCA_018902755.1). Classification (GTDB taxonomy): domain Bacteria; phylum Desulfobacterota; class Desulfarculia; order Desulfarculales; family Desulfarculaceae; genus Desulfoferula. The sequence continues at coordinate 25,406 of JAHIQI010000024.1, read as the reverse complement.
AAAGGCTATGGCGTAGTTGGCCGGGTGGAATATCAAGGCCACCGGCAGGCCCCAGCGGGTGTAGATCTTGCCCACGAACAACAAGATGACCAGGCTCACGATGTTGAGCACCCCTCGGAAATAGCCGAAGAAGGCCACCATGCCGCCCTCGGTGGCGTAGGTCTCGTTCACCGCGAAGTTGAACTGGTAGTTCATGATCGGTAGGGCGATGTTGGGCAGCAGGGTGAGTAGCACCAGTATCTTGAGCAGGGTCGACTCCTTGATCATGGGGCCGATCTGCTTGATCTCCTGGATCATGGAAATCTTGGGGGCCTTTTTCTTGCTCTTGCGCTCGGAAATGTTGAGCACCGGGTACTGGCGGTTCATGCCCCAGACCATGGCCGCTCCCAGCATGCAGGAGACCGCGTAGGCCAGCATCAGGTTGTCGAAGGTGACGGCCTTGGACAGGGCCGGGGTTATGAAGCTGCCGATGATGGCCCCGATCACGCCGCCGGCGGTGATCAAGGGGAAGATGCGCTTGGATTGCCGGGTGTTGAAAAAGTCGTTGGCCAGGTTCCAGAACACCAAGGCCAACAGCCCCTCGTACTGGGCCTTTAGCACGAACAGAACCGGATAGACCAGGTCGAAGCCCATGCTCACCACCGGGCGCAGGGCGGCCACCGACAGGCCGCAGAACACCATCATGTAGGCCAGCATGCGCCCGCTGGGCAGCTTGCGCAAAACCCCGGTTATGGCCGCCATGATCAGGAAGGTGGTCAGGGAGTTGATGATGTAGACGATGGGCAGGTACTCGACGCCGAAACGCTTGAGAAAGGCGGTTTCGGCGAAGTTGTTGAAAAGAATGTTGGAGGTGCGGATAAGGTACAAGATGGCCGCGGACCAAAGGAACACCCCGATCTCCTCGGGCTGCACCTTTAGCCACCGGCTCACGAAAGATTTTACACTGTTCATCGCCCCATCCGGCGAGGGGTTAACTGCATGGCCTTATTCGCGGTCTATCTTAGTACGCGCCCCCCAAGGACACAAGGACCGCGAGGCTCCCCCGGGCCCCGGAAGGGGCCTTACCCGGTGCTTACGGCGGGGGCGGCGTCCTCGAGCAGGTGACACAGCGCCACCTGCTCCGGCCCCACCTGCCGCCAGGGGGGGTAGGTCCCGGCGCAGAGCAGGCGCTCGGCCAGGGCGCAGCGCCGGAAAAAGGGGCATCCCGCGCTGGAGTTAGCCGGGCGCTCGGCGGCCAGGAGGGTGCCGTAGGTGGGCACCTCGGCCGCGCGGCCGAACTTGGGCGTGGCGTCTATGAGGGCCTTGGTGTAGGGGTGTTGGGGAGCGTTTATCACCTGCTCGGCCGGGCCCTGCTCCACCAGGTGGCCCCGGTAGATCACCCCGATGCGGTCGCAGAGATAGCGGGCCGAGGCCATGCTGTGGGTGATGAACATGATGGTGGCCCCCATCTTGTCGCGCACCCCCTGGAGTATCTCGAATATCTGGGCCGAGTAGGAGGCGTCCAGCATGCTGGTGGGCTCGTCGGCCACCAACAGGCTGGGCTCCAGCACTATGGCCCGGGCGATGGCCACCCGCTGGCGCTGCCCCCCGCTGAGTTGGTGGGGGAAGCGGTACACGTAGTCCTCGGCCGGGCTCAGGCCGGCGGTTTTGAGCACCTTCAGCACCCGCTCCATATGGTCCAGGGGGCTGCCCACCTTGTTGGTGATCAAGGGCTCGGCCACGCTGTCGGCGATGGTCACCTGGGGGTTCAGGGACTGGTAGGGGTCTTGGAAGACCATCTGCACCTGGCGCCTGTATTCCCTGAGCTTCTTGCCCTTGAGGTGGGTGATGTCCTCGCCGTTCAGGGTGATGCGCCCCTGGTCGGCCTCTTCCAGGCGCACGATGAGCCGCCCGCAGGTGGTCTTGCCGCTGCCGCTCTCGCCCACCAGGCCGAATATCTCCCCGGCGCGCAGGGAGAGGTTTATCTCGTTAAGGGCCACCACCAGGCGGCCTCCGCCCCTGAAGACATTGCCTCTGGTGCGGTAAAAGCGGCTCACCCGCTCCAGCTGAAGTATGGTCTTATTTTCGCGGCGCTCGCTCATCTATCCTAGTTCCTCACTTCAGCAGTGGTCACACAGCACGTGGTGCCCCGGCCCCACCTCCTGCCACTGGGGATGATCCAGCTTGCACGAGGCGGTGTCCTTGGGACAGCGGTCGCAAAAGCGGCAGCCGGGGATGGTCCCGGTGAGGTTGGGCGGCTCGCCGGGAATGGGAGCCAGCTTGGTCTTGGGTCCGGCCAGGGTGGGGAAAGAGCTGACCAGGGCCTGGGTGTAGGGGTGCTTGGAGTTGAAAAATACCTCCTCGGCCGGGCCTGACTCCACCAGCTGCCCGGCGTACATCACCCCGATCTGGTGGCACACGTCGGCCACGATGGAGATGTCGTGGCTGATGAAGATGATGCCGATGTTGAACTGGCGCTGCAGTTCCTTGGTCTCTTTGAGTATCTGGTCCTGCACGATGACGTCCAGGGCGGTGGTGGGCTCGTCGGCGATGACCAGCTTGGGGTTCAGGGCCAGGGCCATGGCGATGATGGCCCGCTGCTTCATGCCCCCGCTGTACTGGTGGGGGAAGTCGTAGAGCCGCTCCAGGGGCAGGCCCACCAGGTTGAACAGCCCCTCCACTCGTGTCAGGGCTGCCTCGTCGCTCACCTCGGGGCGGTGCACCTGGATGGCTTCCACCATCTGGGCGCTGATGCGCTTGACCGGGTTCAGGGCGTTCATGGCCGCCTGGAAGATCATGGAGACCTTGTTCCAGCGGACCTTGCGCAGCTCGTCCTCGGACATGGCGCTTATTTCCAGGCCGTCCAGGACGATGCGCCCCTCGGTGATGCGGCCGTTGGGCGGCAGCAGACCCATGAGGGCCATGCCGATGGTGGTCTTGCCGCAGCCGCTTTCGCCCACCAGGCCCAGGGAGTGGCCCGGCTCCAGGGTGAAGTTGACTCCGTCCACCGCCTTCAAGAGGCCCTTGGCGGTCTGATAGCCGATGCCCAGGTTTTCCACTGTAAGTAGCGCCATGATCAGCCTGCCTGGGTTTCATCGCGCAGGCGGGGGTCCAGGACTTCGTCCATGGCCCGGCCCAGCATGTAGAAAGATAGGGTGATGAGGCTGATGCAAATGCCCGGCGGCAGCAGCCAATAGGGGGCCTGGAACATGTGCCCGGTCTTCCAGACCCATTGCAGCATCATGCCCCAGCTCACCGTGCCCGGGTCGCCGAAGCCAAGGAAGGCAAGGCCCGCCTCGATGACGATGGCGCTGGTGACCCGGAAGGTCATGTAAAGGAACGCCAGGGGCAGCACGTTGGGCATGATGTGGCGGAAGATGATGCGCAGGTGACTGGCCCCGGACACCCTGGCGGCGTCGATGAAGGGCCGCTGCTTCAGGCTGAGCGTCTGGGCCCTGATTATCCGGCTGACCCCCGGCCAGCGGAACAGGGCGATCATCAAAACGATCATCCAGATGGAGAGCTTGCCGAACAACGCGGCCAGCATCAGCACCACCAGCAGGGTGGGCAGCACCATGATCATGTCGGCCAGGCGCATCAGGGCGGTGTCGGTGAAGCGGCCCATGTAGCCGGCGGTCATGCCCACCGCGGTGCCCAGCACCACGGACATGAAGGCGGCCGACACGCCCACCATGAAGGCCACCCTGGCCCCGGCCAGCAGCTGGCTGAAGATGTCGCGGCCCATGAAGTCGGTGCCCAGCCAGTGCTGCCAGCTGGGGCCCACCGAGGAGACCACCTTGGGGTCCACCCCGGTCATGGGGTGGTACATGGGGTCGATCATGGGCGGGATGTAGGAGCAGGCGGCCATGAGCCCGAACATGATGAGTAGCGAGATGCCGATGCGGCCCAGGGGGTTACGCAAAAACACCCGCCAGTTTTCCATGAAGCGTTGGCGCCACAGGGCGCGGCGCTTGGCTTTCAGGTCTTGTATCGTGGCTTGCTGCATGCTCTAGTACCTGATCCTCGGGTCAAGGAAGGCGTAGAGCACGTCCACCACCACGTTGGACATGAGCACCACCGTGGATATCAACAGGAAGGAGGCCTGCGCCAGGGGATAGTCGTTGTGGCTCACCGCGAACACCAACTCCCGTCCGATGCCCGGCCAGGAGAACACCGTCTCGGTGAGCGCCCCTCCGTTGATGGAAAAGGCCAGGGACAAACCCACGCTGGTCACCACCGGCAGCCAGGCGTTGGGCGCGGCGTGCTTGTTGCGTATGTCGCGCTCGGTGAGGCCCTTGGCCCGGGCCAGGACGATATAGTCCTCCTTCAAAGTGTCCAGCATGGATGAGCGCATCACAAGAAGGTAGCTGCCGAAGTGGATGAGGAACAGGGTGGTGAGCGGCAGGACCATATGATAGAGCACGTCGCCAGCCTTGGTGAAAAAGCCGGCCTCCGGGTCCAGCCACACATCGTCGGAGATCATGCCGGTGATGGGGAACCAGTTTAACTGGTAGGCGAAAATCCATACCAGCAACAGGGCCAGCCACGGTAAAAACAGGGTGTGGGTCACAAGGGCGGCAATGGTCAGCCCCAAATCCGTGGCCTTGCCCTTTCGCCAGGCGGCTATCTTGCCCCAGGATATGCCCACCATGGCCGAAAGCAGCACCGCGGTGGTGAACAGCAGGATGGTGTTGGGCAGCTTGTCCCAGATAACCCTGGCCACCGGCTCCCCATAGTGGATGGAATAGCCGAACTCGCCGGTGGAGCAGTTCTTCAGGTAGATGAGGTACTGCGTCCAAATGGGCTTGTCCAGGCCCAGCTGCTCGATCAAGTGCTGCGACTCTTCCGGAGTCATCTCCGGGTCAACCATCCGCGTGACCGGGTCTCCAGGAGCCAGGCGGAACAGCACGAAGAGGATGGTGAGGATGCAAAACAGGATCACCATCACCTGCACTAGGCGTTTTAAAACGTATTTCCTCATGTCAAATCAGCCGCCTTCGCTGCCGCAACCACCTATCTTACTTGGCCTTTACCACGCAGAATGACCATATATTCCCCACACCGTCGAGCATCTGCACCCAGCCGGTGAAGCGGTCAACGCGCACCCCCTCGATAATGGTGGGGTTGTACAGCGGCACGTAGGGCACCGCGGTCATCACTATCTTTTGCAGTTCCATGATCATCTTGCGCCGCAGGTTGGGGTCCATGGCGTTGTTGGACTCGGTGGCCAGGGCGTCGTAGGCGGCGCTCTCATACCCGCTCATGTTCCAACCGTTAGCCTTGTTCATGGCCGAGTGGAAGAAGGAGCGCATGTACCCGGGATCCAGGGAAAGCTTGCCGTAGCCCAGGATGAAGCAATCGAAGTCGTGCTGGCCCTTGACCTTTTGGATCAGGGCCCCGAAGGCCATGGGGCGGCTCACCGCGGGCATGCCCATGGCCCTGAGCCACTCCTGGATCAACTGGCCGCTCATGGCCCGGTGGGGGTCGTAGTCGGCCGGAGGAGTGAGGATGACGAACTCCTTCATGGGGTCGCCGCCGGGCAGGCGTATGTCCTTGGCCTTTTGCACCTGGCCCTGGGCGTTGACCGGCGGCACCTCCCAAGTGTATCCCGCCGCCTTGAGAATCTCGTAGGCCTTTTTAACGCGCTGGTCATGGTTCATGCCGTGGCCGTACTTGGGCACGTCGGGGTTGTAATAGAAGGTGTTGCCCGGCGGGATCACCGAGTGGAGAACCTCGCCGTATCCCTGCAGGATGCGCTTGACGATGAATTCCTTGTCAATGATGGTGGCCACCGCCTGACGCAGGGCCATGTCGTCGAAGGGTGCCTTGCGCAGGTTGAAGCCCAGATAGTACAGGCCACTCTTCTTGCTCACGAACAGCTTGATGTCCGAATCGCCCTTTAGCTGGTCCAAATAGCCGGGCTGGATGCTGTTCCAGTAGAAGTCGATGGAGCCCTTGCGTAGAGCCAGCACCGCCGCGTCGGCGGTCCCGAAGACCCGGAAGATGATGCCCTTGATGTAGGGCCCCATCTTGTAGCCCTCCATGGTTTGGCCCTTGGCGAAGAAGTGAGGGTTGGCCTTCAGATAGACGAACACGCCCTTTTTCCACTGTTCCAGCATGAAGGGCCCGGTGCCCACGGGATGGTCCACCGCCTGGCGCAGCAGGGCGCTGAGGGGCTTTTCCGACTTGCGGGCCTTGGCCACCAACTTTTCCCATTGCTTTTTCTGCACGATGGGGGTGGTCAGGGTGCGGGTGAGGAAGACGGCCTTGGGCCTTTTCAGCTCAAAGCGCACCGTGTGCTTGTCCACGGCCACGATGTCCTCGATAAAGCTCCACTTGGAACTCTGGCGGGGAATCTTGAACTCCTTGATGACCTTGCCGGTGAAGACCACGTCCTCGGCGGTGAAGTCGGTGCCGTCGGACCACTTGGCGGGCCGGAGCTTGAGGGTGTAGGTCATCTTGCTGGCGTCGTACACCGGCTCCCCGGCGGCCAGCCAAGGCACCAGCTTGGAGTCCTTGGGCTCGCGCACGAACAGGGGCTCGTAGATCATGCTGAGCACCCGGTTGGACCAGGCGTCGCTGGCCAGCCAGAGGTTCAGGCTCTTGGGGTCTTCCAAAACTCCGACCTTGAGCATGCCGTTGGACGCGGCCTGGGAGGCCGGGGCCAAACCGAACAAAACCACTGCAAGCAACGCCGCGGCGACGACCTTACAGGTGAAGCACGCAAATTTGTAGTGTCTTGCCACCAGCTTCCCTCGCTTTCTTATGCCCGTTTTATCCCGGAAAAGGGTGATGTTCGCCTGCACTTCAGGTGGAACCCAAAAGGGCGCACGTAGGGGGTCATTATATAATAATGGTTACTAATAGTAAACTACCCTACGCTCTCACCGCAATTTTCAGGGCATGGTCGATCAGCAGGCCAGCCACATCCAGGCCGGTGGCCTCTTCCAAACCCTGGAAGCCGGGAGAATGGTTTACCTCCATAGCATAATACATGTTTTCCCCTTCACGCACCAAATCAACTCCCGCCACCTCCAACTCCAGGGCGCGGGCGGCCCGCTGGGCCAGGCGCCCCGCCTCTCCGGCGAGGTCGATGGCCCGAGCGCGCCCACCCAGGTGCACGTTGGCCCGGAACTCTCCTGGAGGCGGGGTAAGCTCCACCGCGGCCGCCGCCCGGCCGCCCACCACCAGCACCCGGATGTCCCGGCGGCCCTCGGGCGGCAGATAGCGCTGCAAAAGCAATCCCCTGCGCTGGCGCAGCCACATGCGGCGCACCAACTCGGCCTCGGCCTCATCCCTAACCAGGGCCACGCCGCGCCCCTGGCGGCCCTGGGGCAGCTTGGCCACCAGGGGGTAGCCCCCCAGCCGCTCCACCGCCGCCGCCCAGGCCTGGGGCCGGTTGATCATAACCGTGTCCGGCACCTTGATCCCCGCCGCCACCAGGCTTTGCAGGCAGCGGTCCTTGAAGCTGGCGGTCTCCACCGGTCCGGGGCGGTTGACCAGGCAACAGCCCATCAGTTCCAAGTGGCGCAGCAAAATAAGGGTGTAGGGGCTGATGGTGGAGCCCACCCGGGGCAGGGCCACCTGGGGGGCGGATCGCCCGCCCAAAAGCCCGGCCCCGCCCTGGTCCAGGGCGCACCAGGTTTGGAAGGGATGCATGAGTTCAAGCTCCAGGCCCCGGGCGGCGGCGGCTTCCAGCAGGCGGCGGTTGGGGTGGTACCCCTGCCCCTGCACGCTGATCACCGCCAGACGCATGGCCTCACTTTTCCTCCCCCAGCTCCGGGTCCTGCTCCTGGGGCATCCAGATCTGCATGGGCTTGTTCAGGCGATTGCTGAAATAGGTGCGCACCCGCCGCTGGTTGTTGCGGGCCAGCAGCTTCTGCCCGGCCAGGTTGTCCTCGCCGGTGATGATGACCATTTTGCGTCCCCCGGCCCGGGCGATGATACCCTGCACCAGGGCGTTGCCCATGCCGGTGCCCCGGTACTCCGGACGGATGGAAACATAACCGCGTTCGGTGTAGCCGGTGAGGTCCAGGCCGGACTGCTCCTTGATGTGCTCAAGGTACTCGGGCCTGAGGCGCTTGAGGGTGTCGGTACCCGCGATCACCCCCTCCTCGGTGGCATAGGCCACCAGGTAGGCGTTGGCCAGGTTGTAGCGCAGCCACTGGGGCTTCACCTTGCCCGCGGCCAAGACCAGCAGGGCTATCTCCTCCAGCACGTCGGGGGCCATGTCCTTGGGCTCGGCATAGACGTAGCTCAGGTTTTCCCCCAGGCGGAAGACGCTGCCGCCCTCGGAGCGCACCCGCCAGTGGCGCACCGTGTCGCAACCGTGGCGCTCCAGAAAGAGCAGCAGGTGGGCCGGGCCGGCAAGCTTGCGCCACAAGGGTCCCCCGGGCAAGGGGGCCACCTGGCGGTAGGCCTCGGCCCGGGGCTCGCCGATGTAGCTGATGGGCCTGGGCGACCAGGGCCAGGGGGTGGGCCGGAACCAGGAGTGCACCACTTGGGGGTTGGAGCCGGTGAAGTCCAGCAGGGCCTGGGCCCAGGAATCCGAGCCCTCCATGGGCAGCTTGAGATGGTTCCACAAGCCGGTGCGCGAAGCGGACACCAGGACATTGTTCATCGCAGCCAGCAGGGAGTCGCTCTCCAGCCCCCCTCCCGAGGGGGCGCTCCAGTGGATCAGGCGCAGCCCGCCCCGGGCCAGGGCGGCCAGAGCCTGGGGCGAGGGCGGGTCTTCCAGGGAGGCGGCCAGGGCCAGGGGAGTGCGGTTGCCTTCCAGCTCCGGGGCCAGTTTCTCCAGATAGGCGGCGGGCATCTCCTGGCTGGTGAGCAGCACCCCGGCCACGCCGCGCTCGGCCATCTGGCCGATCAGCCCGGCCAGGCGATGTCCCTCCAGCAGGCGCGGTGCGGCCAAGCCCGGATCGCGGGGGTCCTCGCGCACCAAGTCCATGCCCACCACCGGCCTCAGGGACATGACCGGGGCAGGGCTCAGGAAGCCTTGCAGGGAAATGGAGGACCACTCCAGGGAGCAGCCGGAGCCGGGGGTCAGGCCGGTGAGGGAGGAGGCCAGCACGCGCAGGGGACCGGGGTCCATGGGCGAAAGGGCGTGGTCCCAGGCCGGGCCCGGCCCCGAGGGGGCCCCGGCCTGCTCCAGACAGTCGCCCACCAGGGCCACCACCGCCTCGGGCCGGTGGCGCTTGAGCCACAGGCCCATCACCGCCGCGCCCAGGCACTGGCCCGGCGTTTCCAGGCACAGCAGCACCAGGGCCTTTTGGCCCTCGGGCAGGCGCTGGGACAAGCTTTCCGCCGACCAGGCGCCGGAGGGGTTGCGTTCATCCCCGGCCTGGGCCAGCAGGCTCTCCAGGGTCAGCATTACCGGGAGTTTTAGACCCGCGAAGCCGTAGGTCCCCTGGGCGGGCTCCGGCCCCGCCTGGGCCAGGCGCTCCTCCAGGGCCTGCCGGGCGCTCAGATAGGAGGCGGGGTCATAGAACCCATCCCCCCGCCAAACTCCGGCCGCCTCGGCGGCGGCTCCGGTCAACAGGCGCTGGTTCCAAAAATCCAGGTTGGCGTCCCACACCGTCAGGGGCTCCATGCCCGACAGGAAGGAAGCGGCCCGCAGGGCCGCGCAGGGAGCCGCCGCCGGGCCGCCCAGGGGCGGGTTTACCACCAGGATCTGCATCTTTTCTCCCGCAAGGGCGCCGTGGGCGCCGGGTCCCCTTGCCAAAGTCCAACCTCGTCCCATAGTTATCCCCCCACTGCCTATAAATCAAGGGCCTCTCTGGGCCCCGCGCACCTCGCCGCGGCGAAAACGGGTCGACGGGCAGCAGAACGCGGCCCCGCAAGGCCGCGTTTGAAAAAGCTTGGGGATGTATGCCGGTCCGGCCCGGCCGGTCAGACCTTGAACTCGGAGCCCGCCCAGTACTGGTCGCGCAGCTTGCGCTTTAGAATCTTGCCCACCGGGCTGCGGGGCAACTCCTCCACGAAATCAACCGAGCGGGGCTTGAGGTAGTCGGCCAAGCGCTGGGCGCAGAAGCCCTGCAACTCCTCCAGGCTGCTGCTTTGACCCTCCCGCAGCACCACCACCGCCTTGAGCACCTCGCCCCATTTGGCGTCAGGCACCCCGATCACCGCCGCCTCGGCCACCTTGGGGTGCCGGAGCAGCACCTCTTCCACCTCGCTGGGGTAGATGTTCTCCCCCCCGCTGATGACCATGTCGGTGCGCCGGTCCACGATGTAAAGAAAGCCGTCCCCGTCCAGGCGGCCCATGTCCCCCAGGGTGAACCAGCCGTCCTTCATGGCCGCGGCGGTCTTTTCCTCGTCGCGGAAATAGCCGCTGAACAGGCTGGGGCCCTGGAGGTAGATCTCGCCCACCTCGCCGTCGGGAACCCGGTTGCCGTCCTCGTCCAGGAGCTTGAGGAACACGTCCCAGGCGGGCGGCCCCACCGAGCGCTTTTTGCGCAGCATGTCCTTGGCCGTGATGTTGGTGATGATCAGGGTCTCGGTGGCCGCGTAAAACTCGTAGAGCACCGGCCCGAAGCGGGTGAGGGCCGCCTCCTTCACCGGGGTGGGCATGGGCGAGCCTCCGCTGGTGAGCACCTTGAGGCTGGAGGTGTCGTAGCTCTGGTGGTCCTCCAGGCCCAGGATGGCGCTGAACATGGTGGGCACCAGGAAGCTGTAGGTCACCTTATGTTTTTGCACCAGGCGCAGGTACTGGGCCGCGTTGAAGCTTTTCATCACCACCGCCGTACCGCCCATGTACAGGGCCAGGGAAGTGAAGTTGCGCGGCGCGGTGTGCCAGAAGGGGCCGGGGTTCAAGGTTACCTCGCCCTGGCCCAGGCCGTAGTCCAGCACTTTGTAGAGGTAGCCCGCCACGATGGCCCGGTTGGAGGTGAGCGCCCCCTTGCTGCGTCCGGTGGTGCCCCCGGTGTAGCCGATGAAAAGTATGTCCTCGGGGTGCAGGTTGGCCTCGGGCTCCTCCTCGCTGGAGGTGGCAAGCAGCTCCTCGTAGCTGTGGCCCCCGTTCACCGCCGGGCCCTCGCCCAGGATAAGCAGGCAATCGCCCACCGCCCGGCGGGCCTCGGCGGGCAGGCTGTCGTACAGGAGCACGAACTCCGGCCCCAGCGCCAGGCCCGAGGCCTGGGAGTGGGTGATGCGGTAAGCCATGTCCGGGGCCTTGAGCCGGTGGTTGATGGGCACCATCCACACCCCCAGCTTGGCGGTGGCGTGGTAGATTTCCAGGTACTCGGGGCCGTTGAGGGCCAGAACCGCCAGCTTGTCTCCCTTGCCCAGGCCCAGGCCGCTGAGGGCGTGGGCCAGGCGGTTCACCCTGGCGTTGAACTCGCGATAGGTCCATGAGCGGTCCTCGAAGATGACCGCTGTCTTATCCGGATGGCGTTGGGCGCTGCGCGCCAAGGCTCTGCCCATGAGCATAGGAGCTTCTCCGAACTTTCAAAAGCTAGTTTTGGCGCGAGGCCGCCGGGGCGTGGCGGGGGCCCTCGGCGGTTGCGGCCCTCTGGGGCCCAGTCCGGCGCTTGCGGTAATTGCCCAGCAGGATGAAGGCGGCCAGGGCCCCGGCGGGGATGATGAGCCAGGCGGCCCCCACCGCGGCCACCACCAACAGGGCCAGTCCGCTGACCGAGGTGCCCAGGCGCTCCCAAAGGTTGAGGCGGTCCAGGAAAAAGCCCACCAGGCCCACCTGGAACAAGCCCAGGCCCAGGATCACCAGCAGCACCGTAACCGCCAGCCAGCCCAGGCCGGTGCCCGGGGTGAGCAGCAGGGCTCCGTTGTAGGCGAAAACGTAGGGCACCAAAAAGCCCGCCACCGCCGCGCCCATGGAATAAAAGGCGGTCTTGATGTAGCGGGCGTCGGCGATGCGGCTGGCCACGATGGCCGCCATGCCCACCGGGGGGGTCAGGCCGGAAAAGGCCCCGAAGTAAAAGGCGAACATGTGGGCCTGGATAGGCTCCAGGCCCAGGCGCACCAGGGCGGGAATGGCCACCATGGCCCCCACCAGATAGGCGGCTACGGTGGGGACCTCCAGGCCCAGGAGGATCACGCAGCCCATGGACATGGCCAGGGCCAAAAACAGGCTGCCCCCGGACCAGGCCTCCACCGAATAGCCCACCAACAGCCCCAGGCCGGTCTTGGTGACCAGGGCGATGATGGGCCCCAGGGTGGCGCAGGCCACGGCCACCTTGGCCCCGGTGACCGCGCCCTTTACGCAGCCATCGATCACCTTGGCCAGGGGGGGCCGGGTGCGCCGCCGAAGCAGGCTCAGGAAAACCAGGCCCACTATGCCCCAGAAGGCGGCGAACATGGCCGGGTAGCCCCAGAAGAACAGCAGGACGATGGCCAGCACCGGCAGAACGAACAAGGGGGCGGTGGCCCACAGCTTGGCCCGGTCCGGCTCCTCGGTCAGGGGGGCCACCCGGCTCTTGAGGGCCGAGAAGTGCACGAAAAAGCCCACCGAGATGAAGTACAGGGTGGCGGGGATGGCCGCGCTGGCGATGATGTCGGCGTAGGGCACGCCCAAAAGGTCGGCCATGACAAAGGCCCCGGCCCCCATGATGGGCGGCATGATCTGGGCCCCGCCCGAGGCCGCCGCCTCCACGCTGGCCGCCACCTCGGGCCGGTATCCCACCCGCTTCATCAGGGGGATGGTGAAGGCCCCGGTGACCGCGATGTTGGGAGTGGCCTGGCCGGTGGTCATGCCCATGAGCGCCGAGGAGATCACCGCGGTCATGGCCGGGCCGGAGCGGGAGTAGCGCCCCACCACCTTGCCCAGCTCCAGGAAAAAATCGTTGGCCCCCAGGGCGGCCAGCATGCCCCCGAAGAGGATGAACAAAAAGATCACGTTGGCGCTGATCACCAGGATGGAGCCCCACAGGTCGTAGGAGCCGAAAGTGAGGTCCACGGTGGTGATGATCTCGTTGACCGACAGGATGGGCCCGCCCAAAAGGTGGCCCCAGAAGCCGTAGGCCAAGAGCAGGCAGGCCATGAGCGGCAGAATAAAGCCGAAGCTGGCGTAGCAGGCGGTGAAGACGATGAACAGCACCAGAAAGCCCACCACCACGTCCAGGGGGGTGGGAAAGCCCATGTTGAACAGCAGGCGCTCCAGGTTGAGCCAGAGATAGGTCACCACCGCCAGGGTGGCCACGATGAGTATCCACCAGAACCAGCGGCCCCGCTTGGCCTTCACCGCGCCCAAAAAGACCAGGGTCAGGGCGAAGGCCAGGTGGATCATGCGGTGCTCGATGGTGCCCACCACCGAGTAGTACACATTGATCAGGTGGTACAGGCCCATGAATACGGCCACCAGGGTCATGGCCAAATCCAGGCGCGAGGGGAACATCCCCAGGATCAGCCCGCCGTTGTCTCGCTCAGCTTGCGCCATGCCTCGTAATACCTGCCGTTCAAAGTGAAGTTGGCCGCCTGGTTGGTGGAGGCCCCTCCCCCGCCGGGCGGGGAAGGGGCGCGTGACGGCTTATTCCGAGGGATAGAGTTTGTTGAAGTATTCCAGGCCGAAGGGGATCTTGTGCTCCTGGTAGAACTTCACCGCGCCGGGGTGCCAGTCCTTCTTGGGGGCGGGATATGCCCCGAACTTCTCGGGGATCCAGCCCTTGCCCGAGCTGTGGTAGGTCTTCAGGTCCTTGGCGTACTCGGTGGTGACCTTCAGGATCTCGTAGACCACGTCGGCGGGCATCTCGGGATACACCGCCCAAGCCAAAACGATGTTGAAGCACAATACGTTTTGGCGGGGCACCCCATTGCCCAGCACGCCCTTCTTCAAGGTGGCGGTGGCGCCGTACATGTCGCCGTAGAGCTTGCCCGAGAGCTTGCGCATGGCCGGAGTGGCGGTGATGAAGTACACGTCGCGCTTGGACATCAGTTCCTTGAGCTTGGGCACGGTGGTGTAGACGTCATTGCCGCGCTCGGGGCAGAAGGCCAGGGCCGCGTCGGTCTTGCCCAGGATCATGTCGTTGTACCCGGCATAGGCGGTGTACTGCCATTTGATGGAATCCAGGACTTCCTTGCCCGCCCCCCCGATGAGGTTATAGGTCATGGCGAACTTGGTGGTGCCCTTGGGCCAGGTGGCCACCCGCTTGCCCTTGAGGTCGGCCAGGGTCTTGATCTTGGGGTCCAGGGTGATGATGCTCACCGCCAGCGACTGCTGGTAGGACATGATCATCAGGTCCTTGAACTTGGAGGAGTCCTGGTTGAAGGGAGCCTCGCCCTTTTTGGCCTTTTCGTACATCTCGGCCGAGCAGGTGAAGAAGGTGCGGCTGCGCTTTCCGGGGCTCATGCCCACGATCTTGACGTTTTCCGGAGTGCCGGAAGACTCCAGAACCGAGCCGCGCACCCAGGATGAGTGCTTGTTGATAATGTCGCACATGCCGAAGCCCAGGATGTAGCTGGAACCACCGAAGGTGGTGGTGCGGGCCTCCACCCGATAGACCTTGGGAGCCGCCTGGCTGGGGCAGGGCGCGGCCAGCCACGCGGCGGCCAGGGCCAAGACGCAAGCAGTCACGAACGCCGAAAGAGCTAGTTTCCTCATAACGATCCCGCCTCCCGAGAAGATTGCACAACGAAACCCCACGGCGCGGCTCCCCACCGAGGCAGCCCGGAGTCCCTGGGAACCGGCCGTGAATCACAGGTTCCTATGTTAAGTCCAGGGGGTGGAGGTACAAAAGATAAATTATCGTGAGGTTATTGGTAGGTAAATACTATTAGTTTAAATGCCCGCCAGGAGTGTGGCGGAAAAGCCTCAGGCCATTTGCCTTAGATAAGTGCACAAATTAAGGCGCTTTTTCTTGAGACCCAACTTGGCGCGGATGTTTTGGCGGTGGAAGGCCACCGCGTTTTCGCTGATGGCCAAGACCTGGGCGATCTCGCTGGAGCCCTTGCCCTCGCGCACCAGGCGGGCCACCTCCAGCTCCTTGGGGGTGAGGCCCACCAGCTTGGAGGACAGGCGCCGGGCAAAGGGCGAGGATATCTCGCTCACCCCGGAGCGAACCGCCTCGGCCAATGCCCTTTGGTTCGGGCCCAGGCCGCTGGCCAAGAGGCGCTCCATGAAGGGCGTCACCAACTGGGCCACGCTGGCGTTGACCTTGGCCTCCAGCTCCTTCTTCTCTTCGGCCCGGTGGTTTAGCATCACCTTGAGGGCGGTGTTGGCCGCCTCCAGTTCGGCGGTGCGCTCGGCCACCTTGGCCTCCAGTTCCTCATGGGCCTTCTTGAGCGCCGCCTCGGCCAGCTTGCGCTGGCTGATGTCCTCCACGATGACGATGAAGTGGCAGGGATTGCCCAGGGCGTCCCGGGCCATGCAGCAGCGTACGTTGGCCCACCACAACTTGCCGTCCCGGCGGAAATAGCGCTTTTCCACCGTGTAGTCGTCTATTTCTCCGGTCAACAGCTTCTTGAAGCGCTCCACGGTCCAATAGTCGTCGGGGTGAGTGCATTCCCACAAGCGCAGCTTCAAAAAGTCCGGGGCTTCGGGGTCGTAACCGAACAGTTCGCTGATGCGGCGGTTGGCCAGACGGATGCGCCCGGCCAGGTCGCCGTGAATGATGCCCACCGGGGCCTGCTCAAAGGTGAGCCGGAAGCGGGCCTCGCTCTGGACTAAATCCATCCGGCCGTTCAGGGGGGCCTTTTCTCCCGCCGGGGAATCATTTTTCATTTAACCGGCCTTGCCCTTCTTGTTGGAATCGCAGGCTTCTCACTGCATTTTACTAATAGAAAGCTATCATCACCTATCAATATAGTTAAACTTCATTAAAAACAATGAAATACCCACAATCAACCAAACTATTGGTGTAAAATTTTCAGTTGACGCGCTGTTGCCCCCAAAAATGGATCGCGATGAAGTCCAACCCCTCCATGACCGGCGCCCGCTTTTGGATCACCTCACTGGTGGTGGCGGCGTTGTACGTGCTCACCGCCAAGTTGGGCATGCTCCTGGCCACGGTGCAGGGCAGCGTAACCCCTATCTGGCCGCCGGCGGGCATAGCCCTGGCCGCGCTGTTGCTCTGGGGCCCGCGCATGGCCCCGGCCGTGGCCCTGGGTGCCCTTGTGGCCACCGCCGGCACCGGAGCCCCCTGGCATTTTTCCCTGACCGTGGTACTGGGCAACACCGCCGCCGCCCTGGCCGGGCTGTGGATATTGAACCGGCAAAAACTGGACCGCGCCCTGGGGCGGGTGCGCGAGCTCATCTCCCTGGTGCTTTGGGGAGCCCTGGCCGCCAGCGTGGTCAGCGCCAGCTTAGGGACCGCGGGACTGCTCTGGGCAGGCATGGTGCCCCCGTCCCAGTGGAGCAAGCCCTTGCTCACCTGGTGGCTGGGCGACAGCATGGGCGTGATGGTGATGACCCCGGTGATCCTGTACTGGTTCGCCACCCCGCTATCCGGCTTAAATCACACCAAATCATTGGAGTTGCTTTCCTGGGCCCTGAGCGCCGTACTGGTCAGCATGTTCCTTTTCGGGGGCTGGGCCTCCGCCGAATTAGCCCATGTGCTCTGCTTCGTGTCCTTCCCCCTGCTGCTTTGGGCCGCCCTGCGTTTCGGCCGCAGGCTCACCGCCACCTGCGCCATAGTGCTGTGCTACGCCACCGTGGCCGCTACCTCAATGGGGGCCGGGCCCTTTGCCGAGCACTTGCTCAGCGGCGGCCTGGTCCTGCTTTGGGTATACCTGGGCAGCCTGGTAGTCACCTCCCTGGCCCTGGCCGCGGCAATGGGGCAGACCCGGCGGGTGGCCACCCAGCTCAGCCGCCACCGCGACGAGTTGGCCCAGGCGGTGGAGCGCCGCACCGCCCAACTGGTCTCCTCCCACAAGGAGCTTTGGCAGTCCCACCAGCGCACCCAGGCGGTCCTGGACGGCATCAGCGACGGGTTTTTCACCCTGGACCACAACATGGTGTTCACCTATTTCAACCCGGCCGCCGAACGGCTGGTCAACCGCCGGGCCCAAGAAGTGTTGGGCCTAAGCTTCGCCCAAGCCTTTCCCGAGGCGGCCGGAAGTTTTCTGGAGCAGCAATACCGCAAGGCCCTGAGTGAAAAACGGGCCATGACCTTTGAGACCTTTTTCGAGATAGAGCCCTACCGCAACTGGTTCGACGTAAGGATCTACCCTTCGGAAAACGGCATCAGCGTATTTTTCCAGGTGACCACCGCCCAGAAGCAGGCGGCCCTGGCCCTGGCCCGCAGCGAGGAGCGGCTGCGCACCCTGGTGGAGGAGACGCCGCTGGGGGTGGCGGTCATCAGCCCCCAAGGCGAGTACTTCTACACCAACCCCCAATTCACCCGCATCTTCGGTTATGAGCGCGAGGAGACCCCCCGGGGCCGGGAATGGTTCAGGCGTGCGTTTCCCGACGCCAACTACCGGCGCGAGGTCTTGGAGGTCTGGCAACGCGACATCACCGCCTCCGAGGTGGGACAGGTGCGGCCCCGCACCTTCCGGGTCATCTGCAAAAACGGCGAGGCCAAGACCATAGAGTTCAGGCCGGTGACCCTCAGCACCGGCGAGCAACTGGTGATCTACGAGGACGTCAGCGAGCGCGAAAGAACCCTGAGGGCCCTCAGGGCCAGCGAGGAGAAATTCTCCAAGGCCTTCCAGCACAGCCCCATGTGGGTGGTGCTCTCATCCCTTGATGAAGGCCGCCTGCTGGAAGTGAACGAAACCTTTTTGCGCACCACCGGCTACGCCCACCGGGAGGTGATCGGCAAGACCATCCTGGAACTGGGGCTCAACACCACATCCGAGGGGCGCAACCGAGTGGTGGACGCCCTGCGCCGCGAAGGCTCGGTGGGCGGGCTGGAGGTGCTGATGCGCACCAAGTCCGGCCGGATTTTGACCATGCTCTATTATGGAACCATGATCGAAGTCGGCGGTGAGCCGCTGGTGCTTTCGCTGTTGCAGGACATCACCGAGACCAAGCGCGCCGAAAAGGCTCTCAAGGCCAGCGAGGAGAAATTCCAAAAGCTTTATATGGCCAGCCCGGTGCCGATGAACCTGACCACGCTCAGGGACGGGCGCTACTTGGAAGTCAACGACGCCTTTTGCCACGTCTCCGGTTTTTCCCGTGAGGAGGCCCTGGGCAATACCAGCACCGGGCTGGGCCTGTGGGAGGACCCCGCCGACCGGGAAGCCGTCCGCCGGATCATCGAGCGGGACGGTTCGTTGAGAAACTACCCGGTGAGTTTCAGGATGAAGGACGGCCAGGTGCGCCACTTCCTGTGGTCTTCGGAGATTGTTCAGATGGGGCAGGAGCCCTCGGTACTGAGCGCCCACCTGGACATCACCGAACAGATTCGGGCCCAAGACGCCCTAACCGACAGCGAATCCCGCTTCCGCTCGGTAGTGGAAAACTCCCTGTCGGGAATCTACGTGATACAGGACGGCAAGCTGGCCTACGTCAACCCACGCCTTGTGGGCATGCTGGGCTACTCCAAACCCGAAGACCTGCTGGGCAAGGACCCTTGGGATTCGGTGCATCCCGATGACCTGAAGATGGTCAAGAGCGGAGGATGGCTGCGTCAGCACCATGACGTCACCCAGCGCCATTACACTTTCCGCGCCATACGCGGCGACGGCAGGACGATCTGGTTGGAGGCCTTGGACGCCCATGTCATGTATCAGGGGCGGCCGGCCAACCTGGGCAACGTGGTGGACATCACCCAGCGCAAGGCCGCCGAGGAGGCCCTCAAGCAAAGCGAGGAACAGTACCGCCTGCTGGTGGACAATGCCCAGGACGCCATCTACATCCTCCAGGACGGCGTGTTCGTCTTCGCCAACCCCGAGGTGGAGCGCCTCACCGGCTACACCCAGGAAGAGTTGATCTCCCTGGACTTCAGGAAACTCATCCACCCGGATTACCTGCCCGTGGTGGCCCAGCGCTACACCGACCGCCTGGCCGGCAAACCGACCCCCAACGACTACCCCATGCGCATCCTGGTCAAGGACGGCACCGTACGCTGGATCCAGACCAAGGGCATACGCATTTCCTGGAAGGGGCGCCCCGCCCTGCTCTACACCTCCCGGGACATAACCCGGCAGCGGGCCATGGAGGCCCAGCTTCGGCAGAGCCAAAAGATGGAGGCCATCGGCACCCTGGCCGGGGGCATCGCCCACGACTTCAACAACATGCTGGCCGCCATCATGGGCTATGCCGAGCTGAGCCTGGACCACGCCCCGGCGGGCAGCGAGTTGGCCGAGAACATGGAACAGGTGCTCAAGGCCGGTGAGCGGGGGCGCGGGCTGGTGCAGCAGATACTGTCTTTCAGCCGGGGGGCTGAGCGGGAAATCGAGCCCCTGGACCTGGGGGCCCTGGCCGCCGAGGCGCTCAAGCTTTTGCGGGCGGCCATACCCAGCAACATAGGCATAATCACCCGCCTGGAGCCCTGCGGCCCGGTGCGGGGCGACCCCATCCAACTGCATCAGCTGCTGGTGAACCTGATGACCAACGCGGCCCAGGCCATGGAGGAAAGCGGAGGGACCATCGAGCTGAGCCTGGAGCCGGTGCAGGTGAGCCGGGAAGAGGCGGCCCAGACTCCGGGGCTCATGTCCGGGCCCTACGTGCGCCTGGTGGTGAGCGACACCGGGCCGGGCATACCTCCGGAGCTCAGGGAAAGGGTGTTCGAGCCCTTCTTCACCACCAAGGAGACGGGCAAGGGCTCCGGCCTGGGCCTGGCCGCGGTGCATGGCATCGTCCAGAGCCACATGGGGGCCATCACCCTGGCCGAAAAAGAGGGGCCGGGCGCCAGCTTCGTGGTGCTCTTGCCCGAGGACCAAGAGGCCCAGCTGACCGTGGACTATGCCCCCGCATCGCCCAACCCCACCGGCAACGAGCGGGTGATGTTCGTGGACGACGAGGTCAGCCTGGTGGAGGTGGGCGGCAACATACTGAGTCGGCTGGGCTACCGGGTCAGCCCCTTCACCTCCAGCCCGGAGGCCCTGGCCGCCTTCAAGGCCGACCCCTGGGCCTACGACCTGCTCATCACCGACCAGACCATGCCCGGCCTCACCGGCGCGGCCCTCGCCCAGGAGGTCAAGGCCCTGCGCCCGGATCTGCCGGTGATCATCACCTCCGGCTTCAGCCCCCAGCTCAGCGACGAGAGGGCCGCCGAGCTGGGGGTTGCCTCCTTTGTCATGAAGCCCATCACTTCCCGGGAGATAGCCCGGGAGGTGCGCCGGGTCCTGGACGCCGCCGGGCGGCCTATGCCAAAGATGACATAGGTAACTTATTGAAAATACAGCTATAACGTCTTGACCGCCCCAGCAGGGCTGGGCCACAATGGGATAGTCTCCCCAAAGTTTTAGGAGGATTATCCATGGCCAAGCTTTTGCGCGTAAACATGAGCGAGATCATAACCAAGTTCGAGCCTGTGCCCGAGCAGTACCTGGGCCTGGGAGGCCGTGGTCTTACCTCGGCCATTGTAAGCAACGAAGTGGACCCCACCTGCCATCCCATAGGCCCCATGAACAAACTGGCCATCGCCACCGGCCTTTTGGGCGGCACCAACTGTGCCAACAGCGGCCGCCTCTCTATAGGGGCCAAGAGCCCGCTCACCGGCGGCATCAAGGAGGCCAACAGCGGCGGGCAGCCGGGCATCCACCTGGGCCGCCTGGATATCATGGCCATCGTGGTGGAGGGCGTGGCCGAGGCGGGCAAATTTTACAAGCTGGTGATCAACGCCCAGGGTGCGGAGCTGGTCCCGGCCGACGACCTCAAGGGCCTGGGCAACTACGATACCGTGGAAAAGCTCAAGGCCGCCCACGGCGAGAAGGGCTCCTTCATCACCATCGGCCAGGCCGGGGAAGCCATGCTCACCGCGGCCAGCATCGCCTGCACCGACACCGGCCTCAGGCCCACCCGCCATGCCGGGCGCGGCGGCCTGGGGGCGGTGATGGGCTCCAAGGGCCTCAAGGCCATCGTTATCGACCCCGCCGGGGGCCACACCCCGGAGTTGGCCGACCCCGAGGCCTTCAAGGCCGCGGCCAAGAGCTTCGCCAAGTTCCTGACCTCCCACCCGGTGACCGGCGAGGGCCTGCCCGCCTACGGCACCGACATCCTCATCAACATCCTCAACGAGGCCGGCGGCCTGCCCACCCGCAACTTCAGCGAAGGCCGCTTCGCGGACGCGGAAAAGGTGGGTGGCGAGCGCATGAACGAGGTCACCACCAAGCGCGGCGGGGTGTGCACCCACGGCTGCATGACCTCCTGCGTGATCCGCTGCTCGGGCCTGTACGTGGACGAAAAGGGCGACTACGTCACCAAGTGGCCCGAGTATGAGACGGTGTGGGCCTGGGGCCCCAACTGCGGCATCAGCGATCTGGACCTAATCGCCCAGGTAGACCGCATGTGCGACGACTTCGGCCTGGACACCATCGAGATGGGCACGGCCATGGCCGTGGCCATGGAAGGCGGCCTGCTGGAGTTCGGCGACGGCCCCGGCGCATTGGAGGCCTTGTCCCAGGTGGGCAAGCTGACTCCCCTGGGGCGCATCCTTGGTTGCGGCACCAAGGCGGTGGGCCAGATGTTCGGGGTCAAGCGGGTGCCGGTGGTCAAGGGCCAGAGCATGCCCGCCTACGATCCCCGGGCGGTCAAGGGCGTGGGCGTGACCTACGCCACCACCCCCATGGGCGCGGACCACACCGCCGGCTACGCCGTGGCCACCAACATCCTCAAGGTGGGCGGCGACCTGGACCCCTTGAAGCCCCACGGCCAGATCGAGTTGTCGCGCAACCTGCAGATCGCCACCGCGGCCATCGACACGGTGGGCCTGTGCCTGTTCGTGGCCTTCCCGGTGCTGGACAACCCCGAGTCCCTGGGCGACGTGGTGACCATGCTCAACGCCCGCTTCGGCTGGCAGCTCACGGTGGACGACGTGCCCGCGGTGGGCCAGAAGGTCCTGGAGATGGAGCTGGACTTCAACCGCCGGGCGGGCTTCAACAAGTCCATGGACCGTTTGCCCGACTTCTTCAAGCGTGAGCCCCTGAGGCCCCACAGCGAGGTGTTCGACGTGTCCGACGAGGAGTTGGACCGGACCCTGGACTTTTCTTCCTAGCCTGATTGAACGGCGGGCCGGGGCCCAGGCTCCGGCCCGCCTTTTTGGAGAGCCGCATGCGGATAACCGTCAAGCTGGCCGGGCCCCTGCGCAAAGAAGTGGAAGGCCTGGTGGGCGGTGAAAAAGTCTTGGATCTGCCCGAGGGAGCCAAGGTGTCCCAGGCCATAGAGGCCCTGGGCCTCACCGGCAAGGTGCGCATGCTCATGCTCAACGGGCGGCCCCTGCAACAAGACGGGTCCATGAAAGAGGGCGACCGCCTCATGCTCCTGCCCCCCTCCCTGGCCTACAACATGTACGTGGCCACCAACTTCCTGGCCCCCTCGGTGCGCGAGGACATCCGCAAAAAGTCCTGAGACCGCCCCGCCTAACCTACCAGAATCATTGGGCCGCCCGCCCGGCGGCCTCCTGGCGTCAAAACAGGGCCCATCCCTATCGTTTTTAGGTAGTTTCCCCTATTCCCACGGCCCATATCCGTTTCGTAATTTGAAACTACAACCCGCCCCATATGGGCCCACCCTTGACCAAGCCAGGAGGCCATGGTGGAACAGGAGCCTAGAGGATTCCCAGCCTTTGCCAGAGGCGCGGCGCATTCACGGCACAGGGTGTTGATAAGCGACAACCCCGCCCAATGGCGGCGAACGGTGCGTGCTTTTTTCCAGGAGGGCCTGGCCCTGGGCGAGCCCTGCCTGTGCCTGCACTACCTCATCTCGCGGCGTAGCGTCTGCCGCTGCCTGGAAGCGGTGGGGGTGGACGCCGAGGACGCCCAAAACAAGGGCCTGCTGACCTTCCTGTCGGCGGAAGAGGTGTTCAATCAGGACGGGGTGTTCTCGCCCACCACCTGCCTGGGCGCCCTGGTCAAGGCCGGGCGAAGCGCCGTCCCCAACTGGGGCGGGCCGGTCAGGGTGGTGGCGGACATGAACTGGGCGGCGGACAGCCGCCTGAACCACCTCCGGCTGCTGGTCTACGAGGATATGATCAACCGCCGACTGCTCCCCCATTTCCCGGTCAACCTGCTTTGCTATTACGCCCGCGCCCTGTTCCCGCCAGCCTTTTTACAGGAGGTGATGGCCCGGCACAAAAGCGAGGTCCCGTTCCTGGAGCCCATCGGCGCCGGTTCGGGGCTGCCGGTTCCGCTGAACGGCGGCAACGGCCACCGGTTTAGCCTGGCGGCGCTTTAGGGCTCATTGCATTCGGGCAACCCGCCCGCTCGCCAAGCATGGCGCGCACCGGCCTTGGCCTGGGCGGCCAAGTTGTCTATACTGACCCAGCCATTCGCTGGGGAGATCAGTGAAAAATTTCGGCTACCGATTTTTGAGGCGCCTCCTTGGCTCGCCACCTTGCGAACCGGGTATGCATAACCATACCCGGCCTCCGTACGGGCCGGGAAAAAGGAGCGCCTATGTTGCCCAAGGCCCAAATGAGAGTAGTCGGCTTCCGTTGGATCAGCAGCAAAGGGGCAGGGGCTTGCGAGGCCTGCGCCGCCTTGCATGGCCAGGAGTTTTATTTCGAGCCGGGACCAGGACAAAGGGATGCGGCCGACGCACCGGAGCCGCCCCTGCATCCTTATTGTAAATGTAGGCTGGACGACATTTGGGCGTTGACTCCTTCCACGATCTTTGCAGCCAACGAACAAGAACAAGAAGAACAGCCGCTTCGTTCAGATGACAACAATAACTTATTAAGCCCTCATAAAAATGGCACATGGAAAGATCCCGTTTTAGGTCTTTACTGGCGGAAACAAGGCAAAGGTATCGCGCCAATATACGGAAATAATTGTGGTGACCATTGGACCGGTGGGCAGAGTTCCGGTGAACAAGAAACAGATACCTTTTCTGGTGGGAACCCTATTGATGACCTCGATACTGCTTGCGCTGACCATGATCTTTGTTATGACAACTTGCCCAAAAGCTATTGCGATGCCAAGCTCATTACTGCACTGATAAAATTACTAGGCGATCCCAAAAAATGGGACAAACCTCCGGCAGATGTCAATTTGGAAGATGCAAAAAAATACAACCTCAACGCGCTAATATTATTTTGTATTAAGTTAGGAATAGACATGTCAGTGATTGGAGCCTATAGACAATATCAATCGTTTTGGGCTCGTTAACAGAACACCAGGCCTATCGTATCGCCTATAGGGAGCGCGTAGACATGTGGTTATTGGTGCTTGTACCTCCCATGTTGTCTCTAGAAAATTCATGATCTACCGTAATCGTGACATTTTTCTCGGAATCACTTGCTGGCTGGCAGCCCTGTCCATATTCGCGGTAAACTACCTGCCCTTCCCTTGGCTTTGCCTTGCCCTCCAATTTCTGCTGATCCCCGCCCTTTGGCTATTTTGCCTGTTAAAAATGCTGCGGGGAGGGCAAAGAACGAAGCTTTTTTACTGGTGGGTGTGGCCTTCGCTGTCGATCTTGCTCTTACCCTGGGCCTTGATGGGACGGTTTTTAGTTGGAGTCCTCAACTATGCTCCGTGAGTATTTTAGTCGTGGCGTTAACCTTATAGCGCGGCGGCAAGGATAATCAGGAGGTTATTATGGCTGTTTTGATATTGGCATTTGAAGAATATATGGCGGAATTGGTGGCTCAGGGCCTTGCCACTCAGTGGGAGCGTATCAAGCAGGAATGGGAGCCCCAGGTCGCCGCAGTGCTGACAAGCGCCGCCGAGGCAAGCCTGAAGGTGTTGCGGACCGAAGTTGCCGCCCACTTGGCCCTGCCCTGGCCGCGTCGCGATCTAGGCGGGCTCAAGCTGCGCCTGGCCCGGGCCTTCCAAGACATTGCCGCCGAGCGCTGTGCCACGGCCAAGATGCTGCTTACGGAACTGGTGCGCCAGGAGGCCGGAGAAACGGCGGAAATTCTCACCATCGGCGGTCTGGCCGCCCTGCCGCCGCGCCTGGAGGCGGCCGATCCCGACCCGGAGCGCGAGATTAAGCGCTTGGCCGCTCTGCCTTTGCTGGAGAGGTCCATGGCCGCCGGGCTGCTTGCCTTCACCCGCGAAGTAGTGACGATTTTGCAGGAAAATAAGTTCCAGCTATTGGAACCCGCCGAGTTGGATCAGCGCTTGGCCCAGGCCGGGCGCAAATGGCAAAACCGTCTGACCGCTACCTCGGCCACTCTGGTCATGGCCGTGGCCGGACGCGCCAGGGGCGCGGTGCGCGCCGCCTTGCGATGACCTTAGCCCAGGGTGAGGATCTCCAGGGCCGGAGCGCCCAGGTCCAGGTGCAAAAGCTTCCCCGGCCCCAGGCCTTTGCGCCCCAGCAACAGCTTCATGGCCTCGCTGACCTGAAGGCTGGCCACCGCCGCCGGGGTGGGGGTGGGGGTGCCCAGGAGCACCTCGGCCCCGTGTTCCTTGGGCGGGGGGGTGGGGGCGGG
>JAHIQI010000023.1 GCA_018902755.1 Pseudomonadota bacterium | reverse complement strand
ATCTGGGGGCGGCCAAAGTAGGTCTCCAGCTACTCTTGGATGCCATGGCCTTCAATCTCAAGAAGGCCGTGCGACTGGCTAGTACTTAGGGGGCGGCCCCAGGGGCGGCGGTGGCCCCAAAGGGCCCCGGGCAGGGGCAGGCCGCCCAGACAAAACCGTCCCAGCGCAATATCTGGGACTGGAAAGCTGGATTAATCTTTCAATTAGCGCGGAGATAAGGCTAAAAACCAACGCCGGTAATTACGCAGCGCTCTCTAGTTGGGGCTAGACCTCAGTTCATCAAGGCTGCTGCGGTCTCTCGCATCATTCGTGACCAGTATTCTGATAAAATCCAAGAAGTGCTGGTGCATACGGGACAACATTACGATGAGAACATGTCGAGAATATTTTTTGAACAACTCAATATACCGGAACCCCAATTTAACTTGGAGATTTCAGGCGGAAACCACGGCAGCATGACTGGGCGTATGCTTGAAGCCATAGAGCAAGTGCTTATGGATGAATCACCGGAATGGGTGTTGGTCTACGGAGATACCAATTCTACACTAGCAGGTGCTTTAGCTGCCGTGAAATTGCATGTTCCGGTTGCGCATGTCGAAGCCGGATTGCGTTCCTTTAACATGAGAATGCCCGAAGAGGTCAATCGGATAATAACGGACCGGGTGTCTTCTTTACTCTTCTGCCCCACGGACACCGCAGTTAGGAATTTGCGTGCCGAGGGGATTACCGAACAGGTACACAACATTGGCGATGTCATGTATGACGTCGCGTTACTTTATCGCAAGAGAGCGAAGCAGAGCAGCAAGATTATTGAAGTTAGCGGCCTAGTTCCAGGTGCCTATGCGCTGGCTACGTGTCACCGCGCGGAAAACACAGATGATCCAGCCATGCTTGCTACCATAGTGACGGCTTTGGGCCAGATTGCAGAACGCCTCCCCGTTGTGCTGCCGCTGCATCCGCGAACGCGCAAGCTCATTTCAAGCAACGGACTGCGTAAACAACTGGCAAAAGTTAGTGTCGTAGATCCACTTTCCTTTTTTGATATGTTAGCGTTGGAACAGGATGCGATGCTGATTATCACAGACTCCGGTGGTGTTCAGAAAGAAGCATTTTTTTACGGTGTTCCATGTATAACGATGCGGGATCAAACGGAATGGTTAGAAACGATAGAGGCTGGTGCGAATCAACTGGTGGGGGCCTCGGTTGAGGCCATTACGTCTGCTGTTGATCGAATAATGAATAATCCACCTTTCAACACAGGAGTGATGCCCTATGGGCGGGGGAATGCCGCTAATCTCATCGTTGAATTGTTCTCAGCGAAACTATAAAAAGATACAAAGAGAAGGGGAAAAATGAAAGTTTTTGTCACTGGCGGATTGGGGCAGATCGGCTCACATGTTGTTGAAATGCTACTTGCGAGGGGCGATGAGGTTGTTGTTGTTGACAATTTGGCGACAGGAAGAAGAGAGCACCTTGATGGCCATCCGAAGTTGAAGGTGGTAATCGATAGCATCGCTAACAGGCCACTGATGGAAGAATTTATCGGTGATTTTCGCCCTGACGCGATTGTGCACACGGCTTGCTCCTACAAGGACCCCGATGATTGGTATAACGACACCCTGACCAACTGCGTAGGGGGCGCCCTGATGGTGGATCTTGCCAAGAAAAACGGAGTTAAGCGTTTTATCTATTATCAAACGGCGCTTTGCTACGGCTTGAAACCTCAAGAGCAGCCGATTACGCTTAATCATCCCCGTAACCCTGCGGGTAGCAGTTATGCAATATCAAAAACCGCAAATGAATATTACATCGAACTCTCCGGCATCGATTACGTGACTTTCCGCTTGGCGAACGTCATCGGTCCGCGCAATGTCGCCGGTCCGCTGCCGATCTTCTACCAGCGCCTTAAGGATGGAAAGAAGTGCTTTGTCACCAAGTCTCGGCGAGACTTTGTCTTTGTTAAGGATTTGGCCGATGTGACCGTCAAGGCTTGCGATGGCGTGGGCCATGGCGCTTACCACTTCTCCTCGGGTACCGATGTTGCAATTCAGGAACTCTACGATGCCGTCGTGGATGCCATGGACCTAAAGGACAAACCGGAGGCGGAAGTAAAGGAACTTGGTCCTGACGACGTCTTCTCAATCTTGCTTGATCCCTCACGTACCTACCAAGATTTCGGGCACATTGATTTCACCTCGTTAAAGACGACGGTCACAGAGGCTATCAAGTATTACCAACAGCACGGGACTCTAGGTGAGTACACCCATCTGCGCTTGCAGGATAAGAAATAGAGGGACGAAGTTGCGTATTTTAATTACGGGCGGCGCGGGGTGCTTAGGTTCTAATCTTATCGATCACTGGCTGCCCGAAGGTCATGAGATCTTTGTGATAGATAATTTTGCCACCGGCAAACGCGAAGTCGTTCCGGATGTTCTTGGACTCACCGTTAAGGAGGGAACCGTTGCCGACGAAGGATTAGTCAACAATTGTTTTGAGGAATTCAAGCCAGAGGTGGTTGTTCATTCTGCAGCCTCATACAAAAATCCGGATGATTGGGACGAGGATGGCAGGACGAACGTTATAGGCAGTGCCCACGTAGCCAAGGCCGCTAAGGCCAACGGTGTGGGGAGACTGATCAATTTTCAAACAGCTCTGTGCTACGGGCGGCCGCAACAACTACCGATACCGCCAACCCACCCCACGGCGCCTTTCACTAGTTATGGCATTACTAAAACGGCTGGCGAGCAATTTATGTTGTTGTCCGGTGTGCCAACATTGACGCTTCGAATTGCCAACGTCACGGGGCCTCGCCTTGCCATAGGCCCCATTCCCACGTTTTACAAGCGGCTCAAGGCGGGACAGAATTGTTTCTGTTCCGATACTTCGCGTGACTTTTTGGATATGAGCGATTTTCTTGCCTTCATGGACATGGCTATTCAGGCTGATGCGCCGATAGGAACCTTCAATGTATCCACGGGAGAGGCACATTCGATAAAGGAGATATTTGACTTGGTTTCGGAATACCTTGGCAAAGGAAAAATCGAAGTGCCGATCGTACCTCCAGCAGTGGACGATGTTCCAGTGGTTTCGCTGGATGCCACAGAGACGGAACGGGTTTTTGGTTGGAAACCAAAGGTAATCTTTTCCGAGACGATTCGCCGACAGTTGAAATGGTATGACGAATATGGCATTACCGATGTATTCTCGCACCTGAAGTCGCTTGCAGGGAAATAAAGAAGGCTAACATATGAATAGATCAGAATTTTCCAACGCGCGCATCCTGGTTGTTGGTGGGGCCGGTTTCGTCGGGAGCAATCTTGTCCGGGAAATTTTGCAACAAAATCCTCGTGAAATTGTGATTATAGACAATCTGCTCTCATCTGACGCGACCAATATACCGTCAGACAAAAGGGTGCGTTTTGTCTTTGGTTCGATAACAGATGATCGGATACTCGCGAACCTCTCGGAAGATCTGGACTATGCATTCCATTTGGCTTGCTACCATGGCAATCAGTCATCTATAGCTGACCCATTTGCTGATCATGAGAATAACACGCTGACATCGCTGAAGCTGTTTGATCGTTTGAGTGGCCTAAAGAATCTCAAGAAGATAGTTTATGCCGCCGCCGCTTGTGCCGTGGCAAAGAAAACTTATGATGCCCCTAGCGCAACAACGGAAGATCAGCCTGTCAGCCTATATCACGATAGCCCCTATTCCGTATCCAAAATAATTGGCGAGCTTTATGGAAATTACTATTCCCAGCGATATCAGTTGCCGATCGTGAAAGCGAGATTTTCTAATGTTTATGGCCCGCGTGAAATTCTGGGAGCAGGCCAATGGCGTGGAACCGTCCATACCGTGTGGAGAAATGTGACTCCAACCTTTATTTGGCGGTCGCTCAACGGGGAAGCACTCCCTTTGGATAATGGCGGCAATACTAGCCGAGATTTTATTTATGTTCAGGACATGGCGCGTGGCTTGATGGCTTGTGCCTTGAAGGGCGAAGCAGGTGGCGTGTACAACTTGGCTACAGGAAAGGAAACCACCATACTGGAGCTCGCCAACATCATAAACGAATACACCGGCAACAAGACGCCCCTGGAACTAATACCCGCGCGGGATTGGGATCGCTCTGGAAAGCGCTTTGCATCGACAGAAAAGGCCGAACGAGAACTCGGCTTTAATGCTCAAGTGGATATTAAGGAAGGCCTCCACCGGACGGTGGAATGGACAAGAGCGAATGCTGAAATAATCCGCCGCAGCATTGCCAAGCATGCCAAAATGATGTCGCAGAGGGCCGTTTGACGATGGATATTGAAAATGGGCGGTTTCGTGTGATCGGTGGGGCCGGTCTGATTTGTTCCCACTTGGTGGACCAGTTTTGGCTTATGGGGTGCAACAAGTCCGCGTCTATGACAATTTTTCTCGCGGAGTCCGCGCAAAACTGGAACAGGTTCTTAAAGACAACCGTTGTGAGTTTTTTGCCGATGTTGGAGATATTATACATAAAGAAATCCTCCTGAAAGCCATGGAAGGTATGGATGGTGTTTTTCACTTGGCGGCACTCTGGCTGCTGCAGTGTTATGAATATCCGCGCGCAGCTTTTGACTGCAAGCGACTACTAACAATCAATGCTACAATGTCGGAAAGGGAATTAAGACATCGATCGCCTAATTGGCTGAAATGCTCAAGGCGTATCACCCTAATAAGATTAAGCCTAGCTTTCAGACTAGTATCCGGCCTTTTGTCAAGAACCGGGTCGGTTGCACCAAGCGCGGGCAAGAAGAACGGGACTTTTCCTCTAGCATTCCACTTGAGCACGCTATGCGTGAGTTGATCAAGTGGAGATCCGCAATGGCCACAGGAGCCAAAGCATGAGTTCAGGAATCCGCTTGTTTCATTCCTTAAAAACTCTTATGAGTTATCGTCGTCGCCTGCTGGAAGGCGTACTGTTGGATGTGCGTCAGCAATATACTGGATCTGTTCTGGGTATTTTTTGGGCGGTCCTGTTTCCGTTGTTGCAGCTAAGCATCTTTGCCGCCCTTTACACCGTTGTCTTCAAGGTTCGCCCCGTGGGCTTAACTTCATGGGATTATGTTCTGCTGGTATTCTCTGGGCTCGTTCCTTTGCTCGCCTTTACGGCGATGCTTACTTCGGCGACCGGCTCACTCACCGCAAACAAGAATCTGCTTCTTAACACCGTATTTCCTGCTGAAATGATTCCCTTGCGCTCGGCTTTGGCCGCCCACGTACCTGGTGTGTCCGGACTGATCATCACGCTACTACTGGGCTATGCCCTAGGCCGCACGAGTTGGCAAGCTCTGGTGGTCGTCCCGCTGGTATGGCTCCTGCTGGTGATGTTTTCCGTTGGCCTGTGCTGGATGCTCTCGCTGCTTTCTCTCATAGCAAAGGACATCCAGCACGTCCTGGGGATAATACTGATGCTGATGATGATCCTCAGCCCCTATGCCTATACTCCAGAAATGGTGCCATCGACGTTGAGGTTCATCATCTACCTTAACCCGATGTCGTATTTTGTCTTGGCATGCCAACAAGTGATCGCCTATGGCGTTTGGCCGGACCCAATTCCTGCGCTTGGTTCCATTGCGCTGGGATTGGGAGGATTTCTGCTTGGCTACAGTGTGTTCCTTAAAGCTAAATTTTTGCTTTTCGATTATGCCTAAAGAATACGCAATACGACTACAGAACGTATCGAAGATCTACAAGCTGTATGGCAGCCAACGAGACCGATTGGTCGACATACCGTTCCGTCGCGCGCAATCCGGCCACAATGTGCTGCAAGCACTTCTCTGACGCCCGCCAGAAGTGTCTTCTCGCCTAAGCAGAACTGGAAGCTAAAGTAGTCGCTGAGGGCCTGATGATCGACTCTACTTTCCCCTACAAATGGTTTCAGTCCCTTTATTTCCGACGAAAAGTAGATCGTTCCTTGGTTGTCCTGATACCAATACAGAGGTTTAACACCAAATCGGTCTCTGGCAAAAAAAACTATTTGCTCGCGAGGATCCCAGATCAGGAAGGCAAACATGCCGCGCAGACGATTGACGCAATCCTCACCCCAGCGCCGGTACGCCCTTAATATGACTTCAGTATCCGAGGTGGTGCGGAAAGACGCGGCACCGAGCTCTTCACGTAGTTCCAGGTAATTGTAGATCTCACCGTTAAAGGTGATGACCGTACCATCCTCCAGTTCCATCGGCTGCGCACCGGTGTCCAAATCAATAATAGAGAGCCGAACATGACCGAACCCGATGCCATGGTCCGGCTCGACCCACACCCCCCTGCCGTCAGGACCGCGGTGCCGGATACGCTCCAAGCCGATTTCCACTTTGGCATTCAGCTCGCGCTTCTGCGTCGGATATTTAGAAATTACCGAAAAAATACCGCACATAAGTATCCTCAAATATCATTAAGGCAGCGAGACTCGAGTCCATCATCGCTAAACGGTTCAATCATCACTTATCATTTTTGTATTGGCTAGGCCAATGGTAATGGATAGTATCATAAAGTTGAGTAATGCCAGGGCTCGCTAGACGTCAGGCCAATTTTTTGGGGTTGCCAATAGGTAAAAACGCAGCGTTATTTCGGGATGTCTTGCCTGGCTAATGGCACGGACTGAAAAGGTCAGCCACGAAGTAAAAGGCCACTACGGACCCGGAGCACAACCTTTCACGTGGCGCCAAAAAAGATTAGATCGCGGTGAAAGGTATGCGCAAGTTTTTCCGGCTTCGGGGGCTACGTGCAACGGTGGCAGGGGCTTGCTTGTTGCTCCTGGTAAGTGTTGGCTGGTTATTAGTAAGTATTGAGTGGCCCTATTACCACTCGGGCGCTGCCTCTTCCCAATCATCTCCAACACACGCAGTGACCAAGCCTGCTTTCGAGACGAGGGTGGATCACTACAGTCCTGCCGACCGCGCAATCCTCTTGCAACATCTTCATCACGCTCTGAGCCGACTGAAAGATCGTAGCGACCAGTTCCAAGTCGCCGCCGCCATAAACAGCTACCTCTACCAGTACCTCTTTTTCCAAAACGCTATCGGTGACAGCGTGAAAATCCTCCGAGACGGTCACGCTATTTGCGGAGGCACTGCGATGACGCTGAGTGAGTTGCTTTACGTGGCGGGCATCCGCAGTCGCCAGGCATTCCTTCTAGGTATTCCCTATCAGGGCAACCATTCGCTTGTTG
Source organism: Pseudomonadota bacterium (assembly GCA_018902755.1). GTDB lineage: Bacteria > Desulfobacterota > Desulfarculia > Desulfarculales > Desulfarculaceae > Desulfoferula. The sequence goes on along the minus strand of JAHIQI010000023.1, from coordinate 11,696 downwards.
AAGTCTACTTCAGGAACGGCACACAAGGCCTGTTCGATCCGACATTCGGGGTCCTCTGGTATGACCCGCACGCCCATCACCCGGTCTCCATGGCCCAACTGCTGGCCAATCCTGCCCTTAGCGACCGCACCCTGTACAAAACGATCTACCACAAGCGCTCCTCGCAAAAAGACAGCGCGGTTGTGCCAATTCGTGGGTTCGCTAGCGGATATTGCCTGCGCCTAAATTACTCCCAAGCCAGCCCGCATTATGGCGGCATCCGCATGGACTGGCGGCAAGCATTCCAGACGCGGCGCGCCGGCGGGATAGCCGATGGGCACGAGGTCCTGACCGTGATCCCTATGCAGGTGGGAGACGATTTTGGCCAACGGCAGTGGAACCGCAAGAAGTTTCGATTCCCTTGGATTCCGCTCGCCCTGACGAAAGACTATACTGGGCGTAATCTCGCATGGGCATATCAAGTCGGTCATTGGAACAATGTTTACAACATCGCCCATGCGTACCAACTCAGCAAGCTTGTACCCGGCAAAAGCTACGTGCTTCGATGGATTTACGCCCAGGCAGCGCCGTCTGGTCGCACAGGCGACCCTCCCCTCATGCAGATCAAAATTCCAGGCGCAATGTTGCAAAAGATTCCCTTAGTCGAGCAATGGTTCAACGACAAGGGCTTCAAGCCGAAAGAGGTGCAGGTTCAGTTCACAGCCCGCCACACCACGGAAACCATTGCGCTCAGAGTTCGTGGTTCAGCGCTATTCCAAAAGATATCTCTAGGCCCGGTTGCAGACACGTCTGATCGAAGTTCCGATCACTGACTTTTGGTCTTGTCTATGAACAACGGATAATTAGTTAAGCTTCATTGCCCATTTCAAACGTCAATGCGTTGATGTATCCACCCGCCAAGCAAATAAAGAGAGAGTCAGCCGCAAGGCTGGCTCTCTTTTCTGTGCCGCTTGGTAAGGCATACCTCGCCCAACGCCCCCCTCCCCTACCTCCACCCTGGACAAACCGCACCGGCGCCATATATCCTCGGTGGGCCACTGAAACACCCAGCCGGAGGCGTTGGTATGAGCCACCGAAGCAAGGACATCCTCACCGGGCCGCGTTGGGCCAAAGTGCGGGCGCTGCTCAAGTCCATGGGCCATAGCGATTACGACCTGGAGCGCCCTCTGATAGGGGTGGCCAACACCTTCAGCAACATCGTGCCCGGCCACTTCAACCTCCGGCAGGTGGCCGAGTCGGTCAAGCAAGGCATCTACCAGGCCGGGGGCACCCCCATCGAATTCGGGGTTATCGGCTGCTGCGACGGCGTGGCCAACGCCCACCTGGGTATGCGCTACATTCTGCCCTCGCGGGAGGTTATCGCCAACTCGGTGGAGATAATGGCCCAGGCCCACCGCCTGGACGCCCTGGTGCTCCTGGGCTCCTGCGACAAGATCGTGCCTGGTCTGCTCATGGGCGCGGCCAGGCTGGACCTCCCGGCCATCCTGGTCAACGGCGGTCCCTCCCTGGGCGGCTGCGAGTTCGACGGCCGCACCTCGGATACCACCTCCCTGGCCGAGGCGGTGGGCATGCTGGCCGCGGGCAAGCTGGACCAAGCGGGCTTCGCCCAACTCGAGAACGCGGTCATGCCCACCTGCGGCTCCTGCTCCTTTTTGGGCACGGCCAACTCCATGGGCTGCGTGACCGAGGCCATGGGCATGTGCCTGCCGGGCAGCGCCACCATCCCGGCGGTGTACGCAGAACGTCTGCGCGCGGCTCAGAATTCGGGCCGTCGCATCGTGGCCATGGTGGAAGAGGGCCTCAGCGCCCGGCGCATCATCAATCGCCAGGGCCTGGAAAACGCGGTGCGCCTGGCCATGGCCATGGGCGGCTCCACCAACCTGGTGCTGCACCTGCTGGCCATAGCCTACGAAGCCGAGGTTTCCATGGGCGTGGAGGTGTTCGAGGAATTCTCCCGCACCACCCCGCACGTGGCCAAAATTTACCCCGCCGCGCCGCCCAACGTGCCCGACTTCCATCAGGCGGGCGGGGTGCCCGCCCTGATGCGCGAGATTCTGCCGCTGCTGCACGCCGAGGCCATGACCGTGAGCGGCCGGACGGTGGGCGAGAACGTGGCCAATGCCCCCAAGAGCGGCGAGGCCATCATCCGCACCATGGACAACCCCTGGTCCACCCAGAGTGGCTTGGCGGTGCTGAGGGGCAACCTGGCGCCGGACTCGGCGGTTACCAAGCCCGCGGCCATCAACCCGGCCATGCACCGCTTCACCGGGCGGGCCCATTGCTTCGACTCCGAGGATGCGGCCAACCAAGCCATACTGGAGCGGCGTATCGAGCCGGGAGAGGTGGTGGTGATCCGCTACGAGGGGCCAAAGGGCGGGCCGGGCATGCCCGAAATGGCCATGGCCATGAAGATGCTCTACGGCCAAGGCCTGTCCGATAAAACCGCGCTGATCACCGACGGGCGTTTTTCCGGCACCAACAACGGCTGCTTCGTAGGGCACATCTCGCCCGAGGCCGCCGAGGGAGGGCCGTTGGCCGCGGTGCGCGACGGCGACCTGATCGCCGTGGACATCCCCGGCCGCCAGGTCAACCTGGAGATCAGCCAGGGCGAGTTGGCCGAGCGCATGGCCGCCTGGCAGCCTCCGCCCCCCAAGATCGCCTGTGGCTACCTGGCCCTTTACGCCCGCTTGGCCACTTCGGCCGCCAAGGGGGCGATCATCCCTCATCGGGCAGACTAGAGACTAGGCCCTTCGGTTGTGCTGAGCGTATGCTGGATCACGGGTAGTCACGAGAAGGGATTGCTGTGGTTTTCGCTGCGACTCTCTTCATTGGGTTGCTCGTGTTGCTTGTTAATGGAAGCCGCAGCCTACAACTATTTTAACCCTCGGCTTTAACGGATTGGGCCCGCCCCACTTTCCTGATTTTTCGAGGCGCGGCAAGCCATATCAAAACACACGACACCCAAAGCATTACCAAGGCAAATTCAAAAGATATATCGTAGTCACCCGAGATATCCCGGAGCAGGCCCATCACCAGCGGCCCCAGCGAACCTCCGACACTGGCGCCCAAAAAGATTACGGCGACTATCAACCCAAAGGACTTCCCGAAAAACAAATCCGCCACCACTGATGGAAAAAGCGGCGCGGCGGCTCCGTAGCCGAATCCGAACAAAATCACGAATAGTAACGGCAACACAGTGGAGTTAGGCGTTAGTATCACGATAAAAAAGATTCCCAGAGTAGCCACCACTGCGGCCAAAGTGTTGGCGAACTCCCTGCCCAGCCGGTCGGAGACAAAACCAAAGCCAATCTTTCCCAAGGAGCCCACTATCCCCATGATGCCGAGGAGTAGCGCCGCCTGTCCCTTTTCAACTCCACCATCAACCATACCGGCCACCGCGTGCATGAATACGCCTTGATAGCAAAAACTGCCGAAAGCCAAAGCCGCCATAAGAAACCAGAATTTTCTGGTCATGGCGGCTTCCTTGAGGCTCCAGGTTTTGTCAACCCATGCTTGGTCCATTACGGTTATGGTCGTTGAAGCTCTCTGGCCGGATTTTAAGGATGGTAGGCCGCCATCCGGCTGCAAGCCCATGTCGGCGGGCGACCTCCGGGCAAAAATCAAATTTAAAGGCACCACCACCACAAGGACAATTGCTGCCAACACGAGATAAGCGGTCCGCCAGCCATAGTTGGATATAAAAAATTCCGAGAGCGGGACCATTACCAGAACACCCAGCCCTATGCCGGACATGGCTATGCCCAGGGACAGGCCCCTTTGCCGCTCGAACCAGCGCGGCAACCAAGCCGAGTGAGAGCTGAATCCCATCATGCCCACTCCGAAGCTGGCGATAATGCCATAGGTCAAACGAAATTCGTTGAGGCTCTCGGCTCGGCTTACCAAGACCAACGCACCAGCCAGAATCACCGCCCCCAGAGGAATTGTCACGCGAGGCCCTGCACTGTCCATTAGCCGGCCGGCCAAAGGCCCGGTCATGGACTGACAGAAAATGAAAATTGAAAAAATGCTCGCGGCCACGGCTCGGCTCCAATGGAACTCCTGAACCAAAGCCAAGAAAAACACTGAAAAAGAATACCAAATGCCGAAAACTACAGCTAAATTTATGAAGGCTAGGCCCACCATGACCCAGCCCAAAAAAAACCGTGGTTCTGCCTGTTTTTTCGGGGGAACTGGTTTACCCGGCAAGCCGCCCCTCCCTTTTGGTAGCTGTCAAGGGCGTTATCCTTGGTTTTTTGAGAGGTTATATTGCCGTTACCGATAGTTATACGTTTCGCTCAGCAACGGCCTCCAACAGGAACAAAACTCGTCACACACCAAAAAACAAACTCACCCCCCTGACTAGTTGTCGACATTTTTAATAGGCATATTATCACATCGCGCAATACAACATAACCTCGGAGTTGGGAAGGCACTCAGGCTTTTTTCTCGAAATAATATAATTTAATCATAGTAATATCAGATATATATTCTACTTCGAAATATTAATCAGATAATCCAAGCCCATGGATGGAGTCGTTGCCGGCGGTGGCGGCATTCAGCGGAAAGGCCTAGTCGAGTCCCTGGGTCATGGCCGAGAGGGCCTTGGTCAAGGCCCCCACGCTGCCGCCTATATACTCGCTCGCCTCCCGAGGCAACTCGCCCCCTGGTCCCCGCAGGCTGACCTCCAGCACCTTGCCGTCCAGGCTGGTGAAGCGGGCTTCCACCGGCCCCTGGGGCGACTCTTGCAGCCAGTGGTGCAGATATAGCCCCGCCCTCACCTTCACCTTGCGATGGGGCCGGGTCCGTCGGGGCTGGTAGGTCCAGGCCGGTGAGAGCATGCGCCGCCCGACGCGCTCCATGGCCCGGCGCAGCTCGTCATCCATGTCGTGGGGCTCCAGGGGCCCCATGACCGAGGCGAACTCCCTAGCCAGCAGGCCGCAGAGTTCGTCGTTGCTCAGGGCGGCCTCCCGCTGGGCGCCCAACTCGTGGCGCAGGGAGGTCAACTCCCTTTCCATGTACTGCTGATAGCTGCGGCGAAACTCCGAGTCCGGGGCGCGCAGGGCTTGGGCCATGGCCGTACAGTCGAAGTGGCGCATGAGGTTGCCCACGAACACCACGCAGTCGCCGATCTCCCCCGCCCCGGTGCCCGCTATGCGCCGCCGCTCCACTGCCACGTCGTTGATAGGGGCAACCCCCGCCCCCACCCCCAAGGCGCGGTACACCCCAACCACCGGGGCCAGAAAGCGCCGGTAAAAGGCCTCGCGGTTCAGGCTGACCAGTGGATGATCCCGCCGCAGCACCACCTGCCAGAAAAGCTGGTGACGGTCCAGATACACCGCGCCGCCGCCCACCTCCCGGCGAAAAACCGGCAGGCCTTGGCGGCGGCAGTGCTCCAGGTCCAGTTCCTGGGCCGGGTCCTGGAAATAGCCCACGGAAACATAGGGCTCGCCGGGCGAGCAGAGGATGAGGCCCTGGCGGCCCAAGCGGGCCAAGGCGTGATAGGCCAGCTGGGAGTCCTGCCAGGAGACCCTGCCCAGCCGGTAGAGATGCATGGGGTCTAGATGTCCAGGGAGGCCCGCACCAGTTGGGCCACGTCCATCACCTTGAGCGGCAGCTTGTTGCGCCGGGCGTGGGTGGCCATGGTGCGCAGGCACTGCTGGCAGCCGCTTACCACCGCCTCGGCCCCGGTGGCCAAGACCTGGTCCACCTTGCGGCTGGCGATCTCGGCGTTGAGCTCCTGGTCGATCATCTCCAGGTTGCCACCGCCGCCGCAGCACAGGCAGTTCTCGCGGTTGTCGGCCAGTTCCACCAGCTTGATTCCCGGCAGGGCCTTGATCAAGCGGCGGGGGGCCTCGAAGACCCGCGCCGCCCGGCCCAGGTCGCAGGGGTCGTGGTAGGTCACGGTCATCTCGCGTTTGCGCAGGGGCAAACGGCCCTGGGCCACCAGCCGGTCCAGGTACTGGGTGGCGTGGCTCAGCTTGAGGTCGGTGGGGTAATGCTCGCGCCACATCATGTAGCAAGAGGGACAGGCGAACACCACCTCCTTGGCACCCTTTTCGGCCACCGCCTCCAGGTTGTGCTCGATCATGGCCTTGGCCCCGGCCAAGTCCCCGGCGCCCAACAGGGGGAAACCGCAGCACCATTCTTCTTCGCCCAGCAGGGTGAAGTCCACCTTGGCCGCTTCCAGCACCTCGGCCAGAGCAACCGGGATCTGCTGGGCCAGGGGGAAGAAGGAGGCCACACATCCGGTGAAGTACACCACCTCCGCCTCGTCTTTGAGATAGAGGTCCTCAGGCGGCTCGTCCATGTCTTCCACCCACTCGGCCCGCTCGTCCTGCTCCTCGCCGAAAACGTTGTGGCTCTCGGTCAGGTTTTCGCGGATCAGGTCCACCTTGGGCGGGTAGGCCCCCTGCTCCAACAGCTCTTGCCGAAGGCTCAGCCACAGTTCCTTGAGCCCGATGCCCGCAGGGCACACCTCGGTGCAGTTGCCGCAAAGGGTGCAGCGAAACACTGTGTCGGAAAATGCCTTCCACTGCTCCTCGCTGGGCGGCTTGCCTCCGAACAGACGGCGCAGCCAGCCAGCCCCGGCCTTACCCGCCCGCCGACGCCAGTCCAGGCGGTACAGGCTCGACAGCTCGCCGTCGCCCGAGGCGTTAACCGCCGGGCAGGCCTCGGCGCAGGCCGCGCAACCGGTGCAGGCCTCCATGGATAAAAGCTGGCCCTTGCTGTAGAGGCGGTTGTCCAAGGTGCGTTCTCCGCTTATCCCTCTTGGGCGTGCTTGGCGATCTCTTCGTTGACCCAGGGCTCCACCGCCGCTGCGCCCTTCAGCAGGTCGCCCAGCTCGCCGAGGTCGTCGGCCTTGAGGCGATACATCCAGCCCGCGCCGTAGCAGTCCTGGTTGATCAGCTCGGGCTTGAGCTCCAGGTCCTCGTTCACCGCGATCAGCTCGCCGTTGACCGGGGAGAGCACCTTGCCCAGCCACTTGCCCGACTCCACCTTGGCAAGCTTCTTGCCCTTCTTGAGCTTCTTGCCTTCGTTTGGCAGCTGCACGTACACGATCTCGCCGGCCAGATTCTGGGCGAAGTCGTCCATGCCCATGACCAGCTCGTCGCCCTCCACCCGCACCCAGAAATGCTCGGGATCGTAGTAAAGCTCGTCCGGGAAGTTGTAGCCGCCTATCTCCATGATCTTGTCCTCAATTAAGGTTTAGTTTCCGTGGGCTGCCCCAGTTCCGGCGCGTTGCCCCGCCTACTTGTCGGCAGCCTTTTGCCCTTGGCCGCGCGCCGCCCTGACGGCCAGATTCAAGGGGGCCAGCAGGATGTGCTTCATACGGCTGAAGGGCAGATAGACCACGAAAGCCGCGAAAAGTATGGCGTGGGCGTACCAAAGATAACCGTAGGCCGTTTGCAGGCCCGGTCCGGCGCTGAACAGCCCGCTTAGGGCCCAACCCAGGAAGGCCCAATAGCCTTCCGGCGCACCGGTAAGGGCCAGGCGCGCCGCCTCGGTTATGAATCCGCTGATCACCACCGTGGCCAACAGGCCCATGCCCATCCAGTCGGGCCCGGGCAGTCCGGGCAGCTTGGCCCCGCCCCGTAGCGCCCGCCGCCCGATGGCCAGCGCCGCCCCGGCCAGCACCAACAGGCCGGTGAGGTCGAAGAACAAGGCGGTGGCGGGATAGTTCTTGCCCAGCATGGCCTGGGTCAGGTCGGCCCCCGGCTGGGCATAGCTGAGCCCCAGGGCCAGCAGCGCCCAAATCATGCGGGCCGCGAAGGGCAGCACCATCAGGGCGTGCACCAGCCAGCGCCCCGGCGATAGCCGGTACAGCCGCCTTTGCAGCAGGCCGTCCAGCAGCAAAGCCGCCGCCCCATGGCCAAAGCCCCCGCCCTGGTGGCCCTTGTGCAGCGCCTTGGAGGCCGGTCCCTGGCCGCCGCCGCTGAACCAGAAGCCCAGGGAGGCCAACAGGCCCAACAGGAACCCGGCCAGAGCCAGGCGCGAGGGCCAGTCCGGCAGGCTCAGGGTGGCGGTGTGGCAGACCAGGCAGAGCGCGCCCTTGGCGGGCAGCACCGCGGCAGGAGCCCCGGCGGCGTTGCCCGCGAAGTGGCAGCGGCGGCAGGATTCGGGCTTTTGGGTGGAGGCCAGCAGGTGAGGCTTCTGGCCACTTCCGGCCCAGTGACAGGCCTGGCAACTGAACCCGGCGTGCAGGTCGCCGGTGGTGGCCTCAGTGTGGGGCGTGTGGCAGTTCAGGCAGGAAGCCAGCTTGATTTCTTGATGCGGATAACTCTGGGCTCCCTGGTGGCAGTCCAGGCAGCTCAGGCCCTGGTGGGGGCCCAGGTCCTTGCCCGCCCCGTCGTCCAAGCCCTCTTTTTGATGGCAGCTCAGGCAGGTCTGGTTGCCGGTCGCTCCGGCGCTATCCGCCGCCCAGGAAACTCCGCCCCACAACCAGAGCAACGCCCCCAGGAGCAGAACGGTCCCCAGCCATAGCAGAGGGTTTGCTTCCCGGTAAGCCGCGCCCACGCGGGATTTGCGGGGGTGAAGATTCATGGATGGACTTCCTTCGCCTGGCCGCCGGGCTAGTCTTCCAGCAATTCCATGATGAATTGCGCCGTGGTCATGACCTGGAACTTCTGGGCGCGGAGCTTGGCGTTGGCCAAATTGTGCACACAGGAGTTGCACTCAGTCAATAGGATGTCCGCCCCGACCTCCTCCACCTCGGCCAGGCGTTTGCGGGCCATGGCCAGGGAGTTCTTGGCGTAGGCTCCGCGCACCCCGCCCCCGGCCCCGCAGCACAGGGCGTTGGCATGGTTGCTGGGCATCTCCACGAAATTGAGGGCCAGGGCCTTGATGGTCTTGCGCGGCTCCTCGTAGATACCGCAGTGGCGGCCCAGGTCGCAGGGATCGTGATAGGTCACCTTGAGGTCGGTGCTCACCCCGAGGTTCTGGCGGGCCAGGAACTGGCTGAAGTGCAGGATTTCCAACCCCGCCTCCCTCAGCGGCGCGTAGATTTCCTTGCCGTTGAAGGTGCGGTAGCAATAGGGGCAGCCGGTGACCAGAGTCTTGGCCCCGGTGGCCAAAATGCGCTCGATGTTCTTCTCGGCCAAGGCGGGCTTGATGCTGAAGCCCACGTCCTCCAGCACTCCGGAGCAGCACACCTCGTCGATGAGGGTGTAGTCCACCTCCAGGTGGTCCAGCAAATCCAAGGCAGCCTCGGTGGCGTCCTCCTCCCGGTACTGTCCCACGCAGCCGATAAAATAGACCACCTCCGCCTTGCCGCCGCGCTCACGGTCGAAGTCCTCGGGCTCGTCCTCGGCGTAGATGTTGTCGTAATCGTCCAACACCTGGTTCATGCCGGTGAAGGCAGGGTGGCAGGTGCCCAGGCCCACCATTTCCTGGCGGGCGGCCTTGATGATGTTCGGGACATCCACCCCGGAAGGGCAGTTGGTGGCGCAGGAGGCGCAGGTGGTGCACTGGAACAGCGAATCCACCAACTCCTGGTTGAGTTCTATCTTGCCGGCCAGCACTTCCTTCAATAGAAGCATCTTGCCCCGGGCGTTCAGGGCCGGGCGTCCGGTGGCCCCGAAAACCGGGCAGTGAGCCTGGCAAAAGCCACAGCGGGTGCAGTGCTGAATCTGTTCGGTAAACTTCTCTAGCAGGGGATGTTTTTCGCTGGTCATCTTTTTTCCACTGTAATCACACCCACTGAGGGCTGTCGTTTCCCATGTAAAGTCAAGCCGCCGCGTTTTTGGTGGCGCTTATTCGTCCAGGGCCATTTTGCCCGGGTTGAGCACGTTGTTGGGGTCCAGGGTGAGCTTGATCAGGCGCATCATCTCCATGGCCATCTCCTCGTGCTCCAGACGCATATAGGGGGCTTTGGCCAGACCGATGCCGTGCTCGCCGGTCAGGGTGCCGCCAAGCCCGCAGGTGAGCTTGAACATCTGCTCGGCGATCTGGTGCACCTCCTTGACCTGTTCCGGGTCGGAGCCGTCGAACATGATCTTGGGATGCAGGTTGCCGTCCCCGGCGTGGCCGAAGATAACGAAGGGATACTTGTGCCCCTCCATGAGTTTTTGGATGCCCTCCAGCAGGTCGGGCACCTTGGAGATGGGCACGGTCACGTCCTCGGAGAGGTTGTTGGGGCGCAGGCCCCCGGCCACGCTGCCCGCCGCCCGGCGGATAGCCCAAAGCTTCTCGGCCTCGGCCCGGTCCTTGGCCTGGCTCACGGTCTTGGCCTGGTTGGCATCAAAAGCGGCCACCACCTTTTGCATGCCGTACTCGGCCTCGGCGTCGGTGTAGCCGTCGGTTTCCACCAGCAGCAGCGCCGCCACGTCGGGCAGGTCCGCGCCGTAGTTCTCACGCAACACCCTGATGGTGTTCTCTTCCATGATCTCCAGCACGCTGGGCAGGATGCCCGAATGCATGATGTCGGTCACCGCCTGCCCGGCCTGCCTTAGGGTCTCGAAGCTGGCCAGGGCGGTGCGGGAGGCGGTGGGCATGGGGTTCACCTTCAGGGTGATCTCGGTGATGACCCCCAACACCCCTTCCGAGCCCACGAACATGCGGGTGAGGTCCAGGCCCGAGGCCGATTTCATGCACTTGGTGCCGGTGTGCATAATGCGCCCGTCGGGCAGCACCACCTCCAGGGCCAGGACGTAGTCACGGGTCACGCCGTATTTGGCGCCCCGGATGCCGCCCGCGTTGGTGGCCACGTTGCCGCCCAGGGTGCAGACCTTGCCGCTGGCCGGGTCGGGCGGGAAGCAGAAGCCCAAGGGAGCCAGGGCCTTTTGCAGGTCCGCATAGACCACCCCCGGCTGCACCACCACCTGGCGGTCCGGGATGCGAATGTCCAGGATTCGGTTCATGCGCACCATGTCCAGCACCACGCCGCCATTGATGGGCACCGCGCTGCCTGCCAGGCTGGTGCCCGCGCCCCGGGGAACCACCGCGAAGCCGCGCTCGTTGGCCAATTGCATGATTCGGCTGATCTGTTCGCTGTCGGCCGGATAGGCCGCGCAATCGGGCCGGTGGTCGTGATCGGAGCTGTCGTAGGAGTAAGACACCAGGTCGATCAACTCATCGCTGAAGTGATCCGCTCCGACTATCTCCCTAATGGCCTCTTTGTCCCGCTGATCCATCAACTTCCTCTTATAAAATCGCCGTCCCGTGCACCGGCGTCTTTGAGCGGCGTTTTGCATCGCCGCCGGGGCAGCCGCCAGGGAAACGCCACGCGTTTATGCTTATCCTTGGCTCTGGCTAATCTTTTAGGCCTTTGGCGCAACACAGCCCAAGTTGAATTTTGAAGATTACTTTGTAGCGGCCGCCAGGGCAAATAAAATCAGTATTTTCTTTTAGTAATACCATTTTCCCCGGCTGTGGCCGCTCCCTGGCCGCCCTCCAGACGCTCTTCAATTCTTGCCAAGAATCCCACATTTCAGGTTGTCAGGCAACCATATATTCTGAATTTTCTGAGTGTTTTACAAAAAACACCGCCGCCTTGCCAATTGCGGCGAAGCGGCGGGGTTGAATGGCCTAAGATTATTTATTTACATTATGTAAAGGCCCTACACCCAGCGTGCGGTGACGGTTCTTTCGTCCAGGAACAGGCGCATGGAGGCCAGGCGGGACTTGGCCGCGCCCAGGAAGCTCTTGCGCTTGCTTCCTAGGGGGAAGAAGGCATAGGGCTGGGGCACGCCCACGTTGAT
>JAHIQI010000022.1 GCA_018902755.1 Pseudomonadota bacterium | reverse complement strand
GGAGCAAAGGGTCTCCACGTAGAAGGTGGGCTGGGGGTTGAGGCCGCAGTACTCGGCTATGACCCCGGCCGGGGAGCGCTGCTTGTCGTACTCCGGGCTGGAGCAGATCACCGTGGCCCCGATGTCGCTGTTGCTGGCCCCCGCGTCGGCCATGGCCTCGGCATAGGCCTCGAAGGCCAGTTCGCGAATAGAGCCGGGATAGCCGCGCACAAAGGCCGACTGACCAACTCCGATTACGGCAACTTTGGGCATAGTTAACTCCTTTTAACCAGGTTGCCGGGAACGGTTGCTGGCGGCCCGGCGTCACTTAATAGCTGCATTATAGCTGGGAGCATAGTGTAATTTTTGCCGCAGCACAAGAAAAACCGCAGACAAGGCCTGGTGCCAAGACATCGGTGCCTGTGATATGGTATGGAAAATCATTATCCTGAACCCGCGCCCGCTGATTCTCCATCTCGATTCGTTTTTCCTGGTTCGAAAGGCCTGCCTATGCCAACGGCCAAAACCGGCTCCACTCGCCTGTTGGGCATCGCGTTTACCTGGCTGCTACTGTTCGCCGGCCTGCACCTGAGCGCCCTGTACTCCTACAACCTGTTCCACAGCCTGGTCGAGATGTTCGCGGTGGTGGTGGCCTGCGGCATCTTCATGGTGGCCTGGAACACCCGCGACTTCAACCGCACGCCCTACCTCACCTTTATCGGCTTGGCCTACCTTTTCGTGGCCGGGCTGGATGTGGTGCACACCCTGGCCTACCCCGGCATGGGGGTGTTCGACAACCCACGGCCGGACCTGAGCACCCAGCTTTGGATCGTGGCCCGCTACCTGGAGGCGATCTCCCTGCTCATCGCCCCGCTGCTGGGCATGCGCCGGGTGAGGGCCGAGCCCCTCCTGGCGGTTTACGCGGTGGTGACCGCCTTGCTCCTGGTGCTCATCTTCAGCGGCCGCTTTCCAGTGTGCTACACCGCCACCGGGGGTCTGACCACCTTCAAGGTATTGAGCGAGTACCTTATATGCCTGATCCTGGTGGCGGCCGGGGTGGTGTTTTGGCGGCGTGCTGCCCTTTTGGACCGCACCGTGCTGAACCTGGTGCTCGCCTCCATCGCCTGCACCATCGCCTCGGAGTTGTCCTTCACCCTGTACATCCACGTCTACGGCATGGCCAACCAGGTCGGCCACTACCTCAAGATCATCTCCTTCTACCTGATCTACCGGGCCAGCGTGTCGGCCAGCCTCAAGCGGCCCTATGAGGTGTTGTTTCGCGACCTGGGGTTGCGCGAGCAGCGCCTAAGGGCCAGCGAAGGCCGCCTCAGGGCCATCCTGGGCAACGCCGCCGCCCTGGTGATTTTCCTGGCCCCGGACTGGAAGATGCACGAGTTCAACCTGGGAGCCCAGGAGATTTTCGGCTGGCAGCGGCGGGAGGTCTTGGCCCGGGATTTCCTGAGCTTGCTGATCCCCCCCGAGCAGGCGGGAGCCGTGGAGAGCCTGCTGCGCCGCAGCCTGGGCGGCGAGCCCCAGAGGCAGGTGGACACGGTGATGCTGGACAAGGGCGGCCAGGCTCACCACATACTTTGGAACTGCACCCGCCTGGACGACAGCCAGGGCCAGGCCCTGGGGCTGGTGATCAGCGGCCTGGACATCACCGTGCGCATCAAGTACGCCAACGAGCGGGAAGAGCTCATCAAATCCCTGCAAGAGGCTCTGGCCCAGGTCAAGACCCTGTCGGGCCTGCTGCCCATTTGCTCCCACTGCAAAAAGATCCGCGATGACTCGGGCTACTGGCGGCAAATCGAGCAATATGTGGAAAAGCACTCCCAGGCCGAGTTCAGCCACAGCATGTGCCCCGAGTGCGCCCACGAGCTCTATCCCGAGTATTTTCCCGACCCCGCCGCCGAGACTGTACCCGGCCTAAAAACCCCTGGTAATCAACCGAAAAATCGTTAGATTTATCCCATCAGGCGGGTGAGGCAGCCACCTGCTCCGGCATATCGGCTCCCTTTGACACCCCCTATGTTGTTGTGTTAGATTTTTTTAGCCCAACATGTTGGGCATAAATATAGGCTTGGTTGTCTTGCTCCCCATCGGGCGGCAGGATGACGGGCCGGACCGTTTGGGAGGTCTTCCCCGTGCTCGATCTCAAATTCCTCCGCGAAAACCTGGAGTTGGTAAAAACCGCCGTGGCCCAGAGGCAGGCCAAGGTCGACATGGCCGGTTTCGAGGGCCTGGACGCCAAGCGCCGCCAGGTGCTGCCCGAGCTGGAGAACCTGCGCGCTAGGCGCAACGAGGTTAGCCAAGAGGTGGGCCGCGTAAAGCGCGAAGGCGGCGACCCTTCGGGCATGTACGCCGAAATGAAGCAGGTGGGCGCGCGCATCAAGGAGCTGGAAGGCGAGTTGGTCGGGGTGGATGAAGGCATCAAGCAGGTGCTCATGACCATTCCCAACCCGCCCCACCCCTCGGTGCCCGTGGGCAAGGGCGAGGAAGACAACCCGGTGGTGGAGACCTGGGGCGAGCCGCCTCAGTTCGATTTCGAGCCCCTGAACCACTGGGACATCGGCGAGGCCCTGGGCATCATCGACTTCGAGGCCGCCGCCCGCATGACCGGAGCCCGCTTCGTGGTGCTCAAGGGGGCCGGAGCCCGGCTGGAGCGGGCGCTGATCAACTTCATGCTGGATATCCAGACCACCGAGCACGGCTACCGCGAGGTGCTGCCTCCGTTCATGGTCAACAGCCAGGCCATGACCGGCACCGGCCAGCTGCCCAAGTTCGCCGAGGACCTTTTCAAGCTGGAGGGCACCGACTACTGGCTCATCCCCACCGCCGAGGTGCCGGTGACCAACCTGCACATGGGCCAGGTGGTGGAGGCCGAGCGCCTGCCGCTCAAATACACCGCCTACACCCCCTGCTTTAGGGCCGAGGCGGGCAGCCACGGCAAGGACGTGCGCGGCCTGATACGCCAGCACCAGTTTGACAAGGTGGAGTTGGTGCGCCTGGTGCGGCCGGAGGAGAGCTACCAACACCTGGAGGAACTCACCGCCAACGCCGAGGAGATCCTGCGCCGTCTGGAGCTGCCCTACCAGAAGGTGGTGCTGTGCACCGGCGACCTGGGCTTCTCGGCGGCCAAGACCTACGACCTGGAGGTGTGGCTGCCCGGCCAGAACCGCTACCGGGAGATAAGCTCCTGCTCCAATTTCGAGGATTTCCAGGCCCGGCGGGCGGGGCTGCGCTTCAAGGAAAAGGGCGCCAAGGGCACCACCCTGCTGCACACCTTGAACGGTTCGGGCCTAGCCGTGGGCCGCACCCTGGTGGCCATTCTGGAAAACGGCCAGCAGGCCGACGGCACGGTGAAACTGCCCGCCGCCCTGGTTGCCTACATGGGCGGCAAACAAGTCATCACCCCGGAGGAATGATTACGCAGGTGAAAACGCGCTTGGCTAGCTGGAAGGCATCGCTTTGCCGCCCCTGGCGGGTGGCGGCGCTTTGTTTGGCCCTGGCCTTGCCGCTTTTACCGGCCGCGCCGGTTTGGGCCGCGCCCGCTTCCCTGGACAAGGACCAACTGGCCCACCTGCTGGGCGGCAGCTGGGTGCCCCGCCTGGCCGCCGGCTACACCCTGGAGCTAAAGCACGACAAGCTGGGCCGCATGCGCCTGGAGCCCACCATCAACCCCTTCCTGCAGGCCCAGGCCGAGGCCTGGCTGAAGCCCCTCAAGAGCCGCCGGGCGGCCATGGTGGTGGTGGAGCCCAGCAGCGGTAGGGTTCTGGTGATGGCCGGTCTCAGCCGCGGCCGCCTGGACCCAGGGGTGGCCCTGGACTCCAAGTCTCCCGCGGCCAGCCTGTTCAAGATGGTCACCGCCGCCGCGGCCCTGGAGGAAGCGGGCCTGGAAGCGGACAGCCAGCTGGGATTCGTGGGCCGGGCCCACACCCTGTACCGTTTCCAGCTCAAGGAGACCCCCCGCTACCGTCCCCAGCAGGTCTCCCTGGCCAAAAGCTTCGCCTCCTCCAACAACCCGGTTTTCGCTCGCCTGGGCATCTTCCAGGTGGGCGGGGTCATGCTCACCAGCTACGCCCACTCCCTGGGCTTTGAAAAGCGCATGCCCTTCGAGCTGCCCCTCAAGTCCAGTTGCCTGGTCAAACCGGCCAACTCCTACGGGGTGGGCGAGATGGCCAGCGGCTTCAACCGCATCACCACCATGAGCCCCTTGCACGCGGCCCTGGTGGTGTCGGCCTTCATCAACGGAGGCCACCTGCCCGAGCCCTACATCGTCAAGCGCCTGACCCGCTCCGACGGCATGGTCTACTACCTGGGCAAGCCCCACCTGGGCCCGGCCATCATAAGCCCGGAGACCTGCTACCAGATGCAGCGCCTGTTCGAGGCCACCGTGGAGATGGGCACCGCCCGCAAGGCCTTCCAGCGGCTGAACCGCGACAAGGTGCTCAAGAACCTGGAGTTGGGCGGCAAGACCGGCACCATTAGGGGGCCGGACCGCACCGAGCTGTTCGAGTGGTTCGCGGGATACGGCCGCGACCCACAGACCGGGCGCACCCTGGCGGTGGCGGTGTTGGTGGTGCACGGCAAGGTGCGCTACGCCAACCCCAAGAAGCTGGCGCGCCGCCTGCTCAAGGAAGCCTTCCGCAGCCCCCTTTACGCCGAGAAAAAGCCCGGCGCCGTTCATTAGGCGCCGGGCTCTGCTTTTCATCCCGACCGGGTCACGCCCGGTTGCTTCTTTCAGTCCCGGAGGAACCGCTCTGGCCGGCGGTGAAGCCTGCCGCCTGGCGGCGCGGGCCGGGCCTAGAGGCCCTTGTTCTCCGGCGCCTTCTTCTTGGACACCGAGGGCTTGAGGGTAAAGGCAACAACGTTGCTCACCCCCTTGTTCACCATGCCGCCAAAGATCTGCTGGGTGAAGCTGAGCACCAGGGCCGGGCGGCCAACGTTGCCCACGTCGCCGATCACGTAGTCGGTCACGTCGCCCTGGATGCGCGGGGTGCGCCAATCCTCTACCATGGACAGCCCGTTCCAGCTCATACCGTAGATGGTGCCTTGGTAGATCATGCGGGTGTGCTCCATGACCATGCCAAAGCGGCCCTTGACCTGCAGGCACAGGATCTCGTGGCGGCCGTCCTTGTTCAGGTCGGTCAGGTACAGGCGGCTATAGAGATACCACCAGGAGGACTCGTAGTCGGTGCCCTGCAACTCCATGTATTCCAGGAACTTGCTGGAGGCGTTGTAGGTCTCGCCGCTGATCCACATCTGCTGGTTTTTGTCGTTGTACACCCTCAGGTGCATGGTGGGGCCAATGAGGACGGTGTAAAGGCGGCCCGAGGCGTTGAGGTCGACCAGCACGAAGTTGAAGATCATGGCCGTTTCGGGCAGGTTCATCTCCCGCTCGGTTTCCAGCTTGCCGTTCTTGTAGTGCATCTTGTACAACGGACCCCAGAAGGGGGCGTCCACGGCGGAACCCTGGGCGAAGAGCCAGTCGCCCTTGCCCAGGGGGTTGGGCTGGGTGCGGAAGTAATAAGGGATGCCCTTTTCCCGCATGCGGGGCCCGCCCTCGCGCCACTCCAAAACGAAGCTCTCGGTGCTATTGAAGATGCGGTTGGACACGTAGATCTCGGGCAGGCCGTCGCCGTCGATGTCGGCGCAGTCCACGAACAGGTAGTCGCCCTTGGGGCCGTTCTTGAACTCGTAAATCAAGCGGAAGGATCCGCCGGTTAGGCGGTAGAAACGTATCGAGTTGGGGAACAGGATCAACAGCTCGTTCTTGCCGTCACCGTCGATGTCGCTGACCGCCACCGAGTTGATGATGCCCCTGAGGCGGGGGCTGCGCCAGTAGCGGTCGCTCTCTATGCCCGACAACTCCTTGAGGAACAGGGGGTTCAAGGGGCTGATGTTCTCGGGCAGCTTGTCCAGGTTGCCGGAGCCGGTGGAGCCGCCAACCGCGGCGGTCTTGCTGGCCTCCTTGGCCTCGTTCTGGGCGGCGATGGCGTCGGGCCGCTTGAATATCTCGGCGTTGATGCGCTGGGCGAACTGGTTGATCTGGGGGATCACCGCGTCCAGGTCCTTGGCGTGCACAAAGGCGGTCAGGGCCTGGCCCGGCTCATCAACCTTGACCACGCGGGCGTCCACGCTGATGGTTTGGCCAAGCTTGGTTATGGAGCCGTAGACCACCACCTGGGCGGAAAGCTCCTTGCCGATCTCGCGGGCCTTGGTCTCGTTATAAGGCGGGGGGAATTTCTTGAGCAGGGGAGCCACCAGGTCCGGCTCCACCACGGTAACCTTGTCCTGCCAAGGCAGGCGGGAAGCCAGCATATCCCGCAGACCCTTGGTCAAAAAGGATATGTCTTCCTGGCTGTTGGCGGTGAAGGGCAAGATCACCACGCGGTTGGGGCCGGCGGACCGGGCAACGCCGGCGGTCAACGAAATGCTCATTACCGCCAGCAAGGCCATCACAGGCCACAATACACGGCTGCGCTTCATAAAAAATACTCCTCCCACTTCGACACCACCCTACCGGGCGGGGCTATGGCATGGACTGCCAAGCTGTAACACGGCCTGGGCTTCAGCGTCAAGAAAAGGCCCATCGCCCCAATGACTTGACACAAGCCGCCCAGGGCACCACAATTCAGCTATGGCGCGCCTCGCCCCACCGTGGCGCACAAGCTCATAGTTTACCAGTAACAAGGGAGCCCGGCATGGAGTGCCCGCACTGCCAACAGGAATTACCCGCCCTGCCCTGCGCTAACTGTGGCCAAAAGGCCCTCACCGGCGCGGCCTTTTGCCATAACTGCGGACACCAGTTGCCCGCCCCGGAAGGCGAGCCGCCCAAGCTGCTGACCTGCGCCTCCTGCGGCCACATCGCCCCCGAGTCGGCCAACTACTGCGCCCAGTGCGGCGAGTCCCTCAAGGGAGACGACGAGTTGGTGGAAGGCGCCATCGACTTCGGCGACCTGGGCGACCGCACCGCCTGCAGCGACGGCAATTGCATCGGCATCATAGGCCCGGACGGCAAGTGCACCGAGTGCGGCCAGCCCTACACCGGCGCGGCCGAGTAGAGGCGTCAGGCTTATGTACCGTCTCATGGTCACCGGCCGCTTTGCCGCGGCCCATTCCCTGCGCAACTTCAAGGGCCGCTGCGAGGCCCTGCACGGCCACAACTGGCGGGTGGAAGTGGTGGTCGAAGGCGAAAAGCTGGACAAGGCCGACCTGCTAATGGACTTCGGCGAACTCAAGAAGCTCATGAACCAGGCCATGGACAAGCTGGACCATTGTCACCTCAACGAGGTGTCGCCCTTCGACCAGGTGAACCCCTCCAGCGAACAGATCGCCAAGCATCTTTTCGAGACCATCGCCCGGGACCTGCCCGACCACGTGCGCATGCACTCGGTCTCGGCCTGGGAGTCGGACGACAGCCGGGCCACCTATTTGGGCGGCTAGCCTCTAACCAACGGCATGCTTGCAAGCAGGGGCGGGGTTTTCCCCGCCCCTTTCTTTTCAGCAGATGCGGGGCAAGGGCTCGCCGGAGAGCATGTCCAGGATGCGCCGCCCCCCTACGCTGGTGTTTATCCACACCCGCCCCGCCCTCTCGCCGCCGCAGCGGCCGATGATCGCCGCGCCCTTGCCGTGGGCGTCGGCCCGCATGGCGTTGAGGGCCGCCGGGGCCTGCTCCGAGTCCACGATGCAGATCAGCTTGCCCTCGTTGGCCAGGTACAGGGGGTCCAGGCCCAACAGCTCGCACACCCCGCCCACGGCCGGGTCGATGGGAATGGCCGCCTCGTCCAACTCGATGCTTATCCCGCTCAGGGCCGCGATCTCGTTGAGCGCCGTGGCCAGGCCTCCCCGGGTGGGGTCGCGCAGGGTGCGCAGGCCGGGGCAGGCCTTGATGAGACCGGCGGCCAAATGATTGAGCGGGGCCGAGTCCGAGGCGATGGGCGCGTCCAGACCCAGGCCCTCCCGGGAGGCCATGATGGTCACCCCGTGGTCGCCCACGGTGCCCGACACCAAAACCGCGTCGCCGGGCTTGGCCTGGGCCGCGCCCAGGGTCAGCCCCTCGGGGATCACCCCGATGCCGGTGGTGTTGATGAACAGCTTGTCCGCCTGGCCCCGGCCCACCACCTTGGTGTCCCCGGCCACCACCTTGACCCCCGCTTCCTTGGCGGCCGCGGCCATGGAGGCCACCACCCGCTCCAGGTCGGCGATGGCCAGGCCTTCCTCCAGGACGAAGCCCACGGTGAGGTACAGGGGCGTGGCCCCGCGCATAGCCACGTCGTTGACCGTGCCGTGCACCGCCAAAGAGCCGATGTCCCCGCCAGGGAAAAAGATGGGGTCCACCACGAAGCTGTCGGTGCTCACCGCCAGGCGGCCCGTGGGCCGCGGCAACACGGCGGCGTCGTCCATCTGGCCCAGCACCTCGTTGCCCAGGTGCTTGGCGAACAGGCCGCCCACCAGCTCGGCGCTGGCCTTGCCCCCGGCCCCGTGATCCAACAGGATGCTACCCTCCATGGGCATGTCGTATCTCCAGCCTGCCCCGTGGGGCGTGGTTACAGCATGGCCCCCACTTGCCAGGGCACGAACTCCTGATCGCCGAAACCCAGGGCCTCGCTCTTGGTGGGCTGGCCCGAGGCGATGGCCAGCACCAGCTCGAACACGGCCCGGCCCATTTGCTCCACCGTGGCCTTGCCGTCGGCGATGAGCCCACAGTTGATGTCCATGTCCTCGGACATGCGGTCGTACATGCGGCTGTTGGTGGCCAACTTGAGGCTCGGCGTCGGCTTGGAGCCGCACACCGTGCCCCGCCCGGTGGTGAAGCACACCAGGTTGGCCCCGCCCGCCACCATGCCGGTGATGGAGGGCATGTCATAGCCGGGAGTGTCCATGAACACCATGCCCTTGGCGCTCACCGGCCGGGCGTACTCGTACACCTCCACCAAATTGGTGGTGCCGCCCTTGGCCACCGCGCCCAGGGATTTCTCCAGAATGGTGGTGAGCCCCCCGGCCTTGTTGCCCGGTGAGGGATTGTTGTCCAGGCTGGCCCCGTGCAGCTTGGTGTAGTCCTCCCACCAGCGGATGCGCCCGGCCAGCTTCTCGCCCACCTCCCGGCTCACCGCCCGGCGGGTGAGCAGGTGCTCGGCCCCGTAGATCTCGGGCGTCTCGCTGAGGATCGCCGTGCCGCCGTGGGCCACCAAGAGATCCGCCGCCGCGCCCAAGGCCGGGTTGGCGGTGAGGCCCGAGTAGGCGTCCGAGCCGCCGCACTCCAGGCCCAGCATGAGATGGCTGGCGGGCAGGGTTTGCCGCCTGGCTCGGTCGGCGGCGGGCAACATTTCCTTTAGTATTTCCACTCCCCAGGCCACGGTCTTGGCGGTGCCTCCCGCGTCCTGGATGTTCATGGCCCTGAGCAGCGGCCCTTCGTTCAGAGACATGTTCCCCATGAGCGAGCTGAGCTGGTTCACCTCGCAGCCCAGGCCCACCAAGAGCACCCCGGCGAAGTTGGGGTGGCGGGCGTAGCCGGCCAGGCAACGCTGTAAATAGTCGAAGCCGGTGCTGGCCGCCGATTGGCCGCAGCCGGTGCCGTGGCCCAGGGCCACCACCCCGTCCACCTGAGGGTAGCGGGCCAACAATTCCGGGCCCACCGCATCGGCGATGAAGCGGCACACCGAGGCCGAGCAGTTCACCGTGGCCAGCACCCCCAGGTAGTTGCGGGTGGCCGCCCGGCCGTCGGCCCGCAGGTAGCCCTGGAAGGTGGCCTGCTCTTCGGGCGCGACGTAGGCCGTGGGCTTGGCCTCGCTGCCGATGGCCAGGTCCCGCGCGAACTGCTCGAAAAGCAGGTTGTGGGAATGCACGTGCTCACCGGCGGCCACCGCCTGGGAAGCGGCCCCGATGATCTGGCCGTACTTGCGCACCGTCTGCCCGGCGGCCAGGTCGCGGCGGGCCACCTTGTGCCCGGCGGGAATGTCCTCCCCGCAGGTGAGGCCGTATGCCTCCAGCCTGGTGCCCATGGCCAGGTCGCCCAGGGCCACCAGGATGTCGTCGTCGGGATGCAGCAGCAGGACCGGGGGATGCTGGTCAGTCATGGGTGTTGTCCAATCTCGTGCTTGTCGGTTGCGTGAACCTAAATCTAATCAATCCTCGCGGCGGTAGCGGTACCAGGCCGCGCAGGTGCCCTCGGCCGAGACCATGCAGGGCCCCACCGGCGCGGAGGGGTTGCACACCCCGGCGAAGAGCTTGCACTCCGGCGGGGTGATTAGCCCGCGTAGCACGTCGCCGCAGCGACAGCCGGGGTGGTCCTTGCCGGGAGGCACGGACGCGTCGAAGCGCTTGGCCGCGTCCAAATGGCCATACTCCGCCCGCAGGGCCAGGCCGCTGGCCGGGATGGGCCCCAGGCCCCGCCAGGGCGCATTCACGGGCTCAAAAAATCGGTTCATCAGGGCCACGGCCGCCGGGTTGCCCTCGGGGCGCACCGCCCGCTTGTATTGAATCTCCACCTCGCTGCGCCGCTGTTCCACCTGGTTGACCAGCATGAGGATGGAGGCCAGCACGTCGGCAGGCTCGAAGCCCGCCACCACGCAGGGCAGGCCGTGCTCATGGGCCACCGGCTCATAGCAGGCCGTGCCGATCACCGTGGTCACGTGGCCGGGGCATAAGAAGCCGCTGAGCCCCAGGTTCGGGCCGCTTAGCAGGGCCGCCAAAGCCGGGGGCAAAAGCTTGTGGGCGCTGAGCACGCTGAAGTTGGTCAGCCCCTTTTGCTCGGCCATGAGCAGGGCGGCGGCCACGGTGGGGGCGGTGGTCTCGAAGCCGATGCCCAGAAACACCACCTGGTCGTCCGGGCGCTTCTCGGCCAAGGCTACCGCGTCCAGGGGCGAGTACACCACCTCCACCGCCGCGCCCCCCGCCCGTTCGCGGGCCAGGGAGGCGTGGCTGCCCGGCACCCGCACCAGGTCGCCGAAGGTGGCCACCACCACCCCAGGGGTCTGGGCCAGCTTAACCGCCCGGTCGATCTCCTCGGTGGCGGTGACGCACACCGGGCAGCCGGGGCCCGAGACCATGCTCACCGTGGGAGGCAGCAGGGCGTGCAGGCCGTGGCGGGCCAGGGCCATGGTGTGGGTGCCGCACAACTCCATGAAGCGCACCGGGGTCTTGCTGGTGCGCCGGATCTGGGCGGCCAGCTCTTTGGCCATGGCCGGGTCGCGGTATTCGTCAACGTGCTTCACGCCGGGCCCTCCCCGTGGGTCAATGTGGTTACGTCCCCGGTGAGCCTGTCCCGCCCCCAGGCGGCGGCCGCGGCCACGGCCTGGCCCAGGCTCAGGCCGCCGTCGTTGCTGGGGGCCTGGGCGGCGGAGTAAACCTCCAGCCCGGCGGCCTCCAAAAGCGGCGGCAGCCCGGCCAGCAACGCGGCGTTCATAAAACATCCCCCGCCCAGGCACACCCGGCCCAGGCCGCTGGACTCGGCCCCGGCCAGCACCCAGACGGACAACCCATGTAAAAGCCCGGCGTGGAAGCGGGCGCTCACCCTGGCCGGATCAGCCCCGGCCAAAACGTCGCCCACGATCTCTTCCACCACCGAAGCCCAGTCCAGTTCCAACAGGCCGCCGTCCTCGCGCAGGTTCAAGTTGTAGCCCTCGTCTGCGGGGCGCTCCATGGCCTGCTCCAGTTCCACCGCCGCCTGGCCCTCGTAGGCCACGCTGAAACGCAGGCCGCACAACGCGGCCACGCCGTCGAACATCCGCCCCATGCTGGAGGTGCGCGGGGTGTTGAGGCCACGCTCCATCATCTTGCCCACCAGCGCCAGCTTGTCGCCGTGGGCGCGGATCAGCTCCAGGTCCAGCTTGGACGCCTCCTCCAGGCCCAGGGCTTCGATGATGAGAGCCAGGCCCACCCGCCAGGGCTCCTTTACCGCCGCCTCGCCGCCGGGCAGGGAAAAGGGCCGGAGCCGCCCCAAGCGGCTATAGCCCGCCAGCCCGGCCAGGAGCAACTCGCCGCCCCACACCGTGCCGTCGTCGCCGTAGCCAGTGCCGTCCAGGCTGAGGCCCAGCACCTGACCGCTCAGGCCGTGCTCGGCCATCACCGCCACCGCGTGGGCGTGGTGGTGCTGAACCCGCACCAGAGGCAGGCCCTGGCGAACGGCCCACTGGCTGGAGAGGTAGTCGGGATGCAGGTCGCAGGCCACCACCTTGGGTTTGGCCTCTAATATTAGGCTGAGATGCCCGGCGGTGAGTTCGAAAAACTCCAGGGTGCGCAGATCGTCCAAATCGCCCACGTGCTGGCTGACAAAGGCCTCCCGGCCCCTGAGAAGGCACAGGGTGTTCTTCTGGTGGCCGCCCACGGCCAGGATGGGCGGGCAGTTCAGGGGCGCCATCTCGGGCCTCAAGATCAGCGGCGAGGGCACGAAGCCCCGCGAGCGCCGCATCTGGCGCAAGGCCCCGTCCACCACCCGCACCACCGAGTCGTCGCTGCGCAGGTAGATGTCACGGTCGTGCAGGAGCATAAGATCGGCTATGGCTCCGCGCGGGGCGGAGCCGCCAAGGCGGCACACCGCCTCGTCGTTGTCCAGGCAGATGGGCTCGTCGCTGATGTTGCCGCTGGTCATCACCAGGGCGTCCATGCCACGGCGCTTGGCCTCGGCCAGCAGCAGGTGGTGCACGGGGGTGTAGGGCAGCATCAGCCCCAGCAGGCGGTTACCCGGGGCCACTCCTGGGGCCAGCCCGGAGCCGCGCCGCAGGGGGGCCAGCACGATGGGCCGCTCCCGGCTGCTCAGGGCCTGGGCGCTGTCGTCGTCCAGTTCGGCCAGGGCGCGGGCCTGGGCCAGCCCGGCCACCATCACCGCAAGGGGCTTTTCCTCGCGAAGCTTGCGGCTTCTCAGGCGCTCCACCGCCGCCGGGTTCTTGGCGTCCACGGCCAGGTGAAAGCCGCCCAGCCCCTTGACCGCCAGCACCTGCCCGGCCGCCAGGGCCTGGGCCGCCGCCGCTATGGGCTGGGGCTCGTCCAACTCCCGCCCGGCGGCGTCGGCCAGCCACAGCCGGGGGCCGCACACCGGGCAGGCGTTGGGCTGGGCGTGGAAGCGCCGGTCCGTGGGGTCCTGGTACTCCGTTTGGCAGGCCGGGCACAAAGTGAAATCGCGCATGGTGGTCTGGGGCCGGTCGTAGGGCAGGTCTTCGATGATGGTGTAACGGGGGCCGCAGTGGGTGCAGTTGATGAAGGCATAGCCGTGGCGGCGGTCGGTGGGATCGTTCATCTCGGCCAGGCAGGCCTCGCACACCGCCACGTCAGGGCTGATCAGGGTGGAGCGCTTTCCCGCCTGGGAGGCCTGGATCACGAACTCGCTCTCGCCCGGCTCGGGCGCTATCTCCCGCTGATGCACTTCATGGATATCGGCCAGGGGGGGTGCCTTGGAAACCAGGCGGGCGAAGAATTCCTCCACCGCCTCGGGCGTACCCTGCACAGCCAGCTCCACCCCGGCCGCCGTGTTGGTCACCCACCCGGTGAGCCCCAGGCCACGGGCCAGGTTGTAGACAAAGGGGCGGAAGCCCACCCCCTGCACCACGCCCTTCACCTGAGCTTGGCTGCGCGCCCTCCCCCGGTTCAACGGCTACCCCTTGACCCAGCTCTCCAGCCAGGCCACCCAATCCTTGAGCCCCTCCCCGGTGCGGCAGGAGATGTCGAAGACCTTCTGCTTGGGATTGAGGGCGCGACAGGTGTCGTGGATGCGCTCCAGGTCGCAGTCGATGTAGGGCAGCAGGTCTATCTTGTTGACCAGCAGCACCCCGGCCGCGCGGAACAAGGCCGGGTACTTGGAGGGCTTGTCGTCGCCCTCGGTCACCGAGAGCACCGCCACCTTCATGTCCTCGCCCAGGTCGAAGTCCACCGGGCACACCAGGTTGCCCACGTTCTCGATGATCAACAGGTCCAGGCTGCCCAGGTCCAGGGCCTCCAGGGCCTCGCTGATCATGGGGCCGTCCAAGTGGCAGGCGCCCTGGGTCTGTATCTGCACCGCGGGCACCCCGCAGGCGGCCACCCGCCGGGCGTCCTCGTCGGTCTGGATGTCGCCTTCGATCACCGCGCAGTTCAGCCGCCCATCCAGGCGGGTGAGGGTCTTCTCCAAGACGCTGGTCTTGCCCGCGCCTGGGCTGGAGATGAGGTTCAGGACCTTGACCCCCTGCTCGGCGAAGCGCCGCCGGAACCGGTCGGCCATGGTTTGGTTGGCTTCCAGGATGTTGCGCCCCACCTCGATCTCGGACATGCCTGCCCTCCCGGCGTTTTACTCCGCCTCGATGTGATCCACGTACAGCTCCTGGCCGGAGCTCAACTCGATGTCCTTGGAGCCGCAGGCCGGGCAGGCCGCGACCAGGCCGCTCATGTCCATCTCGGCCCCGCAGGCGTGGCAAACCCCCATGGCCGGCACCTGCTCTATCTCCAGCACCGCCTCGGCGGCCACGGTGCCCTCCTTGATCATGTCGAAACTGAAGGTGAGCGAGCTGGGCACCACGCTGGCCAGGGCACCGATCTTCACCGCCACCTTGGTCACCCGGCTCACCCCGTGGCGGGCGGCCTCCTGAAGAACGATGCCCAGCAGCGATTGGGCGATGGATAGTTCGTGCACGATTTTTCCCGCAAGCTGGGCAATTTAAGGGGTTTTTGAATCTAGCACGCGGCGCGGGCGGGGGTCAAGGCGGCCCGTCACCCGGCTTGGCTGGGCCGCCGGGGTCTGGTAGACTCGTCTGGCAAAGGCCTTGGAGGGATAACTTGCCAGCCTCTCAGACAAAACCGACCCGCCCCCGCAAAAGTTGGTTGAAGCGCACACTCATTTGGGGAGGCAGCCTGGTCCTGGTGCTGGCCATCCT
The DNA here is from genome assembly GCA_018902755.1 of Pseudomonadota bacterium. Classification (GTDB taxonomy): domain Bacteria; phylum Desulfobacterota; class Desulfarculia; order Desulfarculales; family Desulfarculaceae; genus Desulfoferula. The sequence continues at coordinate 9,947 of JAHIQI010000022.1, read as the reverse complement.
GGCCGCCGGGGCCGCCGTGGTGGGCTGGTTCTACATCACCGACAACCTGCCCCGGGTGGAAAGCCTCACCGACTATCGCCCGCCCACGGTCACCCAGGTGTTGGCCGCCGACGGCTCCCTCATGGCCCAGTACTATCATCAACGCCGCTTCGTGGTGCCTATGACCCAGGTGCCCCGCCACGTCATCGAAGCCTTCGTGGCCGCCGAGGACGGCAACTTCTTTCGGCACAAGGGCATCGACCTGACGGGCATCCTGCGCGCCGCCCTGGCCAACCTTCGGGCCGGACGGGTGGTGCAGGGAGCCAGCACCATCAGCCAACAGGTGGCCCAGGGGCTGTTGCACACCCCGGCCAAGGACTGGATGGCCAAGCTCAAAGAGATGGTCTTCGCCTGGAAGATGGAGCAGTCCCTCAACAAGCAGGAGATCCTCTACATATACCTGAACCAGATATACCTGGGCCACGGCACCTACGGGGTGGAGGCCGCGGCGCGCACCTATTTCGGCAAATCGGCCAAGGATCTGGGCGTGGCCGAGGCGGCGCTGCTGGCCGGGCTGGTGCAGGCCCCCAGCCGCTACAGCCCCCTCCGGCACCCCCGCCGAGCGCGCACCCGCCAGGTGTACGTAATCGAGCGCATGGCCGAGGAAGGCTTCATCACCAGGGAGCAGGCCAAGACCGCCCTGAACCAGCCGGTGGATGTCGAGCTGCACCGCCCCAAGACGGTGATGGCCCCCTACTATGAAGAGACGGTGCGCCAGTGGCTGGAGGAGCGCTTCGGCCGCAAGCTCCTGTACGAGGGCGGGCTCACCGTGCGCACCGCCTGCGACCCGCGCATGACCGTGGCCGCCAAGGCGGCCATCGCCTCGGGGCTGGCCTCGCTCACCCGCCGCCAGGGCTATTTCGGGCCTCTGGCCCGCCTTAACGCCGCGGAACTAGCCCAGGCCAAGGACCAGCCGGCGGGGCCGGGCGAGTTGGAGCCGGGAATCAAGGTACGGGCGGTGGTGGTGTCCGTGGATCAGGGCAAACAGCGGGCCGAACTGCGCCTGGGAGCGGCCAGGGGCTACCTCAGCTTTGACGAGGTGAAATGGGCCCATCCACCGGTAAAGGACCTGGACGCCCCCACCCCGCGGGTAAAGGAGATACAGGAAGTATTCTCTCCCGGTGACGTGGTGATGGTGCGCCCGATGAAGTACTCGCCCCAGGCCAAGCTATGGAGCCTGGAGCTGGTGCAGGAGCCGGTGGCCCAGGCGGCGCTGCTGGCCCTGGAAAACCACACTGGCCGGGTGCGGGTGATGATCGGCGGCTCGGACTTCCAAAAGAGCCAGTACAACCGGGCCCTGCAGGCCCGCCGCCAACCGGGCAGCGCCTTCAAGCCCATCATCTACGCCGCCGCCCTGGACCACCCCACCAAGGTCTACACCTCATCCACCCAGATTTTGGACGCGCCCATCACCTATGACGACCCGGTGAACCCCAGCGAAAAGTGGCGGCCCAAGAACTACAGCAGCCGCTTTTACGGGCCCACCACGGTGCGCCAGGCCCTGGCCCACTCGCGCAACGTGGTAACGGTGAAGCTACTCAGCGACCTGGGCATCGGCTACGCGGTCAACTACGCCCGACGCCTGGGCATAACCAGCGCGCTGGCCCCCAACCTCTCCCTGGCTCTGGGCACCAGCGGCCTGAGCCTGCTCGAGATCACCCTGGCCTACGGGGTGTTCGACGACCAGGGCATCCTCATGGACCCGGTGTTCGTGGAAAAGGTGACCGACCGGGAGGGGGGCGAGATATACGCTTCGGCCGCGCAGCAGCGGCGGGTCATCTCGCCGGTCACCGCCTACCTGGTCACTCACCTGCTCAAGGGGGTGATCGAGGACGGCACCGGCCGCAGCATGCTGGTCCTCAAGCGGCCCCTGGCCGGCAAGACCGGCACCACCAACGACCTGCGCGACGCCTGGTTCGTGGGCTACAGCCCCCAGCTCATCTGCGGGGTGTGGGTAGGCCAAGACGACAACCGTCCCCTGGGCAAGCGGGAGACCGGAGCCAGGGCCGCCGGGCCCATCTGGCGCCAGTTCATGGGCAAAGCCCTGGAGGGCCAGCCCGCCGAGGACTTCCCGGTGCCCGACGGGGTGGTGTTCGTGCGGGTTGACCGCGACAGCGGCCAGCCCATCGCCGCCGGGGGCAAGGGCGGCTTCTTCGAGTCCTTCAAGGAGGGCCGCCAGCCCACTCCCGGAGGCCCCCTGCCCGGCGGCCAGGGCGACAAACCCAAGGATTTCATGCAGAGCGAATCCTTTGGCGCGCCGCCAGCCCCGGCCATCCCGAAACCGAACCCCGCACCCCAGCCCACGGGCTCGCCGAACGCCCAGGACTAGCCCGTGAACCCGCCCATAAAAAACGGCCTCCCATGCGGGAGGCCGTGATATTTTTCCGGTTGCTTGGCGGAGCTTAGATGTCGCTGAGCTGCTCCTTGCTCACTTGCACCACGGTAAAGTTGCCTTCCAGCTCTTCCACCAAGCCCTTGAGCTTGTCCTCGGCCATGTCCGCGATGCGGATGTACACGTTGCGGCAGCCCTCCTCGCACATGTCGTAGGAGGTGAGGATGGAAACCATGCGCCCGCCGTGTTTGCGGATCACGTCGGCCACGTCCTTGATGGAGCCGGGCCGGTCCTCCAGGTTCAAGGCGAACTGCACCCCGCCCCGGTACACGCCGGTAATGCTGGTCAAGACCCGGAACACGTCGCCCTGGCTCAGGATGCCCACCACCTTGCCGTCCTCGGCGACGGGCAGGCCGGTGATCTTGTGCTCCAACATGATCACCGCCGCCTTTTCCACCGTGTCGTCTGGCTTGATGGTCATCACGTTGCGGCTCATGATGTCCTTAACCTTCAACTCGCTGAGAAGGTAATAAAGCTCATGCACGTCCAGGGTGGTGGCTTTGCTGGGGCTGGCCTCCTTCAGGTCCCGATCGCTGACGATGCCCACCAGCTTTCCTTTTTCGTCAATCACCGGCAGGCGGCGCACGTTGTTTTCCTTCATCAACTGCGAAGCCTTCATCACCGAAGTGTCCGGAGTGACGGTTACGGGATCGGAGGTCATCCAATATTTGACCAGCATCTTAATTTCCTCCCAGCTTTGGATAACATATGGAGCTGATATGAAGTTGGGACCGATACCCTGCGGCCCGTTTCGGACGGAATTATAGTCCAGAACTTGTGTCTGCGCTTCTCCCAAGATACAATCCCGCCCTAGTTGGTTGTCAAGTTTTTTCAAGCGGCTGGATATGATAACCCGGTGATGGACGAAGCCAAAACGCCAGACGACTCCATGATGGCCCAACTGATGTTGGGCCCGGACAGCCCCTTATCCCAATTCATAAGCGGTTTCGCCCCTCGTGCCGGCCAGATAGAGATGGCCGCCGCGGTCTCAAAGTCCCTTCGCCAGCAGGTTCCCCTGGTAGTGGAGGCGGGCACCGGCACCGGCAAAACCCTGGCCTACCTGGCCCCGGCAGCGGCTTCTGGGCTCAAGGTGGTGGTCTCCACCGGCACCCGCACCTTGCAAGACCAGGTGCAGGGCAAGGAGTTGCCCCTGCTGCGACGGGCCCTGGCCCCGGACCTCACCTGGGCGGTGCTCAAGGGACGCACCAACTACCTGTGCCGACGGCGTTTTATGGGCTTGGCCGCCCAGCCGGACCTGTCCCTGCCCGGCCTCAAGGGCGCGCTGTCCTTTTTGGAGGATTGGCTGGAAGACACCCCCGGCGGCGACCTGGACGAGGTGCGTGGCCAGGGGCTCTCCCCCAGCCTGGCCGCCGAGGTCAGCGCCAACAGCGAGCAATGCCTGGGCGGCCGCTGCCCCCTGCGCCACGAATGCTTCCTCATGGAAGCCCGCCGCCGGGCCTCCGAAGCCCAAATCGTGGTGGTCAACCACCACCTGTTCCTGGCCGACCTGGTGCTCCGGGCCGGGGGCCACGGCGAAGCCCTGCCCCGCTATCAGGCCGCAATCTTTGACGAAGCCCACATTCTGCCCGAGGTGGCCACCCAGGCCTTCGGGGTGGGCCTCAGCCAGCAGCGCCTGTCTTTGCTCCTGCGCGACCTTTTGCGCGAGATCCCCGGCAACGCCGCCGCCGCCCAGGCCGCCTCGCGGGTGGAGGCGGCGGGCAAGGGCTTTTTCGGCAAGCTGCGCCGCATGTTGGGACCGGGCGGCCGGGTGACACTCAGCCCCGAGGAGTTGGCCAAGCTGGCCCCGGCGGGTGGAGAACTACAGGATTCCCTGGACGCCCTGGCCAAGAGCCTGCCGGGCAGCGACGAGACCTCCGAGGCCCTAGCCCAGCGGGCCCAGGCCCTGGCCCTGGACCTGGAGGCGGCGGCCCAGCCGGTGGCCGGGCACAGCGTGGCCTGGGCCGAGGCCCGGGGCGGGGCCAGCTTGCACCTGTCGCCGGTGGAGGTGGGGCCGCACCTGCAAGAATCCCTCTACGCCCACCAGGGCCGCCTGGTGTTCACCAGCGCCACCCTGGCCCCCACCGACGATCTGGAGCCCTTTTGCCGCCGCATGGGCCTGCCGCCCGAGACCCGCAAGAAAATCGTGGATTCGCCCTTTGACCCCGCCTCCCAGGCCCTGCTCTACGTGCCCCGCCAGATGCCCGACCCGGGCAACGGCAAGTTCCCCGGCGCGGTGGCCCAGCAGGTGGTGCAGCTTCTGGAGCACAGCCGGGGGCGAGCCTTTGTGCTGTTCACCAGCCACCGCAATCTGGAGACGGTCAGCGCCATGCTGGAAGGGCAGCTGCCCTACCCCATGCTGGTGCAGGGCCAGGCTCCCCGCCTGGAGTTGCTCAAACGTTTCGTGGAGGAGAGCCCCAGCGTGCTCTTGGCCACGGCCAGCTTTTGGCAGGGGGTGGACGTGCCCGGCGCGGCGCTGAGCGCGGTGATCGTGGACAAGCTGCCCTTCGCCCCGCCTGACGATCCCCTGGTGGCCGCCCGCTGCCAGCGCCTGGAAGAGGAAGGCAAGAGCGGCTTCGCCCATCTATTGGTGCCCGAGGCGATCTTGTCGCTGAAGCAGGGGCTGGGACGCCTGTTGCGCACCCCCACCGACCGGGGGCTCTTGGCGGTGTTGGACGTGCGCCTGGTGAGCAAGGGCTACGGCAGGCGTTTCCTAAAGGCCCTGGCCCCGGTGCCCCTCACCCACGACCTGGCCGAGGTGGCCGCCTTTTTCGCCGCCGAAGTCTAGATGTGGCGGGGCAGGCTCCGCAGATGCTCCAGGAAAACCGAGCCCACCCCCACGGCCAACATCAACACGACCACCGTGATGACGATGCCGAAAATGAAGATCAAGGGCAGGAACAGGGCCCAGAAGGTGCGCCAGCGCCCGGTGCCGTGGGCCGCGGCCAGGCCCCCGATGGCCACCACCAGGCCCCACACCGCGGCCAGGGGCATGCCTACGTAGGGTAGAGCCATGAACAGACCCGTGGCCTGACCATAGGCCATCACCCGGAAGGTGGCCTGGACCCCGTTGTGGGTCCCCCGCAAAATCCACAGGCAGAAGTGCACCACCCAGGTGGTGAGGAATACCGAGGCGATGACCATGAAGGGGGAGAAGATCAGCCCCAGGAGGGCCGAGCGGAACGACAGGTAGTCGTTGCCCAGGGCGTGGCCCCAGTACACGTTGCAGGCCTGGCCCAGGGTGCCCAGGATCAGGCCGAAGCTGAGGGCCCAGGCATAGCCGGGGCGGGCCGGAGCCTGGAAGAAGCACACCGGGTGAAACAGCAACTGTCCGACGGTGCGCACCAGGCGCGAGAAAAAACCGCCCTCCCCTTCCCAGGGCGGGCCTGGCTGGGGCGGCTGGGCTGCCATCTGGGGCGGCGGCATGAGCGGCGGCGCGAAGGGAGGCTGGCTCAGGGGCGGCGGGCCGGGAAGGTCTATTTCCTGGCGGCAGGTGGGGCAGTGGGCGGTTCCGGGCAGGGTGCCGGGCTGGGCCTGCTCCGGGTCCACGTCGCTGCCGCAAAAGGGGCAAAAGACTCCCATCAGCTTTCCTCCCGCCGGGACGCCGCCTTGCGCCGCGACCAGCGCCGCATGAAGCCAACCATGCCCTCGGGGTCGCCCCTCAGGGCCTTTTCCTCGTACAGGGTCTCGCGCCCCTGACCCGAGGCGGCCGCCCGCAGGCAATCCACCCGGTGAGTGCAGTCCCAGCAACCGGCGGCCACTTGGCGCAGCCCGCCGGACTCGGAGGGGAAAACCCGCTCCAGATCGCCGAAGCATTTGGGGCGGCTGGAATCGCTCATCGCTTCTCCACCGCGTCCCCTCGGGGACGCACTCGGGTATAATTGAGCATAATGGGGCCGGCCGCTGGGGTCAAACCCTTATGGCCGCTTCTTGCATCTGTAAGCATCCCCTGGCAGACTGTGCCCCGAGGACAACCGCAGCCCCAAGGAGTAGACATGCAACTAGCCCAAGGACTGTACTTTTACCCCTGGACCCAGACCACGGTCAACAACTGCAACAGCGTGCTCATCTCCGGCGGGCCGCTCACTCTCATCGACCCCGGACACAGCCAACTCTACGGCCACGTGGAAAACGGCCTGGCCGGGGACGGCTTCCGAGAGGCGCCCGAGCTGGTGGTGATGACCCACTGCCACCCCGACCACCTGGAGGCCGCGGCTCAGTTGCAGCGCCAGGGGGCCAAGCTGGCCATGCACTCCGACGAGATCGCCTACATGAACGGCGAGGGCCGGGCCCTGGCCAGCGCCTTGGGCATGAACTTCCCGGACCTCACCATGGACATCATCCTGGACGAGGGCGAGCTGACCCTGGGCGAGGAAACCCTGCAGGTGATCCACACCCCCGGCCACAGCCCCGGCCACGTATGCCTCTACTGGCCCACTCACAAGGTGCTCATCGCCGGGGACCTGGTGTTCGCGCAGGGAGTGGGCCGGGTGGACTTCCCCGGCGGCAGCGGGGAGCAGCTGAAGGACTCCATCAAGAAGGTGGCCGCCCTGGACATCGAACTGGTGCTGCCCGGCCACGGCCCCATCGTCAAGGGCAAGGAGCAGGTGGACAAGAACTTCGCCCTGATCGAGAAGTTCTACTTCCCCATGTTATAGCTCTATGGCCGCCATAGCTCGATCTCGGCGGGCGGGTGAGCCGAACTCCAGTATTCAAACTCCTGGGGCGTGGCCACCCCGCCGACCAGGACCGCCTTGTAGATATCCACGCCTCGGGCCTTGTTCGCACGGTCCGAGGCGTCTTTTATGGTGAGGATGGCCAGGCGCTGGGCCGGGGTGAGCTTGGCCTCCAGGGCCGTGGCCAGGCCGTCGGCCAGCCCGGCGTGGGGATGGTCGTGGGCCACCAGCCAGTTGTCGATGTCCCAGATGTCGCCCCACTCGTCTTGGTAGTCCACTCGCCAGTAGAGCCCTTGATCGGCCGTGTCCAGGGCGTTCAAGTACTGCACCTGCACGACTCCCGGCACCTGGGCCAACTCGCCGACCACCGCGAAGCCCTCGGCCACTTGCGGGGTATCGGTGTAAATCTCCAGGTCCAGGTTGGGGTGGCGCATCAGGCCGAAACGCAACGAGCCCACCAGCACCGGACGCCCCACCCGCGACCAGCTCTCCAGCAGGCCCAGGCGGCGCACCACCTCCCAACCCCGCTCTTGCAGCTCAGCGGCTTTTTGCAAAAGATCCTGCGTCTGCGACACGGCTGCTTCTCCTTCCAAGATGTCCGTCAGGTTGGTGGCGTCTAGATCAAGGACCGTAGTACTTGGGCACTCGCTGCCTTTAGCTCCGCCTCGGCCCCGGCCAGGGCCGCCCCGCAACGGGAATCGTAGTCGGGATGGGCCAGCGGATTGGGCCGCACCGCGTTGCCGCTGATGCCCTTGGCGGCCAGGTCGGCAACCATACCCTGGGCCAGCTCGCTGTCAAGCTCTCGACGGGCCTTCTCCCGCTGGGCCTGGGCCAGGGCCAGGGCCTCGTAGGCCTCCCTGGTCGCTCCCTGGGAGCACATGGCCTCCAAGGCGGGCAGCGCCCCCTGGCGGTCCTCGCCAAGAGCCTCCAGCAGGGCGCGAGCCGCCGAGGCGATGCTGTCCGGCGCCATCCCGGCCAACTGGGCGGCCATGTCCGCGGCGCTCAGGTCCCCTTCCAGGCATTGGCGGGCCAGGGCCTGGCCCTTTTCCTGGGCTTGGCGCTTGCTGTCGTCCTCGCCCGCCCCCAGGGCGGCGGCCCGCTCCATGGCTATCTCCAGGGCTGATTTAACTTCGGCCATTGCGCTCCTCCAAAATGAAAGGGGCCGCCCCACAGAGGCGGCCCCTTGGCTTGCTAATGGCTCAGCGAGCTATTCGGGCGGCGTCCACTCGTCTTCGTCTTCCAACTCGACGCCCAGGCGCTCCCACTGCTCCGCCGATTCGGCGTGGGCCTTTTCCACCTCGTCTTCGCTCCAAGGCTCGATGATGATGGCCTCGGACAAAAGCTCCCAAAGATAGAAAGTTTCTATCTCCAAGTCGAATTCCTTGGTGAGTCCCTTCATTATCTGGTCGCGGCAGTTATGGCAAGGGGCAATCACCAGCTCCGCGCCGGTTTCTTCTATCTGCTGGGCCTTCTTGCGGCCGTAGTAGAGCCGCTCGTTGGTGTAGGGCATGGCCCAGGCACCGCCGCCGGCTCCGCAGCAGAAGTTGTTTTCCCGAGTGGGATAGGTGTCCACCCAGGAGTCGCAGATCTGGTCGGTGATCCAGCGGATCTCGTCGTAGTAGGCCTTGCCGAAGGCCTTTTCGCTCTTGCGACCGTAGTTGCAGGGGTCGTGCACCGTGGCCAGCTTGCCCGCGAACTTTTCGCGATCAATCTTGACCCGGCCCTCTTTGATGTATTCCATCATCAACTCGAAGATGTTCATCACTTTGAACTCTTCGAAAACCTCGGGAAACCACTTTTTGAAACTAAGCCTAGTTCCATAATAGGCGTGGCCTCACTCGGGTAAGAGAAGGACCTCGGCCTTCACTTTGCGGGCGTTTTCAACCACCCGCCGGGCCTGTTCCTTCATGGACTCGTCGTCCCCGCCGAACAGGCCCCAAGTCACGCCTTCCCAATTCTCGCTGGGAATAGTCCAGTTTTCCTTGGCGGCGTAGTATATCTTCCACCAGAACTTCATGTCGTCCGGCTCGCCGAAGGGCTCCTTGGAGTTGACCGTGGAGATCACCCTGGCGCCCACCTTGTCCACGGGAACGTAGAAGCCGGGGAAGCCCTCTTCTTCCATTTCCTTGGACATGTCGGCCAGCAGGAAAAGCCAGTCGTCGTGGGGGATACCCAGGTTGTTGCCACGCTCCATGGACATCATGGTGCCCTTGTGGATGGGGCCCGGCACCTTGTCCCGCTCACGCAGGCCGCGGGCCGTGCGCATCATGGCCAGGATTTCCACACCCATGGGGCAGGCGCGTTCGCAGCGGCCGCAAAGGGTGCAGATCCAGGGGAAGCGGGAGTTGATTAGTTCGTCATCCAGCCCCAGGGCGGCCATGCGCACCGCCTTGCGGGGGTCCATGCCGTCCACGCCGGTGACCGGACAGCCTCCGGCGCATGTGCCACAAGTGAGGCACACATCGGCCCATTTGGGGTCCACGCGAAGTTTTGATTCGCGTTTGCCCAGTTTGATCGGCTCTTGACTCATTCGTTGTCTCCCCAAATCTCTATTCGCTGGGCAACCGGGCCCCTGTCTTGGAGCCTTCGGCTGTCCCCATTCCTATACCTAAACGGGGTTTTCGATAGCCTATCCCAATCCCTATCGGCGCGCAAGAACATAGGGGCCGCGCTGAAAGGAAATTGTTTTCTAGTATTCTTTCGGCAGCTTATCGAGCTGTGCCTTGGTGAACACCGGGCCGTCCTTGCACACGTACTCCGGGCCCACGTTGCAGCGCCCGCAGATGCCGATGCCGCACTTCATGCGGTTCTCCAGGCTCATCACGATCTGCTCCGGCTGCCAG
>JAHIQI010000021.1 GCA_018902755.1 Pseudomonadota bacterium | reverse complement strand
GGGCCAAAGCTTCTAAACCTATGGTGAGGCGGGCCGGTGTCTCGACCTCGAAGACAACCATGATGCCGACTGGTTTGGTCAGAAAAGAAGAAATAAAGAGGGGAGCTTGACTTCTTCTCTCGCGATTAGACAACCACTTCTTGAGATATGACTAGATGGGTTTGCACCACAATTAGCGCCACGGCGCCGGGGTTGCAGTGGCTATAGGTTGAAAATCGGGCGACTGGGCCACAAACGAAGCGGGGCCCACGGGCCTGAACCCGCGGGCCCCGAACTGGGAGCTACTTGCTTACGTTGAACCCGCCGTTGCCGATGGGCGAAGAATATTTGCCGCTGATCTTGTTGTCGGTGTAGGTGCCGTCGAAGTGGATGTTCACACCGCCGGCCTTCAAATCGCCGATGAACATGCCGCCCTTGGCGGTGCCGTTCAAGGGGCCGCTGATGTCGCCCTCCACGGTCTTGACCAGAGTCCAGGTGCCATTGACCTTGTCGCCGTTTTGGGTGAGGTTGCCGTGCAGCTTACCGTTTTGGATCTCGCCGCCAGGGCAGGTCCACTGGCCGGACCAGTTGCCGGTGAGGCCGCCACCGGCCAACGCCACCGAGGCTCCTGCCACGATAAACACGCCTAGTACCATAACGAGCAGGATCTTCAGTGGTTTCTTCATTCGATGCATCCTTTCAAAGTAAAAGTCCTTACAAATCATGGGCAGAATAAAAAATATGGCTATGCCATGGTCCCTTACGGGCCGTATACGCCTTTTTGTTGGTGCTGATTCTCGTTGATCATGTGGCTGCCTGCGCCGTACATCGAGGGCACCGGCCGATGATGGTATTAAAATACTATAATCCGTTTTTTCACGGGGCATGGCAAGTTCTGTTTAGAACTTAAGCACGAAAAACCCCGGTGCAAGCTGGATCATTCGTCCCGGAGAGCCAGGATGGGATTGAGGCGGCTGGCCTGGCGGGCCGGGAAATAGCCGAAGAACACCCCGATGGCGCTGGAGACGCCCACCCCCAGGGCCAGGCCCATGCCGGAGACGAAAAATATCCAGCCGTTGACCTTGGCCAGGACGTAGGCCGCGCCCACCCCCAGGGCGATGCCGATCAAACCGCCGGCCAGGCACAGGATCACCGACTCCACCAGGAACTGGGCCCTGATGTCGCTCTGCATGGCCCCCAGGGCGCGGCGCACCCCGATCTCCTTGCGGCGCTCGCTAACCGCCACCAGCATCACGTTCATCACTCCGATGCCCCCCACCAGCAGGGAGATGCTGCCGATGGCCCCCAACAGGAGGGTGAACAAGCGGCTCTGCTTGGCCATCTCGTTGATAAGCTGCTCGGCGCTGCGCACTTGGATGCTCATGTCGGGCTGATACATCTTGAAATACTGGTCCAGCCGGCTTTTGAGCCGCCTGCGGTCCATGTTTGGGGCGATGCGGGCCATGATCTCGTTGATCACGCGCTCCTTCTTGAACAAAAAGGAGGTGTGTATGGGGATCATCATACCGGGGTTGATCTCAAAGGGCCGCATGCCGCCCTCTTCCGCCCTGGCCAGCACCCCGATTATCTTGAAGCCGCGACCCTTGAAAAACACCGTCTTGCCCAGAGGGTCCCCGGCCCCCAGCTTGGCCAGCTTGGCCGCCGCCCCCGCGCCCAGCACCCCGAAGAAGGAATATCCGTCCAGGTCGCTGATGAAACGCCCCTTGGCCAGGGTCAGCTTGTTGAGGTCCGCGAAGCTTCTGGTTACCCCCAACACCGGCATGTCCAAGGATTTATCGGCGAACAGCGGCTGGCCCCAACTGCTGGTGTAGGGAGCCACCGCTTCCAGCTTGGGGAACTTCTTGGCCAAGCCCTTGGCCTCGGTCCAGGTGATCATCTGATCCGGGCGGTCCGGGTTGCCGCCCCCTTCCTTGGAGTCGCCCCAACCCCGCTGAATGGTGATGATGTTGGTGCCCATCTGACGGAACTGCTGCTCCGAGGTGAGCTGCACCATTTCGCCCACCGTGACCAGGGCGATAACCGAACCGATGCCGATGACGATGCCGATAAGGGCCAGGAGGGTCCGCTGCTTGGCCGCGGCCTGGCTCTTGAGCGCCTCGCGCACTATTTCGTTGAAGGAAATCACGGGCGCTCAAACCTCCAACAAATGGCCGTCGGCCATGCGCACCGTGCGGCGGCACTGCTTGCCCACCTTGGGGTCGTGGGTGACCATCACCGTGGTTATCTTGTTCTCCCGGTTCAGCTCCAGAAAGATGTCCAGTATCTCCTGGCTCACCTTGGAATCCAGGGCGCCGGTGGGCTCGTCGGCCAGGATCAGGGAGGGGCTGCCGGACAGGGCCCGGGCTATGGCCACCCTTTGTTGCTGGCCGCCGGAGAGCTCCGGGGGACGGTGGGCCATGCGGTCGGCCATGCCCACCTGCTTGAGCATCTGTTTGGCCACCTTTTCGCGCTGGCGCGGCGGCACCCCCCGGTAGACCAGGGGCAACATCACGTTTTCCAGGGCATTGAGCCTGGGCAGCAGGTTGAACTGCTGGAAGATGAAGCCGATCTTTTGATTGCGGATGTGGGCCAGCTCGTTGTCGTCCAGGTGCCCGGCGTCCTGACCCTCGAACTGGTAGCCGCCCCCGCTGGGGCTGTCCAAAAATCCGATGATGTTCATCAAGGTGGATTTGCCCCCGCCGCTCTCGCCCATGATGGCCAACAGCTCGCCGGACTCCACGGTCAAATCCACGCCCCGGAGCACTTCGACGCTCATGTCGCCGATGTGATAGGTCTTGGTTATGCCGCGAAGCTCGATGAGGGCCATGGCGCGCCTCAGCTCCCCTGGGGAGAGGCGGGCAAGACCACCTTGTCGCCGGATTTCAGGCCCTCGGTTATCTCCACCTTGTCCATGGTGGTGATGCCGGTCTTCACCTTCACGTCCTTGCGACCCCCTTTATCATCGACCACGGTGACGGCGTTGCCGTCCTGAGCGCTGGAGTGCACCGCCCCGATGGGCACCGTCAGGGCCTCGGGGTTGGTGTAGACCTCCACCTCCAGGTCGGCGCTCATTCCCAGGCGCAGTTTGGCCTGCTGGGCTGGGGTGAGCTTGTCGGTGATCACAGTCACCGCGAAGGTCGGCGGCGTGCCGGAGCCGCTCTGGGTGCCCTGGGAGCTCACCGAGTCGATGCGCCCTTCCAGCGCCAGATCCGGGAAGGCGTAGCTGGTGATCATCACCTTCTGCCCTTTTTTCAGCTTGGCCACGTTCAGCTCGCCCACGTTGGTGGAAACCGAAAGCCGCTCCAGGTTGCCCAGGGCCAGCAGGACCTGTCCCTTGCCCACCTCGTAGCCCACCTCCACGGTTTTGTCCTTCTTGTCGGCCTGGCTTCCGGCGGGCTTGATGACCACCCCCACCACCGGGGCCAGGATGCGGCCCTTTTTAATGTCCTGCCGAATCTTGGCCAGCTTGGCGTCGGCGTTTTCCTTTTCCAGCTTGGCCACCAGCAGGTTTTTGCGCTTGCCCTTTTCTATGGCGGTGCGCAACTGGTCCTTGAGGTTGGAGAGGCTTATGGTCTGGTTGAGCACCTGCTCCTTCAAGGAGCGGTACTCATCCAGGGGGATGATGCCCCGCTCGTAGAGCATCTTGGACTCCTGCAGCTTCTGCTGGGTCACCTCCAGGTCGTTGGTGGCCTTGTCCAACTCGCGCTGGGCCTGCAAGACCGTCTGGCTGTTCTTCCAGTCCTTGAGCTTGCTGTAGTCCTCCTGGGCCTTGATGGCCGCGACCTCCGCGTCCCTGAGCTTCAGCTCCAGCTCCGAGGTGTCCAGCCTGAGCAGCGGGGCTCCCTTGTTCACCTTTTGGCCATACTCGAAATGCCGCTCCAAGATGCGCCCGGCGAACGGGCTGAGCAGGTTGATGGTCTCATAAGGCTGGATGCTGCCCGAGAGCCGTATGGAGGAGTTGAGGGGACCGGGCTGCACGGTGTAGGTGGCTCCGGCTGCGGCGCTTTGGCCGGAGCCCTCGAACTTTTGCTCCACGTAGGAGACCAGGTGGGTGCGGGTCCACACGTAAAAGCCCGCTCCCGCGAAGATCAGGATCACCGCCAGGGCCGCCCAGAGGCGCAGGCGCAGGTTGTTTCTAAGGCCCTGCTCCAGCCTCTTGGTTTCCTGCTCCAGGCGCAGGGCCCAGCTGGTGGCCTGATCGTGCTTCTTTTGCTGGTGACGGCGCACCTGCTCTTGGCGGCTGACATCGGCCAGCACCACCGCCGACTCGCCCCCGGCCAAAGGAGTGACGGTCAGGGCCACGTGGCGCTCATCGCCATCGGAGCCGGCCAGGGGTATGACCAGGCCGCTGATGGCGGTGCCCTTGGCCTGGGCCGAGGCGATGGTCTTGAAAAGCTCCTCGCCCTGCTCCAGTCGGTCGGCGAACAGCTCGGCGAACTCCCGTCCGGCGGCGTGCTCCGGGTCCATGCCCAGCATGCGGCCCGCCGCGGGGTTCATGCGTAACACCTCGCCCCGGGGTCCCAGGCCCAAGATTCCCTGGGGCAGGCCGCTGACCAGTTTTTGGTAGTCGAGCGTGGCTTCAGCCATGGCTCATCAACTCCTCGTTTGCCGCCGGTTCATCGATCCCACACCTTTTTTTCGGCGGACTTGCGCTGGGTCTTGAAAGCTATGCGCCAGGTGTTCAGGGTGGTGCCCAGGGTTTGGTCCAGGGCCACCAGGCTGTTGAGATAATCGACCTCCGCGGTGAGCAGAGTGTTTTCCGCGTTGGCCAGGTCCAACTGGTAGCTCACCACCTGGAAGTTGGAGGAACGCCCGTACTTCAGCTTTTCCTGCTCGTTTTGCAGCTGCAACTGGGAAAGCCGCAGGGCCTCGCGGGACAGCTTCACCTGCTCCCGTTTTATGTTCAGGTCCCTCAGGCCGTTGTCCACGTCTATCTGCAGGTTCTCGTTGGACTGCCTGAGGCTGTTCCTGGCCTTCAACAGGTTGGAGCGGGCCGACAGCAGTTGGGCCTGGCGGCTGAGGCGGGGCTGGCCATAGACCGGGATGCTCAAATACAGGCCCGCGCTCCAGTTGGTTTCGTTGCTGTTACCCTGGTCGTTGGAATTGGTGTCGGTGCGGTTGTAGTTCACCAGCAGGTTCAGGTCCCAGAGCATGTTGTTTTTGGCCAGGATGAGGTCTTGCTTACTGGATTCCAGCACCAGCTTGGCCTGCAAATAGGCGGGCTGGTTGGCATAGGCCAGGGCCAGGGCCTGCTTGTTGGTGGGCAGCACCTCGGGCAGCTTCAACATCTCGGTGGGCTTGATCTTGGTGTTCTTGTTCAGGTTCAAGGTGCGCAGCAGCTCCAGGCGGGCCTGTTGCACGTCATTGAGGGTCTGCTGATAGGCGATGCGCTGGTTGGCCAGGTTGGACTGGGACTGCACCAAGTCGCTTTTGGCCATGCGCCCGGCAGCGATGAGGGCCTTGTTCTCCTCCAGAAGCTGATAGGCCCGGTTCAGGGAGCGCAGCACGATGGCCACCTGCCGGGCCGACTCCAGGAAAGAGCGGTAATCATAGATAGTGGTGGTGACGGCGTCTATGAGGGTGCCCTTGAGGGCCAGGATGTTCTGCTGCTCGGTGATGCGGGCCTGGCGCACCGAGGCCATGTTCACGTCTATGCCGCCCCCCCTGAGCAGGGGCTGCTGCATCTGAATACTCCAGGTGTTGGAGGTGCTGTCGTCGTCGCTGGAGTAGCTGCCGGAGGTGTCGCCGCTGGTCTTGTCGAACTCCCAGCTGAAGGTGAACTGGGCCCCGGTGGGTACCAGTTCGCTCACCGAGGCCCTGGCCTGGAACTGGGTGTCGTTGCTGTCGGTGTTGTAGGAAAAGCCGTCGGTTTCGTCATCGTCATCGGTGCCCGTGCGCACCAAACTGGAGTCGAAGGTCACATCGGGCTTGAACTTGTGCTCCTCCACCTCCAGGCCGAATTTCTGCACCACCCGGTCCAGGTAGGCGTTTTCGATGCTGGTGTTGCCGCGCACCACCAGAAACACGGCATCGGGCAGGCTCATGTCCCGGGCCTTGCCCACCCCGCCTCCGGGCAACAGGGGCAGGTCGTTTTGTGCCTCGCCCTGCCCCAGGGCAGTCCCGGCGCCCAACAGCAGTACGAGGGCGAGCGTCGCTGCCCAGCCCACCCCCTTTTTAAGAATGTTCCGCTTTGAGCATTTCATGTCGCCTGATAATAGCCTCGCACTCCTTACTAAGCCAACCATAATCATCAATTTGTGATGCTTAGCGGCCTGTTGCGGCAAATCCCGTCTCCTCGGGCCGCCTCTCCCGGGCGGATGCCGCAGCCATGCGGGGGGACCCGTGCGGGGCGACAACCTAAATTTACTATGGTTTATGCACCTTAATATGCTTTTGCCGCCCCTGGGGAGGCGGCCGCTCAGAAATGTCATGCTGAGTTATGGACTTAGATAAGGCCCACGGTGTAGCCTGAATAGGAAACGCCGCCGGAGAACGCATGACGCCCCCCCGGCGGCGCACCGTCCGGCAGGCTCCGTGCCGCTGCCGTTCCACCACCCCTGGAGATGCTAATGGACACTATGACCACTTACGTCACCCAAATCAGCGATGTTGGAAACAAGTTCGGGCCTATTGTGGTCAAGGCGTTGATACTGTTGGTGATCGTCCTGTTCTTGACCATATTCCTGGGGCGGGTGCTGGCCAACCTCCTGGTGAAGTTCGGCGTACCCGAGCGCCGGGCGGCCATGTCGGTCACCGGCCTGCACATCATAGTGCTGTTCATGGCCGCCCTGGTGGTGCTCAACGTGCTGGGCTTCCCGGGCATGCTCCTGTTCCGCACCATAGTGGTGATCCTCATGGTCCTGGTGGCCGCCTACATCATCGCCAAGCCCTACATCCCCAGGCTGCCTCTCAAGAAGGGCGACACCGTAGGCATCGGCGGCAAGGTGGGCAACGTGGAGGCGGTCTCCATCATGTACACCCAGCTCAAAACCTTTGACGGCAAGGTGGTCTTCATCCCCAACCACAAGGTGATGAACGACCAGGTGGTGAACTTCAGCGCCAAGCCCAAGCGCCGGGTGGACATCGACTTTTTCATTCCTTACGACCAGGACCTGGCCAAGGTGAAAAAAGTGGTGATGGACATCTTGGAGGGTGACGAGCGGGTGCTGGACAAGCCCGCCCCCAAGGTGGTGATCGCCAGGTTCTCACCCAACTACCGGGAGATGCAGGCCCGCTTCTGGGTGGCCCGCAAACACGCCATCACCGGCAAGTGGTCCCTCAACGAGGTGATCGACAACAGGTTCGCCGAGGAGGGCATCGCCATGGCCGCGCCCCGACTGGCCCTGGTGGGCAGCGCCCCGGCCCGCGAGGACACCCCGGCCTAACTTAAAGCATCCGCTTTAACCAAGATCTTCCGCCGCCCTCTGGATACGCCCCAGGGGGCGGCGAACTGCGCTGGAAAAAGCTGGCCGAATCCCTGGGCGACTGCCGCAACGTGCTGATCAGCGGCATCGGCGAGACGCCCCGGGCGGTGCTGACCGGCTACGGCGTGGAGCCCCTGGAGGTGAGCGGCTTTATCGAGGAGGCGCTACGGGCCATCTACGCGGGCGACGACCTCTCGGCCCTGCGCATCCGCAAGGGCAAGGCCTGCTGCGCCGAAAAGATGGGCATGGGCGGCGGCATGGGCTGCATGTAAACACCAAGGCGACAACGGGGGCGTCATCCTGACCCTACACCTTTGCTGAACTATAACGCCCTCCCCGCCATAACGGCCAGGCGTCATCGGAACCAACCCCGAGACGCCTGGCCGTTTCTTTTGCTCCGGCCCGGCCCGGAGCATTCACAAGGCGATTTTATTCCGTCGGCGCACCGGCTAATATGAGGCTGATGTCCCGAGGGGTGAGCCCCGGGCTCGGGAGCCCCTCAGAATTATCCGTATCTGGGGGTGCTAAATGCCGACCATATTTCCCGCCCACCTGAAAAAGTACCGGTTCCTGCAACTGGTAGTCCTGCTTATGGTGCTGCTTCTGTTGGTTCCCGTGTTGATGCAGCACAAGATCATGGGCGCGATCACCGAGATGGTCATGCTGGATTCCCTGGTGGTGGCCGCCGGGGCCAGCATCATGGGCCGCAGGATGCGCTGGCCCTTGCTGGTCACCTGGGCCCTGGCCTTCGGCTCCTTCGTGGCGGGCTATATGTTCCTGTCGCCGGCCGCCGCCCAAATGGCCTTTGTGCTTTGCTCGTTCTTCTACACCTTCTTCAGCTTCGGATGCACCGTGGCGGTGCTGGCCTTTGTGGCCGAGAACCGCAGAGGCGTCACCCTGGATGCCCTGTTGGCCTCGGTGGCCGCCTATGTGCTCTTGGCCATCAGCTTTTCCTGCCTCTACAGCCTCCTGGTCATGCTCAACCCCCAAAGCTTCAACCCGCCCACCCTGCTCAACTTCCAGCACCCGGCCCACATCTACCTGACCATGATCTATTTCAGCCTGGTCACCCTGACCACGGTGGGTTACGGCGACATCGCCCCCATCAGCGGCTTCGCCCAGATGTTCGCCGGCGTGGAGGCACTGATCGGGCAGCTTTACCTGGCCATTCTGGTGGCCTACCTGGTGGGCAGCAGTTTGTCCGCCCGCCTGCTCAGAGACAGGAAAACGCAGGCATCGGCCAAAACGATACCCTAGCCCCGGCCCGGCAATGAGCGGCGGCCAAACCTGAAGCAAGCGAGGTTGCGTTGCGGTCCGGCTTATTCCATAGTGTTGGCAGGAGAACGGCCGGGGCCAGGCGCTGACGGCCGGAAATGATTGCCCGATTTGCGATGCTTGTTTTTCAATGATCCGGGGACTACCGGACAGGGGGCGGGAAATGACCAGTGAAGCGAAAAAACTCGGGTTGGTCGGCGCTATATTCCTCATCGTATCAAGTCTTGCCGGCAGCGGCGTCATCGCCCTGCCCCAACAGTTGGCCGCCACCGGATCCATCACCCTCATCTCGTTTCTGCTGGTCACCATCGGCGCACTGTTTTTGACCATGGTATACGTGCGGGCGGGCAGCATGTTCGAAGACCCCAGCCCCACCGCCCTGGCCACCTACGTCAACCCGGTGCTGGGGGCCAAGAGCGGCTTCTTCTATGTATACGGCAACCTAATCTCCAACGTGTCCATACTCATCGCGGGGCTGGGCTATTTGGCCATGTTCGTCCCGGCCCTGAACCACCCCATATTCCTGGGCATCACGGTGATAATCCTGATCTGGCTGTTCGTATGGATGTCCATGCGCGGCGTGGGCATCATCAGCAAGGTGGTGTCCATCACGGTCACCTTGCTGCTCATTTCGGTGATCATCACCGCCACCGCCGGTTGGCTGGACTTCGACCCGGCCCAGTTCCAGCAGAACTGGAACGTATCCGGCCTGGGAGAAGGCAAGGCCATCATGTCCGGTTTCGCGGTGCTCATATTCTCCTTCGTGGGCGTGGAGAGCATCGCCACCAACAACGCGCAGATCGCCAACCCTAAAAAGGTCGTGCCCATCGCCACCATCGTGGGATTCATCATCGTGGCCATCATCTACATCGCCTCCACCACGGTGATCGAGGGCATGTTCCCGGCCAAGCAGATTCAGCAGGCCCCCGCCTCTTTCGCCATGTCCATGAACCATATCTTCCAATCCAAGATCGTGGGCGAGGTGGTTTCGGCGGTCATGGCCATCGCCTGCATCGCCAGCTTCATGGTATGGAACCTTTCCTCGGCCAGTGCGGCCAAGACCAGCGCGGACAACGGGTTCTTGCCCAAGGCCTACTCCTACACCAACAAATACGGCATCTACAGCAAGGGGCTGGTCATCAACGGCGTGATCATGACCGTGGTGGAGTTGATCCTGATGTCCCTGGGCAGCAACATCGCCGTGGCCTTCAACATCACCGTCACCATCTCGGTGCTCCTGTTGCTGTTCCCCTATTTCTGGTCCGGCATCGCCATCGTGAAAAAGGACCGGGAGAACGGCACCCGCTCCGTCGGCAACATGATCATCGTGCTGCTCTCCTCGATCTTCATAATCTCGGCATTTGCTTCGGCCACCCTGGATGAGCTGTGGCTGGTGATAGCTTTGGTCATGGTGGTCATGGGGGCCTACGCCCTTATCCTAACCAAAAGCAAGGCCGCGCCGCCCAGCGCCTAGCAGGCCCTTGCGCGGGCCGACTCGCGGCTGGACAGCCTCGGCCACGGGAGCTTGCCAGCACCGCTGGGGCTGGATGGCTTCGGCTTGGTTTGACGGGCTAAAAGGCGGTCTACTCCGGCCGCTCTCTTCCTAGAAGGTCAGAGACCGTATGGGCGCATAAGCCGTCGGCGATGCCGTCTTGCCGGTGAAAATCTCCCCTAGGCGATAATCCTGGCCCCCTGGGCCAGATCGGCGGGGGAGATGTTGTACAGGGCGTCCAGCAGGTTCACCTGGAGGCTGCCCGGCCCGCTGGAGATTGCCGCGGCTTTCTCGCCGGCCAGGCCCACGTAGGCCAGGGCCGCCGCCGTGGCCTCCAGGGTGTCGGGCTCCACGGCCAAAAACGCGCCGATGATCGCGGTGGCCAGGCAGCCGGTGCCGGTTACCTTGGTCATCAGGGCGTGGCCGTTGGCCACGCGCAGGGTGCGCTTGCCGTCGGTGATCAGGTCCACCGCGCCGGTGATGGCCACCGGAGTGGCGATAGCCAGGGCCAGCTCCCGCCCGGCCTGGGCGGTCTCGTCCACGCTGTGGGTGGAATCCACCCCCTTGGTCTGACCGGCTCTGTCGCTCAAGGAAAGCACCTCGGAGGCGTTGCCGCGCACCAGGCTCACCCCGGCCTCGCTGATGATGCGGCGGCTGGAGTTGGTGCGAAACTCGGTGGCGCCCGAGCCCACCGGGTCCAGAACCGCCGGCACCCCCAGAATGCGGGCCTTCTTGGCGGCCAGCAGCATGGACTCGATCCATGGCGGGGTCAGGGTGCCTATATTGAGCACCAGGGCCCCGGCAAAGGAGACCATCTGCTCCACCTCTTCGATGGCGTGGGCCATGACCGGAGAAGCGCCGCAGGCAAGCAGGGCGTTGGCCGTGGAGTTCATGACCACGAAGTTGGTGATGTTGTGGACCAGCGGTTGGTTCTCGCGGACCCTGGCCAGGCACTCCGCCGCTTTTTGGGCCAAAGTCTCCATGAGTTCTCTCCAAACAGTTAACAGGGGCAATCCTGAATATGGCGACGGTTGGTGTTTTACCTGTTACCGAGCATGGCGCGCAGCAGCTCGGCGGCGGCCTCTTGAGGGTCCGCCTGGCAGCACACGGCCGAGATGACCGCCATGCCGTGGGCTCCCGCCCCCATAACCTCGGCGGCCCGGGCCGCATTGACGCCGCCTATGGCGATCACCGGCAGGCCGAATTCGCGCGACACCCGCCGCAACAGATCCAGGCCGCCGGCCGGGCCGGCATCGGCCTTGGAGGTGGTGGGGTAGACCGGGCCCAGCCCGATGTAATCCACCCCGCCCGCCCGGCAAAGCGCGGCCTCTTCCACGCTGGAAGCCGAACCGCCAATGATCTTGTCAGGTCCCAGGATTTCCCGGGCCTGGTCCAAGGGAAAGTCGTCCTGTCCCAGGTGGACCCCATCGGCCCCGGCGGCCAGAGCCACGTCCAGCCGATCGTTGATGATGAGCTTGGCCTTATGGCCACGGCAGATGGCCAGCATGTGGCGGGCCGTCTCGATCATCTGCCGGGTGGAACCCTGTTTTTGGCGAAACTGAATCACGCCCGCGCCGCCGGCGATGGCCAACCGGGCCAACTCTTCGTGGGAGTAGCGCTGCTGCAACTCGGTGTCCGTCAGGACATGCAATCGATCTATGTCTTTCAAGCAGGCCCTTCCTTGTCCCTGGCCAACGCCGCTCCCGGCAAAACCTTGCGCAAGCGATCAGCCAGCGCCTATCCCGCCGGTGCCGATGGCCACCCTGCACCGCAAGACAAGCAACCTTGTTTCAGCATGGAATGTTGCATAATCGCGGCGCAAACGCAGCGCGTGAAAAATGACGGCCCAGGTTCAATCCCCTAAGCCCTTGTTATAATTTGGTGCCCGGGGCGGGAATCGAACCAGCACGGCCTTTGGGCGTGGGAATTTTAAGTCGAAACCGCGGAAATAGCAAGGAGCATGTGATAACAGGCAACTAGCTATAATCACAAAGAGTAAGTTTGGCTCAACGGGTGGTGAAGGGGGGAAGGTCACTGTGGTTTCTCTAGGAGTCTTCTTAGGTTTTGATGGCTTTGCCATAAGCCAGGGCGCAGGTCATGGCCCCTAAGCCACCCAGGCCCAGCACCCCGAAACCCAACCCCCAGCCGACTGCGCTCTGGCCCATGGCATCTAAGATGAATCCGAATACTATGGGAGACAGCGCCCCGGCCCCAAAGCCCAACAGGGAGCGCAAGCCAAAGGCCGCCCCTAGACGGCGGGGATTGACCGCCTCACTAAGAGCGGCTGACAGCACAGGCGAATCAGAAAGGGCCAGGAAGGCATAAGTCAGGCCCAGGGTCATCACCAGGCCGAAAGGCAGCAGAAGCGTCCAGCCGAAGATCAGGGAAACAACAGCGCCAGCCGCCGCAGCGACTACCATGATTTTGGCACGGCCTAGCAAATCAGAAAGGTGGCCCGCCGTAAAGGAGGCGACCAAGCCCATGAGATGGAAGAGCCCAGCCAGCATGGAACCACGGCTGATGGCATCCGCGGACCCGCCGGCGGCCAAACAAGCTACGATAAAAGCCGGGCTCCAGGCCCACATGCCCAACAGTTCCCAGTTGTGCAGGGTGTAACCGCCAATGAGCAGCATAGCTTTTTTGTTGACCAACACCTCCTTTACAAGTCCTGGGGCAGTTTCCTGAGTCCGGGGTTCGGGGAGAGGCCGCCAAAGTGCCGCCCAAGCCGCGGCTGCGCCCAGCACCGGCCCAAGAGCGGTCAGCCAGAAGGCCAAGGCATAGCCTCCAACCGCCAGGGCAAAGCCGCTGATCACCAAGGACAGGGTGTAGCCCAGAGAGGTGCTGGCGATGTATGTGCCCATCACCCGGCCCCGACGGTCTGCGGGATATAGTTCGGAAAGGATCATCAGGCCCGTGGTGTAGGTGCCGCCCAAGGCCAGCCCAAGCAGGCAGTAACACACGAGGGCGGAGACATAGCCCCGGGCGGCCAGGGCGAAGACGATGGCCAGCAGGGCCCCTGCGGTGAGGGAAGATAAAAATACCCTCCTTGCGCCAATACGGTCGGCAAGGCTGGAAAGCCACACCAGGCTCACGGCGTATCCAAGATTGAAGCTTGAAATGATGGCGCCGCCCTGGGCGGCCGAAATCCCCCACTCACCCTGCAGAGTGGTCATGGTGGCAGCCACGGTCATGAAAATCATTCCGCTGCCGGCACGGGCCAGACACATCCCAATCAGGGGCCGTCCTCTACTCACGGCTCAACCCACTCCGTTAAGGTGATCAGGCAACACAACGATAATCGGATTGCCCTAGGTCCTTCGTGATGGCCGGGTTGCAGGATAGGACGGATGCTTTGGTAAACACAAGAGCCCGAAATTACGCCCCTGCTTGCACCATGCTTCCGTGAAAGAAAAAGGGACAAACCCAAGGCTTGCCCCCATTAGCGTAACTGGATGATATTATTTGGTGCCGGAGGTGAGACTGGAATTCGCAGGGCCACAAGGCATAGGGGACTTTCAGATTCTAGGGCGAATGGCGATAAGCCCAGACGCTTATCTCATTTTTTCTTTATTACCCCATGCAAAAACACATCCACCGCTTCGGCAATTAGCTGGTCCTTGCCCATGCGAGTCTTTTTCTTGCCGTTCATCAGTTCCTGGGCGTACATGTAGCCGAAAAGCATGCCATAAAAAAGGTGGCCGAGCAGAAAGGGATCGCTCTGCTTTAATATTCCCTTATCCTGGAAAGAGCCCATGGTGCGGACCAAACCGTCAAAAAGGGGCGTCAGTATGTTGTCGTAGTAGTGGCTCGCCAGCTCTTCGTCCGACAAGGCTTCGGTGATGGAAAAACGCACGATGGGCAATCTTTCCTTCATGTTGCCCAGATAGTTTTCCCCAATTTCGGTCAGTAGATCTTTGGGATCAAAACTGTCAATGGACTCCTCGCCCAGCATCTGCAGGAAGCCTGCGGCCCCGCGGGCACCCACCACCTGAGAGGCTAACTCCCGCTTGCTTTTGAAAAACCGGTACACCGTGCCGTGCCCCATTTTGGCTCGGGCGGCAATGTCCGATATGCGGGTTTGGTGGTATCCTTTTTCGCTGAAAACCTTGGCCGCGGCCTTGAGGATTGCCAGGCGGCGCTGTTCGGCCGGCAACACCTGGCGTTTTCTGGTTTTGGTTTTCTTGACCATTGTCAGCCAGACATTCTCCAGGGCAGGCAGATATCAAATTAGGTGGTTTCAAGGACGCGCCGAGGCGGTATCGAGCCGCACCCACGGGTATTTATATGCTAGAACCTATTGCAGGTCCAGGACAAATCACCCTTGCTCCCGAGCAGTCAGCCGAAGCGGCCGCCCCCCACAGAGTAGGGGAAGGTCGGGCCGGGAACTGGAATCGGACCGTTCGTACCGTCCGGCCCGTCTACTCAGGGCTGTTTTGCTGGGCCTCGCGTTCCCTCAAAATAAAACGCTGTATCTTTCCGGTAGTGGTGCGAGGCAGTTCGTCGCCGCGGACAAACTCGATTACGCGAGGGTATTTGTAAGGCTCGATGGTGCTCTTGACGTGGTCTTTTAGCTCCTCCGCCAAGGCTTCCGGATCGGGATGCTCCTCTTTGAGCACCACAAAGGCCTTGACCAAAAACCCGCGAATGGGTTCGGGAGATGGCACCACGGCCGCCTCATGCACCGCGGGATGACTTAGGAGGGCTTCCTCCACCTCTCCTCCGGGTATCTTGTATCCCGAACTAACTATCATGTCGTCGCTGCGGCCCTTAAGCCAGAAGTATCCATCATCGTCGACCTGGAACATCAAGCCGGTACGGTTCCAGCCGTTGACCACGTTCTTTTCCTGGACCTCCGGCCTGCGCCAGTAGACTTGGCCCCAGGGGGCCCGCACCACCAGTTCCCCCAGGGAGCCGGGCGGCACCTCCTGAAGGTCCTCCCCCACGATGCGGTAATCCACCGAGGGCAGCGCGGTGCCCAGGGAGCCCATCTTGTCCTCGGGCATTTGCTCTCTGGTGGATATGTAGGAGTTGAGCTCTGCCGATCCCATTGAGTTGAGAATGTAGACCCCGAAACGGTCTTTCCATTTCTTGACAACGGTAGCGGGTAGCACCTCCCCGGCGCTTTGGCAAAGACGCAGCGAGCTGAGATTCCAGCGTTTTTCGGCGTCCGCCATCTCCAGCATCATGCGCAGCCCGGTGGGCACGCAGCGCAGCACGTTGATTCGGCGGTCCTGTATCTCCTGGAACATGGCCTCTGGGTCAAAGTCCTCCCTGATGCACAGGGTGCAGCCGCTTTCCCCAAAGAAGAGGATCGAAAAAAATCCGAAGGCAAAGGTGAAGGCAGGCGGCGAACCAAGCACTTCGTCGGGTTTCAGCTTCAGCAAATACTTGTTGGCCACGCGGATGCCGGCCACCATGTCCCCAATTTCGGAGATAATGCCCTTGGGATTGCCGGTGGTGCCAGAGCTGTAGATGATGCGCAGCCAGTCTTTGCGCGTGGTCTCAACCGTGGCGGACTCCTCCAGTTGGTCAGCAATGAAATCGTCGTAGAATAGGTGGCCGTCCATCGGCTCCTGGGTCACCACCACCGTCTTCAGGGTGGGGCAGCGGTTCAGTGCCTCCCTCACCGGACCGAAGGTATCCGCGCTCACCACGATGGCCTTGGCATCGGAGTCATTGGCCCTGAAGGCGATGTCTTTGCTCTGCAGCAGGTGGTGGGTCAACACCGGAATGGCGCCCAGCCGCCAGCAGGCGAAGCAGGTAATGATGAACTCGGGGCGGTTGGGCATGCGCACCATGACCCGGTCGTACTTGGCGATCCCCCGGGCGGCCAGAGCGTTGGCCAAGCGGTTTACCTCGCTACGAAACTCATTGAAGGTGATCAAGCGCTGGCGATGAATTATGGCAACCTGCTCTCCCCGGCCCTGTTCGATGTGACGGTCCAGGAAGTATTGGCAAGGGTTGAGAAGATAAGGAAGCCTCACCTCGGGCAGAGGATAAATTTTGTCAGGTAGGTTTTCAGGAATCGGGAGATAGTTTTCGGGAATTGTGCTCATGCCTTGCTTTCGTCACCAGTGGGAAGATCCGTTTTTAAAACTTTACCCGGCCGGTGTTTCCGCCTGGGGGGATGGGCTGGGTATCTGCCCTTGCGCTAGTCGTCATAGCGGCTGTCGATCAATTAATGGGCCAGGTCAGCAGGAGAATGGTAGGCGCGGCCATTAATTCAAACGGCCTGCTATGTTGATAGACTATGCTGTCCAAATCTCCAGCCAAGAGGCTGCGCAGACCTCGGCCACAGTTATGTGACTGATCGATCAGTCATTTCTTTATAATATCCGCCCTCTCCCTTGTCAATCCATTAATTTGGACCTAAGCTCCCCCGGTCCCGAGTTGGAGCCATGGTTCGGATGGAACGATGCGGTGTCTTTGTCAACTGGTGGCCTACTATTCGCCACGGGAAAGCATTTCATAATTCTTCATCATTTCCATTATCTTGTCGTATGCGGCCGCCACTAAGACGGAGCACTTGTGGAGTGAAGCGGTGGTGGGCTCCGGTCCCAGCACCGCCGCGCAGCTCACCTTGTCTGGCGGGGTCTCGGCAGCGGCGGGAAACCATTGGTGCAACTGGGTCAGCATGGATGACAAGACGGGCGCTGGACCCGGTTCCTGGATTCCTGCCATAACCATAAGTCCCAGCACGCAGGCCGCGCCGGTCAGTACCCCGCAGGTGGCCTGGCCGGTCCCGCAGCCCATGCCCAGACCGGCCATGGCCCTCATCAAATCTGGGTTGGAACGCCCTTGGTCCTCCAGGGCCATGGCCACCAGGATCTGGCTGCAACAAAGCCCCTCTCCGGAAAGACGCAACACCCTTTGCCCTGTCTCTTCCAAAATAAGCTCTCTTCCCTGATGTACTCAGTTAAAACCGCTGGTTAGAATCTGACCCGTCATAGCTTGCCACCAGGTTCGGCCGCCCTTGCTAAGCCCTCTTTGCTCGGCCCGCCAATGCCAGCATGCCTGGGGCATTATTAGTTGACTCTCTTCTATCTCGCAACTAGAATGATCAGTCAGTCATTTAAAATATTTGTAGAGGGTACCTATGGCCGCCTTCCAGAATATGTTCTCGCCGGGCTCCATCGCGGGCCTGGAGCTGCGCAACCGCATCGTCATGGCCCCAATGCAGTGCTTCACCTATGGGCCGCAAGGCGTGCCCGACCAGATAACCATTGACTACTTCGTGGCCCGGGCTCGGGGCGGAGCCGGGTTGATCATCTGTCCCGGGGCCAAGCCCTCCCTGGAGTCCCACGCCCCGGGCACCCCGGCGCTGTACAGTGACGAGGTCATACCAGCTTTCCGTCAGCTCACCGAGGCGGTACATAAACACGGGGCCAAGGTGGCCCAGCAGATCAACCACACCGGCAAGGCCCTCACCTACAATGAAGGCCAAGGCGAGCAGTCCGACACCCTGGGGCCCTCTGCCACCCGCTACGTCAAGACCGGGGTGATTCTGCGCGAGGCCAGCCTGGAGGACATCGAACGCATCACCGAGCAGATCGCCCAAGCCGCCCGACGGGCTCGGGACGCCGGCTTTGACATGGTGGAGTTGCACGCGGCCCACGGCTATCTGCTTAGCTCATTTTTGTCCTCTTTTTCCAACCGGCGCAGGGACCGCTATGGCGGAAGCCCGGAGAACCGGGCCCGCTTCCTCTGCGAAATCATCGAGCGCATCCACCAGAAAGTAGGCCCGGAATACCCTGTGGGAGTGCGCATCAGTGGCAGCGACTACTTGCCCGGCGGCACCACCATCGAGGACACCCTGATCCAGGCTCCTCTACTTGTCTCGGCCGGAGCCAGTGTGCTGCACATCTCCGCCGGGGCTCACGAGAACACCGAAGTGCAGTTCCTGTCCTACTTGTGGCCAGATGGCTACATAACCGAGTTAGCCGCCCAGGTGCGCCAGGTAGTAGATATTCCTGTGATTACAGTCGGTAAGCTGGGCAACCCCCAGGTGGCTGAGCAGGTCCTGGCCGAGGGCCGGGCCGACTTCGTGGCCCTGGGCCGCCAGTTTTTGGCCGACCCAGAGTGGCCCAACAAGGTGGCCGCCGGTCAGTTGGAAGACATCGCCTATTGCATCTGCTGTAATAACTGTTGGAACCGGGTCTTCAGCAAAAGCCGCTACAGCGGCCGCCTCTACTGCACAGTCAACCCGGCGGTGCACCGGGAGGGTTCCTTTGCCCTGAGCCCGGCCTCTCAAATCCGCCGCGTGGCCGTGGTGGGCGGGGGCCTGGCCGGCATGGAGCTGGCTCGGGTGGCCGCCGGGCGGGGCCACCAGGTTACCCTCTATGAAAAGCAAGACAAACTGGGCGGCCAGTGGAACGTGGCTTGTCTGCAGGAAGGCAAGCAGAAATATTTGAGCCTGCTAATCCGCCTGCGCCGCCAGGTAGCGGATGCCGGGGTGGAGGTGTGCTTGAGCACCGAGGCCACTCACGAGCTGCTGGTCAAGGCCTCGCCCGATGTGGTGGTGCTGGCCACCGGTGCCCGTCCCGCCTTGCTGCCCGTGCCCGGTATGGACCTGCCCTCGGTGGTGCAGGGCGTAGATGTGATCCAGGGCAAGGTCTCGGTAAGCGACCCGGTGGTGGTGGTTGGGGGCCGGGCCATCGGCATGGAGGTGGCCTTGGAGCTGGCTCAGGATGGTCACAAGGTATCCATCGCCACGGCCGCCCGCTTGGGGCACAACGGCACCCCTCTGGAAGAGAACATTTATCGCACCCTGCGCAACCGCCTGATCGCTCTAGGGGTGCAAGTCTACCCCAGCCACCCCCTGATGGAGGTCAATCCGGAAGGGGTGTTTTTGGACGACGGCGGTAACCTGCTGTTCCTGCCCGCGACCACGGTGGTCATGGCGGTGGGCTCTAGGCCGGTGGACGGCTTGTGCGAGGAACTGGCCTCCATGGGGGTTGAGCTGCATGTGATCGGCGACGCAAGCCAGCCCCGGGACGCTCTGGAAGCCATGCACGAGGCCGCCGAGTTGGGACGGCGCCTGTAGTCTAGGCCCAGACTTCGAGGAGGCTGGCCTTGCCCGCACGGTTTATTGTCCCTAAAAATGAAGTGCCCCATGGCCCCTTCTGAACGCCGCAGTCTGCGCAGCCGATTTGCTGAACACGGCTGGGTCGTGTTCACCGTGCTGACCCTTCTGTTCATCTTTTCCTACATGGTTCGCCTATCCACCGGCGTATTGGGCCCCATGCTCATCGACGACCTGAATATCAACGCCGGTCAGCTGGGCCTGCTAGCGGGTGTCTTTTTCTATGCATTTGGTGCGGCCCAAATTCCGGTGGGCCTGGCCTTGGACTCCTTTGGGCCCAAGCGCACCATTATAGCTACCTCCCTGCTGGCGGTGGCCGGCTGCATCCTCACCGGGGTGGGCACCAGCTACTCCCTGGTCTTGGTGGGCCGCCTGTTGCTGGGCCTGGGCATGTCCTCGGTACTCATGGGAAGCCTCAAGGTGTTCGCCAACTGGTTTCGGGCCGACCGCTTCGCCTTTCTAGCTGGCTCTATCTTGAGTCTGGGCAACCTGGGTGGCCTTCTGGCCGCCACCCCCCTGCTGCTCATGGCCATGACTTTGGGCTGGCGCAATTGCTTTTTCTACTTCGCAGCCTTTGTGCTGCTGATTATATTTCTAATCGCCTGTCTGGTTTCCGACCATCCGCCCCGGATAGACGCCGGCCAAGACGCTGGGCCGCCTCCATCCGGACCCAGAGGCTGGCAGGGCCTGGCCGCCCTAGGGTCTATCTTCCTCAACTGGCATTTCTGGATCATGGGCCTGGGATCCTTTGTGCGCTACGGTTCCATGCTCACCATCCACGGCTTTTTGGGCATGCTCTATTTGGTGGAAATCGTGGGCCTGGGCCCCGAGGAGGCGGGCACCGTGCTGGGGATGATCTCGGTGGGCTATCTGATCGGCAGCCCCCTGGCCGGCCGCCTGTCGGACACGGTGCTGCGCTCGCGCAAGAAGGTTGTTACCGCCGGGTTCTTCCTCTTCGCCCTGAACATGATCCCCTTCTGGTTCCCGGCCAGCATCCCCCTGCCTCTGTGGTATATTCTGTTCGGGTGCATCGGGCTGTTCTCCGCCACCAGCCCGGTAAACTTCGCCCACGTCAAGGAGCTGTTCCCCCCCCGCATGACCGGCACCGTGCTTACCGGGGCCAATCTGTTCGTAATGCTTGGGGCGGCGCTGGGCTCCCAGCTCACCGGAGCCTTTTTGGAACTCTACCCCCGCAGCGCGGCGGGCTACCCCTCTCAGGCCTATTTGCTGGTGTTCCTGGGCCTGTTCGCGGCCTCAATGATAGCCGGGTTGCTCTATATACTAGTCAAGGACACCCACGGTGTCCGTAACGGTCAGGCCTGAGAGGCTGGCTAGCCTAGGCCGACTCCCGGGGGACGCACCCCCGGGCGGTGCAGAGTGTTGTACAGACAAAAGGGCACCAGGCCACCGTCCGGGCGCAGCAGGTGCACGCAGCAGCGCCGGGCCCGCGCCAGATCCAGGCTGTAAGCGTCCATCATGGCGTGGAAGCCGATGGCGAAATAATCCACTCCCGGTGGCAGCGTTTCCAGTTCCGCCGGTTGCGGCCCCCCGCAGGAACAGCCGCAAGAGCCTCCCAGGCCCTCCTGCCCCTGCAGATGGCGCAGGGTAGTGGGCCAGTCCTTCAGGTCGGCCAGGCAATCCACCATTTGGTCTTCATTAAATAGACGGGCCAAAGGTAGCAGCTCTCCTTGCCGGACTAGGGCGTAGGCCAACAGGCCACAGCGGGGATCGGGGCAGGGTATGGGGGTCAGGTCTCCCTCACGCAGCTTGCCGCCGCTCTGGCGGACAAGCTCCTGCTGAAAATGCAGGCTGGTCAGGCGGGAGCGGCTTTGGCCCAAGCCCGGTGGGAAGCGCCCGTTCAGGGCCAGAGCCTGGAAGTTGACCCCAGTGAGGCGGAGCTCCAGGCCCAGGCGGACCAGGGACCACATCTCCTGGTCATTGAGCCCGGGAGCCACTGTGACCGACAGCACCACCTCCAGACCGGCTTGCAGGCAGTGATCCACGGCCGCCAACTTAGCGGTCACCAGATCCCGGCCCCGAATGGCCAGGGAGACCTCCGGTTGGAGGGTGTCCATCTGCAGATAAACCCCGCTCAGCCCGGCTTGACGCAAGGCCACCGCCAAGCCCGGGTCCGCTGCGAGGGCAAGGCCGTTGGAGTCCAGCTCGATGCGGTCCCCGCCCAGAGAACGGGCTAGGGCGACCATGGCCAGAAGCTTCGGGTGCTGGGTGGGCTCGCCGCCACCCAGCTGCAAGGGGGGTAGGCCGTCCTCATACCGGGCCAGGCAGGTGAGGGCATGCTCCGCCTGCCCCAAAGTCAGGTCGCCGCCCTGAGGGCCACTGCCCGCCAGGCACACCGGGCAGCCCAGATCGCAGCGTGCAGTTATCTCCAGGATGGCCAGGCAGGTGTGCTGGTCGTGCTCCGGGCACAGGCCGCAGTCATGAGGACAGCCCCGACGGGTTTGTCCGCCCCGGGCTATAGGTTGGGTTACCTTGCGGCTGCCTCGGCACAGGTGGCGGTAGGAGGCCAGGTCCGGGGCTAGAGTGCTGGCAAAGAAGCCATGCTCAGGGCAGGTCTTGGCCAGGAGCACCTCTCCTTCCCTTTCCTCCACCCTTCCGCTCAGGGGACGCAGGCACACCGGGCACACTGTCTCCACCCGGGGACTGAAGTAGTCCCGGTGCTCCATGCGGCTGGCCAGGGTGTTCATGTAGCCGCAGGGTCCTCTAGGAGAATGTTGACGTAGACCAATCGCCGCCTGAAGGCTTTGTAATCGGCAATCTCCAGAGTCAGGCTGCGCTCCTCCCAGTTCGCCCGGGTCACCCGGTCTCCCTCGTCAAGGCACATCTCTATGTCCTCGCGTAGGATGGCCTTGAACTCCGCTCGGTCTCTGAGGGGAGTCAGGAAGGTCAGCACATAGGCCCCCTGGCCTTGCGGCTCCAGTCGAGCCTTTTTCCAGCGCTTTGGCGGCAGATTGAGCATGATCCGACTTTAGCAGTCCACCGCCCGGGCTGGCGAGGGCCTTTTGGCCCCCGCCGCCGCCCTAGTCACGCTTGACCGGATATACCCGGCAGGGGATGGCCCCAAGCTCCACCGAGCCAGTCTCGCAATCATAGGGAGGCTCGCTGGAGGTGAGTACATTGATGTTGGACTTGCGGAACTGGAACAGGTCCTCCGGGTCTTCGGGGTACCACCAGCCCATGGAGGGGAACACCAGCTTGGGGTGCAAATTGGGGTCCAGCTTGAGCACCTGCTGGATGCGCCCCTTGGGGGTCTCGATGTAGACCCACTCGTCCTCTACCAGCCCTAGCTCCTCGGCGGTGGCTGGATTCATCTGCACGGTGGCATAGGGTTTGAGGGCCCGAGCTATCTGGACGTGCTTGTACCCATTGTTCATGAAGGCTTCTTCCTTGCCGTTGAACATGAGCAAGGGATATTCTTCAGAGGTCTCATAGCGGAACTGGCTGACCTCTGCGAAACGAGGAGTGGGCTCATAGTCCAGTTGCTTTAGGTACTCGGAATACAGCTCCGCCTTACCTGAGGGAGTCTTGAACAGGCCCTGCTCAGGCCGCTCATATTCCTTGGTCGCCTTGAGGCAGCGCTTTTCCTTGAACTGCTCGTAGGTCAGGCCCGAGGGCTTGAGGATTTCCTCAAGGCAGTCGTGCCAATCCTCCCAGAAGTACTCGCCCAGACCGGTCTTTTTGGCCAGCTCGTTGATCCACTCGGGGTTGGACTTGGCCTCGCCCGGCGGCTCCACCAGCTGGGGATAGGCTCGGAGGCTCTGCTGCCAGCCGGGCCAGTAGCCTGCCGAGCTGTGTTCATTGCCCCAGGCCGCGGGCAGCACGATGTCGGACATGGCAGTGGTGGGTGAGGGGAATATCTCCGCGGTGACCACGAAGTCCAGCTTCTGGAAAACCTTGTATGTGGCCTCGGTGTCCGGGTAGCTGATAAGGGGATTGGTCAATATTGAGATGGCCGCCTTGATGGGATAGGGCTTGTCTTCAAGCACTGCCCGCACAAAGGCCTGTGGCGGCACATAGGCTGCGGGCATGCCCACCCGGAAGGGGCTGCACAAACCCCGGTCGAAGCGGCGCGGGGAGTTCCTGAGCATGTAGAAGCGGCCCATGCGGGCAAATGGGGCGGGGGACATCTTTACATTGCCACCGGGCTTGTTCACGTCGCCCAGGAGTGCGGCCATGATGTTGATGGCCCGCATGTTTTGGTAGGCGTGGATGTTGCGCTCTAGGCCGTTGCCCTCCCATAGGCAGAAGGGCCGGTTGTCCGGGTGGGCGAACATGCGGGCCGCCTTGACTATCTGTTCCTTGGGCACCCAGGTCAGGCGTTCCACATCATCCAGGGTGAAAGTGGCCACCTCCTTGGCTAGCTCGTCGAAGCCCACGGTCCAGTTGGTCACGAAGTCCTGGTCATAGAGCTTTTCCTCTATAAGCACCTTGATGAAACCCAGGGCCAGCACCCCATCGCTCTGGGGACGGGGGCTTATCCATATGTCAGCCTTGCGGGAGGGCCGGATGGCCTTAGGGTCGACGACCACCATCTTAGCCCCGGCCTTGAGGGCGGTCTGGATGCGTTCGCGGCGCTCGCCGCCCATGAGCCCCAGGGGGTTGGAACCCCACAGGAGGATCAGGCCCGTCTCCTCAGTGGGCTGGGCGTAGAAGGTTCCCCCGAATACAGAGCTGGCACCTGCCAGCCTGGGCACGCCTCAGTAATTACCCGGGGTGACGCAGTTGGCAGTGCCGAATACGCTAGCGAACCTCTGAGCAAAGGCGAACTCCAATTCCTTGGGCTCGCCCAGCAAAAAGGCCACGCTATCAGCACCGAATTGTTCCTTGTAGCCGTTGATTTTCTCGGCGATGGTGTCTAGGGCCTCGTCCCAGGAAATCCGCTCCCACTTGCCGCCACCGCGGGTGCCCACCCTTTTAAGCGGGTATTGCAGCCGGTCGGGGTGGGAACGCACCTCCTTCATGATCTGGCTCTTGTTGTACAGACAAGGCGTGCTGGGGTAGGGGCTTTCCTTGTCAGGCACCACAGCGACGATTTCGCCGTTTTCAACCGCCACCTTGCGGGCGCAGTGGGCCGGGCAGATGTGACAGAACACATGGTGCCATTGTTTGGCGTTTTCCATAAGAGACACCTCAGTCAGGGGGTTACGGGCAACCAAGCTTAGCCACTCGGTTATGCGTGATCCGGCCGTGGGCGCTCAAGCCTTCCCGTATATGATTGACCAGTCATTTGAAAATTATTAACCGGATTTGCCCGTATAAACTGAAAATTCCGGCCCGACCCGGCAAACAATTAAAGCCAACTGTCCGCGCCAATGCATTTACCTGAGGCCGCGCCCCTATTTCATCTGGTTGGGCAGCCACATTACCAACCAGGGGAAAATCATGATAAGGGCCATGGCTGCCATGTCGCGCAACACAAAGGGCACAATGGAGCGGTAAAGATCCTGCATGGTCACCTCGGGTGGCAGGATGCTTTTTAGATAGAACAAGTTCAGGCCGAAAGGCGGTGTAATGTAGGCCATCTCCAGATTAATGGTCAACAGCACCCCGAACCAAATCGCGTCCATACCGAAGCTCTCTATGAGGGGCACGAACACCGGTACGGTGATCATCATGATGCCTATGGGGTCGATGAACATGCCCAAAAACAGGATGATGAACTGCATGATGATCACTATGAACCACTTGTTCAGGGGCAGGCTTCCGATGAACTCGCCCACAAAGTCGCTGGCTCCAGTAGCGCTGTAGATGTGCACGAAGCATTTGGCCCCCAGCACGATCCACATGATCATCACACTCAGGGTCAGGGTTTCGGACAAGGAATTATAAAACACCTTCCAGGTGAGTTTGCCGTGCAGGATGGTGATGATAAAGGCCACAAAGGCACCGATGCCAGCCGCCTCGGTGGGAGTGCAAACGCCCGTGTAGATGACCCCTAGGACCACCACTATTAGGCCTAGGGGCATCACCACCCCCTTGAGGCTGGCCACCTTCTCCTTGAAACTTACCCTCTCCTCTACAGGAATTGGCGGGCCATAGCTGGGCTTGAGCCAGCACAGGAATCCCACCTGGAACATGTAGATGGCGGTGAGAATGATGCCAGGTACTACCCCGGCCATGAACATTTTGCCCACCGACACATTGGTAAGGCTGGCGTAGACCACCATGATGATGCTGGGGGGAATGAGTATGCCCAGGGAGCCACCGGCAGCAATGGTGCCAGCGGCCAATTTTTTGTCATAGCCCCGCTTGAGCATGGAGGGCAAGGCGATGAGTCCCATGGCCACTGTGGCAGCGCCGCTGACCCCGGACATGGCCGCGAATATTGCGCACACGAAGATGGTGCCCATGGCCAGGCCACCAGGCAGCCCCCCCATCCATTTGTACATGGTGGAGTACATTTTCTCGGCCAACCCCGAGTGCTGCAAGAACTTGGCCATAAGCACGAACAAGGGAATAGCCAGCAGCAGATAGCTGCTCCAGTCGGAGTAGGCGGTGGTCACTATTAAATAGAGAGCGTTTGGCCCCATCTGCCAAAAGGTGAGCACCACCATTGAGGCACCGAAGGCAAAGGCCAGGGGCATGCCTGTCATAAGGATCAGAATGAGCACCAGAAAGATAATCGCGGTTACCAGTTCGATGCCCATGACTAGCCTTTTTCCTCGCCTAAGTGCTGCTCAATTGGAGCCCCGGTGATGGCCATGACCAGATCACGCATGAATTTAGCGATTCCCTGCAACATCACCAGGCCCACCCCGAAGGTCACCAGCATCTTTATGGGCCAGATGGGTGGGTTCCAGATGGTGCCCGAGGCGTGCAAGAACTTGGTTGCCGTAATGGTTTGTTTCAGGGCCAGGGAGAAAAAGAAATAGATGAAAGCGAAAAATAGTCCGAAAGTGAAAACGTTCATGATGGCCTGCCCCCGGGGGCTCAGGCGGCTATAGAAGATATCTACGTTTATGTGCTTGTCCTTGAGCAGGGTCAAGGACCCGCCCAGGGCCACGAACAGCAGCATCAGATAGCCACTGAGTTCCATGGCCCAAATGGTGGGCGCGGTGAACAGGTAGCGCATTACCACTTCGTAGACCATGACGATCATAAGGGTGAAGACCAGCAGCAACGAGACGTTGCCCACCACCTTAGAGGCGGCATCTATTACCCGGATTATTCTGTACAATAACCGCATGGTTACATGTCCAATTAATTGGGTTATGCGGTTCCCTGTTTACAACGGCCCTAGCCGCTACGTGGTCATTGCCCGTACGGCTCCATTACGCCACGATAAACCGTCTCCCGGCGCCCACGCCAATTGGCCCAGTGGAACGAACAGTCCAGGCTATAAGATCATAGCCAGGGTTGTTCAGGGGCCCATGGCAGAAACCGCAGGCGGTCGATGCAGTTGCCACGATGGAAGCCCATGAACAACCCTATAATTCTTAGAATCTAGTCCTTGCCGGTGTATTCAATCATCATGTCAATGATCTGCTTGCTGGCCGGCGACTTGGCCGCCACCTGGGCCCAGAGAGGCTCCGCAGCCTTGCGGATGGCTTTAAGCTCGGCCGGTGAGAGCTTGAGCACCTTCACTCCAACCTTCTCTGCCTCCTTGATGTCGTGGCTCTCCAACTTGTCGTACTCGACCTTGTAGTACTTCAGAGCCGCGTCCACCGCAGCCTGTCGCACGATCTCCTGAAGATTGGTAGGCAGCTTGTTCCAGGCATCCAGATTCACGTAGGTGTCGCCCAGGCCGAAGCCCACCGGGGGCACCATTATGTACTTGATGACCTCTTTGAGCTTGTAGGTCTGGGCCATGTACAGGGGGTTTAGGGTGCCATCGATGGTTCCCCGCTGCAGGGCCATGTACTGCTCCGGGCTGGGCAAGAGCACCGGCGCCGCGCCCAGGTTCTTGAGCAGTGCCGCATATGAGCCACTGGCCCTAAGTTTCTTGCCCTTGAGGTCGGCGATGGTGTTGATGGGGAACTTGGTCATGAAGCCTACGGTGAAAGCGGCCACGGAAAGCAAGGTGGTACCCTTTTTGCGGTAGAGTCCATCGAGAAGCTTGAGCACCTCGCCGTTTTTATATTGGTAGTAAAAATCGTAGACCGCGTTCATATCCTTGAAGCCCATGGGGATGCTGTACTCGGCGTAGGCGGCGGGAATCTCAGTGCTGTGATAAGCTCCATAGCTACAGCCAACCTCCACCGCACCGTTCTGCACCGCCCCGTAAATCTGGGTGCCTTTGGCGATGGCCCCGGGTGGGAAGAGCTTAATCTCCACCTGCCCGTTGGTGCGTTCCTTGACAAGCTTTACCCATGTGCCCCAATACACGGTTCCCATGTAGCTGGTCAGGGGAGTCAACAACTGAGCGCGCCATTTGTATTTCGGAGCCGCCGTGGCCGGCGCGGCGATCCAAACGGCCAGCGCTATAATCACCCCAATGATTATCAGGCCCTTTTTTATCATGCTTACCCTCCCTCGTTTTTCCTGACTGGTTGGCTATTACTGTGCTTTTCCCGGGGCTGGGAACACCGGGCCCTCAAATACTCCCGGATCATCCCCGTCTTTAGATCGTCAATATGGTGGTAGCGCTGTTGCCCATCAGACCGTAAGTTTGGGCCATGGCCACCTTGGCGTCGGGCACCTGGCGCTCACCACACTGGCCTCGCAGTTGGGTGACAACCTCCACTACCTGCCACACCGCCTGGGCTCCAATGGCCTCACCAAAGGAGGAAAATCCCCCGCTAGGGCACACCGCCACCTTACCTCCGATCAGTGTCTCGCCTTCAGCCAGCATGCGCTCGGCTTCACCCTCACCGCAGAATCCGCAAGTTTCCAGATACTGCAGATAGTGCCAAGAGCTGTTGTCGGGCAGTTCCAGCACGTCCACGTCCTCGGGACCGATGCCCGCGATGCGGTAGGCTTGCTGGGAAGCGGAGTAGCTTTCACTAAGCATGGGGGCCTCGGCCTTGGCCGGGGCCGACAGGGCCGAGATGCGTATGGTGGGGTCGCCGTACATCGCGCTACCCATGGTGCAGGCGGCTATGTTCACCGGCTGCGAGGTGTAACGGGCGGCCTTTTCCGAAGCACAGACGATCACCGCAGCGGCGCCGTCGCTGGTAGCGCATATCTCGAACAGACGCAAAGGGTCGTTGACCATGGGTGAGTTGAGTACCTGCTCCAGGGAGTAGATTTTTTTATAGCGCGAGTTGGGATTAAGGGCGCCGTACTTGCTGAGAACTACCTTCACCTGGGCCAAGTCCTCTGGGGTGGTGCCGTATTTGGCCATGCGCTTACGGCACTCCAAGGCCCAGAAGGCTGGATTGGGCATGCCCACCATGCGCCAGCGCAGCACGTCCCGGTCTTGGCGTGGGTTGTCCGACTTGGCACCCAAGAATCCCTCGGGCGACAAGTCAACCCCAACGGCCAGGGCCATGTCCACCTGGCCGGAAGCCACGCTCAAATAGGCGGTGCGAAGGGCCGCCGCCCCGGTAGCGCAGGCATTGTAGACATTGATGATGGGCACTCCGGTCTCGCCGAAGACCGCCGCCAGATATTGCCCGGAGATGTGTCCGGCGTTGCCGCCCCAAATGTAAATACCTGAGCTGATCGCCTCTATCTCGTGCCACTTGACGCTGGCATCTTTCAGGGCGTTGGCTACGGCCGTCACTCCCACTTCAACGAAGGTTTTTTCCGGGAACTTGCCCCAGGGGTGCAGCCCCACCCCAATTATGGATACATCACGCATAACGAACTCCTGTCCGGCGGTCGGCCGCTGGGGAGATTAATCAGTCATTGACCGGCCGGAAGGCCCAAGTCACAATCTCCTGACCTTGCTCATCGTGGTAGAGGGTGAAGGTGGTGGTCTCCACCGCCATCCCCAACTCCAGATCGTCCTCGGTGCAATTGACCATGATGCCCACTACCTGAATTCCCTCGGAGAACTCCACCATGCCAATGGGATAGGGGGTTATGTCGCCCTCGGTCTTAAAAGGCGGCGGCGGCATGTAGCACTGGATGGTGTAACTGGCCAGCCGGCCGGTGCGGCTGAGCAGGACCTTTTCCACTCCCTCGCGGCTGCAGTCGGGCCGGTGCTGCTCGTGATACTCCGGGAAAAAACAAGTGCCGCAGGTGCCGCATCTGGCGCTGCGTAGGTGCACCCCATCATCGCCCATTTGAAACAGATCGGGCAGGGCCGCGATTTTCTCCTGCTTGGTGTCTTGGTTGGCCATTTGGATTCTTCCTTTGGGAGGGCCTGGGCTGTCTGCCGGTCCGGCCTTATTCCTGCAAAGCCTCCGGCACGGCAAAGCTCCATTTTTTATCAGCGGCATGAACTACTCGGAGGCTCGTTTTTGTGGATGGGCCGGCTTTACCCATGCGAGGCCTCTCACTCAGCCTTTTGTGATTTTTCAATACAAATTAATTATATATCATGGTTGTGCCGTACTGTGGACCTTGCCCTGGCAATGCCCGGACCGCTTGGCTTAGCTCATTCCCTCACTTCAGAATGACTAGTCAATCATTTAACTCAGGCGGTGAATCGATGTCAAGCACAATGATGTATAGGCCCAAACTTGCGTGTTTGGTATTTGGGAATTATCCGTTTTTTTGCTCTGGGGAGAACCCAGCTGAGACGGCGGCCAAAAGATCACCAGGAAGGTGATTTGCGGGCCCACCCAAGCAGCCTTCAACTTACAAATCATACCTTCATTTATGGCGGTATGGACTCGGTTACAGGTATTAGCCGAAAAGCTTCACTGACCCCGGCAACCGCAATAAGATTAAAATATTTATTATGCCTCTTCGTCGTTACGAGTGGAATTGGTGTAGTTGCGATGCCATGATTGGCCGATCCATTTGAGCCTGTAGCTGGAGTTGATCATCATGGATGCCGGCGATCTTTTGGCCCTGGGCCTTGGCTTGCAGCCTCCCTGG
>JAHIQI010000001.1 GCA_018902755.1 Pseudomonadota bacterium | reverse complement strand
CCACGGGCGCGGGGGCCGGAGCCGCCTGGGGCGGGGCCTGGGCCGGGGGAGCGGACGCCTGGGGCGCCGGAGCCGGGGCCGCCGCCTTGTCCTGGGCCACGCTGAACTGGGCCGTCTGCACCTGCTTGCCGTCCAGCAGATACACCACCTCATACTTGCCCAGGGGCCAGCCATTGGCCGGAGGCGAAAGCTGGAAGCTCACATAGGCTCCCTCTTTCAGCTCGATCTGGTTCTCGGCTATCTGGCGGCGCTGCCCCTCCAGATAGTAGAACACCGCCTTGACCTTGGTGCCCGCCGGGGCGGAGGCCACCTTGGCCGTGGCGTAGATGGGCCCGGAGGTGGGAGGGATCTGGCTCACCACCTGGGTGGGGGCCTGGGTCTTGGGGTCCACCGCCGTGGCGATCTTGGGTTCGCTCAGGCTGGCGGTGGAGCAGGAAAAGGAACCCTCGC
This sequence comes from Pseudomonadota bacterium, assembly GCA_018902755.1. Classification (GTDB taxonomy): domain Bacteria; phylum Desulfobacterota; class Desulfarculia; order Desulfarculales; family Desulfarculaceae; genus Desulfoferula. The sequence continues at coordinate 4,856 of JAHIQI010000001.1, read as the reverse complement.
AAGCGGCGAGGCCCACCAGGACGGCCAACATCAGGTAACACAGGTAGCGAGGCTTTGGCATTTTGCTTACTCTCCCATGGCTGGGACGCCGGATTCCGGCCGGGTCCCCTGGCTGTTTATTACACCGCACTACTAGGATAACACGCCCTTTTGAGGCCACACCAGCGGGGGCGTTCAGGCCGTGGAGCCCTCCGGGGGAGGTTCCAGGCACAGGCCGATGATCTCGGGCCTGGTGTGCTCGCGCACCAACTCGTAGATGAAATCCCGCCGGGCTTTGTCCATGCGCGAGCGAATGGCCGACACAGTTATGGCGCAGATGACCCGCCCCGCCTGGTCGAACACCGGCACCCCCACCGACACCGCGTCCTTGTGGAACAGGGCGTCGGAGTGCACGTAGCCGCGCTCGCGGGCCTCGGCGGCCATTGCCAGGATGCGCCGAACGTCGAGTTGCTCATAGTTGGAAAAGCGCGGCTCGTTTTCCCTGAGCACCCGGTCGATGTCCTCTTCCCGATCAAAGGTGATCAGCGCCAGGCTGCCCGCGCCCACCCCCAGGGGGCGGCGGAAGCCCACGGTGATGAGCATGGTGCGGATGGGGTACTCGCCCTCCACCATGTCCACGCAGATGGCGTCGTTGCCCGAGCGAATGAGCAGAAATACCGTGTCCTGGGTGGCCTCGGCGATGGCCTCCAGGGATTCCCGGAAGCGGGTGCAGATGGCGTACTGATGGGCCTGGTTGCCCAGGCGGTACAGCTCCAACCCCAGGTGGTAGAGCTTGCCCACCGGGTCGTAGGTGATCAGCCCCTCTCCGGCCAGGCTTTGCAGCACCCGGCGGGCTGTGGCCACGTGCAGGTCCACCTCCCGGGCCAGTTGGGAAAGCCGGGCCCCGCTCTGGTTGTGCTGGGCCACGGCTCTCAGCAACCCGATGGCCCGGGAAATGCTTTGCACCCCCAAAGGGTTGTTGTCTTTTTGAGCTTTTTTCGGCTTTTTGGTGACCATGCCGCCCAATCCCGCTTGCGCTACAAAATCCCGCCCAGACCAAGCTCCCCGGCCGGGCGGGCCAGCGGAGCCCATTCACTGTAACTTGAGAAGGGGGGCCGCTGGTAGAAGAAAAGTGACTACCCATTCCCGACGAGCTCAGGTAGCTTTAGTAGAATGTTGACCGAACTCGCACCCGCCATAATTCTGGCCCTGGCCGCCTTCACCTTCTCCTTCGCCGGATTCGGCTTTCCCTGGGTGGCCCTGCCCTTGCTCTCGTTGGTGATGCCCCTGCGCGAGGCCATCATCTTCCACTACCCCTTTGTCCTGGCCCTGGTGTTCTACCATGCCTGGCGCTACCGGGGGCACCTGGCCTGGCGGCGGCACCTGCCCCTGCTCATCGGGGCGGCGGCGGGCATGCCCCTGGGGGTGTGGCTGCTCTTGGTGCTGCCCGAGGAGGGCATGCGCAAGGGCATGGCCGTTTTCGTGGCCCTGTCGGTGCTGGCCCTTAGCCGCGGCTGGGGCGAGCGCCTGGCCCGCAAGGTGAGCTCCACCTCCCTGGGCGGGGTGGCCATCGGGGTTCTCAGCGGCTGGCTGCAAGGGGCCTACGCCATCGGCGGGCCGCCGGTGGTGCTCTACATCATGACCCGGGCCCAGACCCCCCAGGAGATCAAAGGGTTCCTGGGGGTGTACTTCACCTTCATCTGCGTGGTCACCGCCTCCCTGTACGCCATAAACGGGCTGTTCACCGCCCACTGGTTCAAGATGTCGCTCTACTTCAGCCCGGCGGTGCTCTTCGGCGCGGTGGTGGGGGCCTGGGCCTTCAATCGGGTTGGCGCCGGATGGTTCCGCCGCATCGTGCTGGCTCTGCTTTTCGCCGCCGCCGTGGCCCTTTGGTTTAGCTCCTAGCTCGTATATTTGGCCGAGGCCGGACGGCGGCCGGTGGCCAATAATTCACCATACGATTCCCTTTAAATATAGAGCCCCCGCCCTATCCGGGAGCGGCTTGCTCCCGCCCATTGCCGTGTTTTGATACGTTTTCCCTGCCCACCTTTCCTATCTTGCCTCATCCGCACCCCCCCGGGCCTGTTTCAGGCCACCAAGACCCCGTTTTGGCGGCACCCTTGGGTCTTAATTAGAGCCTCCAGATACCCCCATGTAGTTTTTACACCACTAAAATGGACACAATGTGTGCAAAATTGGAATTTTTACACATTGTATAAATAAAAATGAACAATGTGTAAAATAATAGTTGATCGGCAAGCCTTGCCGCTCTAGGGTTTTAAGGGCAAGCATCACACTCAGGGTTGAGAGAGCTTATGCCCCCCCAAGCACCCATCGGAGCGGACCAGGAGACCAAAAAATCCCAGCGCGGGGTGCAGAGCATCCACCGCGCCATCGGCCTTTTGCGCACCGTGGTGTCCCACAACGAGCGGGGCATCAGCTTGGCCGCCCTGGCCAGGGAGTGCGACCTGCACGTGGCCACCGCCCGGCGCATGCTGGGAGCCCTGGAGAACGAAGGGCTGATCAACTACGACCCCGTGACCAAGCTCTACCACCTGGGCATCGAGCTGTTTTATTTCGGCGCGGCCGCCTACCAGTTCCAGATGCGCGACCGCTACCGCCTGGCCCTGGAGCGCATCGCCCAGCGCACCGAGGACACCGCCTTCTTGCTGGTGCGCTCGGGCAACGACGCCCTGGTCATAGACCGAGTGGAAGGGGCCTTCCCCATCCGCACCCTCACCCACGAGGTGGGCCAGCGCTCTCCCCTGGGCATGGGCGCGGGCAGCACGGTGCTCTTGGCCAGCCTGCCCGAAAAAAAGATTCGGGCCATCATCCAGGCCAACAAGCGCCGCTACGCCCAATACAAGAACAGCACCATGGAAGACGTGTGGATGCTCATCGAGCACTACCGCAAGCACGGCTACTCGCTAACCGGCGGGGTGTTCATCCCCGAGGCGGTGGGCCTGGGCCGGGCGGTGCACGACGCCTCGGGCGAGGTGGTGGCCGCCATCAGCGTGGCGGCCATCAAGCAGCGCATGGACCTTGAGCGCCGCGAGGTGGTGGCGGAGATCATCAAGCAGGAGATCGAAGCGATAGAAAAGCCCAACGGCTGAGGCCGCGGCTTACGCCAATAGGACCGGAGGGAGCCGCCGAGGAGGGGGTTCTAATCACACTGTGCATAGCGAGAGGTAATCATGTCTGGGATTTCATTGAAGCTGAGAAAAGCCGGTCTGGCCTTGCTGGCCATGAGCCTGCTGCTGGCCCTGAGCCTGCCCGGCCTGGCCGCGGACAAGCCCAAATTCGGCGGCAGCATCACCGTGGGGCTCAACACCGACCTGACCGCGGTGGACCCCCACACCAGCGTGGCGGTGGTCAACGCCATCGTGCTGCACCACGTTTTCGAGCCCCTGTTGGCCTACGGCGAGGACCTCAAGCTCATGCCCGTGGCCTGTGAAAGCTGGGAAGCCAACAAGGACTACACCCTCTACACCTTCCATCTTCGCAAGAACAAGCTGTTCCACAACGGCCGCGAGATGGTGGCCGCGGACGTGAAGTTCTCCCTGGACAGGGTGATGGACCCCAAGATCAGCCCCCGGGCCAAGCACTTCACCGGCGTGGCCGGCGTGGAGGTCAAGGACAAGTACACCGTGGTGGTGAAGCTTAAGAAGCCCTTCGCCGCCTTCCCCCACCTGTTGGCCTACATCAACCCGGTCATCGCCATGGTTCCCCAGGAGGAGTTGGCCAAGCAGGGCGGCGTGTTCAAGGAAAAGCCCGTCGGCACCGGCCCCTACATGTTCTCCGAATGGAAGCCCGACCGCTACATCATCCTGAAGAAGTTCGACAAGTACACCGGCCCCACCGGCCCGCGCAGCGGCCTGGGCGGCGAGCGCATCGCCTACCTGGACACCATCAAGCTGGTGCCGATCCCCGAGGAGTCGGTGTCCATCATGGCCCTGCTCAACAAGGAGATCGACCTGCTGCAGTACTTCCCGCCCAAATACGTGGAGAAGTACAACAAGAGCTACGCCAAAAAGGGCCTGGTGCTCAACGAGGTCCCCGGCCTTTCCTGGTATCAGATCTACTTCGGCGTAAACCGCCCGGTGACCAGCAACGTCAAGTTCCGCCAGGCCTGCGCCTACGCCATCGACCTGGGCAAGGTGACCCAGGCGGCCTATCTGGGCCACGCCAAGAGCAACCCCTCGATCATCGCCCGGGGCAGCGTCTACCGCACCGCCTACCACGACACCTGGTACAAGTTTGACCAGGCCAAGGCCAAGCAGCTCCTCAAGGAGTCCGGCTACAAGGGCGAGACCGTGGTGCTGGACACCACCAAGAAGTACATCGCCATGTTCCGCCAGGCGGTGGCCGTGCAGGCGGCCCTGCAGGCCATCGGCGTCAACGTGAAGCTCAACGTGGTGGAGTGGCCGGTGCTGCTCAAAAAATGCGTGAACGGCGACTTCCAGATGCTTAGCTACGGCGCGGGCGGCACGCCCAACCCGGCTCTGGCCTATGCCTACCTGAAGCGCGGCGGCTTCGAGGACGCCTACCCCGAGATCAAGAAGATCAAGGAAGCGGCCCTGATGACCGACGACCTCAAGACCCTGCAGGGCCTGTACGAGAAGGCCCACCGCATCACCATCGAGCAGGTGCCCTGGATCCAGCTGTACAACTACAACTACCTCCAGGCCCATTGGAACTATGTGAAGGGCTACAAGACCATCAACACCGGCTACCCCATCCTGTGGGGCGTGTGGCTGGACAAATAGACCCTATTAGCTGAACGTCCCGGCGGCGGCGCCCCCGCCCGCCTCCGGGCCGCCCCCAACTACGGGGGCGGCCCAACGATGGTAAAGTTTGTTTTAAAACGCATCATATAT
>JAHIQI010000020.1 GCA_018902755.1 Pseudomonadota bacterium | reverse complement strand
GTGGGCCTGGCCTTGCGCTAGCCCTACCCCAAGATGGAGGCGATAATAGCCAGAGCACTGGGGTTGCATGCTGTTGATCTCTGGCCTGACCGCTACGACCAGCAGGGCAGTCCTAAGCGATCGATGGGGCTTTTGAGGACGCCCCATCGATCGGTTAGGACTGCCCTGCTGGTCGTAACGGTCAGGCCAGAGCTCAACAGGATGCAACCCCAGTGCTCTGGCGATTATCGCCTCCATCTTGGGGTAGGGCTTGCGCAAGGCCAGGCCCACCGCGTGCCGGCTCACTCCATGCTCTCGGCCCAGACTGGTCAGGGTATAGCCCCGGCGGCGTAGTTGGTACTTGATCCAAAGGGCGTCTGGGGTGGGCTGGGTCCCTGCGGTTTGTTTCTCCATAGGGATATTTATAAGTCTAATAAAACGCATATGTCAAGTCTAAAAAGAAAGCATAGCCAGCCTGCCGATACCCCGGAGCAGGTCCGGTCCCGCGAGGCAGTCGGGTCTACGGGTGGCACGAGCCTTTCAGATTTTTCGAGTCGCCTTAGGGTAGTTTTATCCGAATTTAAAAGCACTTATGCCTTTGCAAAGAAGGCAGGTGTTTCTCAAGGGGGGATGCAAAAATGGATCAAGGGTCAATCTGAACCCGGAAGAGATAAGTTGATTGCCCTTTCTGAGGCCGCAAATGTTCGACTGGAGTGGCTGGCCACCGGCCAGGGTCCCATGCGTGATGGGGGTAAGGATGATTCCTCGATTGGTACCGATACCATCTCTATCCCCTGCTACGACCTTCAGACCCTGACTGGGCACAGTGAAGTGAAGGGGGGACTCTCGGCTCCCCCAAAACACTTTGCCTTCCAATCTGCATGGTTAAGGGATAAGACCGGGCTAAATCACGAAGACCTTTTGCTGGTAAAAGTGGTGGGTGATGCGATGGAGCCCACCCTGAAGCAAGGCGACGTGGTCTTAGCAAATCGCGCCAAGGCCCATGTGCCAGACGACGGCCTCTACGTTTTGATCATGGACGGCACCATGCTGGTTAAGCGCTTGCGCAAGCGCCCGGGCCGGAAGGTTCAGGTCATCAGCGATAATGGGGCCTATGGATCCTTTGATCTTGATCTGGCGGACCCGCCGGAGGATATGACCATCATCGGCCGGGTAGTCTGGTTCGGCCGAGAGATCTGAATCATTCTTACAATAAATGCACCTGTGATTTTAGTTGCAGGTCAACAGGTGCAGTCTGCCAAATAAAATCACCACAACATATTAATATGCTTATAATTTACTTGGTTGCAGGTTTGGTTGCTGGTTTGCTGACCGGTCGGCAACTTAAAACGAAGTAGTATCATAGGTTTTTTGGATAAATTGTCCGTGATAAACGTTGGTTAGGGTTCTTCATCCAAATTGCAAATCGTGCCATTTATTGGTGCGCAACCTCAATTTCCTCTGCACTAGTGGCACAGCACAAAAGCGATTTTTATGTGGATGACACCGCATAAAAACACCATATAACCGCCCGTTTTTGCCATAAATCCAACATAAAAACCACATAACCGCAAATCAAGTTAAGTGATTTCAATAAGATGCCATTTAGAAAATGCGTTCAGGAGGGCCTATCGTGGGGAGCATGTGCGGCCTTGCAAGTCCCCTGTCCTGGCTAGTGGTCCTGATATTTGCACAAGCGATCCACCTCGTCCTTGATACGGGTTAGCTCGTTCTCGAGCATCTGACGGTATTCTTCGGCCTGCTCGCGGCTCAGCCGGCGGGGCACCTTCATGGGCTTCCCATACAGCACCACGCACTTGGCGAAGGGCTTTGGGATCATGGTCTTGTCCCAAGACCGCCTTAAGCACCAGGCGCGTTCCGAAGACCATATCACCGGAATCAACGGCGCCCCAGTGAGCTGGGCCAGGCTTATCATGCCCGCCTTGGCTTTGTAGCGAGGTCCTTTGGGCCCGTCGGCCACGTTGGTGGCCACCTTGCCACCTTGCTTGACATAGCGGATCATGGCTTTTTGCGCGGCCATGCCACCCTTGGTGGACGAGCCCCGGATGGGGTGACAGCCCATATGCCTTTCAAAGCGCGCCACCCATTCGCCGTCCTGGGATAGGCTGGCCATTACCGCTGGGTGCCAGCGCGGCCCCATGTAGATAACTCCGCCCAGCCATGCGCGGTGCCAGGTGACCAAAAGTGAAGGCCGCCCCGCATCCATGTATTCGCGCTCCACCTCCGGGTTGAGCACCTTGATGGTTATCGTGCGTCCCAAAATTTTGAGCAGAGTAGTCCCGGTCCGGATGCCGGCGCCGAAAAGGAAGCGCCGACCTAACGAGTGTACGGTTTGAGTGGTCACTAAGTTATTCCTTAGATAGCGATGCGGCCCCGGTCAGGCGTCCCTGATTTGGGGGACGGGCCGGGGCCGAGGTTTCTTATTTGCGTAGCTTGTCGGTGGTGTCCGTGATCCGGCCGGGGGTCTCCAGGGGGATGGAAACCTGTTTGGCTCCGGGCGAGAGGTTCAGCCGGTCCAGGTGCACCGCCTGCAAGACCGGGTTGTCATAGGAGCGGAAGTAGTAGACGCGGCGCTTGAGGTCCTTGATCACCACCCACATGGTGCAGTCGTACAGGGTGTCCTTGTCGCTCTTTTCCCGGCTGATTCCCTTGGGGATGTCCAGGGTCATGAGGATGTGGTCGGCCAGGTTGACCGCTTCCCCGGCGTCCTTGGGTTGCAGGGAGTATTGGGTTAACATTACCGTCCTTATGAAGCGCGAAGGCGGAGTGGCGTCGCCGGGCAGGCCCAGCATGCCGCTGCCCTGGCCGGTGGGGCTCACCTTCAGGCCCGAGTAGTCGGCGGGCTGGGCGTTGTAGGGGGACAAGGTGAGGTAGTTGCGCAGATTGGCCAGTTGCCAGTCAAAGGCGGGGGAGTTGGTCATCACCCCGATGGGGTTGTCGTAAACCTGGCACTGGTTATCCATGAACTCGATCACGATGCTGTTGCCCTGGGCATCGTGCACGGCGGTGTGGGCGGTGAACTCCATGTCCATGGCGGGGATGACCTCGCTCCACACTACCACCGAGGGCAGGGCCTTTTTCACCTCATCGACCGTGCTGAAGTTGCTCAATATCCACTGGCCGAACTGCAACACGAACAGGGAGCGCGAGGCGTCCTGGGGCTTGGGCTGGGGAAACTTGGAGGCGGGCAGGAAAAGTGAGCCCACGGACAGCCCCTTTTCGTTCATGCCATCCACGGTCACGTCCACGTCGTACATGTTGACTTTCACAAAGCCGTATTTGCCGGTCCAAGCAAGGCCGGTCTTTTTACCGGGGGCCAGGCTTAAGAATTTCTGCCCCCGCGGGTGCACGGTCATCTTGGATTTGGTGGGTATGGCCCACTCCAGGGAGCGGCCGCCCACCACGGTACCGTCTACCGCCTTGACGATAAAATCGGTGCAGGCCACAGAGGCGGTGGGCAGCAAGGCCGCCGCCGTGGAAAGGGACAAGCAAAGGACGAGAGACTTAAATTTCATGGCGGTGACATCCTGAATTCGAGTTTTAAGCGTCTCGCGGGCAGGGCGTTGGGGCTCCGGGATTGGCAGGCAAAATTTTTGGCTCGATTTTTGGCGGTAGGGGGCAAGGGCGAGAACCGCTTCCGACATCGCGCCGGGGCAGGCGGGAAAACCATCAGGTGCTTATAAAGCTATCCCGGTCCGCCATCGGGAACAAGCCCGCCGGCAGGTGGAAACCGGGCTTCCTGGTAAAGGAATCGTAAAAATTGAGTAAAAGTTAAGTAGCGTGGTAAGGCAAGCCACAACTGGAGGGAGTAGTCGGATGAGGGTTGGTTCAACTCATTCCCGAGTCGGAGCTATTGATTTGGTAGTGCCGCAGGAAGCCTTCCCAGGACTAGGAACTTGTTTCAGAACACGTCCTCGGCTTGTCGGTTGCAATCGTGCACGAACACGTCGCCGCCGGGCTTGACCAGCTTGGAAGATAGGTAATGCTTGAGCACCTCGGTGCTGAATTCATCTATGAATGTCTCTGCTCATTCGATAACTGCCGTGGCTATAGGTTGCCTAGGGATTGCTTGCCAAGGCCACGGGCGACCGCCTCCCACGGCGGGTGGGAATTCCCCAAGAGCTGGTGAAGGCTTTCAGGTCGTGGCGGCTGGCGCAGGGGCCGGGCCGGCTCTATGTTTTCCAGCGGGAGGACAAGGAAGCGGCCCACCATGATAGTTGGGTCCGTAGAAATTTGGCGGCAGCTTGTCAATGTACGGAAGTGCCATACTTTCCGTCCGGTTGCTTTAGGCACCATCGGGCCTCGAAATGGGCCGACGGCTGATGCGTCCAAAAAGAATGCAGCCAAATTGGCCGCCCCCTCGTCTTTAATCGAGCCGAGCGAGGAGCGGCGAACCCTAGTCTCTTGCCACCAAGGTGCGCAAGATATCCTCCTTGCCCACGATGCCCACCAGCTTGCCGCCATCCAGCACCGGCAGGGTGTGGAAGCCCTTGTCCACCATCAGGGCGGCGATCTGCTCTATGTCCGTGTCCGGGCCCACGGTGACCGGTTCCGGGGTCATGGCCTCCCGCACGGTGGTGGCCGCGATTTTCTGGACCTCCCGCTCCATCTTCTTGAGCGAGGTGAGCGGGATAAAGGAGTCTAGCAGGGTGAAGTAAGAAGGAACCGGCAAGGCCTCCTGCTGAGAGATCAGGTCGCTCTGGCACAGGATACCCACCAACAGGCCGCTTTTATCCACCACCGGCAAGGCGTTGAAGCCTTTTTCCAGGAGCAGCTTGGCCGCCTTGGTAACCTCGGTGTCCGGGGTGAGGGTGAGCACGTCCTTGGTCATGATGTCCTTGGCCTTGATCATGGTCGCTTGTCCTTTGCATGAGTGAACGGCTGGCGAACTTCCACCCCCATTTTAACCCTTTTGCCTTCCCGGCGGGGAGACGGCGGTTGGCTCCGGCGCACCCGCGCCAAATACCGCTCCCGTGGCCCACCAAGGGCCAAGGCGGCTTGGGTGCCGGCGCCGAATACTCCGGGCTGGGGCTAACCTTTACCCAGGAACGCCACCGTCAGGACGAGGAACAGGGAGATGGCCGTGGCGGCCCCGAAGCTGACAAAGCCGTATTTTTTATCGGGATGCATGGGCAGGGCCGCCGCCCTTTGGTTTTTGTCCCCCAGCAGGCTGGCCAGGTCTTGAAGCTTGTCTTTGACATAGGAGGGCCTGCCGCTTTCGATGGCCCGCCGCAATGAATCGATCATGATGCGGTCTTCACCCAGGAGGATGTCACGCCTGCCAACCGAGTCGAACTGCATTAATATCCGGTCCACCGTATTTTTTATCTCTGTGGTCATCTGATCTTCCAGCGGACGGCGGAAGTTTACCAAGTAGTGAAAAACAAACCTCTTTATCAGTACCTCCAACCCGTCACGATGACCTTGGATTCCGGCATATATTTTTGGTTCTTCGTCGTTAGCTGTGGAATTTGATTAGTTCTCCCAGTGGTGCGGCGATGAAATAGATCATGGTGATGAAGGTGAAAGCGTTGCGGTAGCCACGCGCTCTTGCCCTGGCGGCCTGGAAGATGCCATTGAGGCC
>JAHIQI010000019.1 GCA_018902755.1 Pseudomonadota bacterium | reverse complement strand
GGTGAGCGGGATGGTGTAGACGTGGTGTCTTTTGTAAAGGGGACGTAGAAAGATCAATTCGATAAACATACCGAACAGGCCTACGTCATCAATGGCTTGCCCTTCGCGATGATGCTTTTCGTTTTGTCGGCGGGCTTGAATATCATCTTGGGATTCCTGGGAGTGCTCAATTTCGCCCACGGGGCCCTGTTCATCCTGGGGGCCTACGTAACCTACTCGGTAACCCAGATGTTGGGCGATTTTTGGCTGGCCCTGTTGATAGCCCCGCTGACCGTGGGCCTGTTCGGTATGTTTATCGAATTGATCTTTCTACGTCCCCTTTACAAAAGACACCACGTCTACACCATCCTGCTCACCTTTGGCCTGATCCTGGTCATCTACGACATCATCAAGATCATCTGGGGCGCCGACGTCAAGACCGTGGTGACTCCGCCCCTGCTCACCGGCAGCTTCAGCCTCTTCGGGGAGATCATCCCCCTGACCTCGGTGTTCATAATCTTGGTCGGGGGGCTCACCGCCGGGGGCCTGTGGTTTCTGTTCCAGAAAACCACCTTTGGCAAAATCCTGACCGCCATCTCCCTGGACCGCGAGATCTCCAACGCTTTGGGCTTCAACGTAGCCCGCCGGGGCACCCTGGCCTTCGGCCTGGGGGCCCTGCTGGCCGGGCTGGCCGGGGTTATGGGCTCGCTCAAACTCTCCATCGCCGCCGGGGTGGACGCCGAGTTTTTGATCTACAGCTTCGCCATCGTGGTTATCGGCGGAGTGGGCAGCTTCCGGGGGACCTTGTTGGCTTCGCTGATCGTGGGCGAAATGAACGTGTTGGGCAACGTGCTGTTGCCCGAACTGTCCATGAGCCTGATCTTCCTGCTGCTGGTGGTGTTCCTCACCCTCTACCCCCGGGGTATGTTCGGGCGCGAGATCGAGCAGATGCACGTGCCCATCGTGCCATACCTGAGCAATTTGGCCAACGTCTTCAGAAAGCTTTCCGCCACCCAATTGTCCCTTTTCAGTTCCCTGGCAGCGGTGGTCTTGCTGGCCCTGGTGCCCCTAGCCCTGCCCAAATATTGGACCTACCTGATGGCCGAAGTAATGGTCTTCGCCCTGTTCGCCATCAGCTTCAACGTGCTCTTCGGCTTTACGGGCATGCTCTCCTTCGGCCAGGCTTCCATCTTCGGGGCCGGGGCCTACTCCATCTCGCTGATGCTCATCCACGTCACCGGCAACTGGTGGCTGGCCTTCGCGGTAAGCCTGCTGGTCTCCACCGGAGTCACCGTGATCATAGGCCTCATGAGCATCCACCGCAGCGAGATATACTTCGGGATGCTTACCATGGCCTTCGCCATGCTCTTCTACAGCATCATCTACAAGTGGAACTCGCTCACCGGCGGGGCGGACGGGCTTTCGGGCATCCCCAGCCCGGTGCTCAAGTTCGGTTTCACCGAGGTGGAGATACTGTCCCCCGTGGCCAACTACTACTTTATTTTGGTGGTGGTGGCCCTGTGTTACTTCATTTTGCGCGTAATCATGAACTCACCTTTTGGGCAGGTGCTCTTGGCCATCCGGGAAAATCCCATCCGCACCGAGTTCCAGGGACTGCCTGTAAAGAAGTACAAGTTCATCGCCTTCGTCATCGCGGGGGTATTCACGGGGGTGGCGGGAGCGCTTTTCGCTCCCTTGGCTGGCACCATCGACGCCTTGGCCTCGCACTGGTCCAAATCGGGAGAACCCATCTTCATGAGTCTGATTGGGGGTATCAGCACCTTGATCGGACCGGGGGTGGGCACCCTGTTCTACTACGTGTTGCACAGCTACATCGTGTCCATCACTGAATATTGGCAGCTGGTCATGGGCTCCATCCTCATCCTGGTGGTGATGGTCTTCCCCATGGGCATCACCGGCTACGCCAAGAAGTTCATTTTGTCCCTGAAGGCGTCCTAGGGCGCGGCAACAAGGGAAAGGTCTCGCGGATGGATATATTGCAGATACAAAACGTGACCATGAGCTTCGGCAAGATGAACGCTTTGCACGAGGTGGACTGCGCGGTGGCGCCGCACGAGCTGGTGGCGGTGATAGGGCCCAACGGGGCCGGCAAGACCACCTTCTTCAACGTGATAACCGGCAAGTACAAGCCAACCCAGGGTCAGGTGTTCTTCAAGGGCGAACGCATCGACGGGCTCACCCGGTCGGCGATCATCAACAAAGGAATCGGCCGTTCCTTCCAGGTGGTGAACCTGTTCCCAGACCTCACCGTGGCCGCAAATGTGCGCATAGGCGTCCTGGCCCACCAGAAGCAGACCCTGCGTCTGTTCAAGAACGTGAACAAAATGCCCGAGGTGGACCAGGAGGTGCGGCGCATCCTCAACCTGGTGCACCTGACCCCCGAGGCCGACCTGGTGGCGGCCACCCTGTCCCACGGCGACCAGAAGTGCCTGGAGATGGGCATGGCCCTGACCAACCATCCCGAGCTGCTTCTGTTGGACGAGCCCACCGCGGGTATGGGGCCGGAGGAGACCCGCCAGGCCATCGAGCTGATCAAGGACATCTGGAACAAGACCGGGGTGACCATCGTGTTCACCGAGCACGACCTGGACATGGTCTTCAGCATCTCCACCCGGGTGCTGGTGTTGCAGAGCGGCAGGCTCATCGCCGACGGCTCGGTAGAGGAAATCCGCCGCGACCCCAAGGTGAAGGAAGCCTATCTGGGAGAAGAGGCATGAACGAGCTCGAGCTGCGCGAAGTCAACTCCTATTACGGCAAAAGCCACATTCTCTTCGGGGTGTCCCTGGACGTGGCGCAGGGACAGGTGGTGGGCCTCATTGGGCGCAACGGGGCGGGCAAGTCCACCACCCTCAAAAGCATCATTGGCATTGTGCAGCCCCGCGGGGGCAGCGTCAGCTTTAGGGGCAAGGACATCTGCGGCATGCCCAGCCACCGCATCGCCAAGATGGGGGTAGGCTTCGTGCCCGAGGATCGCCGGGTCTTCTCGGACCTGAGCGTGCTGGATAACCTGGAGATCATGCAGAATGTCAACCCCCAGCGCGAGGGCGGCTGGACGGTGGAAAAGATTTTCGACCTGTTCCCCAAGCTGGCCCAACTGCGCCACAATCGGGGGATGGACCTTAGCGGGGGCGAGCAGCAGATGGTCACCATCGCCCGCACCCTGATGATAAACCCCGCGGTGCTGCTGTTGGACGAGCCAACCGAGGGCCTGGCCCCCCTGATCGTGCGCGAGATTAAGCGGCTGATCCAGGAGGTGCGCAAAAGCACCACCATCCTTTTGGCCGAGCAAAACCTGCGCTTCGTGCTGGACCTGATCGACTACGGCTACGTCATCGACCAGGGTCGGGTGGTGCTGCAAGGCACGGCCGAGGAGTTGGACGCCGACGAGCAGGCCAAGGAAAAGTACCTGGGGGTATGAGCCCCGAGAGCCCCAAAACGAGGGAACGCCGTTGCCTATTGATTATCGTCACCTGAGAGTAGAGCAGCCCCAGGAGGGAATCGTACGGGTCACCCTGGAGCGGGCCGAAAAGTACAACGCCCTGAACCTGGAGGTGATGGAGGAGTTAAGAGCCTGCCTGGAGGGCCTGGACCTACGACCAGAGGTGCGCGTTGTGGTGCTGGACAGCGCGGGCGACAAGGCCTTTATCTCCGGGGCGGACATCGCCCAGATGGCGGCCATGAGCCCCCTGGAGTTCAGGCACTACAGCGGCTACCTGCGCCGTTTGGCCAAGGTGATGACCGGCGGAGAAAAAGTCTACATTGCCGCGGTGAACGGGGTGGCCTTCGGCGGGGGCAACATCATGGCCATGAACTGCGACTTCGTTTTCGCCGCCGAGCACTCCCGCTTCGGCCAACAGGAGGTGGACTTCGGCATTCTGGGCGGCCTGCCCCGCCTGATGCACCTGGTGGGGCCGCGGCGCGCCTGGGAGATGGTCATCACCGGCCGCACCATCGACGCGGCCGAGGCCGAGCGCATCGGGCTTATCACCCGGGCGGTGCCCGCGGCGGAGCTGAACGAGGTGGTAATGGGCTGCGCCCGGGAGATTGTCGCCCGTTCGGAGATCGCGGTGCGCCTGAGCAAGGCCCTCAAGAAGATGGCCGAGCGGGTCGACCTGGACGCGGCCTATGAGTACGAGAACGAGTTGATAAGCCTATGCTTCGACTCGCCGGACACCAAGGAGCGGCTGGGGCGCTTCGTGAAAAAGCAGGGCTGACCCCCGGGAGCGATCGTGTCATAGACGCGGGAAGAAGAAGGGCATCCATGAGTCAAGAAGTGGTAATCGTCGGTGCCTGCCGCACGGCCATCGGCCGTCACGGCGGGGCCTTGCGTAGCATGAGCGCCCTGGAACTCAGCATCCCGGTGATGCAGGAGGTGTTGCGCCGGGCGGGGGTGGACCCCGCCTTGATCGAGGTCGTGATCTGGGGCTGCAACTATCAGAAGACGTACCAGGAAAACAACCTGGCCCGAGTGGCCGCGGTCAAGGCCGGGCTGCCGGTGAGCGTGCCCGGTATCACCGTGCACCGCAACTGCACCTCGTCAATGTCCTCCATCCAGTTGGGCTATTATCAAATCAAGGCGGGCGAGGCCCAAGTGATCATGGCCGGGGGGGCCGACAGCATGAGCAACGCCTCCTACACCATCGACAAGCTGCGCTGGGGCTCGCGCCTGGGACACGCCCAGGTGCGCGACTCCATGTGGGACTCGCTGACCGAGCTGGGGGTGGGCCCGGCCATGGGCATCACCGCTGAGAACCTGGCCCAGCGCTACGCCATAAGCCGCGAGGAGCAGGACCAAATGGCCCTGCTGAGCCAACAGCGAGCGGCGCGAGCCATCCGGGAGGGCCGCTTCGCGGACGAGATCTTGCCCCTGGAGGTAAAGCAGAAGAAGCGGACCGTGCTCTTCGAGGTTGACGAGCATCCCCGTCCCGACACCACCCTGGAGAGCCTGGCCGGCCTGCCGCCTGCCTTCAAGAAGGACGGCACGGTGACCGCGGGCAACGCCTCGGGTATCAACGACGGAGCGGCCGGGATGCTGCTCATGTCGCGGGAGATGGCCGAGGATCTGGGCGCGCCGATCATGGCCCGCATCCTGGGCACCGCCACCAGCGGGGTGGAGCCGGAGGTCATGGGCATAGGACCGGTGGAGGCCACCCGCCGGGCCCTGGACAAGGCGGGCCTGGCCCTGGCCGACATGGAGCTCATCGAGCTCAACGAGGCCTTTGCCGCCCAGTATTTGGCCTGCGAAAAGGAAATGGGCCTGAACCGGGAGATAACCAACGTCAACGGCAGCGGCATCTCTCTGGGCCATCCGGTGGGCTGCACCGGGGCTCGCATCACCACCACCTTGCTTCATGAAATGGCCAAGCGGGGCCTGCGCCGCGGCTTGGCCGCCCTGTGCGCCGGCGGGGGCATGGGAACGGCCTTGGTGGTTGAGCGCCCCAATATCTAAAGCCATAGGAAGGTGAGAGAGCCATGGCGCTCAAGACAGGCGACGAATACCTGAAATCCGTGGCGGAGTTGAAGCTGGAGGCCCACATGATGGGCCGCAAATCCGGCGACCTGGGCCGGCACGGTCTTGTCAAGCCTTCTCAAAAGGCGGTGGCCTTCACCTTTGACGCGGCC
>JAHIQI010000018.1 GCA_018902755.1 Pseudomonadota bacterium | reverse complement strand
GGCCTCAATGGCATCTTCCAGGCCGCCAGGGCAAGAGCGCGTGGCTACCGCAACGCTTTCACCTTCATCACCATGATCTATTTCATCGCCGCACCACTGGGAGAACTAATCAAATTCCACAGCTAACGACGAAGAACCAAATACCTTTATTGGCTTGGCCATTGCCGCCAGCGCCTTTAGTAACAACGAGGCAATAATCATCGCCATATGCGGGCCAATAACTCAACTGCCCTTCATGCTGCTTTATGTAACCGTTGCCGGTTTATTCTGTCGCAGAGACACCGCCTCCATATAAACTTTAGCCCCTAATTCCAGTTCAATTCAGTCAAATAAATTGTAATTGCTGGCCTTCCTAAAAAACCTTTACTCAAAGGGTGGCTAATGATTTTAGGCTCATCGCAATCAGGAGCATATGCCCCGAAAACCTCCAGTTTTGGGCAGGGAACTTTATGGCGGCTTGTTGAGGGAAGTCAAGCAAGCCATGAGGCGCTGGCCGGACGGCAGGGTGCGGCCGGGTCATCTGATTTAAGAATGAGCACACGGCCCGGCTGGGGATGGCCTTGAAGATAGGGGTGTTCAGCAGGAACTCCACCTCAGCGGGTAGAGGTTTCGCGCCGGGCCTACGGCGATAGGATTGGGGCTGTCGTTTAGGGCTCTGCTCCAGAAACTCCAACCTGGTCAAATGGCTGCATCCCGAGGAGGACACTTCGCTGGCCACTACCACGGCCTTGAAATGCAGCTACTTTTTCTTGGCCCGGTTGTAGGCTTGCAGGATGATGTGCGAACCGCTCACCAGCTTTTCGCAGGCAGTCAGCATCGCGCCCCCCGCGCTCAGGCTGCACATCTCCGCGATGATCGGTTCCCCCTGGGCATCCGGGCCCGTGCCGAAGGTTTCATGCACAATAGTCACAAAGGGCGGCGACAATGTTTCCCTCTGCCAACGCCTTCGCTCTTTGCTAGGTTCCATATGCTTCCGTCCCCCTTCGCAATCTGGGCAGGCTTGATCCTTGGTCATCGGCCCCGCCGTATGGCCGTCACGGCTTGTCGCTGCTTTTAACTTAATAGGCGTTGGAAGCTTGCAGCCAAACCGCCGGCTGGGCCGGCTAGGTATTTTGGGGCCGCTCAACTAAAGGGGCCGCTCAACTAAATTTGACCGGATCATCCCTTCCCAAGAGGTTTTTCAAATGCCTAATGGCCCATGTGGCGGGGTGATCGCCCGGAAATCGGCGTAATATTTCCTGGTTAAGCCGAAGGCTGGCCGCTAAGTCGCCGTTTTTCACCGCATCGAAGGCCTGCTGGGCGACCTCCAGCATCGGGGGCGGCTCGTGCCCCTCGCGCGGGCTCACCAACTGGTAGACCTCGACCAACTCTTCCTTGCCTTTGACCTTTACCAGGGCGAGGGGGCGGAAAAAGAACTCTTCGGCGCACTGGTCGCGGGTCTCATGTCCCACCAGGATGTCCACCCCCAGGGTCCTGGTGAGCCCTTCCAGGCGCGAGGCCAGGTTCACGCTGTCGCCCACTACGGTGTAGTCCATCCGCAGGACACAGCCCAAGTTTCCCACGATCATGGACCCGGTGTTTACTCCCACCCCCAAGCGCAAAGGCGGCAGCCCCATCTCCTCCCAGGTTTTGTCCAGGTCCAGGCTGGCCTGGACCATGGCCAAGGCGGTCCGGCAAGCCCTCTTGGCGTGGTCCGGCTGCTCCATGGGCGCCCCGTAGAAGGCCATCACCGCGTCGCCGATGAACTTGTCCAGCACCCCTTCCTGCTCGAACACTGTCTCGGTCATGCGCTCCAAATAGATGCCCAGCTGCTTGGCCAGCTTTTCGGGGTCCATTTTCTCGGCGATGGAGGTAAAGCCCCTGATGTCGGAGAAAAGGACGCTGAGCTCCTTTTTCTCGCCCCCCATGTTGAGCTGGCCGGGGTTTGCCGCCAGGCGGTCGATCACTGCGGGGTTGAGGTAGTGGTCGAAGGCGTCGCGCAGCCAGCGCTTCTCCTTCTCCTCGGTTAGGTTGCGGTAGAGTCCCACTCCCGCGCCCGAGGCCAGGAGAGCCAGCAGGGGATAGATGGTGTTCACCACGTAGCCGAGCAAGAACAGGTTGTAGACGATCAAAACGTAAATAAAGGCGGTGATGGCGCAGGCAACGCCCCCCCAAAGGGGCCGCATGATGCCCATGTAGATCGTGCCCAGGATGCCCATGATCACGATGACGCAGAGGCCGAACACACCGGCCCACAGTGGCTTGACCAAAAAGTCGCCCTTGAGGATGTTATCCATGGCCTGTGCCTGTACCTCCACCCCGGGGTGCACCGGCGAGAAAACGGTGGACTTGATGTCGAACAGCCCCATGGCCGATATGCCGAGCAGGACCGCTTTGCCTTTCAGGGCCCCGGCCGGGAGCTTCTTTTCCATGAGGTCGGTGGCCTCGAAGACCTTCACCGTGCCCGGGCCGCCGCGCAGGTTTATCAGCATGCGCCCCTTGGGGTCCACCAGTATGCGCCGGTCGCCCAGCTTGATGTCTGCCAGGCCGGTGTCATAAACGTCCAGTACCGGCAGGGGGCTGCCCAAATAGGCGGCCAGGGTCCGGTAGCCTAGGGGCGGGAAATAGCGGGAGCCGCACTTGATCACCAGGGGCAGGCGGCGCATCACCCCGTCGCTGTCCGGCAGTATGTCGAAGTAGCCCGCCGCCTTGGACGCTTCCAGCAGGATGGGTTGGGTGGCTTCCGGCGCCACGGCGGTGAGGAAAGGCGCGGCCATGGCCTCCCGGCTGCGGAAACGCACCGCCGGATAGGCGAAGCGGTCCAGGGACCGGCGGCGCTGTTTGATCTCCTCCGGCGAGAGGTGGGCCACCTTGTCGGCGGTCATGTGGAAAAAGTATCCCATCACCAACCGCCCGCGCAGGTGGCTGAAGGTGCGGGCCAACACCACGTCCGGGTGGAAATTGATGACGATGTCTTGGTCGCTAAGCGGCTTGCCCTGCCGGGCGGCTTGGTTCACCGCCATCATGGCCCTGGCGGAAAAGCGGTTGTCCGGCTCGAAAAAGCCCATGTCCAAGCCGATGGCCTGGGCCTGGTAGTCGGCCACCGCCTGCACCAACTTGGCTACCTTGGTTCGCGGCCAGGGCCAGCGGCCTTGCCGGTCCAGGGTGCGCTCGCCGATGGAGACCACGGCCACCTTGCTGCCGGCCATGGAGACCGGGCCTCGGGCCAGGAAATAGGCGTCCACCGCCTTGAGTTCCATCAGGTGAATGAAGGATGCGCCGTGAATCGCCAGGGCGAAGACCGCCCCGGCCAGGAACAGGCCCAGGGAAAGGGGAATGAGATATTTTTTTGAATGCGCCATGCCTTCAGTTTAGGGCGCGGGGGCGGCGGCAGCCGGCAGCGAAGCCCCTATCCGCAGGCTACTCGTAATAACCATGGCGCGCGCTGTGGCTGTTGCCCGGGGTGCTGCCGCTGTTGCCCGGCGTGCTGCCGCTCTGCCCGGGTGCGCTGCCGCTGTTGCCCGGCGTGCTGCCGCTCTGGCCGGGCGCGTTGCCGCTGTTGCCCGGCGAAGTGCCGTTTTGGCCGGGCGCGTTGCCGCTGTTGCCCGGCGAAGTGCCGTTTTGGCCGGGCGCGTTGCCGCTGTTGCCAGGCGAAGCGCCGCTCTGGCCCGGCGCGTTGCCACTGTTGCCAGGCGAGTTGCTCGATTGGCCGCCGCTCGAAGCGGAGGCGAGCCCGGGTGGGTTGTTGCCGCCGGGAGAGGAGCCCGGCGCGCCTCCCTGCGGAGCGGCCCCGGGCGGCAGGGACGACAAGCTGCTAGAGCTTCCACCGTCAGGCTGCCCGGTGGCCGAGTGAACCGCCGCGTTGCCCCGGCCGGGGGAGTTGCCCAGTCCGTGCCCCATGGCCAGGCCCTGGCCGCCGTGCACGGCGCCCCCCCGCCCCATGGCCAGCCCCTGGCCGGGCACCTTGCCGTCGCTGAGGGTACGCAGAACCGTATGCTTGGTCATATACAGGCCCAGTCCCTTGCCCTGGCTGGTAGTCCCGCTTTCGCTCTGCTTTTGCAGGCCCAGGGCCAGGCCCTGGCCTTGGCTGGAGTTGGGCTGATCCTTGCTCAGGCCCAGGGCGCGTCCTTCCTGGGTGCCCGTGCCGGTTACGCCGGTGTCCCCCGCTAGCTCGGGAGGGTTTGTCTCCGAGCTGTCCAAGGGGGTCTGAGGTCCTTGCACCTCGCTCTGTGCCGCGCCTCCTTTGCCCTTGCCCGCCTTATTGTTCTCTTGTTGGCCTTGCCCGCCCGAGGCCTGCAGGCCCTTTTGCATCTGCTCGAACTGCTGCATGGTCAACGGCTGGGGAGGCGTGGGCGCCTCGCGGCCCCGCACGGTGGTCATGGTCAGGTTGGAGACCACCACCTTAACATCGGGCTGGTTCAGGTTGGCCACCTCCACCGGGTGGTCGAAGCCGATGACCTTGGTTTCGTTGGGCGAAGGGGCGAGCACGATCATGATGGTGCCGCGCACCCCGGCGATGGTGTTCTGAGTCTTGATCTCGAACTTGCGCTCGCCGTAGTCGAACAAGTCGTTAACCAGCGCCTGCACCTTGCCGGTGGGTAGGCCCAGGGTGGTGCTGCGCTTCTTTTCCTTGGGGTCGAACAGCACGTTGCTGAGCTCCAGGGTGGACTCGGCCCCCACCTGCAGCAGCGAATCGTCGGCCAAGGCGATCTCCACCACCGAGGCGGCTTGGGTCTCCACCTTGTCGCCCACCAGCAGGACCAACTTTTCCACCGCCGCCAGGTCCCGCTTGAGTGGCAGGTTCACCACCCGGGCTTTTCCCTTGACCCTGACGATGTAGCCAGCCTGTTTGGCATCTGCCGCCCAGCTCGATCCCGCCGCGAGCAGCAGGCCCATAAGCAGCACCTGGAGGCAAATTAGAGGCTTGGCAAACATGGCAACCACCCTCTTTAAAAGAATTTGGTCACGGCCAGCATGATGACGTACTTGTTGTAATTGTAGGGGTTTACGTCAGATTCCACGTTTGAGTTATTGTCCATATAATAAAAGTTCAGCTTCAGGTTCCACCAATCGGGCAACTGCCAGCGGAACTCGAGGTAATAGCGCATCTGGTCGTCTTTGCGCTCAAAGGTCTGGTAGGCTAGGGTCCACTCCGGGCGCTGGTCGTAGTCGTAATGGGCATAGGTTATGCCCGCTTCAGCCGACAACTCGCGCCATATCTCCCAGCCGCTCGCCAAGGTCACCTCGATGCCCTTGTAGCCGCTGATGCCGTCTTCGGCGTCCTCGTCATCTAAGCGGTAGGACAGCTTCACGAAGTTGCTGGCCTTATCAAAGGAATAGACGTGATCGATCACCAGACCGTAGTGCATGGCGTCCGAGCGGTCGTCGATGTACTGGCGCTTGAGCACCACCCCGGTGAAGTAGGTCTTGAGGTTGGAGGTCATCTGCCAGTAGACCGACGGGGTCAGGCTGTGGATACGGCTCCATTCGGTCATCCGGCCGGTGTGATAGTAGTAGTAGAAGTTGTAGGGCAGGCGCCATCCCCAGCGGTATTTCCCCCAGGACAGGTACATGCCCGGTGACCAGTAGGAGTAGCTGGCCTCTGACTGGTCGAAGTAGTTCATGTACATGACATGGCCAGTCACCCCGAAGCTGTATCCCTGGCGGCGGGCGAGGCGGTAACCGGCCCATGCTTCCCCCAGGGCCGCGGAGCTCGATTTGCCGCTGGCCACGGCGTGGGCGGGGTCTTCGTAGATTGGGTCTAGGAAGACGTTGCTGTCGTAGATGTAGGCGGCCGTGGCCCCCAGCCACCAGGGGCGGTCGGTTATCCTTATCTCGTTTTCCAGGGCCTCTATCTGTTTGACCGCCGCTTTATCCCTGGTTATGTGCTTCGCCTTGTTCAGGCTTTCCAGGGCCTCGTCGTATTCGTAGTTCTTGTATTGTGCCTGGGCTTCCTTGATCAGCAGCTCTTGCCTGGTTTTGGGGGCCGCCTTGGACGCTTTGTTTAAGACCAAGGCGCACTGGTCGTATCGCTCGCACTGCAGGAGCAGTTCCATTTGGGCGCGTAGCGCCTGGTCGGGGTGGTACCTCTCGGCCGCCTGGAGATGCTGCAGGGCCTTTTGGGACTGTCCCTGCCCGAAAAGGACCTGGGCGGCTTCGAAATGCAGTTGGCTGAAGGCCGCGGGCTTGGCCTGCAAAAGGTTCTGGCAAAGGGTCAAGGCCTCCTGCTCGCGGCCCAAAACCCACAATACCCTTATGCGCCAAACGGCGATGCGCTCATCCTGGGGATTGATCTTGGCGGCCTGCTCTAGGGTCTCCAGGGCCTTGGCCTTGTCCCCGTTGAGAAGATCGAAGCGGGCTTGATTGTAAAGGATGTCAGCCTGGCTAGGTTGTTGCAGGGTTTGGGAGGAAGCGGGCAGGGGAGTGATAAATACTAACAAGGCCAGGGCGAACACCAAGGCCCAAAATCGATGCATATCGTGCCAACCAAACACCATGGGCAGGCTACCTCATGGCGGGCTGGCTGGTTGTTATTTGCTTGGAGGAATCGGGACTTTAAGCCGCATACCCGCCAAACGGTAAGTAACTATTTGTTTATATGGCATTAACTTGGTTAAATTAAAAATAGCATTTATATTATGTATTTGTCAATATGATCGAGCATCATCAAACCAATTGATAAATTGAATTATTCATTTTAATTACACGGCGGGCTCCAGTTTATCGGCTACTATTTGCAGTCCGGTGGCCATGCTGAGATTAAACAGAGGACTTATAACCTGAACTCAATCCCACTCGATCGATGAATAACGCCGCAGGAAGGGGCGAACGGTCCACCCCCTACCCCGAGTATAGGTCGGGGCGACTTAAGCGATCCTAAGAGTTAATTCGGTCCTTGAGCCCCGGGGTAGGCGGAATAACGGTAGGGCCCCGTTAAGAGCTTAGCTTCGAGCATTTATAGCTTAAGCACCGGTGTTCGGCTTTAGGCCACTGCCCCTGGTGCCCGTCCCAGGGCTGCCCGTTGCAGTGGCCCAGGGCATTATTTGGGTCTCCCTGACCCCGGTCGAAATGTTGGCAGTTCTGGCAGCGCACCAAGTCGGCCTGCTGCTCAGGTTGGTCGGTGTATCCCGCTGCATGCTCCGGCCGCCACTCGACCTCCACGCCATCGCCGAAAACGTCGTTCATCGCCCCCACCAACTCGGCGACCTCGTCGGGCACTTCGCTCTTGGCAAAACCGAGAGGGCCTCCACGCCGCTGCAAGAGCACCTGCATGGTGGCGTAGGCCAGGGCCTCGGCCTGAGCCAGGTGAAAGCCCTTGCCCTCCATGTGGTCTAGCACCGCCACGAACACCCTCTGGGTCTCTGGCGGCCAGTTTTGGACCTTTTGGAGTTCGACAGGGTTAAGTTCGGGTGGTGTTACTCGGGGTGCTTCAATAGAAAAAGCGGACCCCGGAATGCCATGGACAGAATGGACTAGATGGACAGAATGACTTTCGGCATGAATTGTGTCCATATTGTCCAATTTGTCCACGGGGGTCTGTCCCCGGGATTTCGGTTTGTTTGATTCCGCCTGGAGATAGCCCAGAGACTCGGCCAGGGTGTCGCGCCAACTCATGATCCGGACTCCCAAAGCCTCGGGTTGACCATATAAGTGGGGCTTGGTGCTCTTCCCGGACCCCGTTTTTCTGGTGCTGCATCCTGCCAAATGAAGGCCCGCTCCTCCAGGATGTCCAACCCCCTTCGCACCTGCTCGGCCTTGGGGTATGAGCCCCGCACGGCACGGTGGCCATCGCGCGCAGTGAACCTATCCACGCCTTCGCGCTTGAGCCATGCCAGGATCTTCTTGGCGGCCTCTTGGTCCGGGTCCGCCCCCATGAGCCCAAAGGCGGCCAGGGCATGGCCCACCAGGGCCCCAGCCAGGTTCAGGGCGGCCTCCATGGTCTGCCCGGAAAGGCTGCGGGCGGGGGCCTCGGTCAAGTGCTCCATGACGTGCAGGAGTCCGGCCAGGCGGGCAGCCAAGCCGGGCAGTTTCCCCGCCCAGTCGCGCACGGTCTCGAACTGGCCGCCGTCCGAAAGTTCAACTTCGATGGCCTGGGAGAACTCTCCCCACGCGGCATGGGCGGCTGGCTCTAGTTGCAGGCAATGCTCCAGGGGCTCGCCCTCCGGGCCGATGTCCAAATCCAAGAGCTTATGCAGGGCGGCCGCATAGACGCGGTTCACATGTTCGGGCACGGCCTGGCCCCATGGCTGGCGGCGCCCCAGGAGGCTTTCGGGCAGCACATATGCGAACCGGGCCAGGAGGCCCCGCCCCCGGAAACCCGGCTTGCTCGGCAGGTTGGCCAGCACCTCGGGCTGAGGGCTGATGCAAATGGTTAGGGCCGGAGCCTGCATCATCACCGGCGGGCCGCTTTTGCGATCCACCCGCACCGGCTCGCCAGGGTGGGCCTTGAGGATCAGGTCCAGGTTGGGCACGCCATTTTGATAGCGGCCACCGAGCGTGTCGAACATTCCACCCTCGGCGCTTATCACGGCCATGCGCTCACCGTTAACGGCCATGAGGACTGCAAGGGCTTCGGCGGTCACGTCATCAGCCACTAGGCGCGGCGGCCGGGGCACTTCTTCGAGCTCCAGCTCCAGCTTCTCCACCTCGGACATAAGTGCGGCGCGGTCTTCAGCTTTGGTGTTGGGCTTGGCCAGCTTGCTCCGTAGCCCCGAGATTATGGCCTCCTGGCTCTTACGCCGGCTGGTGGTGGCCCTGATGTCATCCCGCATGGACTCGGCCCGGTCGCGTTCCCACTGGAACAGGGGGTCCAGGCAGGCGGCCTGAGCCGCGCTCTTGCGTTCGGCCGGAGGAGGGTAGTGTCCTAATTTGAATTTGGGGCGGAGAAGATGTTAGTCGTCATCTGCGGCGGTTCCCCTAATTGCCTTGGCCATGAAACCTCGGGCATCCGAGGAGCGATTTACTTTTCAGAGGATAGGGTGCTCGCTTTGGTGGGGTGGATTTACATGTCGATTCCCCAGGTACATGGGGTGGGTGACACCACTACAAGGCAATTCGCCGCTGGCCAAGGCCGGCAGGCGGGCCTTCGCCGGGCCCCGGCTTGGGCGGCTGGCAGGAAAACCTGGGTGGAGAGA
This sequence comes from Pseudomonadota bacterium, assembly GCA_018902755.1. Classification (GTDB taxonomy): domain Bacteria; phylum Desulfobacterota; class Desulfarculia; order Desulfarculales; family Desulfarculaceae; genus Desulfoferula. Next base: position 78,360 of record JAHIQI010000018.1, on the reverse strand, counting down.
CGGCGCAATCGGGTTATGATTGACACACCGGTCGCCGCGCCCCACCTCTGGTTGGCGGTGGCAGCGGGGCCAACCTGGCGTAACCACCGGGGGAAGGCCGTTGACCCAAGAGCCCGCCCAGCCCAGAGACGAGGAGATCATCGCCCGCATCCTTGCCGGCGACAGCCTCGCCTTCGAGCAACTGGTGGAGCGGCACAAGGCCCTGGTGGCCCGCATCGTGGGGAGAAAGGTGCCGCGGCAGGAGGCTGCGGAGATGGTCCAAGAGGTTTTCATCAAGGCATTCATCTCGCTGCCGGACTTCCGGCCCCTCAAGCCTTTTTCCCACTGGCTCTCAACCTTGGCGGTGCGGGCCTGCCATGATTACTGGCGGGCCCATTACCGGCGGCGGGAGGTGCCTTTCAGCGCCTTGTCACCGGAACCGGGCGGCAAAGAGGAAAGTCGGGTCGAGGCCGCCATGGCCGGGGAGGCGCCGGACCGATATCAGGAATACGAGGATTGGGAGTTGCTGGATTGGGCCCTGGGGCAGCTTTCTCCTGGGGACCGCATGGCCGTGACCCTGGTGAACCTGGAGGGCTACTCCATAGCCGAGGCGGCCGAGGCCTTGGGGTGGAGTCAAACCATGGTCAAGGTGCGCGCCTTCCGGGCCCGCCGCAAACTGCAAACGCTGATAAGCCAAACCATGAAGGGGGAGGTGCGGGGTGAAGCGCCACAAACCTAAATGGGAGAACCTGGAGCCGTCCCTGCGCCGGGCCCACCAGTCCCGGCCCGAGCCCCTGCTCACCGAGCAGTGGCAGGACGACCTGATGAGGCGTGTGGATGACCTGCGCCGCCGTCCCCGCCCGCGGGAGCGCTACGAGGACTCCATGGCCGGCTTCGCCCGCCTGCTGTTCCGCTTTGCCGGGGCCGGGGCGCTGGTGGCCGCCGGGCTGCTGCTCTACTCCCACATGTACGCCCCGGACCTGGACCGCCACGCGGCCGGCATGATTCTGGAGCAACCGGCCGCGCCGGTGTCCATGGAAAACCTGATCTGGTCGTGAAGCCGGGAGGCTATATGAAACGGAGTCGCATGTGGTTGGGCCTGCTGGCTGTTTTCGCCTGCGGTCTGGTCATCGGCGGGCTGAGCGCAAGCATCTACGAACGCCACCAGGCGGCCGAACGCTACCGCCTTATCCGCCAGGACAAGGGGGCCTTCCTCACCCAACTCATCCTGGACCGCTTGGATGACACGCTGGAGCTGAGCGCCGCCCAAAAGGCCCGCATCCAGCCCCTGCTCCTGGAAGCCTTCCGCCGCTCCCTGAAGCTGCGCGAGCAGGTGCGGCCCCAGCAGGAGCAGATCATCCGGGAAACCACCGGGCAGCTGCAAGGCCTGCTCACCCCGGCCCAGGTGAAAAAACTGGCCGACAGCGGGGAGTGGAAGCTCCTTATGCCCCGGCCGCCCAAGTAGGCCCGACCCACCGCGCCGTCAACCATCTGTAAATATTCCCTTAGCACCCGTCTGGCCTAGCCGGGGGAAGCCCCGGGCCAGGCCAGACTCCGGCCGAGGGCCGGGGCAACCCGGTCCTCCCTCCGCGAATTATTCCCTCGCCCACTGAAACCGCCGGCCCCTGGGCCGCGATTACCCAATCAAAGGGGCTAACGCTCCAGCTAGGGGCGGCGGTCAGGTTCTTCATAGCGTGAGGATGCAGTGGAGCCCACACAGGAAGCGCAAGCGCCGATACCGGCCAAACGCTGGTGGTCGAGGAAGATTCTATGGCTCCTGCTGGCCCTGGTGCTGGCTGGCGGGGGAGCGGGTTGGTATTGGCTGGCCAGGAACAACCAGCCGGTCAGCCTGACCACCGCGGCGGTCACCAAGGGCGAGATGCTGGAGGCCATCAGCGCCACCGGCACGGTGGAGCCCGAGGAGGTGGTGGACGTGGGGGCCCAGGTGGCCGGCCAGATTTTGTCCTTCGGGCAAGACGCCGAGGGCAAGCCCATAGACTATGGCTCGGTGGTGCACCGGGGCACCGTGCTGGCCCACATCGACGATTCGCTCTACGCGGCGGACGCGGATCGGGCCCAGGCCCAGGTCCTGGCCTCCCAGGCCGGTCAGCGCCGCGCCGTGGCCGACCTGGAGCAGCTAAAGGCCAAGCTGCGCCAGTCGGAACGCGACTGGCGGCGGGCCCGCAAGCTGGGGCCCTCCGAGGCCCTGGCCCAGGCCGCCTACGACGCCTATCAATCCGCTTTCGAGACCGCCCAGGCCAATCTGGCCGTGGGCCAGGCGGCCATCCTGCAGGCCAAGGCCGAGGTGGCCCAGGCCCAGGCCCAACTGGTGCGGGCCAAGCGCAGCCTGAGCTACTGCACCATCACCTCGCCGGTGGAGGGGGTGATCATCGACCGGCGGGTGAACATCGGCCAGACCGTGGTGGCCAGTCTCAACGCCCCCAGCCTCTTCCTCATCGCCAAGGACCTGAAACGCATGCAGGTGTGGGTGGCGGTCAACGAGGCCGACATCGGCAAGATTCGCGTGGATCAGCCGGTGAGCTTCAATGTGGACGCCTTTCCCGGGGTGACCTTCGATGGGAAGGTGGGCAAGGTGCGGCTCAACGCCTCCATGACCCAGAACGTGGTCACCTACACCGTGGAGATCATCACCGACAACTCGGACGGCCGCCTGCTGCCTTACCTCAGCGCCAACGTGCAGTTCGAGGTGCGGCGCTTCAAGGACGTGCTGCTGGTGCCCAGCACCGCCCTGCGTTGGCGGCCGCCGGCCGACCTGCCCGTGGCCGGGCAGGAGGCGAAAGCGACTTCCCCGGCCAAGGCCAAGGAGGCCGCCCCGGCCCGGGCCGGCATGGCCCCGGGCGCCGCCTCCACGGGAGCCCCCACCCGGGGGGTGGTGTGGGTGCCTGCAGGCCAAGGCGTGCGGCCCGTCCGGGTGGCCGTGCTGGCCAGCGACGCCAGCCAGACCGCGGTGCGCTCCCAGGAGCTGACCAGCGAGATGCGGGTGGTGGTGGGCATGGCCGGGCCCCAACGGCGGAGCAACGGGGGCGGCAACCCCTTCGCGCCCAAATTCCCAGGCCGCAGCAGCAGCCGGCAGCAGCGTTAGGGGTGGGGTCATGGCCCTCATCGAACTGATAGAGGTGCGCAAGAGCTACCGCCTGGGCGAGCTGGTGGTCCCGGTGCTCAAGGGCGTGTCGCTCCAGGTGGAGCAGGGCGAGCTGGTGTCGCTCATGGGGGCCTCGGGCTCGGGCAAGAGCACCCTGATGAACATCCTGGGCTGCCTGGACCGCCCCACCTCGGGCCAGTACTGGCTGGACGGCCGCGAGATTTCCCAGCTCAGCGCCGACCAGCGGGCCATGCTCCGCAACAGCAAGCTGGGTTTCGTGTTCCAGAACTTCAACCTATTGCCGCGCACCAGCGCCCTGGACAACGTGGCCATGCCCCTGTCCTATGGCGAGGCCAACCTCTCCGAGAGCGAGGCCCGGCAACGGGCCCAGGAGATGCTGGCCCTGGTGGGCCTGCAGGACCGTGTGCACCACGAGCCCAACCAGCTCTCCGGCGGCCAGCAGCAGCGGGTGGCCATAGCCCGCTCCCTGGTCAACCGGCCCCAGGTGCTCCTGGCCGACGAGCCCACCGGCAACCTGGACTCCAAGACCAGCGAGGACATCCTGAGCCTGTTCCAGAAACTCAACCAGGAGGGCGGAATAACCATAATCCTGGTGACCCACGACCCCATGGTGGCCCGGCACGGCCGGCGCACCATCCACATCCACGACGGCCTTGTCGTGGAAGGGGCCTACGCCGCCGAGGGGGACGCCGCCCGCCGGGAGCCCTCGCCGGAGGCGACGCTGTGAACACCCTGCGCACCACCGCCACCGCCCTCAAGGCGCTCAGGCGCAACCCCATGCGCGCCCTGTTGACCACCCTGGGCATCGTCATCGGGGTGGGCGCGGTTATCGCCATGATGGAGATAGGCTCCGGCTCCTCGGCGGCCCTGCAGGACGCCATCTCCAGCATGGGAGCCAACGTGCTCATGATCCAACCGGGCACCGCCTCCAGCGGGGGTATCAGCTTTGGGGCGGGCAGCGTGACCACCCTGACCCCGGGCGACGCCGAGGCCCTGGCCAAACAGTGCCCGGCCTTGCGGGGGGTGGCCCCCGAGGTGCGGGCCCGCACCCAGGTGGTCTACGGCAACCGCAACTGGGTGCCTTCCTGGATGACCGGGACCACCCCGGTGTATCTGGAGGTGGCAAACTGGTCCATGGCCGAGGGCGATTTCTTCACCGAGCGCGACGTGCTGGCGGCCAACAAAGTCTGCGTGCTGGGCCAGACCGTGGTGCGCGAGCTGTTCCAGGGCGAATCGCCCATCGGCAAGGAGATCCGCGTCAAGAACGTGAGCTTCCGGGTGGTGGGGATGCTGGCCAGCAAGGGCGCCAACATGATGGGCATGGACCAGGACGACATCCTGCTGGCCCCCTGGACCACTCTCAAGTACCGAGTGACCGGCTCCACCCTGACCACGGCCAACCAGAGCGCGGCGGCCAGCACCGCCAGTGGGGCGGACACCAGCGGCGCCATCAACACCCTGAGCAAGATCTACCCCGGTCAGGCCAGCCTCTACCCCGAGAGGTCGGCGGCCCAGCTGGCCAACAACCCCATGCCGGTGCGCTTCGAAAACATCGACCGCATGATGGCCGCGGCCAAGGACGCGGCCTCGGTGCCCGCGGCCATAGACCAGATCACCAGCGTGTTGCGCGAACGCCACCGCATCCGCCCCGGCGACCCGGCGGATTTCAACATCCGCGACATGACCGAGATGACCAAGACCCTGGCCTCCACCAGCAACCTCATGACCAACCTGCTGTTGAGCGTGGCCATGATCTCGCTGCTGGTGGGCGGGGTGGGGATCATGAACATCATGCTGGTCTCGGTGACCGAGCGCACCCGGGAAATCGGCCTGCGCATGGCGGTGGGGGCGCGGGGCCGGGACATCCTGCGCCAGTTTTTGGTGGAGGCCGTGCTGCTGTGCCTGCTGGGAGGGGCCATGGGCATCATCTTCGGCCACGGCGGCTCCAAGCTGGTGCAGGCGGTGCTGGGCTGGCCGGTGGCCACCTCGCCCGGGGCCATCGCCGCCTCGGTGCTGGTGGCGGCCAGCGTGGGCATCGTCTTCGGCTTTTACCCGGCCTGGCGGGCCTCCCGCCTGGACCCCATAGACGCCTTGCGCTACGAGTAATGAAAATGGAAACAACGGCCCATAGCCACCAGCGAAACGTCTTTTCACGGATTCGGCTCGGCGTTTGGCCGCAGAGGGCCGTCCTGGCCTGCCTGGGTCTGGCCGCTCTGAGCGCGGGCTGCCTGGTGGGACCCGACTTCAAGCCGCCCCAGGAGGCGGTGCCCGCCAAATTCAGCGCCCAGCCCGCCGACCAGGCCGGGCAGACCCTGCGGGACCAGGACTTGGCCCAGTGGTGGGGCATCTTCAACGACCCGGTGCTTCTCTCCCTGGAGAAGCGGGCCCTCACCGCCAACCTGGACCTCAAGCTGGCCATGGCCCGCCTGCGCCAGGCCCGCGCGTCCCGGGGCATAGCCGCCGGCGGGCTGGGGCCCGAACTGGACCTCAGCGGCTCCTACCAGCGGTCCCGTTCTTCGGAGAACACCACCAAGACCAGCACCAGCCAAGCGGGCCAGGTGTACAACCTCTACCAGGCGGGCTTCGACGCCAATTGGGAGATCGACATTTTCGGGGGGTTGCGCCGCAACCTGGAGGCCGCCGACGCCGACCTGCTCTCCGCCGAGCAAGCCCGGCGCCAGGTGATGGTCAGCCTCACCGCCGAGGTGGCGCGCAACTACCTGGAGCTGCGCACCCTGCAGCAGCGCATCATCATCGCGCGCACCAACCTGGCGGCCCAGCGGCACACCGCCCGGCTCACCCGGCAGCGGCAGGAGGTCGGCTTCGTCAGCGGCCTGGACACGGCCAACGCCGAGGCCCAGGCCTCCACCACCGCCGCGCGCATACCGCCCCTGGAGGCGGCGGCCCGCCAGACCATCCACGCCCTGGGAGTGCTCTTGGGCCAGGAGCCGGCGGCCCTGCTGCCCCAACTGACCCCCAGCGAGCCCATACCCGCCTCGCCCCCCACGGTGCCGACGGGCCTGCCCTCGGATCTGCTGACCCGGCGGCCGGACATACGCCAAGCCGAGGCCAAGCTGCACGCGGCCACCGCCCGGGTGGGGGTGGCCACCGCCGACCTGTTCCCCCGCTTCATGCTCACCGGCTCGGCCGGCTACCAGTCCACCAGCTTCGACTCCTGGCTGAACTGGGGCAGCCGCTTCTGGTCCATCGGCCCCTCCATCAGCTGGCCCATCTTCGCCAGTGGCCGCATCAAGGCCAACATCGAGTTGAAGGACGCCCAGGCCGAGGAGGCCCTGTTGCTCTATCGCCAGACGGTGCTCAACTCCCTGCGGGAAGTGGAGGACGCCCTGGTGGCCTCCACCCTGGAACAGTCTCACCGCCGAGAGTTGGCCACCGCGGTGGCCGCCAACCAGAAGGCTCTGAAGCTCTCCACCCTGCTCTACACCGAGGGGCAGGTGGAGTTCCTAAACGTTTTGCAGGCCCAAGGCGCCCTGTACGCCACCGAGGACGCGCTGGTGTCCAGCAACGGGGCGGTGGGCACCAACCTGGTGGCCCTGTACAAGGCCTTGGGAGGGGGATGGCAGGCCGAAGCCAGGACCGGCAAACCGGCCGCACCCCTGGCCTCGTCCAACTAAAAGTTGGTCTGAATCACGTGGTGATTCTAGAAAAGCGTTTTCGCTTCACTCCACCCGCAGGATAATCTTGCCGGCGTTGAGATTGGCTTCTATGCACCGGTGGGCTTCCGCCGCCTGTTCCCAAGGATAGACCGTGTCGATCACCGGCCGTAGCCGTCCCTCGTCGAAAAGGGGCAGCCACCGCTGGCTGAAATCGGCGGTAAGCTCGCTACGATAAGCCAGGGAACGGGCCCGCAGGGTGGAGCCCATCACCTTGAGACGCTTGACCAAGATCAGGCGCAAGTTCACCTTTTCGGCCTCGCCTCCGGAACTCTTGGCTCCAGCTGTAATACAAATCGGGGGCTATTCCCTCCCGGCGGCAGAGCTCGGCGATGCTCTCTTCTCCCTCCTGCCCGGGGCATCTTTTGGGTTTCAAGGGAATGCTACAGGCTGGCCGGCCGGGATGGGCGGAAATACGCAGCAAGGGAGCGAGCCCGTTCAGCCGCCTGATTCATCACGCTTTGCACCACTTCCGGCAATTCATTTATTTCATGAAGCAAGCCGGCTATCTGCCCCGCCATCATCAGGGTCTTATCGGCATCGCTTTTAGGGTCGATATAATCAAGGGTGTCGTTCTGCTCGCGAACCCCCGCGTCTTCTTGATCGTGGTTTGGGTTTTGGATGCGCAAAGATTTGTCGTTGCGCAGCACTCGCACCGGCATGGCCTTTTTGCCGAGCAAAAAAGTGCCGTCATCCGGAGCCGCCAACAGGGCTTGCTTGTAATAAGCGGGGATAGGGCACTGGCGGGTGGCCAGAAAGCGAGTCCCCATTTCCACGCCTTCGGCGCCCAGGGCCAATGCCGCCAAAAAGCCTCGGCCGTCCCCCAAGCCGCCTGCCGCCACGACGGGTATGCGCAAAGCGTCCACCAGCTGAGGCACCAGGCAAAACGTGGTGGTCTTCTCTCTGCCCACGTGTCCGCCGGCCTCATATCCCATGGCGACAACCGCGTCCACCCCGGCTGCTTGAGCTTGCAAGCCCTGACTTACCGAAGAAACCTTGTGCAGCACCTTCATGCCCGCCCTTTTGGCCTTTTCGACGATGGCGCCGGGCCTGCCCGCGCTGGTGCTTATCACCGGCACTCCCAGGTCAATGGCGATCTCCAGATATTCCGAGGCCTCCTTCCTGATCAAGGGAATATTTACGCCAAAGGGGAGTTGGGTCAGGGAACAGGCCAACTCTATTTCGCGGCGTAAATCGGCTGGTCGCAAGAGGCCGGTGGCTACCTGGCCAAAGGCCCCGCTATTGGAAACCGCCGCGGCCATGGACCCCAGGGTTATGCGCCGCATGGGACCCAGGATCAAGGGGTATTGGGTTCCCAAAATCTCAGTCAGTCGGTTCGCAAACATTAAAATGCTCCCGTTTGTGGCGCCTGCCGTTGCCTCGAGGCTTATTAAATTTTCAGACCTATTTGGCTAAATAAATTAAAAACAACCACTTAACCGTAAATGGAGGCCGAAAACGCCTTTTATGTATAATAGAATAAATTCTAGTTGACAAATTGTCGACAAGAATAATAGCGTGATACCACACTCAGCCACCGCATCACCTCATCTCAGCACACCTAGGCTCGCGGCACCCATGACAAGGGAGACCAAAGTGACGGAGTTCACCAAACCCAAGTCCATGGTCGACCAGATTTACCGGAGCATATCCACAGCCATTACAACCGGTGCTTTGGAGCCGGGGCGTCGTCTTGTGGAGCAGGAGCTGCAAAAAGATTTTGGAGTTAGCCGCGCGCCCATCCGAGAGGCGATCCGGCTTTTAGAGGCGGACGGCATGGTGGTGGTCGACGCTTACAAGAAAAAATACGTGCGCTATCTAACCAGAGAAGATCTGCTGGATAACATCCCTGTGTTGGCCATGCTGGAAAGCCTGGCCGCGCGGTTGGCAGTTGCCAACATCACGCCCCAAAAAATATTGGAACTGCAAAACCTCAACTCTGAAATTGAAGAAGCTTTTGCGGCCGGAGATTTTGTCCACTGCGCGGAGTTGAATTTTTCCTTTCATCGCTCCTTCCTCCAGTTGGCCGGCAACAAGACCTTGCACCGGGCCATAAGGTCCATCGTGAAATCGACTTTATGGATGTGGCTCACCAGTCAGTACTACCGGAATCACTCGATCATCCCGTCTTCCTTGGAGGAGCACAACGGAATTTTGGAAGCCTTCAGGGCGCAGGACACGCGATTGGTGGAGCGCAAGGTCCGCGAGCACAATGAGAACGTCCTGGAGAGGTTCCTGTCGCAGACGAAATTCAACGAGCAAGGGATTTGTCAGTTCACGCCGCCTCAAAACTTATCGACGTCCGGGGGATGACCGGCTGGATTTAGGCGCCGGCGCGCAAGAGAGCCACCTTTTAGCGGGGGAGATCTCACGTTTGGGAAATTTCGCGCCTTTGCACAAGATCAAGGTGTTGGATCTCACCGTTCTATTGCCTGGTCCATACTGCACGATGCTCTTGGCCGGCTTGGGGGCCCAGGTAATCAAGGTGGAGAGGCCCCAGGGCGGTGATCTCATGCGGCAAATGGCGCCGGAGGCTTTCCATTACTTAAACGGCCAAAAGAATTTTATGACCCTGGACTTGAAGCATCCTTCAGGCAAGGAAGTATTCCTGAATCTCGCCGCGTCCTGCGATGTGGTGGTGGAAGGTTTTCGCCCCGGGGTAGCCGCCAAGCTGGGTGTGGATTTCGCCTCGGTCAGCAAGGCCAACCGCTCCATAATTTATTGCTCCCTGTCCGGGTATGGCCAGGACGGGCCATACGCCCATATGCCGGGCCACGATATCAACTACATGGGCGTTGCCGGTTTGCTGGCGATCTCCGGTGATCCTTCCTCCGGACATCCGGAATATCCCTACGGACCGCAATATGCCGATCTGATGGGAGCCATGTTCGGGGCGTCCTCGATCATGGCCGCCCTGGTGGACCGTGGCCAAGACGGCCAGGCCCAATATCTGGATGTTTCCCTGGCCGAAAGCACGGCCATGCTGATGATGCCGCGCTATGTGGAATTCATGAGCAAGGGCCGCCCTTCCAAACAACAGTTCATGTCCCGTGGCCCCTACGGGGTTTTTGAGACCCGGGACCACAAATTCATCACCCTGGGCATCGTGGAAGACCATTTCTGGGACAACTTCTGCCGGGCCGCGGAACTGCCGGAGTTGTCCCAGGACCCCACGCTGAGGGGATGGGACGCCCGCAACCGTCAGGCGGAACGCCTCAGGCCACTGCTGGAGAAGGTTTTCAGAAAGCGCGACTACCAAGACTGGCTGGAGCGGCTTATCGCCGCCGACGTTCCGGTGGCGCCGGTGAACAGCTTGGATGATTTGGCCCAGGACCCCCAGTTTTTGGCGCGCGGTTTTTTTCGGCCGTCTCCAAAAGACGAGGACATGGCGGCAGGCTTGCCGCGCTTTCCGCTTCGTGACACGGACAGGCGGATTGGGGCCTCTGCCCCGGAAACGCCGCTGGGCCGCGACACGGATCGGTGGCTGTCGGACCTTGGCATGGGGCGGGATGCCATAGATTCCCTGCGTGAGCAGAAGGTCATTTAGGAAATAGTGCAAGTTAATTCAAGTAAGCAAGGTTGATGCGATATGGACGTTCAACTGACTCAAGAGCAGCGGATTATCAAGGACACGGTCAGGAAATTCCTGGCCAACGAGATAGCCCCCCTGGTGGAGGAGTATGAGACCGAGCGCAAGATAATCGGCAAGGACATTTTCAAGAAATTGGAGCCCTACGGTTATGCGGGCGGCTTGGTTTCCGAAGAGCGCGGGGGCCTGGGGCTGGACTTCCTCACCTATTGCCTGATGGTGGAAGAGCTGAGCCGGACCTGGGCGTCCTTGCGGACCATGGTCACCTCCTCGGCCTTGGTCACCAAGCTGCTGGGGCGCATGGGGAGCGAGGCTCAGCGGGAAAAGTATCTGCCCCGCCTGTTGGCCATGGATGATCTGGCCTGCTTTGCCCTCACCGAACCAAACGTGGGGTCTGACACCGGCTCCGTGGAGACCAAAGCCGAGCGCGACGGCGACCACTATGTGATCAACGGAACCAAGACCCTGATCACCGGCGGTGGCCTGGCGGACCTGGTGATGGTCTACGCCAAGGTCAAGGGTTCCAAGGGGCTGACCGCCTTTTTGGTGCACAAGGGCGAGTCCGCCTTCGAGGCGCGCAACATCCGCAAGATGGGCATGCATTGCTCGTCCTTGGCCGAGCTGGCTTTTGTGGACTGCCGCGTGCCGGTGGAAAACCGCCTGGGCAATGAGGGCGATGGCCAGCGCATAGCCCTTAGCGGACTGAACGAGGGCAGGGTCAACGTGACCTTTGCGGTGGTCGGTTTGGGCCAAGCCGCCCTGGAGGCCTCCATACGCTACGCCCAGGAGCGGGTGCAGTTCGGCAAGACCATAGCCCACTTCCAACTGGTGCAGGAGATGATCGTGGAGATGGCCTTGAAGGTGGACACCGCCCGCCTGCTCGGCATGCGGGCGGCCTCGCTGCTCGACCGAGAAGTACAGTGCCGCCGCGAGGCCTCCTTTGCCAAGCTCTACGCCACCGAGGCCATGGTGGAGGTCTGCAACAAGGCCATCCAGGTGCACGGCGGCTACGGCTACACCTCGGAGTTTCCGGTGGAGCGCTACTTCCGGGACGTGCGCCACCTGACCATAGCCGAGGGAACCACGGAAATACAAAAACTGCTTTTGGGGCGAGAGATTCTCGGCGTGTCCGCCTTTGCTTGAGAGGCCGGGAATCTTGGCGACAACTCGGGGCGACGTAGCGCCCATGCCCTATTCAAAGGAGAAAAAATGGATCTGGGAGTGAAAGGTAAAAACGTCTTCATCAACGGGGGCGGAGAGGGGATCGGGGTTCTGGTGGCGCAGATGCTGGCCGCCGAAGGGGCCAAGCTGGCCCTGGCCGATATCAATGCGGAAAAGGTGAAGGAGACGGCCGACAAGGTTAAGGCCATGGGCGGCGAGGCCCTGTGGTTCCAGGTGGACGTGACCCAGCAGGAACAGGTCGAGGCGGCGGTTAAGCAGGCCATTGAGCAGATGGGCAACATCGACATCCTGGTGCACATCCCCGGCCGGGGTGAGCGCAAGCCCTTCCAGAAATCGGGCAAGGAGGACTGGGACTTCGCCCTGAACCTGAACCTCATGGGCCCGCTTTATTCCACCAAGGCGGTGATCGACGGCATGATCGCCAACAAGGGCGGCTCCATCGTCTACGTGGTGTCCGACGCGGGCCGGGTGGGCGAGGTGAACAACCCGGTGTACTCGGCGGCCAAGGGCGGGGTCATCGCCTTCAGCAAGTCCCTGGCCCGGGAACTGGGTCGTCATCTCATCCGGGTTAACTGCGTGGCCCTGTCGGCCATGGACACCCCCGGCGGGCGCATCTATCAGCAGCAGATCGCCGAGCGCAAGGGCATCACCCTCGAGGCGCTGCAAAAGAGCTTCATGTCGGTCTACCTGATCCGGCGCTTCGGCCAGCCCCAGGACGCGGCCGACGCCATCTGCTTCCTGTGCTCCGAGCGGGCGGGATGGGTCACCGGCCAGACGCTCAGCGTGAACGGCGGCTACGCCCTGTTCTAGACCCGGTCGCAGTAAGACGGGAGGTATGGATGTCTTATCAAACGATCATTTACGACAAGACCGATGGCGTGGCCACCATCACCCTGAACCGGCCCGACAAGCTCAACACCATCAACTCGGTCATGCGTGACGAATTGATCGAGGCCATCTTGGATACCGGCCTGGACCAGGGGGTTAGGGTCTTGATCATCACCGGCGGGCCAAAGGTTTTTTGCGCCGGCGCGGATGTGAGCGACCAGCCGGGCCCTTCCACCCTATGGGACAAGCTGAGCCCCAAGCGAACCTACAGCTACTACCACCTCATCGAAGACCTGGGGAAGCCGGTGATCGCGGCCATCGCGGGTTATTGCCTGGGCGGCGGCTTGGAACTGGCTTGCACCTGCGACATTCGCATCGCCGCCGACAACGCCAAGCTGGGCGACGCGCACGCCAAGCTGGGGATCATGGGCGGGGGCGGCAGCGCCCAAAGGCTGCCGCGCCTCATAGGCATAGCCCGCGCCAAGGAGCTCATCTTCAGCGGCCTGCCCATGGACCCTCAACAGGCCGAGCGCATAAACCTGGTCAACCGGGTGGTGCCCGTTGCCGAGTTGATGAGCGCCGCCAGGGAGCTGGCCGAGCTTTACAAGCAGAGGCCGCCCGTGGTGCTGAAGCTTTACAAGGCGGCCATCGATGAAGGCATGCAGATGCCCTTTGCCCAGGGCATCGACTTCGAAGCCAAATGCGCGGCCATGATAAGCCTCACCGAGGACTATCAAGAGGCCATCAACGCCTTTCAACAAAAACGCAAACCAGAGTTCAAGGGGAAGTAGGCGCTGCCGGCATCCCCGGCTTTAAAAAGATTCAGGGGAGAAACGCGACCAATGGGCGAGAGCAATCAGCAACAAGTTCCCTTAAAGGAAGGCTTTTGGACCTCCGGCACCCCGGATGGCGGTCCCAGGCTCATAGGCAGCCGCTGCACCAACTGCGGAGAGGTCTATTTCCCCAAAAAACCCAAGGGCTGGTGCCTCCACTGCCAGCAACAGACCCTGGAGGAAATACTGCTTAGCCCCAGAGGCAGGATATCCGCCGTAACCGTGGTGCGCCAACCGCCCGCCGGAGGCTTCTACCATGGCCCGGTGCCCTATGCCTATGGATTGGTGGATTTGTCCGATGGGCTTCGGCTGGTCAGTCAGATAACCGCGGATGACCTGGACTCCATTCCAGTCGGGGGAGAGGCGGAACTGGTGATCAAGCCCTTGTACCAAGATCCGGAGGGCCGGGAAATTATGACCTTCATGTTTACGCCAGTCGCCTGAATCGGAGGCCGCCATGAAAAACCTCAATGAGATGAGAGAAGTCTATGTAGCCGGCATAGGGCTTACCCAGTGGGGATTCTTTGAACAACAGGAGTGCTACGACTTTGGTAGCGAGGCCATTTTCAAGGCGTTGGCCGACGCCGAGATGGGCTGGAACGATATACAGGCCGCCTTCTGCGGCAGCGTGTACCAGGGGACGGCCTCCGGCCACCAAGCCATCAAGGAAGTCGGCTTGACGGGAATTCCCGTAATCAACGTGGAAAACGCCTGCTCCAGCGGGAGCTCTTCCTTGCGCCTGGCATACCTCATGGTCGCGGCGGAAATCTACGACGTGGTGCTGGCCCTGGGCATGGAAAAGATGCCCCGGGGGCCCATACCTAGCACGGCCTTCCGGCCATGGGAGCTTGCTTCCGGTTTCAACATCCAGGTGGGCAACTACGCCCTGGAAACCGTGGAGTACATGAGGGAGACCGGGGTCACCGAGGAGGACCTGGCCAGGGTCACGGTTAAAAACCGCAAAAACGGGGCCATGAACCCCAACGCCCGCTTCCAGAAGCCGGTGAGCCTGGAAGATGTCATGGCCTCCCGCATGGTGGCCGAGCCGTTGAGGCTTTTGCACTGCTGTCCCTTGGCCGATGGAGCCGCCGCCGCCGTGGTGTGCAGCAAAAACAAGCTGAAGTCTCTATCCCGCGCGGTGAAGATCGCGGCTTCGGTCATCACCTCCGGGGTGTACGGCGACGGCATGCCGGCCGCCGGAATCGCCAGCAGCCTGCAATTTCCCCCAGAGGTCGGAATCCTGGAGCTGTCGGCCCAGCAGGCATACCAGGTCTCCGGCTACGGGCCCGAGGACATCGATATCGTGCAGGGCTACGACACCACTGTCCCCTCGGAGCTTTGGGGCATGGAGAAACTGGGCTTCTGCAAAAAAGGCGAGGCCGCGGGCCTGCTGCGGGACGGCAAATTCGATCTGGACGGAGACTTGCCCGTGAATACCGACGGTGGCCTCATGTCCCGTGGGCATCCCTTGGGGGCCACGGGTCTGGGACAGATTTGTGAGCTCGTAACCCAACTGCGCGACGAGGCCGGGGCGCGTCAGGTGAAAAAGGCGCGGGTCGGCCTGGCCCACGCCATGGGGGCGGGGCCCAACAGTTCCGTGACCATTTTGACTAGGTGAAACAAGGCGGGGCGCTGTCGGCCATGAATGAAATTATGACCGGTTCGAACCCACCGGAGGTGTCGTAGATGGAAAAAGAAGTATCCAGAACCGACAAATTTAGGGACTTCCTGATAAAAGCCTTGTCCGTTTTCTACGTCGCCTACATCGGCTATTTCATCATTTCGTTTTTCGCCTCTCCCCAGCAGGTGGTGGTGGGCCTCATCGCCCTCTCGGCCATCTTCGTTTCCCTGATGCAGGTCCGGCTGTTCACCGCCAGGATGGGAGCCTGGGTCTCGGGCGGCCTCATCACCGCGTTGGCGCTGATCTGGCTGTTCATCGGGCTCTACTTCTACACGGAGTACCCTTCCCTGCTATACGAGAGGGACGGCGCCAACAACACCCTGGATTACGTTCTGGCCGTGCTGCTGATCGTGCTCACCCTGGTTTTCACCTACATTTGCTATGGCCTCACCATCCCCCTGGTGGTCACCGTTTTTCTGCTCTACGGCCTGCTGGGGCAGTTCCTGCCGGGCTTTTTGTATCACCCCGGCATGCGCCTGGAAAGGCTCCTGCAGGAGACCTCGCTCAGCTTCAGCGGCATGTTCGGCATGCTGCCCCAGGTGGGGCTCAAATACGTGGCCATCTTCATCGTTTTCGCCGGTTTCGTCAGGGTCTTTGGCGGAATGGACTACGTGATAGACATGGTGCGCCACCTGGCCCGCCGCAACGAGCGCATGATCCCGCAGATAGGCGTGTTGGCCAGCATGATCTTCGGCTCGTTCACCGGCAGCGCCGCGGCCAACCTGGCGGGCACCGGCGCCTTCACCATCCCCCTTATGAAGCAGCATGGAATTCCCCCCAAAGTGGCGGGAGGTATCGAGGCCGCCGCCTCGGCCGGAGGCCAGATCATGCCGCCCATCATGGGCACCACCGCCTTTGTCATCGCCGAATATCTGGGCATCCAGTACTTGGACGTGGTGGTGGCCGGGGTCCTTCCCGCGATCCTCTTCTATTTTTCAATAGTGGTCGCAGTCTACATAATCACCCTCATCTACATGAAGCCCACCCACAACAAGCGCACCTTTGAAAACGAAGGCCAGATAAAGAGACAGGGCTCCTCATGGGACGGCATCTGCCTGGCCCTGGGCATGGGGTCCATTTTCTACCTGTTGGTGGTGCCCAGATTGGACGCCATGACCTGCGGCTTCTACGGCGTGGTGGTCTATCTGGTGGCCCAAATCTTCTTGCGGGTGGTGGTGCCTTCCCGCCGAAGGTCGGCCAAGGACCTGGCCAGCACCCTGGTGGATGGAGCGGTGCGGGCCGCCGCCGGAACCGCGCCCATCATCCTGCTGCTGGCTTGCCTGGGCATCGTGGTCAAAATCTTGGTGGGCTCGGGCCTTTCCACCCGCCTGTCCTACGGCCTGGTGGAGTTGGGCGGCAACCACATGGTGCCGGTGATCATGCTGGTGATGCTGGTGTGCATCCTCTTCGGGATGGCGGTCACCACGGTGGCCGCCTATATTCTCACCGTGATCGTGGCCGCGCCGGCCCTGCAGTCCTTCGGCATTCCGGATTTGGCCACCCACTTCGCCATCTTCTATTTTGCGATGCTTTCGGCCATAACCCCGCCGGTGGCCGGCATCATACCCATCGCCTGCGGCCTAAGCGGGTCTGGTTACATGGAAACCGCATGGGAATCCATGAAGCTGGGCGTGGCCAAGTACCTTTTGCCTTTCTGTTTCATTTTCCAACCCAACCTGCTCAAGCTCGACGGGGAAGGCCTGGTGGCCTTCGTGCGCGTGGGGGTGGGCATCATCGCCATCACCGCCGGCCTGCAAATCAGATATCCCGGCGTCGTGGTCAGCGTGACCAGGGCGCTTTTGTTGGCCGTAGGCTTTTTGGCCCTGTTTTCCTCGTACACGGCTATGGCCTGGGGCGCGGTGGCGGTCAGCGTGGTCCTGCTGGGACTGATTTCCATTTATTGGAGAAAGAAGCTGGATGCGAATCCGGCATAGAGGGGTAACCCAACGAAAAGGGAGGGAAGTTCATGTCATTTAAAAGTTTAAAGATGAACATCACCATTTTGCTGGCCGGCTTGGCCATGGTTGCCGGGGTCATGGCCGTTCCACTCCAGGCCACCGCGGACGACACCTTGATTATGAACATCAACCGGGAAGGCACGGCGGGCTATGCCGTGGGAACCACCATTGCCAAGACCATCAGCAAGTATTCCGACCTGAAGATCTCCGGCATCCCCTATTCCTCGCCGGTGGCTGGTTTCAGGGACGCCGCGGCGGGAAAGTGCGCCATCCCCTACGGCAGCGGCGTGGATCTGTGGCAGGCATTCAATTCCCAGGGCCCTTATGCCAAGACCCCGCTCAAGAACAAAATCTACCAGGGCTTCTACTACTTTGACGCCAACCTCTTTTGGATCACCAGGGCCGATCGCGACGACATCAAGAGCCTGGCGGACATCGATGGCAAAAAGGTTTTCCCCGGCAAGATGGGCAGCGGCATATCCGAGGGCTTCAAGTACATGCTCAAGGCCCTGGACATCAAGATGGGCAAAAACGTGCAGATGGGCTACATGGACGCGGCCAACGCCTTGAAGTCCGGCCTGGTGGACGTCGTCGGCGTATACCTGGTGGCTCGCGCCAAGGCCATGCCCAGCTGGACCCAGAACATCGACACTCAAGTTAAAATCAAGATCATCGAGCCCAACGAGGCGGAGGTGAAAAAGCTGGCGGCAGAGCTGGGCAAGTACGGCATCGGTTTTGAAAAGCTGGCCACCCCCTTCAAGCAGGACACGGGCATCAAGGGCAAGACCACCTGGATGGGCGTGGAGTGGTGGGGATGGCACTTCGGCTCCGAGGTCAAGACCGAGGACGCCTACACCTATCTCAAGACCCTCTTCTCCCCCCAGGCGCAGGCCGACTTCAAGAAGGGCCACAAGTTCTTCAAGGGGATCACCAACCCGGAGTTCGCCCGCGAAATGCAGATAAAGGGCATAGGCGCGGTGCAGGGGGTGCCGGTTCATCCCGGCATAGCCAAGTACCTCAAGGAAATCAAGCTCTGGGAGCCTGGGTGGAAGGTGGGCAAGTAGGAAGCCTTCCCGTGAGTTAGTGACTGGCCGCGGGCCAGCGTGCCCGCGGCCGGTTTTTATCGCCGGCCCATGGAAAACCCAACACCTTCGGAAGTCCCATATGCGTATTGAACAGTTCCAGGAGATGGAAAAGCAGGTCATCCAAAGAGGGCTGTGCACAGCCTGCGGCCTATGCGTGGGGGCCTGCCCCAACGGGTGCCTTGAGTGGGACATGGAGCAGGAAGAGCCTTGTTTGGATGGTGAATGCCTCGCCTGTGGCCTATGCGGCCTTGTCTGCCCTGGGGCGAGGATTCCACTGCCCTTGCTTGAAGAGAAATTTTTCGGACGAACCCGCACTCGACAGGAACAATACCTCGGGGTTCATACCGCCCTGCTCAGGGGGTACGCCCAAGATGAAGCCCAGCGCCTCGCCTCGGCCAGCGGTGGCTTGACCACCGCCCTGCTTGTCCACGCCCTGGAGCGGGGGCTCATCGACGCGGCCGTGGTCACGGGCATGGACCAACGGCATCCCTGGCGGACCCGGCCGATGCTGGCCCGGACCCCCGATGAAATCAGGCAGGCCGCGGGATCGAAGTATCAGATATGCCCTTCCTTGGCGGCGCTGAGGCAAGCCAAGCCCGGCGAGAGGCTCGCCGTGGTGGGTTTGCCGTGCCAGGTGCACGGCCTGCGCAAACTCATGGCCTCCGTAGAGGCCAAGGCCCTGAGTGAAAGCATCGTTTTCATTCTGGGCCTGTTTTGCGGGGCCAACACCTCCTACCGCGTGACCGAGCACGTTATCGCGGAATTCAGCGATGTGAATCTCGGCGACATACGCAAAATGTCCTACCGGGGAGGGCCGGAATCCCAGGACGTGGTGCTGCACGGCGCCGACGGTAGCGAAACGACCATAAAAAACAGCGACCGCATCAGCAATTACCTCTGGATGATCAGGGATCGTTGCCGCATGTGCCCAGACTGGACCGCGGAGTTGGCCGACATCTCCCTGGGGGACATTTTCGCCGGCGGGCAGGATGGGCCCTGGAAGAAAACACCCCACTGGAACGGCTTCATCGTGCGCAGCCCAAAGGGGGCCGAACTGGTGGAGCAGGCTCGGCTGGCCGGAGCCATTTCCGTGGGGCCGCTGGAGGAGCCCGCCTTTTACGGCAACATCGGCTTTGAGTCCAAAAAGCATGGGGCGGTTTACAACCTGCGGGAACGCAGCCGCCACGGTTGGCCCACCCCGGATTTTGGCTGCGAGCTCGATTGGCACGCCCGCAAAAGGGCCCCTTTTCATATCGACCTGAAGGATTAGCGCACCAAGCGAATGGAGGGCGTAATGCAAAATATTGCCGAATTGCTGGGGTGCCGACACCCGGTTATCCAGGGAGCGATGGGGGTTATCTGCAACCCCGAGATGGTGGCGGCGGTGTCCGAGGCCGGTGGTTACGGCGTTTTGGGCTCGGCCTTTCAGGATGACGCCGATGAGCTGCGCCGCCAGATAGAGCAAGTACAGGCCCTGACCGACCGGCCATTTGGGGCCAACTTGACGGTTCTAAACCCTCGTTGCGTAGAGATGGCCCAGGTGATGACGGAGATGGGGATCAAGGCCATAACCACCAGCGCGGGCAACCCCGGCCCCTTGGTGGACCTTCTCAAGCCAAAAGGCGTCAAGGTGTTGCATGTTTGCCCCACCGTGGACAAGGCCATCAAGGCCCAAGCCGCCGGCGTGGACGCGGTCATCGCCGAAGGGGCCGAATCCGGCGGCATCCAAGGGCATGACGCGGTGGCCACCATGGTGCTGGTGCCGGCGGTGTGCGATGCGGTGAGCCTGCCCGTGGTGGCGGCTGGGGGCATCGGCGACTCCAGGGGCTTCCGCGCGGCCTTGGCCCTGGGCGCCCAAGGCGTGCAAGTGGGGACCCGTTTCATCGCCTCGTCCGAATGCATCGCCCATGAAAGTTACAAGACCATGATTTGCCGGGCAGCGGAGACGGACACCTTCTTGATCGACCGCACCGACAGGATCATGGTGCGGGTGCTGCCCACCGCCCTGGCCCGGCGGGTCAGGGAAGACGCAAGCCAGGGCCGTGCCATCCGCAGGCAGGACATCGGCAAGGCCTGGATTCATGGCGATCTGGAGGTCTACACCTTGGCCGCCGGCCAAGTCGCCGGGCTGATCCACCAGATCAAATCGGTGCGCGAGATAATCGAGGAAATGGTTTCTCCGGCTGGGGAATGATCAACGCATTTTTCGACTCTTCCCAATTCGGGGGCGCCTTCTACTGGGGATTGGTTCGATGATCGTCCCGGCCGCCTTAAAGGGCTAAGCAGCATGTTGATAAATATTGCCAGGCTTATGAAGCAGACCGCCCGCCGTTACTGGGACGCGCCGGCGCTCTACAACGTCGAGAGAAAGCGCAGGCTCACCTTTGGCCAGTTGCACGAGCTGACCAATCAAATCTGCCATGTCCTGGAGAACAAGTTCGGCCTTGGTGACGGCGACCGCTATGCCACCCTGCTGGAAAACGACAACATGGGCCTGCTGCACCTGTGGATGACCAAGGCCAAGGCCACCGCCCTCTGGCTGGGCATTCGCGACTCCCGGCAGGAGCATCTTCACCAGATCGATTGGGTGAACGCGCGCTTGGTGTTCATGGAACAGAACCTGGTGGAAGAGTATTACGACGATTTGCGCGGACGGGGCATGAGTATCGTTTCCATGGACAAGCCTTCTCGCGCCATGGAAGGAGTCCACTACTTCTGGGATCTGGTGGCCCAGGCCTCCACCCAGGACCCGGACAATGAGTTCATATATGAAGATCCAGGCAAGCATATTGCCATCATGAGATTCACCGGGGGCACCACCGGCCAGGCCAAGTGCACCATGTACAGCCTCTCCAACATGTTCAGCGCGGGCCTCAACCCCATCCACTACATCGAGCTTTATCCTTTTGATCGGCCCAAGGCCCTGCTGTCCACCCCCATCACCCACGCCTCCGGCGCGGTGGTCCTGCCCGCCTATTTCAAGGGTGGCGAGACCATGACCCTGAACCGGGTGGACATCGATTTGATGTGCCAGACGGTGGAGCAGTCGCAAGTGGATCTGATCTACACAGTTCCCACCGTGCTCTATCGCATGCTGGACATGGGGCTGCCCGATAAATATGACTTGAGCAGCCTCAGGACCATTCGCTACGGAGCTTCGCCCATTTCCCCCGCCAAGCTGGAAGAGTTGCTTGGGCAGTTCGGCCAGATTTTCGTGCAAGGGTACGCCTCTACCGAGTCCTGGCCGCCGGTCACGGTGCTCGGGCGCAAGGAGCATGCCTTTGAAACCGAGGAGCAAAGGAGCATCCTGAAATCCGTGGGTTCGCCGGTGCCCGGGGTTGAGGTGATGATCTGCAACGAAAACGGCGAGGAAACGCCAGCCGGGCAAGAGGGGGAAATCTGGATCAGGGGCGGCAACACCATAGCCGGCTATTACAACGATCCGGAGCAGACCAAGGCCAATTTCAGTGAAAACGGCTTCTGGAAATCAGGCGATATCGGCTACTGCGACGAGTTCGGGCGCATCTACCTGGTGGACCGCAAAAAGGACATGATCATAACCGGCGGCTTCAACGTCTACGCCCAGGAAGTGGAAAACGCGCTCAACGCCCATCCCGCCGTCCAGAATTCCGCGGTGGTGGGTGTGCCCGATGATTATTGGGGCGAGGCGGTGCGTGGGGTAGTCGTGCTCAAGCCAGGCGCCACGGCCACCCAAGAGGAGATTATCCTTTTTTGCAAGGAGAACCTGACCCGCTACAAGGTGCCCAAGGGCATCGACTTCGTGGAGGAGTTGCCCCTGAGCGCGGTGGGCAAGGTTTTGCGCCGCAAGGTGAGAAAGAACTACTGGGGGGACTCCCAGAGGCATATCCATTAAATTTGGCGGCCACGCGCATTTTTTGCGACCGTCGGCTGTAATTTCCTCACAGGTGTAGATGTGACGCGGGGCTTGGTCGAGATCGCCCACGCGGAATTTTGCAGCGCACGAGGTGGGCAACATTTACTGTTGCCTGGCCCGGGTCGTTTTTCATTGCCGATTGACGCGAGCCTCGCCGGCAACCCGGCCGGCGAGGCTCAGGCCCAGCCGGACGATTAGTCCTCGAATATGGCCACCGGCCGCACCCACCCCGCCGAGGCCGCCTCTATCTTGATCGGGAAGCAGGCCACCTTGAAGCCCGTGGGATGGGGCAGGGCCCCCAGGCCGGCCAGCTTCTCCATGTGGCAGTAGCCCCGCTCTATGCCCGCGAAGTGGGCCGCCCAGACCCCGGAGGCATCGCCGCTGGCGGCGAACTCCCGGGCCAAAAAGGGCAGGGGCCGGTCCCATGACCAGGCGTCTATGCCCACCACCTTCACCCCCCGCTCCAGGAGATAGAGGGTGGACTCGCGGGTCATGCCCGCGCCGGTGACCAGGTATTCGGGCCGGCCCCAGGCCTTGTCCGCCCCCACCCGCACCAGCACGATGTCCAAGGGCTGGAGCCGGTGGCCGATGCGCTTGAGCTCATCGGCCACCTCCGTGGCGCTGATGCCCTCGCCGTCGGGCTTGTGGCCGAAGTCCAGGAGCACCCCGTCCTGAAAGCACCAGTCCAGGGGGATCTGGTCTATGGTCAAGGCCGGCTGGCCCCGGTCTTGGGTGGGGTGGTAGTGGAAGGGCGCGTCCATGTGGGTGCCCGAGTGGGTGGTCAGGCGCACCTCCTCCACGGCCCAGCCCAGGCCGCCTGGCAAGTCCTGGGCGGTCAGGCCCGGGAAGTAGGCCTGCATGCCCTGGGCCCCGGCAGCGTGGTCCCGGTAGGTTATCTCCGGGATCATGTGGGGCGGGTCCGAGGGCAGGCCCGACTCCAGGGCCACGGCGAGGTCGAATATCTGACGGCTCATTTCCCCTCCTTGCGAATCATGCGGCAGCCGCAGCGTTTCAATTCCTATAGCGGCCCAGTTCCCTTTATATTAGCCAGTCACCTCTATATGAAAGCCGTTTTTCACCAGGCCTGCCGCAGAATGAGGAATCAGAAAGGCTTCCTTCTTCTCCAATACCCCCTCGCAAAACACAGGCCGCGCCTGGTCGGCACGGCCTGTGAGGGTTGCGGTCTCGGGGTTGAGCTATTTCTTGGCGCGCACCGCCTTCAACTCGGCCTCGCTACGGCAGATCTCCACGCCCTGGATGGCGATGAAGCTCTGGGGGATGGAAAAGCCGTATTTCTCGTTCTTGGCGGTCTCGCCCCACAGGCAGTCTTCCACCACCTGGTGGTCCTCGCCGCGCATGATCTTGTAGCCCTCGGGCGTGTCCCAGGCCAGGGGCTCTTTTTCCACCGCGGCGATGATCTTGTCCGGGTCCAGGGTGCCGGCCCGCTCCACCGCGGCCTTGATGAAGTACACCCCGGCGTAGGTTTCGCCGGCCATGTAGTCGGGGTACTGCTTGAAGTTCTTCTGGTAGGCCGCCACGAAGCGGCGGTTGAGGTCCGAGCGGGGAGAGGTGAAGAAGTAACGCGAGGACACGTAGACGCCGTCGGGCATGTCATTACCCATGGGCACCAAGACCTCCAGGGCCCCGGCGCAGGGGAAGGCGAACTTGACGGTCTTGAAGATGCCGGTGGGCAGGGCCTGCTTGATGAAGGTCACCGCGTCGCCGCCCCACAGGGGCGACCAAACGGCGTCGGGCTTTATTTCCTGAATTTTCTTGATGTATGCGCTGTAGTCCTTGGACAGGAACTTGGGGAACAGCTCGCCCACGAACTCCACGTCCGGCCTGAGTTCCTTCAGTTTTTCCTTGAACATGCGCCAGGAGGCGTGGCCGTAGTTGTAGTCCGGGCCGATGACCATGTAGCGCTTGTAGGGCTTGGAGGCCATGAGATAGGCTCCCGAGCGGGCGTGCATCATGGCGTTGCTCAGGGTGCTGAAAATGTAGGGATGCAGCTTGGCCCCGGTGAGGGCGTCGGTGGCCGCCTGGGTGGCGACGAGTATTTTCTTGTTGTTTTTGGCGAACTCGGACAGGGCCATGGCCAGGCCACTGGAGGTGGGGCCCATGAGAAAATCCACCTTTCCCTGTTTCACGAATCGCTCGGCCAAGGCCAGGGCCACGTCCTTTTTCAGCTTGGTGTCCTCGCAGATGGCCTCCACCTTGCGCCCCAGGATGCCGCCCGCCGCGTTGATCTCCTCCACCGCCAACTTGATGGCCTGGCAGCCGTGCACCCCGTAGCCGCCCACCTTGCCGCTGGAAATGAACATGGCCCCGATCTTGATGGGCTGCCCCGCCGCCGTGGCCGTGGTGGCCGCGCACAGCAAGACCAATCCTGCCAATAAAGTCGTTTTTATCAATCGCTTCCCCTTCATGATACCTCCCTTGCCTGATCCGGATTACGTAGCGCTTGCTCGGCGCCGGGCAGGTCGACGCCCCCAACCCATGCCCCCGCCGCTCCGCACGGCGACGGCGGACCCCCATCTCGGGGAGCAGGTAATTTGCTCCCAGGGGGCAAATCGCGATCCTCAAACTCCTGAATATTTCATAGGTATTTTTTAGTGGAGGAGACGTTGCAAGGAGCGTGCCCGGAGTCGGGATGGGGCCTTTGTGGGGAACATGCTGAAATAGCACATCTTTTAATTATAATCCGAAAGGGGCGGGGCGTCGGGCTTGGCAACTTTCCGTGCTGGTGGAAAGAACGTTGCCAGCCGGGCGTGCCAGTTGGGCGCGCGGCCGGAACGGTCCGCGAAGCTTGCCTCGCATGAAGCTCTGGCCAAGGCGGGGGCGTTTCGGCTAAAATGAGTCAATCCTTGGAGAGCGAGATGGTTACTTTCGCCGCCGGACCGCGCGGTTTGTTGACGCTGAGCCTGGCCCTGCTGCTGGGCTTGGCCTCGGGTTGCGCCACCGTGAGCACGGAGCTGGAAAAGGGCTACCACGCCCTGGCCCAGGAGGAATACTACGTCAAGCGCCAGGGCAAGCTTTGGGCGCGTCCCGACCGCAGCTCCTCCGAGCGCGGCTACGCCCTTAAGGGCGAAAAGGTGGTCAAGCTGGAAAGCGACGTGCGCGGCTGGAGCAAGGTCAAGGTGGAAGGCCGCGATGTGGAGGGATGGCTGCCCGCCGCGGATCTGTCCAAGAGCCCGGTGAGCCCGGCCCAGTCCACCCCGGCGGCCACCCCAACGGCCGCCCCGGCGGCGGCTCCAGCGGCGGCGACTCCAGCGGCGGCGGCCCCTGCGGCAGCAGCCCCTGCCCCGGCCAAGAGCGACTCCATCCTGTCGCCGTCCTCGGCCGAAGCCGCCGAGACGCCTCCGCCCCAGGGCGAGACCAAGCCCAAGCGCCACGTGGACCCCAAGAAGTTCGAGCCGCTCTAATATCCCCAATTGAATTTTATTTGGCGGGCGCTTGACGCTCCGGCTCAGCCTGCTGTTCGCGGGTGAAAAGGTCGCGGGGCAGGGAGCGCCGGTCGGTGACCACCAGCTCGGCCCGCGACCAGGCCAGCAGTTTGACCGGCTGCTCCATCTGGGCGGCCACTTTTTGCTCGGCCTGCATGATCTGCATGGGGCTGATCACCGTGGGGCCGAAGACCTCGGCCCTCACCTGCCAGCGTTTTTGGTCCCAGGCCGCGTCCAGGTTGGTTACGTAGTACACCCCCGAGGCCTCCAGGGCCTGCTTGGCCAACTTGGCCACCCGCCGCGCGCGGGGGTCCTGCTGGCCGAAGTGGGCCCCGCTGAGCAGAATCCGCCCCCGCGAAGTCACGTCCACCGGCACCTGGCATTGCACCAACAGGCGCAGGTCCGGCTCCTTCAGCCGCTTTTGGATGGCTCCCTCGAACTCAGCCACCTCATGGGCCAGCAGGGGGCGGGGGGTCTGGACCGTGGCCAGGATGACCGGGTCCCCGGCCAGGTGGAGCAGGTCCACGTCCAGGAGCAAAAGCTGGGGCCTGGAGCTGAACATCTCCCGGAGTATCTGCTCCGAGGCCTGGATGCGCTGCACGCTGGGGTCCACCTTTTCGCTGAAGATGCGCCCATCCAGGGTGGGATTGACCACCGCGCTGGTGGTGCCGGTGCTGGAGATGTCCTTGGACAGGGCATTGCGCACCACCAGGATCACCGGAGTCTTGACCTTTTTGGCGATCTTTTCCTGCATGCGCCCCACCCTGTCCGGCGGGAACACCTTGGGGGTGCGCACCACGGCCAGCACGTGCATCTTGCCTTCTATTTCCTTGTGCATGGCCAGCACCAGGGAGGTGTTGGGCTCGCTGCGCAGGGATTCCGCGAATACCTGTTCGATGATCTTGCTGCGCTGGCGCTGCTCGAGCATGGTGGCCAGGGTGTTGGTGAGCACCACCGCCACCAGGGCGAAGCCCAGGCCGGTGAAGGTGAGGCGGCGCAGGAGCTGCTTGTGGGTTATCTGGCCGCGGCTGGTGGCCAGCCCGGCGATGATGAAGGCCAGGGCCGAGACCAACAGGATGGCCAGAAAGTTGGCCGCGAAGAGCAGAAAGGCTCCCCAGGCCCCGGCAAAGGAGCCCATGGCTATGCACAGGCCGCAGGTGGACAGCGGCGGCACGATGGCCGTGGAGATGGCCACCCCGGGCAGCACCGGGCTGATGCGCTCGTCCAATACCGCCAAGGTGCCGGCCAGACCGGCGAAGACCGCCACCAAAAGATCCAGCAGGGTGGGATAGGTGCGCGCCAGCATCTCGCTGGTGACGTCCTGCACTACCGGCAGGGTGCCGAAGACGGTGCCGAAGGCCACCGCCAAAAACACCCCGCCGAACTCGGCCCGGAAGGCTTGGGAGAGCAGGGGGGTGTCGCCGCGCACCATGCCCAGGGCGATGCCGAAGATGGGGGTCATCAGGGGCGAGACCAGCATGGCCCCGATGACCACCGCCGCGCTGTTGGCCACCAGGCCCAGGCTGGCGATGAGCGAGGCCGCCGAGATCAGGGCGTAGTAGCCCAGGGCCGGGGTGGAGCCCACGGATATCTCGTTGATGATCTGCTCGCCCCGGGCCTGGGAAACCTTGAAGCCCTTCCAGGACAATAACTGGCTCAGCAAGCCGCGGGAGAGGCGCTCGTTGTCGGCCATGGTCGGCTCCTGGCCTGGCCACGGGAAGGGCGGGCGGAGATGGGGCGAGCAAGGTGATACCGGCGGCCGGGCCGGCTGGCGGGGCCGAGTGGCGGTCCCGCGCTGGGTTGACGGCAGGGAATTATTCTACAACGCGCCCGCCCCGGCGATAAATAGCCATTTGACCTGGAGCGGTACTCTTTATAGAGTTGAGCGAAACCAGAGGCCCCTCAGCGGTTCGAGCCCGAACTACGCAAACCATAAAGGTGCGGCAACATGCAGTTCATTGACCTGAAAGCGCAACAACAACTGATTCGCCAAAAAATAGAAGACAACATCAAAAAGGTGCTGGACCACGGCCGCTACATCATGGGCCCGGAGATCGGCGAGCTGGAAGAGAAGCTGGCCGCCTACGTGGGCAGCAAGCACGCCATGGGCTGCGCTTCGGGCACCGACGCCCTGATGCTGGCCCTGCTGGCCCTGGAAATCGGCCCCGGCGACGCGGTGTTCACAAGCCCCTTCACCTTCTTCGCCACCGGCGAGGTCATCGCCCTGCTGGGGGCCACCCCGGTGTTCGTGGACATCGACCCGGTCACCTTCAACCTGGACCCGGCCCTGCTGGCCTCGGCCATCGCGGCGGTGCAGGAGCGGGGGGACCTGGAGCCCAGGGTAATCATGCCGGTGGACCTCTTCGGCCTGCCGGCGGACTACGATGCCATCAACCGGATCGCCGATGAGCACAACCTCGCGGTGGTGGAAGACGCGGCCCAGGCCATGGGAGGCGAGTACCAGGGAAAAATGGCCTGCGCCCTGGGCAAGCTGGGCTGCACCTCCTTTTTCCCGGCCAAGCCCCTGGGCGGCTACGGCGACGGCGGCATGGTCTTCTGCGACGACGACGATCTGGACCGCGTCCTGCGCTCGCTGAGGGTGCACGGCCAGGGCGAGGACAAGTACGACAACGTGCGCCTGGGCATCAACGGTCGCCTGGACACCATGCAGGCCGCGGTGCTCCTGGCCAAGCTGGAGCTTTTGCCCGGCGAGATGAAGGCCCGCCAGGAGGTGGCCGCGCGCTACGCCGAGCTGATCGCCGCCTCGGGCGCGGCCCTCACCGCCCCCACGGTGCCCTCGGGCTACGCCTCGGCCTGGGCCCAGTACTCGGTGATGGCCGAGAGCCAGACGGCGCGGGGCGAGTTTTTGGAGCGCCTGAAGGCCGCGGGCATCCCCAGCGCCATCTACTATCCCAAGCCCCTGCATTTGCAGACCGCCTTCGCCTACCTGGGCCACCAGGCGGGCGACTTCCCCTTGAGCGAGTCGGCGGGCGAGCGCGTCTTCAGCCTGCCCATGCATCCCTACCTGGCCGCCGGGGACCAGGAAAAGGTCGTGGCCGCCCTGGCCGGAAAATAGATCAGCGCCTCCGGCCCGCCGCCGGGCCGGAGGCTTCCTAAAAAATTTGGAGGGGGTATGGCCGGACTAACGGTGAAGTTCCTGGGGTCGGGCGACGCCTTCGGCCACGGCGGCCGCTTGCAGGCCTGCATCCTGCTTCAGTGGGAGGGCCGCCGGGTGCTTTTGGACTGCGGGGCTTCGGCCCTGATCTCCCTGCAACGCTACGGCGTGGACCCCGGCTCCATCGACGGCATCCTCATCTCCCACCTGCACGGCGACCACTTCGGCGGGCTGCCCTTTTTCATCCTGGACGCCCAACTGCACTCCAAACGCACCGAGCCCCTGCTATTGGCCGGGCCGGTGGGCCTGGCCTCGCGCCTGGTGGACTCCCTGGAGGTGAACTTCCCCGGCGCCAGCCGGATACAGCGCAAATTCGCCACCGAGATCACCGAAATGACCCCCGGTGCGGCCGTGAAGTGGTGCGGCCTGTCGGTGAAGGTGGCCGAGGGGCTGCACGCCTCGGGCGCGCCCGCCCTGGCGCTGAGGATCGAGGCGACGGGCAAGAGCCTGGCCTACACCGGCGACACCCAGTGGGTGGACGAGCTGTTGCCGATCCTGGGCGGGGCGGACCTGTTGATCGCCGAGGCCTACTTTTATGAGCGGCCCATCAAATATCATATGAGCTGCACGGACATGCTGAAGCGGCGCGAGGCGCTGAACCCCGGACGCTTGATATTCACCCACATGAGCCAGGACATGCTGGCCCATGTGGATGAACTTCCCGGCGAGACGGCGGACGACGGTATGGAGCTAACTCTCTAGCCCACTATGGAGAAGGTGTCGTCCATGTCCAGGGTGTAGCGGGTGAGCACCTCGCGCACCTGGGCCCCCACCTTCAGGGGGCTGGGTCCCAGCTGGTCCAGGGTGGCCAGCGCCTTTTTGATCACCGCCAACACCTCCTTGGACTGGCTGGGGGCCACCCCCGAGAGCATGAGCCGCTCCGGCTCCAGGCCGGTCTCGGCCAGCAGGTTGCCGAGGTGCCCGGCGCGCATGTTGGCCCAAGTGCTGCCGGTGAGCGAGTAGCAGGCGTCCGGGTGGCAGGAGAGGATCAGCACCCCGTCGAAGCCGCGCTGGAGTCCCTCCAAGACCATGTCCGCGTCCACCTTGCCCGCGCAGGGCACCTGCACCAGCCTGAGGCCGGAGGGAAGGGCCGCGCCCTGCAAGCGGGCGGCGTGCAGGGCCGGGGAGGCGGAGTTGGCGCAGGCCAGCACCAGCAATCGGCGCTCCACGGCCTGGCCCAGGTCTCCCACCCTGCCCGCGGCGGCGGCGATCTCCCCGCTGTAGCGGGAGTCCTCCTGGCCCACGATCTGGATGGCCTCCATGGGGCACTCGGCGGCGCAGGTGCCGCAGCCGGTGCAGGCCAGGGGGTTGCTCATGGGGCGGCGGAACAGGCGGTCCATTGCCCCTTCGGGGCAGACCCGCACGCAGGTTAGGCAGATGGTGCAGCGCTTGCGGTCCACCATGACCCGGCTGCTCTCCACCCGCACCGTGCCCTGGGCCAGCAGGCGGCGCACCCCGTAGAGCGCCTCCTGCACCTCGTCGGCCCAGCGCTCCAGGTCGCCCTGGCCCCTGGCCGGTCCCACCAGCCACACCCCGGCCCGGCGGCTCTTGGCGGGCAGGGCGTTGACCGCCTCGGGCTGCAAGTAGCCGTCGCGCCCCACGCTGAGGCCCAGGCGGTGGGCCAGCTCGTGGTAGGCCGGGGTGGGGGCGGGGGCCTGGTCCAGGGCCAACAGGTCGAAGTGGTCGGCCATGGTCGCACCCAGGATCTCCTCGTCCCACTGAAGCTCCACCCCCTCGTGGGTTTCGTCGCCGCGCAGGCCGCCGGTGGTGAACTTTACGAACACCACCCCCTCGCCGCGCACCTGCTGGGTCAGGGCCTCCAGGTCGTCGCCCGCCACCTTGGCGTTGTTGGTGAACAACACCACCCGGTTCTGGGGCCCGGCGGCCAGCTTGCGGGCGCAGTTCATGGCCCCGATGAGGTCCAGGGGCGCGGCCTGACGGCCCAGACCCACTCCCAGGGCCACGGTGTAGGGGCCTTGGCCCAGGCGTTTCTTGAGGTGCTCCGGGGCTTGCAGCAGAGAGGCCAGCTCCTCCAGGGACACCACCCGCTCACCGGCGGCCAGGCCCTGGGGCGGCAGGTTCAGGGCCTTGGGCGGGGCCTGGGCCACGATGACCCCGCCTACGCTCAGGCTCCTGATCTCCCCGGCCCGGTCGGCGATGGTGGCGGTGAAGTTGCCCGCCCCCCCGCCCAGGCCCAGCAGCCGGCCCTGGCGGATGAGGGTGACGCCCTCGGCCTCTTCCAGTTCCTTGGCCAGGGCGGCGGCCTCGTCCACCGCCTCGGTGCCCAGCAGGAGGGCTGGGGGAGCCAGGCGCTGGCTGGGGGTGAGGAGCACCGGATGGTACCCGGCCTTGAGCAGACCACGGGCGGCCCACAGGGCGGGCAGGCCCTCGCCCACCACCAAGACGCTGGTGGCCACGGCCAGATCCTCCAGGGGAAGCTCCTGCTTGAACTGCTCGCCGCACAAGGCCTGGCTCAGGGCGGCCTGGGCTCCGGGCGCCACGGCGCAAACCCCGCTGGCCTCGCCCTCGGGCTTGGCGCACAGGTCCAGGACGGTGGCCATCTGCGGGTCCAGGCCCTCGGCGGACAAGGCCCGGCTGAGCCCGCCGGGATTGTGCAGCAGGGGACAGGCCCCCACCACCGCCGAGGTCAGCTCGTGCTCTTTTATCAGGCGGGCCACGGCGGCCGCGCCCTGGGCCTGGCAGGTGTGGGCAACGGTGAATACCCGGCCCTGGTCAAAGGCCTCGGCGGTCCAGCGCAGTTTTTTAAACTCCAGGGAATCGGCCTGGCTGCGGCCCCCCTGGCAAAGGAAGACGCCTACGCGGGCACTCATGGTTGCATCTCCGCTAGATAGGTGAGGGCGCCCTGAGCGGCGCGCCCGGCCGAGGCCACCGCCTCGGCCACGTCCATGGGCCGCTGGGCGGTGCCGGCCAGGAAAACCCCTTGCTTGCCCGGGGCCAAAAAGCCGTGGCGGTTCAGGTCCAGGCCCGCCATTTGGGCCAGGGCCGGGTTGTCCGGGTTGGGGGCCAGGCCCACGCTCAGCACCACCAGGTCGAAGGGCTCGCTGGTGGGGGGAGCGCCGGGGCTGGGCTGGTAGTCCAGCATCACCGAGCCCTCGGGGGGCTGGTGGATGTCGTAGGGCATGGAGCGCACAAGGCGCAGCTCGCCGGCCGCGGCCTCCAAAAACTCGTCCACCGCGTGGCCGAAGCTTTGCAGGTCCATGTAGAACACCGCCACCTCGGCCTGCTGGCGCGCGGCCAGAGCGCGGCCCAGGCGCAGGGCGTAGCCGCAGCAGACCCGGGAGCAGTAGTTGTTGCCGTTCACGTCCCGGCTGCCCACGCACTGCACGAAAGCCACCTTGCCCGCGGCCTCGCCGTCGCTGGGGCGGACGGCCCGGCCCTGGGTGCGCAGCATCTCCTCCAGCTCCATGGCGGTGATCACGTCCGGGAACAGGCCGTAGCCCAGGCGCGAGGCCGGGGTGGGGTCGTAGGGCGTGAAGCCGGTGGCCAACACCACCGCCGCGAAGTCCAGGGTCTGGCTGTCGCCCTGGCGGCCGAAATCGATGGCCTCCTCGGGACACACGTCGCGGCACACCGTGGACTGGCCGTCCTTGAAATACAGGCAGGCTGTTTCGTCGATTGCCAGGCGCGGGGCCTCGGCGGCCAGGCGCGGGGCGCGGATGGCTCCCGCCTCCACCTCGGGGCAGGCCTCCAAACACAGGCCGCAGGCGGTGCAGCGCTCGGCGTCGATGTAGGCGGGGCGGGTGTCGATCACCGCCTGGTAGCCGCCGTCGAAGCCGGTGAGGTTGGCCACCGTCGAGGCGCGGTGCAGGGTGATGAGCGGGTGGCTGGTCAGGGCGGCCAGGCGCGGCTCGGCCAGGCAGCCGTTGCACTTCAGGCAGCTGTCCAGGGCCTTGCAGGCCAGCTGGGCGGCCCGGCCTCCCAGGAAGTCGTCGCGCTCCACCAGGTGCACCGCCACGCCCTGCTCGGCCAGGTCCAGGGCGGTGGTGGCTCCGGCCACCCCGCCGCCGATTACCAATACTTGTTTCTTAGGCAGACCCACGTTGGTCTCCTTTTCCTAGCTGAGCTTGTCCACCAATTCGGTCAACCGCTGGGGAGCCTCCGGGCAGGCCAGGTGCACTCCGGCCGCCTTGCCGCCGCCCTTGAGCTCCTTGGCCAGCTCCAACAGAGGCCCGGCCTCTTGATCGGCCCCCAGCTCCAGACCGGCGATGATCTTGGTGTCGGCCGCCATGGGCAGCTTGGCCAGGGCATCGAGGTCCGCCGCGCCGCTCACCGGCTGGGTCATGAAATACCCGGCCCCGGCCTTGAGCTTCTTGGAGAACTTGATGCCCGCCAGGCCGGGGGGATCGGTGGCCACCGGCAGGCTGGCCCCCAGGAAGAAGGCGGCCGGTTCGGCCAGCTCGCCGGAGAAGTCCCGCCCCTGGGCCAGGAGGGAGGCCAGGACGAGGGCCTGCACCGAGTCCAGGTCGTACACCGGGCGGGTGCCGGGCTGGTCGCCCAGGGTCACGAAGTCGCCGCTCACCAGCAGCAGGTTCTGCACCCCCCCGGCGGCGGCGGCCAGCATCTCGCTGGTCAGGGCCAGGCGGTTGCGGTCGCGGCAGGTCAGGGTGAGGATCACCTCGGCCCCGGTGTGTTTGATCAGATGATGGGCGGCCAGCACCGGGCTCATGCGGGCCACGGCGCCGCGGTTGTCGCTGACCACCACCGCGTCCACCTTGGCGGACAGGCCCTTGGCCAAGGCGTACATATCCCCCAGGGCGGTGCCCCGGGGCGGGTCCATTTCCACGGTGAGGACGAACTTGCCCCCGGCCAGGGCATCGCTGAACTTACTCATGAGCGCTGTACCTCCGTTGGTAGGCCGGGTGCACCTGGCGGCCCGGCAGCAGGTCGCGATGGTCCCTGGCCTCGATCACCTCTTCCAGGTTGGCAAGGCGGCCGGTGTTCTCCAGGCGGCGGTAGATCACGCTCCAGGCGCAGTCGCGCTCGCGGTCGGTCTCGCACTTGCCCTGGTCCGCCCCGCCGCAGGGGCCGTTGAGCATGCCCTTGGGGCACAGGGCGATGGGACACACCCCGCCGGTTATGCTGAGCACGCAGTCGCGGCAAGAGCGGCAGCGCTCGGTCCAAACCCCCACGTCCTCGTTGACCCCGATGAAGGTGGTGTTCACCCCGGAAAGAACCGGGGTGTCGGGGTAGGCCTCGGCCAAAAACTGGATGCCCGCACCGCAGGCCATGGAGATCACCGCGTCGGCCTCGGCGATCTGGGGCCCCAGCTCTTCCAGGAACTCCCGGTCGCACTGGCGCTCCACGCAGCCCACGCTGAAAACCTGTTCCCGGTCCCCGAGCGTGGCGGCCATGTCCAGCTGGGCGGCCAGGATGCCCGCCTCCTTTTCGCCGCCGGTGAGGCACACCGCAACGCAGGTGCCGCAGGCCGCCACCAGCACCTTGCGGAAGCCGGAGGTGGCCGCGGCTATCTCGTCAAAGGGTTTTCGCTCCGCTACGATCATGCTCTGAGCTCCTCAATATTGGTTTGCGCGGCCCTCGGCTTCTTGCGGCCCAAGGGATTGGGCCCCAGCTCATGGGCTCGGCGAGTCATCAACTTAACCGCCTCGGCCCACTTGGGGGCGTCGCTGGCCCCGATGTGGAACATCTCCAGGCGGTCCCCCCCCAGCCCCAGGTCATCCAGGAGGGTTTTGGCGTGGGCCACCCTCTCCTTGGCCCTGAGATTGCCTTCCAGAAAGTGGCAGTCGCCTATCTCGCAACCGCTCACCATGACCACGTCGGCCCCGGCCTTGAAAGCCTCCAGCAGGTAGATCACGTCCACCTTGCCGGTGCACAACAGCTTTATCACCCGCACGTTGGGGGGATACTGCAGGCGCATGGAACCGGCCATGTCCGCGGCGGTGTAGGTGCAGTAGGTGCAGATGAGAGCCAGTATCTTGGGTTCGTATTTTTCGCCCATGTCTTCTCCTCGCCCCTACAGGGCACGCTCCTTGGCCATGATCTGGGCGTCGGTGTGATGTTGCACCTGGATGAGCTTGCGGGGGCAGGCGCTGGCGCAGTTGCCGCAGCCCTGGCAAGCGGCGGGGTCGATGTAGACCACGCCTTCCTCGTTCACCTGGGGCACCCCGTAAGGGCAGGTGCGCACGCAGGTCAGGCAGGCCACGCAGCGCTCGGCGTCCACCACGGCCACCTCGCCGCCCACCAGGAGCTGGGCCTGGCTGAGGACCACCGCCGCCCGGGCGGCCGCGGCCTTGGCCTGGCTGATCACCTCCTCGATGAACTTGGGCCCGTGGGCCGCCCCGGCCATGAAGAAGCCCGCCCCGGTGAAGTCCACCGGCCTAAGCTTCAGGTGGGCCTCCATGAAGAAGCCGTCGCTGTCCAGGGGCAGCTTCAGGCTGCTGGCGAACTTGTGGGCGTCGTCGTTGGGCCGAACCGCCGCGCTCAAGACCAGCTTGTCGGCGGTGAGGGCGATCCACTGGCCCAGGATCTGGTCGTGGACCATCACCTGCATGCCGTCCGGGCCCGGCGTCACCTGGGGCGGGTTGTCCGGGTCGAAGCGGATGAAGGTCACCCCCAGCTCCCGAGCCTCTTTGTAATAAAGCTCCTTCAGGCTAAAGGTGCGGATGTCCCGGAACAGGACGTACACCTCGGCTTCGGGCTTGACCTTCTTGATGGCGATGGCGTTGGCCACCGCGGCGGTGCAGCAGATGCGGCTGCAATAGGAGTGCTCCGGCTCTCGGCTGCCCACGCACTGGATCATCACCACCCGATCCACCCCGTCCAGGCAGCCGGAATCCTGGTGCAGCGCCTCGTGCAGGCCGAGTTGGGTGGTCACCCTCTCGTCCTGGCCGAAGTAGTATTCGCTGGGCTGGTACTCCTGGGCCCCGGTGGCCACCACCGTGGCCCCGTGCTGGATGGTGAAGGGCTTGTCCGGCCCCTGGATGGTGGCCGTGAACTGGCCCACCAGGCCCTTGATCTGCTTTACCCAGCTTTCGGTGTGCACCCGGATGAGCCCGTGGTGGGTCACCCGGTCGATGAGATCGTCCAGCCAGGGCTGGACCTGATGGCCCTCCACCGTGCTGTGGATGCGCCGGGCCAGGCCGCCCAGTTTGTCGGAGCGCTCCACCAGGTGGGTGAGGAATCCCTGCTCGGCCAGGCTCAGCGCGGCGGTGAGCCCGCCGGGCCCGCCGCCGATGACCAGGGCGGTCTGCTCCACGTCCATGGGGAACTGGTGCAAGGGCTCCAGGAGACCGGCCCGGGCCACGGACATGCGGATCAAGTCCTCGGCCTTGACCGTGGCGGCCGAATGGTCGCCCTGGTGCACCCAGGAGCATTGGTCGCGGATGTTGGCCATCTCAAACAGGTAGGGGTTGAGCCCCGCCGTCTTGAGGGTGTCCTGGAACAGCTTCTCGTGGGTGCGCGGACTGCAAGAGGCCACCACCATCCGGTTGAGGTTCTGCTCCTTGATGACCTGGGCCATCTTTTCCTGGCTGTCGGTGGAGCAGGTGAACAGGAACTCCTCGGCGTGGGTGACGCCGGGCAGGCCCTTGGCGTACTCAACCGCGCCGGGCACGTCCACCACGCTGCCGATATTGATGCCGCAGTGGCAGATGAACACCCCCACCCTGGGCCTTTCCCCGGCGGAGTCGCGCTCGGGCGGGTATTCCATGGTGGTGACTTCGCTGCCCCGGCTGGCCGAGAGCAGCTCGCCCGCCTGGGCCGCCGCCCCGCTGGCCTGCATCACCGTGTCCGGGATGTCGCGCGGGGCCTGGAACACGCCGCAGACGTAAACCCCTTCGCGGCTGGTGGCCAGGGGGTTCAGCTCCACCCGCTGGGCGAAGCCGAAGCGGTCGGTTTCCACCCTCGCGGCCTGGGACAGGGCCTTGGCGTCGGGGTTGGGGGTAAGCCCCACCGAGAGCACCAGCAGGTCGAAGCGCTCTTCCACCAGCTGGTCGTTGGCGTCGTAGTAGCTGATGATCAGGTCGCCGGTGGCCGGGTCTTCCAGCACCCGGCTGGGGATGGAGCGCAGATAGCGCACTCCGTGCTCGTCCCGGGCCCGCTCGTAGTAGCGGTCGAAGCCTTTGCCCTGGGCCCGGATGTCCATGTAGAAGATGGTGGTGTTCAGCCCCGGCACGTGCTCGCCCGCGATGATGGCCTGCTTGGCCGCGTACATGCAGCAGACGTAGGAGCAGTACTCGCGGCCGACGGAGGCGTCGCGGCTGCCCACGCACTGGATCCAGGCCACCCGTTTGGGCTCGGCGCCGTCGCCGGGGCGCTTCACGTGCCCGCCGTAGGGGCCGGATGCGCTCAGGATGCGCTCGAACTCCAGGGAGGTGATCACGTTGGGGTAGCGGCCATAGCCGTACTCGCCCTTGAGGCGGGCGTCAAAGGGCTTGAAGCCCGGCGCCAACAGCAGCGCGCCAACCTTGAGTTCCAGCTCCTCGGGACGCATGTCATGCTTGATGGCCCCGGCCTGGCAAACCTCCAAACACTGGTAGCACTCCGAGCAGATGCCGCAGGCCAGGCAGCGGGCCGCCTCGGATTGGGCCTGTTCCTCGCTGAAGGCCTGCACCACCTCGCTGAAGTCGTGCTTGCGCTGCTCGGGGTCGCGCTGGGCCGCGCGGCGGCGGGGCTGGGGAAGGATGCCCTGGGTGTCGCCCTTGGCCAGGGTGCGGTCGGTCTCGCGCGCGACGCGCAGGTCCTCGCCGTCGATGTAGCGCCGGATGCTCTCGGCCGCGCGCTTGCCCTGGGCTATGGCCTCGATGGCCGTGGCCGGGCCGGTGACCGAGTCGCCGCCGCAGAAGACCCAGGGCACGCTGGATTGCAGGCTGATCTCGTCCACCAGCGCCCGGGCCCTGGGGTCCACGTCGATGTCGCTCTTGGGCTCCAGGAAATCCAGGTCCGGGGCCTGGCCGATGGCGCTCATGGCCCCGTCGATGGCCATGGTGTAGTTGGAGCCTTCCATGGGGATGGGGCGGCGGCGTCCCGAGGCGTCGGGCTCGCCCAGCTCCATCTTGATTACCTCCACCCCGCTCAGACGCCCGTTCTTCTCCAGGAAGCGGGCCGGGGCGGCCAGGTACACGATGTTCACGCCCTCTTCCAGGGCCTCTTCGATCTCGTCCTCGTAGGCGGGCATCTCCTCGCGGGTGCGGCGGTAGAGCAGGGTCACTTCCTTGCTGCCCAGGCGTAGCGCGGTGCGGGCCGCGTCCACGGCCACGTTGCCGCCGCCGATGACCACCACCTTTTCGCCGGGAGCCTCGGCCTGGCCCAGGGCGGCCTGGCGCAAAAACTCCACGCCGCTGGCCACGCCGGGAAGGCCCTCGCCCTCCACGCCCAGGCGCAGGCCCTTGTGGGCGCCCACGGCCATGAACAGGCACTCGTAGCCCTCGTCCTGGAGCTCGTTCAGGGTGAAGTCGCGGCCCAGGGCCTGGCCCAGCCTTATCTCCACGCCCAGGCGCTTGATGTAGTCGACCTCGTAGTCCAGCACCTTGGGTGGCAGGCGGTAGTCGGGGATGCCCACCCGGAGCATGCCGCCGGCCACGTCCAGGGCCTCGAAGATGGTGACCTCAAAGCCTTCCAGGGCCAGGTAGTTGGCCGCGGTGAGACCGGCGGGGCCGGCTCCCACGATGGCCACCTTGACCCCGCGCGAGGGCTTCATCTCGGGCAGGTCCATCTCGCCCTGCTCCACCTCCCAGTCGCTCACGAAGCGCTTGAGCTCGCGGATGGCGATGGGCTCGTCCACCTCGGCCCGCACGCAGGCCGTTTCGCAGGGATGGGTGCACACCCGGCCGCAAACCGCGGGCAGGGGGTTCTCCTTGCGGATCAGGCGCAGGGCCTCTTTGTAACGCCCCTGGGCGATGAGGGCCACGTAGCCCTGCACGCTG
Organism: Pseudomonadota bacterium; assembly: GCA_018902755.1. GTDB lineage: Bacteria > Desulfobacterota > Desulfarculia > Desulfarculales > Desulfarculaceae > Desulfoferula. The sequence goes on along the minus strand of JAHIQI010000018.1, from coordinate 40,012 downwards.
ATGCCCGCGGGGCAGGCGTTCTTGCAGGGGCTCATGCCCCGTTTGTCCACGGCAAAGGCGCTGGGGATGGCCTGGGGGAAGTGGCGGTAGATGGCCTTGCGCTGGTTGAGGCCGAGGTTGAAGTCCGCCGGCACCTCCACCGGGCAGACCTTGATGCACTCGCCGCAGCCGGTGCAGGCGTCCTCGTCGATGAAGCGGGCCTGCTTGGACAGCTTCACCGTGAAGTCGCCCGGCTCGCCGTCCACCTTTTCGATGGTGGCCCGGCTGATGATCTTGATGTTGGGGTTGGCCGACACCTCGATCAGCTTGGGCGAGATCATGCAGGTGGAGCAGTCGTTGGTGGGGAAGGTCTTGTCCAGCTGGGCCATGATGCCGCCGATGCTGATGTTCTTCTCCACCAGATAGACCAGGTAGCCCGCGTTGGCCAGATCCAGGGCCGACTGCATGCCGGCGATGCCCGCCCCGGCCACCATCACCGCGCCCGAGGGTTGCCCTTTTTTAAGGGGGATTACGTTGGCGCTCATAGCCGCTCCCATGTCTGGCGGGGAAGCTGGGCCTTTTCCAGCAGGCCCTTGGGGCTCACCAGGTGCCGCTTCAACCATTTGGGGGTTTCATCGATGCCCAGGGCCAGGCCCATCACCTCGGTGAAGTAGAGCACCGGCAAGTACACATCCTTGCCCATCTGTTTGGCGATCTCCTCCTGGTACATGTCCAGGTTGGCCTGGCACATCTGACAACCGGTGACGATGCAGTTGGCTCCCTGGGCCAGGGCCCTCTCGTAGAGCCGGGCCACCAGGGTGAAGACCAGGTCCGGCCGGGCCACCGAGTGGGAAGCTCCGCAGCAGTCTGTCTTGAAGGGCCAGTCGATGACCGTGACGCCCAGGGCGCTTAGCAGGCGGTCCAGGCCCTGTGGGTTCTCATAGTCGGCCTTGCCGGTGATGGCCGGGGGCCGCTGCCCCTGGCAGCCGTAGTAGCACACCGCCTTGAGCCCGCTCAGGTCCTGGCCCACCGCTTTTTGCCGGGCTTGGGCGATCACCTGGGGCGAGGAGAGGTAGTCGTTGAGCTCCACCACCTGGACCCCGGCGTAGTCGCCGCGCATGGCCTTGATCTCGTCGATGATAAGCTCGTCGCCTTCCATCAGCTCGTGGCGGGCGCTGGCCAGGCGGTTGTAGCAAAGGGCGCAGGGCACCACCAGGGGCGAGGGGCCCCGGCCGGCCAGGGCCAGGTTGCGCGCACCCAGGTTCAGCGCCGCCTTGTGGTCCAGGCTGTGGGCCGCGCTGGCCCCGCAGCAGTTCCAGTCCGGCAGCTCCCGGAGCTTAATGTCCAGGGCCTCGCAAACCCCTTCCACGCTCTCGGCGTAGTCCTTGGCCGTGGCCTCCAGGGAGCATCCGGGGTAGTAGCTCACCTCAGGCATGGCTGCCTCCCTTGGGCTCGCTGAACAGGGCCTTTAGCCAGCGCCGGTCCTTGGTGCGGGCGGGTATCAGCTTCAGGCGCCCCTTTTTGAGCATGGTCAGTCCCATGCGGGCGTTCTTGATGGCTTCCGGCCCAAAGGCCCCGCCGGTCTTGAGCATGTAACCGGCCATGAGCTCGCCCTCGAACACCCGGCCCCGCTTGGCCACGCCCTTCAGGAACAGTTGATGGAACAGGCGCACCTTTTCCTCGGGCGCCGCCTGGCCCCGGCGCACCAGCTCTTCCTTGATCCAGTCCATGAGCCGGGGCAGGTCCACCTGGTTGGGGCAGCGGGTCAGGCAGGTCTGGCAGGAGGCGCAGATCCACACCGTGGATGAGCCCTCCAGCTTGTCCATCTGTCCCAGTTGCAGGTAGCGCACCACCTGGTAGGGGTGCAGGTCCATGGCAAAACTGAGGGGGCAGCCGTTGGAGCATTTTTTACAGCCGTAGCAGGCCCCGGCTGAGACCCCGCTGGCCGCCTGCACCTGGGCCAGCCAGCGGCCGTCGGGCCGTATGGCTTGCTCCGGGCTGGGGGCCTGGGGCCGTTCTAAACTGGGGGACTCCCCGTTGGGGGCCCCGGCGATGGGCTGGGACATGGAAACCTCCAGAGGGGGCTAGCCGATGATGCGCTTGATCTCGCCCAGGAGCTCTTCGGGCTCGGGGGGCTTTTCGATGTAGCCCTCGGGCTCGGGCACGCTCTGGTTCTTGAATTGGTCCAGCACCTTCTGGGAATGCAGGAAGGTCTTGCGGGCCAGGCCGCTGATGATCAACACCGGCACCGAGGCGAAGTTGGGGTCGGTCTTGATGTTGCGGTACATCTTGATGCCGCTCTCCTTGGGCATCATCACGTCCAGGGTGACCAGGTCGGGCTTCTTCTCCTGGAATTTCTGCCAGCCCTGTTCGCCGTTTTCCGCCACCACCGCCTTGTAGCCGTTGCTGTCCAGCAGGGTGGTGATAAAGGTGCGAACGTCCATCTCGTCGTCCACCACCAAAACTCTCTTGGCCATGATGCTCCCTCCCGGGGCTATAGAGTGTAAGTGCGCTCGGGGTTACGGATGGCCATCACGTGGCAGGGGCAGCGCTTGGCCACCTGCTCCACCGTGCTGCCGTAGTGGGTGTCCTCGTTGAGCGAGGCCCCCTCCATGCCCATAACCACCAAGTCCACGTCGTTTTCGCGCACGTAGCGTAAAATCTCCACGAAGGGGGTGCCCGCCAGCACCACCCACTGAACGTCGATGCCCTCCACCTTGGCCGCGTAGCGGGTCTTCAGGTCTTCGGTGAGCTTGGTCAGCAGTTCCGGCGAGGCGTAGGTGACGTCGCCGGGCTCCGCGCCCTCGTCGGTTTCGGTGGGCATGTAGCGCAGGGTGGAGTGGGGACAGTGCAGGATGTGCAGCCTGGCCCCGTGGCGCCGCGCCAGGTCCACCGCGTGGTGCAGGGCTATCTCCGCGTCTTCGGAGAAGTCCGTGCAGTAGAGAATGTTCTTGTAAGCGATCATTGGATCACCTCCCTTATTTGAACCGGCTCTAGTCCGCGTATTTCAGGTAGGCCGCGCGCCCGGCGGCGGGCAGCACCAGGCTGAACAGGGCGCCCCGGGTGGGCGAAGTGTTGAACTCCACCCGGCCGTGGTGCTCCTTGGCGGTCTTTTGGGCCACCATGAGCCCCAGGCCGGTGCCCGAGGCTCCCTTGGTGCTGTAGAAGCCCTTGAATATGTTGTCGGCCGCCTCGGCGTCCAGGCCCGGCCCGTTGTCGCGCACCATCAGGCACACTTCCCTGGGGTCGCCGCTGGCGCTGAGCACCACCTTGCCGTCGATCATCTCCGAGGCCGCGTCGATGCCGTTGCTCACCATGTTGAGGAAGGCCTCCAAAACCATGCGGTGGTCGGCCATGGCCACCGGGCCGTCGCCTTGGGGGCACTCCACCTTGAGGATCACCCCTTTGCCCTCGGCCTCGGAGGCCATGATGCGCCCGGCCTCTGCCAGAAGCTCCTTGAGGGGTAGGGGGGCCATGTCGGGCTTGCGGGGCTTGGCGATGGTCATCAAATCGCCCACCAGGTCCTGCACCCGGCCCAGGTTGCGCTCGAGCATCTGCATGCCCTCGTCGGTGAGCTGCTTGTGCGAGCCGTTCAGGCCCTGGCTGACCATGTAGATGCCGCCCTTGAGACCGGCCAGCATGTTCTTGAGCGAGTGCACCAACGCGCTCACCGTCTGGCCCACCGCGGCCAGGCGCTCGGCGGCCACCACCTTGGCCGTGGCCTCGGCCACCCGGCGCTCCAGGTGTTGGGTGTAGCAGTGGAGCTGGGCCTTGAGGGTCAGGCGCTCGGCGGCCCGCTTGAGGGCCACCTCCAGGGCCTGGTCGCTCACTGGTTTGGTCACGAAGTCGCTGGCCATGAGCTGCAGCGAGCGCACCGCCAGGTCCATGTCGCCGTGGCCGGTGATGACGATCACCTCGGTGTCCGGGCTCATGGACTTGATGCGTTTGAGCACCTCGATGCCGTCCAGGCCGGGCATCTTGATGTCGGTGAGCACGATGTCCGGCTTCTGCTCCTCGAAGATGCTCAGGCCCTCCGCGCCGTCGGCGGCGGTGCAGACCTTGTAGCCGTCGGCGGTGAGCGACAGGGACATCATGCTGCGGATGCCCGGCTCGTCGTCGATGACCAGCAGGCTGGGATAGGGGGGAGGGGTGCGGCCGCTCATGCCTTGGCCTCCCTGCGCACCGGGAAGCTGAGCCTGAACACGGCCCCTTCGCCGGGCTGGTTTTCCACCTTAATGTTGCCTCCGAAGTCGCGCACGATGCCGTAGGAGATGGACAGGCCCAGACCGGTGCCCTTGCCCACTTCCTTGGTGGTGAAGAAGGGCTCGAAGATGCGGTCCTGGCTGCCGGCGGCAATGCCCCCGCCGTTGTCGGCCACGGTGACCACCGCCCGCCCCTCTTGGGCGAAGCTGGCTATCTTGATACGTCCTTCCATCTCGGGCAGCTTGCTCCGGCGCTCCTCGATGGCGTCACGCGCGTTCATTATCAGGTTGATTAACACCTGCTCCAGGCGGTTGACATCACCCAGGATGGGGGGCAGGTTGGGGTCCAGGTTGGTCTCCACCTGAATATTATGCACTCTGAGCTGCTGGCCCAACAAACCCAAAACGCCCAGGATGGGGTCGTTCAGGGAAATGCTCTCGGCGGTAACCTCGTGCTTGCGGCCGAACTCCCTGAGGTGGTCGATGATGCGCCGGGCCCGCTCCACCTGCTGGTTCATCTCCTTGGCCACCTGCAACAGCTGCTCCGGGGTGGGGGCCTCGCCCCGGGAGATCACCTTGTTCAAAAAGCTGGAGCCGGCGGCGATGACCGCCAGAGGCTGGTTAAGCTCGTGGGCCACCCCGGCGCTCATCTCGCCCAGGGTGGCCATCTTGGCCGCCTGGATGAGCTGCTGCTCGGTCTGCAGGCGCTCGGTCATGTCGGAGGTGGTGGCGATCACGGCCTTCCTCCCCATGTGCTCGCCGTAGCTGGCCCTGAGGTTGACGAAAAAGACTTCGCCCCCGGCGCGCACCTGGCGCACCGTGGACAGGAAGGCTCCCTTGAGGGCGATGAAGTTGCGCACCTGGGAGCGGTCGGCCGCGGGGGTGAGGTCCAAAAATGAGCGGCCCACCAGCTTGGGCAGGGGATAGCCGTATTCGCTGGCCGCGCGATCGTTGGCATCGAGAATCTCCAGGCTGTCCGCATCGAAAACAAAGATGGGGTTGGGGTCGTTGTTGAAGAACAAGCGGTACTTTTCCTCCGAGCGCTTGAGCTCCTCCTCCAGGCGCAGCACGTCGGTGATGTCGGTGGCCATCTCCATCACCGCCACGATGTTGCCTCTCTTGTCGGTGATGGGCGAGGTGAGGTTGAGGAAGTAGCGGGGGCTGCCATCGGCGCCCACCACCTTTTCCTCGGCGCTGTGGGCCCGGCCGTCGGCGAAGGTCTTGGCCACCGCGCAGTTGGGGCAGCGCGAGTCGCGGCCCTTGTAGGCCAGGTAGCAGTGTTGCCCCACACTGGGCCCGAAGTCGCCCTCGAAGCGCTTGTTGTGGGCCAACAGCTTGAAGTCGGCGTTCTGCACCGTGATGTAGCAGGGCACCTCCTCGAACAGGCGTTGGTATTGACGGCGCTCCAGCTGAAGGTCTTCGGTCTTTTCCTTTATGCCCCGGCGCATCAGGTCGAAGGCCTCGGCCACCGCACCGATCTCGTCGTTGGTCTTGGGGGTGATGGGCTGATCGTAGTCCCCGGTGGTGATGCGCCGGGTGGCCCCCAACAGGCTGGTCAGAGGGCGATTGACGAACAGGAAGATGAACACCGCCACCACCGCGCAGATCACCGCCGAAAGCACCACCGCGTAGAAAACGACCTGGCGGGTGGTGGCCCCCACCTCCCGGTCCACCTCGCCCAGGGACAGGGCCACGTCCAGCACTCCCAGCACCTTCTGCTCGGGCGGGTGCGCGTGGCAGGGGTCGCTGTAGCAGGCGGGCTCGGTGTAGATGGGGTTGACCACCCCCAACACCCGGTGGGTGTCCTTGCCGTGCAGGCTGAAGATGCGGCTGCGCTCGTTGATGGCCAGGCGCTCCAGGGGGCGGTCCTTGAAGTGGCAGCCGTAGCAGGCCTCGCTCTCCATGTCCACCAGGCGGCCGATCTCGGCGCTGCGGCTGCTGAACATGATGCGGCCCTTCTTGTTGAGCACCCGGATCACCTCCACGCCCGGCTGGCGGCCCATGGCCTCGATGACGTGGTGCAGGCTCTGGCGCTGGTCCTTGAGCATGTCGTAGCGGGTGGCCCGCTTGACCGTGTCGCTGAACCAGTTGCCGGTCTGGCGCATCTTTTCTATGGAGCGGCTCTCCTGTTGCCGCACCGCCCAATAGGCCGAGGCGGTGGTCAGCAACACCAAACTAAGCCCCACCCATACCGTCAGCTTGAAGGCCAAGCGGTTGGAGAGCTTGATTTGGTGTTGCGGAGAAGAGGCCATTTTCTATCCCGATTAAGTTAATGGTCGCCCTTTACTAAGGCACAACTCATGCCAAATGGCCTAAAATATCTTTGCAATAAATATCAGCCAGTTGCAACGCTAAGTAGGAATTAGGGGTTTGGAAGGTGTTGCGCCGAGATGCAACACCTTAAGATAAATTTATTCGATTGTGCTGGTTGATGGCTTGAATGCAGGCCTATAACGGTGTTGCGTCAAGTGCAACAGTAGTGTTGCGGTGATGCAACTGTGGGATCAGGCCTTGGCGATGCCCAGGCGCTTCATGCGCCGCCACAGGGTGGTGCGGTTGATGCCCAGCTCGGCCGAGGCCTGGGTCTGGTTCCAGTTGTGCCTGTCAAGCACCTGAATTAACTCGTTTTTTTCCCGGTGGGAGCCTTCGTGCTCCAGGGATGAGGCCACCTCCTCCTCCAGGTCGCGGGGCAGGTGGTGGGACTTGATCACGTCGCCCCGGCACAACAGGCAGGCGTGCTCCAGGATGTTTTCCAGCTCGCGCACGTTGCCCGGGTAGTCGTAGTTCAAAAGCACGTTCAGGGTTTCCGGGGAGAAGCGGCAGATGTAGGTGCCGTTTTCCACGTTCTTGTGCTGGATGAAGCGGCGGATCAAAAGCGGGATATCCTCGCGCCGCTCCTTGAGGGCGGGCACCGTGACCTTGATCACGTTGAGGCGGTAGTAGAGGTCCTCGCGGAACAGCCCCCGCTCCACCTGGCGGTCCAGGGGCTTGTTGCTGGCGGCCAGGATGCGCACGTTGACCTTTGTCACCTGGCGGGCGCCCAGGGGGAAGAACTCCTGCTCCTCCAGGACCCGCAGCAGCTTGGCCTGCAGGGACAAGGGCAACTCGCTTATCTCGTCCAAGAACAGGCTGCCCCCGTCGGCCAGTTGGAAGCGGCCCGGCTTGTCGCGCTCGGCCCCGGTGAAAGCCCCCCTGGTGTAGCCGAACAGCTCGCTTTCCAAAAGGTTCTCGGGCAGGGCCGCGCAGTTCACCTTGATGAGCGGCTTGTGGGCCCGGGGGCTGTTGAAGTGGACGATCTGGGCCAAGAGGTCCTTGCCGGTGCCGGTGTTGCCCTCGATGAGCACGGTCACCTTGCTGGGCGCGGCCACCTTGAGGGTGTCGAAGATGCGGCGCACCTGGGGGCTCTCGCCGATGAAGTCCTCCCAGCGGGACGCCTCCTGGTCCTGCTTGTCCAGGTGGCTGCCCAGGTGCAGGCTCTGCAGGGTCTCCACCCCGCCGCACACCTGGCCGTCCTCGTCGTACAGGGGAGAGGCGCACACCCTGACCGGCACCACCGAGCGGCCCCGTTGGCGGATGAACACCGCCTCCAGGCCGGACTGCTCCTCGCCGGTCTCCATGGCCCGAAGCACCGGGCAGTACTCGTCGCACAGGGTTGACTTGAGCACCTCGCCGCACATACGGCCCAGGGCCTTGTCCCGGCTCACCCCGGTTATCTGCTCGGCGGCCCGGTTGAAAAAGGTCACCCGGCCGTGGCGGTCCATGGCCAGCACCCCCAGAGAGATGGATTCCATGATTAGATTCAGCTGGGTGGGGTGCATATCCCTCTCTTGGGCCGGGGCCTCCCGGACAAGAAAAACCGGGGTAATTTTAATAAAGACAATATGTTTCCTTACCCAGCCCCTGGTTGGCTGTCAAGAAAATTGCTAATCCCTACTTGGAGGCTTGCCTCTTAAGGCCTACTCGGGCTAGAGTGTTTGCATCCACAGAAAAGGCGCAGCACTCTTTACAGCAAGCAGGGAGCGCAGGTGACGCCAGATCGCACTTGTAAGCGTTGTTCAGTGGCCAGGGTCAACGCCCTGATGAAAGCATACCAAAAAGCCCAGGGAGGTGACACGCCCACTCTGGGCCGTCTGAAAGAGTTGGCCATCTTGGTTCAAGGCCGGGGATTGAGCCAGGCGCGGGGACTTCTAACCCCTGGCCACCGCGACAAGGACTTGCGCGCCATCTGTTGGAACGTGTCCTCCTTCCTGGAGGACAACGAGGTGGAGCGCATCTTGGGGCAGAAAATTTAAGCCCGGCTTCGCCAGACCCCGCAGGGCTGCGTTGTCGGCGTTACTCGGTCCTCGGGGTAGGTCTACTACCCCTACGTCCCTCGTTCGCCTGCCGCCTTGCCTTCCGCTCCATGGCTGTGCCGGGTGATTTCATTTAGATTATGGATGCCCGCGTTGGCGGCATCACCTTCCGCTTCCTGGCCAACAGCCCTTAAAACAGCTTGAGGGCCGACCTCCTTTCCTGCCATTATCCTTGATAAAATCAGCCAGTGGTGTAGTCTGTCTTTTTGGAGACAGTGGGAGAAGGCATGTCCCCTCGGGAGCGAGAAGGCCAACTACTTAGCGGCGAAGCGGTGGTGGCGGTGGACGGGGCGCACCGGATAATGGGCGCCAACCGCGCCGCCCAGCAGCTCATGGCCGGCGAGTTGACGGTGGGGGAGGTTTTGCGCCTCACCGGCTTTTTGGAGGGGCCGGACCTGTCCCTGGCCCAAAGTGCCCTGGACGCGGCCCTGGGCCAAGGCGATCCCTCCCACCAGATCCAGGCCCAGGCCCGCGACGCCGCCGGGCAGGACTTCACCTGCGAATACTCCATCAATCCCCTTTTCGGGCCCGGCCGCCAGGTGGTGGGGGCCATGATCAATTTGCGCGACCTGGACTTCGCCCCCCTGAGCAGCGGCCGTCTGGAGCCGGGCGAATCCCTGCCCCGCATGCCGCGCCTGGGATACCAATCCCTGGTGGACAACCTGGCCGAGGGCATCTTCACCATCAACACCCGCTGGCGCATAACCTCCTTCAACCAAAGGGCCGAGCAGCTCACCGGCTACAACAGCTCCGAGGTGCTGGGCCGCTACTGCTGGGACATCTTCCGCTCGGATCTGTGCGGCGCGGGCTGCCCCCTGCGCACCACCCTGGAGACCGGGGTGACCCGCATGGACCAGGACGTGCGCATGCTGGGCAAGGGCGGCAAGCGCCTGGGCGTATTGGTCAACACCAGCGTGGTGCGCGACCGGGCGGGCACCGTGGTGGGCGCGGTGGAGAGCTTTCGGCCCCTGGCCGGCCTGGAGACCAACCTGCCGCCGGACTCCGGCTCCACCTTCAGCGACATCGTGGGGGCCAGCGAGCCCATGCAGCGGCTGTTCAACATGCTGCCCGACGTGGCGGTCAGCGGGGCCAACGTGCTCATCCAGGGCGAGAGCGGCACCGGCAAGGAGCTGTTCGCCCGGGCCCTGCACCACCACTCCCCCCGGCGCGACGGCCCCTTCGTGGCCGTCAACTGCTCGGCCCTGGCCGAGAGCCTTTTGGAAAGCGAGCTGTTCGGGCATGAAAAGGCGGCATTCACCGGGGCGGTGCGCTCCAAGGTGGGGCGCTTCGAGCTGGCCAAGGGCGGCACCATATTCTTGGATGAAATCGGTGAGTTGAAGCCGGAGCTTCAGGTAAAACTGCTACGGGTGCTGGAGCAGCGGGTCTTTGAGCGGGTGGGCGGCACCCGGCTCATCCCCATGGACGCGCGCATCATCGCCGCCACCAACCTGGACCTGGCCCAGGCCATGGCCCAGGGCCGCTTCAGGGAAGACCTGTTCTACCGCCTGCGCACCGTTCCCCTGACCCTGCCCCCCCTGCGCCGGCGCAAGGACGACATCTCCCTGCTGGTGGCCCACTTCATCAAGCAGCTCAACCAGCGCTACGCCAAGCAGGTGCGCTCGGTGGACCCCAAGGTGACCCGCATGTTCATGAGCTACGACTGGCCGGGCAACGTGCGCGAGCTGGAGCGGGTCATGGAGCACGCCTACGTATTCGTGAAAGGACCCGTGATTCTGCCGGCTTACCTGCCGTCACTGAACGAGTTCTGGCGGGAGCGGGGCGCGGCCTCGGGCGGGGAGGAAACCCCCACGGGCCGGGCGGCCGCCCCGGAAGAGGGCGAGCGCCAAGCCATATTGGACGCCCTGAGCCAATGCGGCGGTCACCGCCGGGAGGCGGCCGAGCTGCTGGGCATCAGCCGCACTTCTTTGTGGCGGCGCATGAAGGCCTTGGACCTGGCCTAGCCGTTTGAAACGTTCCAGATTGTTTCAAACGTTTCATATATTGTTCCATGTCGCACTAAAAGCAATTAAATCAGCGTATTAATCCGCAACGTTTCTCGACGGAGAACATTGTTTCAACTGCGCGGAAACGTTTCTTGTTTCATCCGGCCCCGCCCCATTTCGGCCATATTTAAAAAAACATAGTTATATAAGCTCCTTGTGCAATCTGGCCCAAGTATTGCTTTTCACAAAGCCAGAGATAGCACCGCGGTACGCCCGCGTTAAAGCCAAGGAGGTTATTGTGGCGCAAACAGCTATTGACATTGATATCGACGAAATCATCGAACGCTACCCCGGCAAACCGGAATACCTGATCTTCCTGCTGCAGGACATTCAGGCCGCCTTCAACTACATCTCGTCCGAGGCCCTGACCCTGGTTTGCGACCACACCGGGGTGCCGGAGTCCCAGGCCTATGCGGTGGCGACCTTCTACAATTCCTTCAGCCTTGAGCCCAAGGGCGAAAACCTCATCCACGTGTGTCTGGGCACCGCCTGCCACCTCAAGGGCAGCGGGCTCATCGCCGAGAACCTGATGCGCAGGCTGGGCCTCGACGGCCCCGGCACCACCGAGGACCTCAAGTACACCGTGGAGACGGTCAACTGCCTGGGCGCCTGCGCCTTGGCCCCGGTGGCGGTGGTCAACGGCCAATATCAGCCCAAGGTGACCTCGCCCAAGCTGATGAAGACCGTGCAAAAACTCGGTGACGAGTAAGGAGTGGAAGGCATGCAAGCTACGGCAAAGGACACCGCTGAGCTGAGGCTGGGCTCCCTGGAGGAGCTTGAAAAGCTGCGCGGCGAGCTGCGGGCGGCGGAAGACCCCAATCATACCAGAATCATCGTGTGCCACGGCACCGGCTGCATCGCCAACGGCAGCGCCGGGGTGACCGAGGCCCTCAAGGCGGCCCTGGCCGCCGCGGGCGAGGACATCGCGGTGATGCCCGGCATCAAGACCACCGGCTGTCACGGCTTCTGTTCCCGCGGCCCCCTGGTCATCATCAAGCCCAAGAACATCTTCTACCAGCAGGTCAAGCCCGGCGACGCCGAGGAGATCGTCCAAAAGACCATCAAGGCCGGCGAGATGGTGGAGAGCCTGCTCTACGAGCACCCCCAGACCGGCGAGAAGATCGAGACCACCGAGGACATCCCCTTCTACGCGGGCCAACAGCGGGTGGTGCTGGCCAACATCGGCCAGATCGACCCCACCAAGATCGACGACGCCCTACGGGCCGGCGCCTACGCGGGCGCGGCCAAGGCCCTGACCAACATGGAGCCCAAGCAGGTCATCGAGGCGGTGATCAACTCCGGCCTCCGGGGCCGGGGCGGCGCGGGCTTCCCCACCGGCATCAAGTGGAACCTGGCGGCCAAGCACGAGGGCGGGCAAAAATACGTCCTGTGCAACGCCGACGAAGGCGACCCCGGAGCCTTCATGGACCGCTCGGTGATGGAGGGCGACCCCCACGCGGTGGTGGAGGGCATGATCATTGGCGGCTACGCCATCGGGGCCGACACCGGCTACGTGTACGTGCGCGCCGAGTATCCCCTGGCCATCAAGCATCTGGAAAAAGCCCTCAGGGACGCCCGGGCCTACGGCCTGTTGGGCGAGAACATCCTGGGCAGCGGCTTCAACTTCGACATCCGCATCAACCGCGGCGCGGGCGCCTTCGTCTGCGGCGAGGAAACCGCCCTCATGCGCTCGGTGGAGGGCAAGGTGGGCGAGCCGGTTCCCCGGCCCCCCTATCCCTCGGACAAGGGTTTGTTCGGCAAGCCCTCGGTCCTGAACAACGTGGAGACCTGGGCCAACGTGAGCCGCATCCTGGACAAGGGCGCGGACTGGTTCGCCGGGTTGGGCACCGAGAAGTCCAAGGGCACCAAGGTCTTCGCCCTGGTGGGCAAGGTGAACAACGTGGGCCTGGTGGAAGTGCCCATGGGCATCAAGCTGCGCGAGATCGTCATGGAGATCGGCGGCGGGGTTCCCGGCTCCGACCACTTCAAGGCGGTGCAGACCGGCGGCCCCTCCGGCGGCTGTCTGCCCTGGCAAGACGCCGACCTGCCGGTGGACTTCGACTCGCTCATCGCCGCGGGCTCCATGATGGGCTCCGGCGGCATGATCGTAATGGATGACCGCGACTGCATGGTGGACGTGGCCAAGTACTTCCTGGGCTTTTTGGAGGAAGAATCCTGCGGCAAGTGCTTCCCCTGCCGCCTGGGCGTGCCCCGCCTGCGCGAGACCCTCAACCGCTTCTCCAAGGGCCAGGGCACGGTGGAGGACATCGACGACCTCTACAGCCTGGCCGAGGCCATCAAGGCGGGCTCCCTGTGCGCCCTAGGCGGCACCGCGCCCAACGCGGTGCTCAGTACCCTGCGCTACTTCCGCGACGAGTACGAGACCCACATCCTGGAGCATCGCTGCCCGGCCGGCGTGTGCAAGGACCTGATCACCTACAGCATCGACCCCGAGGTCTGCACCGGCTGCCGCGCCTGCGCCCGCGCATGCCCCCAGAACGCCATCACCGGCGAGAAGAAGAAGCCGCACACCATCGACGAGAGCCTGTGCATCCGCTGCGGCATGTGCTTCGAGTCCTGCAAGTTCGGCGCGGTTCAAGTCCAATAGGCGTTTAAGCCCATATTTTGGGAGTCTGCATAATGTTGAGTTTGACCATAGACGGAAACAAAGTCGAAGCCGAGGCGGGCTGGTCGCTTCTGGACACGGCGCGCCAAAACGGCATCGAAATACCCACCCTGTGCTACCACGAGGCCGTGGAGCCCTTTGGGGCCTGCCGCCTGTGCGTGGTGGAGCTTAGGCAGGGCAACAATTCGCGCCTGGTGGCTTCCTGCGTGTACCCGGCCGAGCAAGGCCTGGATGTCTACACCGCCAGCGAGAAGGTGAACAACGTGCGCCGCTGGATACTGGAGATGCTCCTGTCCGAGTGTCCCGCCAGCAGCGAGATCCGCGAGATGGCCGCCCAGTACGGGGTTCAGACCACTCGCTTTGAGATCAGCGACCCGGAGCAGGAGTGCATCCTCTGCGGGCTGTGCGTGCGCGCCTGCGCCCAGGTGGTGGGGGCCAACGCCATCAGCACCGTGGGGCGCGGGGCCCAGAAGGAAATCGGTTCCCCCTACTTGACCCCCGGGGATGACTGCGTGGCCTGCGGCACCTGTGTGACCGTGTGCCCCACCGGAGCCATGAGCGCCCGCTTCGAGCGGGTGCGCGGGGTTCCTTCCGTGGTCATGGCCCGCTCGGTCAAGAGATAGCAAAGGAGGCGAGACATGGCTAACGAATGCAAGATAGGCGTCTTCCTCTGCGAGTGCGGCCGCCGCATAGCTCCCCTGGTGGACCTGAGCCAGCTCAAGGAGCAGCTCGAGGGCGACCCCCTGATCGGCTACGTGGGCGTGGAGCCCTTCTCCTGCCTGGCCCCGGGCATGGCTTCCATCAAGAAGGCCATCGCCGACAACGGCCTGGACCGGGTGGTCATTGCCGGCTGCGAGGCCCGGGTGATGCTCAGCAAGTTCGAGCACGAGCTGGCCGCGTCCGGCCTGGAGGCGGGCCAGATCGACATCGTCAACCTGCGCGGCCACGTGGCCCAGGTAAGCGACCAGAGCCCCGAGGAAAAGGCGGCCAAGGGCTTCAAGCTCATCAAGGCCGTGGCCGCGGGCCTGGAGGCCCTGAGCCCCACGGCCCACGAGAAGGTGGAGTTCACCGGCCCGGCCATGATCCTGGGCGGGGGCATCGCCACCTACAGCGCGGCTCAGGAGCTTTCGCGCCGGGGCATCGAGTGCATCGCCGCGGTGTCCACCGACGAGTGGGAAGACGAGATCCGCATGCTGCACGAGCACTACCCCGGCGAGCGCCACTACTATGACCGCCTGGAGGCGATCATGAAGGAGGTGGACGCCAGCCCCTTGGTGCGCCGCATCACCGTGGGCGAGCTCACCTCCCTGGCCGGGCGCACCGGCGGCTACCACGTCACCTTCAGCGACCCTATGGGCGGACCGCCCAGGGTGTACGAGGTGGGTGCGGTGATCGCGGCCCTGGACGGACAGATGCTCAACCAGGGCAGCAACTTCGGCCACGACGGCCGCAACGTTATCTGCCACACCGAGGCCGAGGAGATGCTCTGGACCCTGGGCGCTCCCGAGGGCAAGGTGGTGTTCTGGCTCAACGACTACGAGGCCGGCCACCCCGAGTATTGCTACCTCTCCAGCCGGGCGGCCTGGTCCATGGCCCGCTACATGCGTGAGCGTTCGCCGCTGACCAAGGTGACCATGCTCTACAACCACCAGATGGCGGTGCCCCTGTCCGCCGGTGAACGGGCGGCCAGCCGCAAGCTGGGCATCAACTGGGTGCCCTACGACGGCGCGCTCAGGCCCACTGTGCAGTCCGGTTTCGTCACCTACTGCGACCCCGAGGACCACCTGGAGCACGAGATGCCCTGGGACAAGCTGATCCTCAGCCCCCGGCGCAGCGTGGGCCACGAGGCCACCAAGGTGGCCCATATCCTGGGCCTGGAGCACGAGGAAGGGGCCTTCCTGGAAGAGCACAAGCAGCGGGTGCGCCCCGAGCAGGTGGGCCGCGACGAGGCCTATCTGGCTGGCAGCGCCCGCTACCCCTGCGACCTGCACGAGGCCCTGCGCCAGGGCCGCCGGGCGGCCGTCAAGACCGCCGAGATGGTGGCAAAGGCCACCGCGGGCGAGCTGTTCGCCCCGCGCATGGTCTGCGTGGTGGACCAGAGCAAGTGCATCGGCTGCGGCCTGTGCAAGGAGATCTGCGACTGCGGCGGCATCGAGCCGGTGGAAGGCCCCGGCGGCAACATCCCCCGCCACGTGGACCCCATGGTCTGCACCGGCGGCGGCACCTGCGCGGCGGCCTG
The DNA here is from genome assembly GCA_018902755.1 of Pseudomonadota bacterium. Classification (GTDB taxonomy): domain Bacteria; phylum Desulfobacterota; class Desulfarculia; order Desulfarculales; family Desulfarculaceae; genus Desulfoferula. Next base: position 24,611 of record JAHIQI010000018.1, on the reverse strand, counting down.
TCCCTACCACGCCCTGACCATTCAGAACAACACCACCTCCCAGCGCGAGGCCAGGGTGAGCACCCTGTCCAAGGCCCTGAATCCCGACGAGGTGGTGGCCTTCGGCTGCGCCTGGGGCGGCCTGGCCGCGGCGGACAACGCCGGAGTCAAGGGCATGGCCTACGACCCGCGCCTGTACATGCTCCGGGTCAGCTGCATCGGCCAGCTGGACCCCTCGGTCTTGGCCCGCGCCTTCCTGGAAGGGGCCAACAGCCTGCTGCTCATTGGCTGTCCCCCCGAGGACTGCCACCACTCCTACGGCCTGGACCACACCTGGAGCCGGGTCAACCTGATGAAGAAGCTGCTGGCCCTGTGCGGCTTCGACCGGCGGCGCATCGCCCTGGCCCACGCCGACCTGAACCGGCCCGAGGAGTACATCAAGACGGTGAACAGCTTCATCACCACCATGGCCGAGCTGGGCCCCATCGAGCGCACCCTGGAAAATCAGGAAAAGCTGGCCGGGCTCTACGCCACGGTGAACAGCCCCCGGGTCCGCTGGGTCCTGGGCGCCACCCTGCGGCGGCCTTGGGAAGAGGTCTACCCCGGCAACCAGCGCAACGCCCTGGCCTTTGACCGCGACATGATGGGCGTGGTCAGCGAGGAGTTCATCAAGGCGCGGGTGGCCAACCTGCTCAAGGAGCAGGCGCGGCCCTTCCAACTGCGCGAGTTGGCCGCCGCCCTGCACGAGGACGAGAAGCCCCTCATGGACAGCCTGCGCGAGATGGTGGGCGAAGGGGTCGTCGGCCGCATGCACAAGGACGGCGTGGCCCACTACGTCATGCGCTAGAACCCATAGCAAGCAACAAACGGCGGCGGTCCCCAGGGGCCGCCGCCCTTTTTTATTTCTCAAGGGCGGCTGGACACGAGATCCCGCATATTGCCCAAAGGCTGGATGGCGAAAAGTGAATTTTGATTTATGCGGCCTTATACAAAAAGAGCGTTAACCTTATCAGGATATGGTTTGTATCAGAGCCCGTCACAGCCAGCCACCGGCAGACAAGGCGTCTGGCAAGCGAGGACCGGAGGCGTAGCCTAAGCTAAGTCGAGGTCCGAGCGCAGCCAGCAACACCGTATGCCGGTGGCTGGCGCAGCCGGTCGTCATTCATGAAAAATGTGGTCTGGACGGAGACAAGAACATGAAGCCCAAGGTGCTCATAACCCGCCGGCTGTCCCAGGCGGTCATGGATATGCTCAACGACAACTTCGCGCTCAGCGTGAACCCCCATGAGCGGGTCATGACTCGGGAGGAGTTCCTGGCCGCCGCCCGGGGCATGGAGGGCATCCTGCCGCTACTCACCGAACGCATCGACGGCGAGGCCCTGGACGCGGCCGGTCCCCAGCTGAGGATCGTGGCCAACCACGCGGTGGGCTACAACAACATCGACGTGCACGCGGCCACCGCCCGGGGGGTGGCCATCACCAACACGCCGGACGTGCTCACCGACACCACCGCCGACCTGGCCCTGGCCCTGATGTTGGCCGTGACCCGGCGGGTGCCCGAGGGCGACCGCCTCTGCCGCGGCGGCAGGTTTCCGGAGTGGAACCCCCAGTTCATGCTGGGGGCGGACGTGCATCACAAGACCCTGGGGCTCATCGGCCTGGGCCGGGTGGGCCGGGCCGTGGCCAAGCGGGCGGCGGGGTTCGGCATGAGGCTGATCTACGCCCCCCACGGCGAGTGCCCGGCGGGCGGGGTGGACCCGGTGTGCGGGGCGAAGTGCCTGAGCCTGGACGAGGTCTTGGCCCAGGCCGACTTCCTGAGCCTGCACGTGCCGCTCACCGAGGAGACCCACCACTTGCTGGGCGCGGTGGAGCTGGCCAGGATGAAGCCCAGCGCCTTTTTGATCAACACCGCCCGGGGACCGGTGGTGGATGAACAGGCCCTGGTGGAGGCGCTCACTTCCGGCCGCCTGGCCGGGGCCGGTCTGGATGTCTTTGAAAACGAGCCCCTGATTCATCCGGGACTGGTGGGCTTGGGCAACGTGGTGCTGCTGCCCCACGTGGGCAGCGCCACGGTGGATACCCGCATGGCCATGGGCATAAAGGCGGCCACCAACCTCGCCGCTTTGCTGCTGCGCGGCGAGGCCCCGCCGGACTGCCTCAACCCGGAAGTTTTATCTTGAGGCCTACTTGTTCTTGATGGCCTCTTCGCGCTGCTTGTGCTGGGCCAGGATCTGGCGGTAGGCCACGTAGTATTTGTAGATGTTGGAAACGTACTGCACGGTTTCGCGCCCGATGACCCGAGCCGCGGCCACCTCCACGTTTTGGAACCAGACATTGGGGTCCAAACCCATCTTGACCGCCCGCTTGCGCAAGCCGGCCACCCTGCCCGGTCCGGCGTTGTAGGCGGCGAAGGTGAACAGCACCTTGTTGAGCTGGCTCACCTTGGAGTCGTCCTTGAAATACTGGTCGTAGATCCAACGCAAATACTTGGTGCCCGCGTGGATATTGGCTTCGAGCTTCTTGTAGTTGGGCATGGACACCGGCGGCCCGGAAGCGGTGTCGGGCATTATCTGCATCACCCCCACCGCGCCCACGTGGCTCACCTTGCTGTTGTCCAGGCCCGACTCCTGGAAAGCCAGGGCGGTGAGCATCAGCCAGTCGAAGCCATACTTGTCGGCGTATTTCTGGAAAAATTGGGTGGTTCGGTTGAAACGCTGGATGTTCTCCTCGGACAGGGCGTTCTTGGCCCACTTGGTGTCTTCCAGATACCGCTTGATGAGAATGTTGCCCATCAAGGTGCCCTGCTTGTGTTTCTTGACAAAGGCGTCGATGGACTTCACCAGCTTGGGGCTGTCCTTGCGCACCGCCCAGGCGATACGGCTGGCTTTGTGCAGAACCAGTTTTTCGTGCACGGTGATTTTTTTGAAAATCTTGGCCCAGAAGCTGGCCAGGTGGGAGTCGGCCACGGTTATGGGCACCAGGCCCGCGTTGACCATCTCCAGGATGTCCTCGGTCTCCAGGTTTTCGTCGGCCTCGTCGACCTTGACCGGCTTGAGTCCCTTTTCCTTGAACTTTTTGTTGAGCTTGCTCAGGCTCTCGAAGTAGCTGCTGGAGCGCCGCACGTAGACCGTCTTGCCGGAGAGGTCCTCCAGGCTTTTCAGCGCCGGGGCTCCGGGTGCGGTGACCACCAACTCGTTCACCTCGTCGGAAAAGGGGGCGCAGAAGTCCACCTGCTTGAGCCGCTTCTTGGTGACGGTGAGGTTGGCGGCGGCGATGTCTCCCTTGCCTTGTACCAGATAGGGAATCAGCTGATCCCTGGCGACGGGGATTAGCAGGATGTGTACTTGCAGGTGCTTTTTCTTCTTGCCCTGCTTGGCCAGCTCCTTGTTGAGGGCTTTCTCGTACATCTGCAGGATTTCATAGGTGATCCCGCGTTCACGCGCGCCATCCAGGAAATAGTTGGTTTTGTTGTAGGTGACCAGGGCGCGGATGGTGCGGCGCTCGACCATGCCCGGCAGGTCGCCGGTCCATGGTTTTCGTATTTTTTTTGTGAATTTGTCCGGTGGGACGTCGTCCACCGCGGCCAGGGCCGCACCGGTCGGGATAAGTAGGCATAGGACGCAGAGCAGGACCCCGGTCCCGCGGATAAGGGTTTTTTGCCAAGGGCTTATCACGTCGCTCTCTCCAACCAGAGTGAACATAACCTGTTCTAGATGATGCAGCTTCCCGGGGGCCATGCCAAGGAATTTTATCCTTTGCTCCAAAGGGTTGCTCCCACCGGCCGGAAGGCGGGCTACCGCGGCCCGGTTCATACCACGGAACAAAAGTGCCCTTGTCTGACTGCACTGATATGGGTTACAACTAGTAACGTCTACAATATAGTCGTCATCTGCCCAGGCGAGGAAGCCGGGCGATTTTTATGGATAATCATCGCCAGACATCCGGAGATTTTGCATGAATGCCCTGAGAAGGTTCGCCAACGGCATCGACAAGATCAACGAGTACGTGGGCCGCTTCGTCTCCTGGATCACTGCCCTGCTGGTGTTGGTGGTCTTCGCCGATGTGGTCATGCGCTACGTGTTTCAGATAAGCTTCGTGTTCACCCAGGAGTTGGAGTGGCATCTGTTCGGCTTCATCTTCCTGATCGGCGCGGGCTACACCCTGCTGCACGATGGCCATGTGCGGGTTGACATAATCTACCAAAAGCTGGGCAGCAAGGCTCAGGCCTGGATCAACTTCATCGGCTGCCTTTTCTTCCTGTTCCCCGGTTGCTTCCTGGTGGTTTTCACCTCCCTGGGCTTCGTGGAAAACTCCTTTGCCATCTTCGAAGGCTCGCCGGACCCCGGCGGCGTTCCCCTGCGCTTCATTCTAAAGAGCATGATCCCCCTGGGCTTCATCCTGGTGTGGCTGCAAGGCCTAAGCCTGTTCATCAAAAGCTTCCTGGTCATCATAGGCCGTGAAGAGTCTAGGCAGGAGGCCGCCTGATGTTTGAAGAGTATCTGGCGGGATGGATGTTCCTGGCCCTGACCATCTGGTTGATGGCGGGCTTCCCGGTCACCTTCACTCTCATGGGCACCGCCCTGTGCTTCGGCCTCATCGGATCGGGCTTCGACTTTTTCAACCTGCTGCCAATGCGCATCTGGGGGGTCATCAATAACGTAGTCTTGATCGCGGTGCCCCTATTCATTTTTATGGGGGTCACCCTGGAGCGCTCAGGCCTTGCCGAAGAGCTCTTGGACACCATGGGCCGCCTGTTCGGGCGCATGCGCGGCGGCCTGGCCATCTCCGTGGTGGTGGTGGGCGCCCTGCTGGGGGCTTCCACCGGCATCGTGGGGGCCACGGTGGTGACCATGGGCCTGTTGGCCGTGCCCACCATGCTCCGGCGCAACTATCAGAAAGAGCTGGCCTGCGGCACGGTGGCCGCCTCGGGCACCCTGGGCCAGATCATCCCGCCGTCCATCGTGCTGGTGCTATTGGGCACCATCGTGCAGGTGCCGGTGGGCGACCTGTTCATGGCCGCCATCTTCCCCGGCCTCATCCTGGTGGCCCTTTACGTCATTTACATCATCATCGTGACCATGCTCCGAAAGGACATTGCCCCGCCCATCCCCCGGGATGAAGAATTGGACGCTCTGAGCCGGACCCAGTTCTATCTGCGGGTGGCTCGGGCCCTTTTCCCGCCCTTGTTCCTCATCGTGGCGGTGCTGGGCTCCATCTTCGCCGGAGTGGCCTCACCCACCGAGGCGGCGGCGGTGGGCAGCGTGGGCTCGGTGCTTTTGGCCGTCTGGAACAAGAGATTCAATCTCACCATGCTGCGGGAGGTGATGCAGGCCACCACCAAGCTCACCTGCATGGTGTTCATCATCCTGGTGGGCGCGGCGGCCTTCGGCCTCACCTTCCGCGAACTCAACGGCGACGACCTGGTTCGCAATTTCCTGACCCACATGGCCCACCTTTACAGCCCCCTGATGGTTCTGGTCATCGTCATGGCGGTGATATTCCTGGTGGGCTTCGTGCTGGACTTCATCGAGATCACCTTCATCCACGTGCCGGTGCTGGTGCCAATCCTCATAGAGGAATTCCACTTCGACCCCCTGTGGATATGCGTGCTGTTGGCGGTCAACCTGCAAACCTCCTTCATGACGCCTCCCTTCGGCTTTTCCCTGTTCTATTTGAAAGGGGTGACGCCGCCGGAGGTGAAAACCGGCCACATATACCGGGGCATCATCCCCTTCGTGGCCTTGCAGCTGTTGGGCCTGTTCATCGTGGCCTACTGGCAAGAGTTGTCCACCTGGCTGCCCAGGGTCGTCTACAGCAACTAGGCTGGGAGGCAATCCGGGGTTGTGCCCGGCGGGTTTTTTGTATTACACATTATGAATACAATTTTTGGGGTGAGGCTCTGGGGCATAGGCCGATCCCCGATTAGGCGGATGAGCCGCGTCCCCGCGCGGCAAGGTGTCTATTTAAAACTCGCAGGAGGAGAGCGAATGAAAAGACGCGACTTCTTGAAAAAGGCCGGCGCGGGCGCCGCGGCTGCCGCTGCGGCTACCGCGATTTCGGCCCCGGCGGTGTTGGCCAAGAAAAAGATCAAGTGGAAAATGGTCACCACCTGGCCGCCAAAGCTGCCTTATCTGCAGACCGGCGCGGTGAGGCTGGCCCAACGAGTCAAGGAGATGTCCGGCGGCCAGTTCGAGATCAAGGTCTACGCGGCCGGTGAGCTGGTGCCCGCCTTCGGCTCCTTCGAAGCGGTGAGCAACGGCACGGTGCAGGCCGGCAGCGGCGCGGCGTACTACTGGGCGGGCAAGACCCCGGCGGCCCAGTGGTTCTCGGCGGTGCCCTTCGGCCTCAACGCGGTGGGCATGGCCGCCTGGTTCTGGGGCGGCGACGGCCTGAAGCTGTGGGAAGAGACCTACGCGCCCTTCAACCTGGTGCCCCGCCCGGCGGGCAACACCGGCGTGCAGATGGGCGGTTGGTTCAACAAGAAGATCAACTCCATCGATGACTTCAAGGGCCTGAAGATGCGCATCCCCGGCCTGGGCGGCAAGGTGCTGGCCAAGGCCGGCGGCACCGTGGTGCTGACCCCGGGCGGCGAGATCTTCACCAACCTGGAGCGCGGCGTCATCGACGCGACCGAGTGGGTGGGGCCCCTGCACGACTACATCATGGGCTTCTACAAAGTGGCCAAGTACTACTACTACCCCGGCTGGCACGAGCCGGGAACCGTGCTGGAGAACTTCTTCAACAAGAAGGCCTTTGACGCGCTGCCCAAGGAATACCAGACCATGCTGGACATGGCCTGCGCCGAGACCTACAACTGGATGCTGGCCGGCTTCAACGCCGACAACGGCGCGGCCCTGGAGAAGCTGATCACCAAGCATCACGTGAACCTGGTGCAGTTCCCGGCCGAGGTTATGGCCCAGCTCAGGAAGCTGGCCTACGAGACCTTGGACGAGATCGCGGCCAAGAACAAGCAGGCGGGCAAGGTGCACGCCGCCTTCAAGAAATTCCAAAAGCAGGTGGGCGTCTGGGGCGAGGTCTCCGAGAAGGCCTACTACGACGTCATCGCCGAGAAGTTCAGCCTCAAGGGCTAAAACCTCTCACGACCTCGAAAGTCGCCGGGGGCCCCGCAAGGGGCCTCCGGTTTTCTATGCATAATTGCTGGGCTTTTCGTAAATCGATACGAAAAGCCGTGATTTTTCCGGCTGGATGTGCATAATAACCTTCCGAAGATACCTGGGGGATATCAGCGCTTCCCCCCAAAGACTCCCTGCCCATACTACTGCCCGTATTCCGTTTCACGCTGGATTTTATTAGAACGAACGCACTGCTTCGATCTGTGATGGGAGAAATAATGCGCTATCTTCAGGCCTTCTTGGCCATGGCGCTCTTTTGCGCCTTGGCCCTTGCCAGCCAACCAGCCGCCGCCGGGATAATACAAGCCTCGCCTCAGATGGTGCGCAAGGGGCAGTTCGCCATGTCCTTCAACGCCACCTGGATGGCCCAGCAAGAGTTCAAGCGCCAGGACTCCTACAACTACCGCAACAGCATGGGCGAGCACCTCACCCTTCACGAGCCCACCTGGGACTTCAAGATCAAGAACGACCAGTACTACATGATGAAGTTCGCCTACGGGATCATGGACCGCTTCAACGTCTACGCCAAGTTGGGCGTGGTCACCGGCGGCAAGCTGGAGAGCAACCGCCTGTACCAGGGCGGCGGCTCGGGCTCGGACACCGAGAAGCTCAAGACCAACTTCGTGTGGGCCCTGGGCCTGGAAGGCAAGGTCATAGAGTACGGGGACAACGACGGCGGGTTGGTCCTGGGCATCGAGTACCTGCGCTACGATGACCGCGAGCTCTCCTACGACTCGGGCTCCTCGTCTCCCTGGATGGCTTCGGACGAGGGGTCGGTGGACTACTGGCAGGTGGACGTTTCGGCCATATTCTATGTGACCTTCCCCTGGTTCACGCCCTATATCGGCATCGCCTACACCTACAGCGAAACAAGCTACGACCTCAAGTGGGCCTACAATGACAACACCTGGGAAAGGGCCGACTTCACCCTCAAGGACAAGGACCCCTACATGCCCATGCTCGGGGCCTTCATTCCCATCAGCCCCCACTTCACCATGGATTTGCAAGCCACCTTCGTGGCCCGCACCGCCGGCACCTTGTCCCTGTCCTATTACTTCTAGGCGGGGGGCCCGCGCCCTCTACGCCTCGCCGCCCGGCCTGAAGCTCTTGCTCAGGCCGGGTTCATTTTGGGGGTGCGGGAGATGAGAACCAGGATAGCCACCAACACCAGTGCGGTGAACCCGGCGATGCCCAGGTACACCGAGCTGAGGCCCCAGGAGGCCTGCACCAGCCCGGCCAGTTCCACGGCCAGGGCTCCGATGCCGAAGGTGAGGACGAACTTCACCCCGTAGGCGGTGTGCTGGAAGGCGGGCGGGCTCAGGCGGCTGACCAGGGTGTTTTCCATGGGCTGCATGCCGATGAGGAAAAAGGCGTAGACCAGGGCCAAAAGCGCCAAAGGCAGGTTGGCGGCCCAGACCATGAACAGCACCGCGGGCCAGCTTATGGCGTGGAAGGTGAAGTAGCCCCAGCGGGGGTCCACCCTCTCCCCCAGCCAACCCCCGGCCAGCTGGCCGAAGGCCCCGATGGTGAAGATGCCGCTGGTGATGATGGTGGCCATGAGGTTGCCCGATATGCCGGCCCCGCCCACCGCCTGGAACCAGGCCAACAGCTCGGGCCCGCGAAACTCTAGATAGGCGGGCAGGGTCACGGTCATTCCCCGGTAGGTGAACCCGGCCAACATCATGGCGCACAACAGGATGAGGAACGGCCCCACCAGGCCCTGGGCGCTGCGGGCCTGATGGCCCTGGGCGCGTTGGGGCTCGTCCACCCGGAGCAGCACCATGGACACGAAGCCCATGAGGTTCAGCACCCCCAGCACCACGAAGGCGGCCCGCGGCCCCCACAGCCACACCGCCACCCCGGTGAACAGGGGCGCCGCGCCCAGTCCCAGGTTGCCGAAGATGCCGTTGTAGGCCATGCCCCGGGCGATGCGGGTGATGCCCCGGGCCACCAGGCCCAGCCCGGCGGGATGGTAGCAGCCCGAGAACAGGCCCACCCCGGCCAGGGCCAGGGTGAGCAGGAAGGGGTCGGTGATGACCAGGGCGGCAACCAGGCCGCTGACCCCGGCCCCCAGGAAGAACAGCACCAACAGCGGCTTGGCCCCGAAGCGATCGCAGGCCAGGCCCCAGGGCAGGGCGGTTATCCCGAACAGCAGGTATTGGTAGAGGCTTATGGGCAGCACCGCGCCCAAGGGCAGGCCCAGCATGGCCGCCAAGGGCACGGTGACCGAGGGGAACACCAGCATGTTGTAGTGGGACAGGAAGTGGCCGAAGCAGGTCACCGCCAACAGCCGCCGCTCTTCAGGGTTCACCGGCTCCTCCCCTAACAAGGTTCAAGGGCACAAGGATAGAAGCCACCTTACCTTTTGGCGGGTGGAGAGGCAAGGGGATGGGTTGATCTTTCCGGCCGCTTGGCTGTGTAGGTGGAGCCAGGGTATCGGATGAATCGCCAAAAAGGAAGCAACACTCCTTGCCGTTGCGAGGAGCAGAGGGACGAAGCAATCTCTGTTCGCAGGAGATGCTATCGCGTAAGCACCAATGTCCGATCAGGGCACATCCGTCCGCCCTCTACCTCCAGCCAATAGCGGTCATGGCGAGGAGCGGCGGAGGCAAGGGCTGGGAAGGTGAGGGGGGCCGTTCCGCCGCGACGTGGCCATCTTCCGTTTCCTTTGTCATGCTTTTGCTCACCAGACACCACCACACCATCTTCCATGCCCCAACCCCTCCCGCCTGGGGTAAGGGGAAGCTCACCACGTCGCATCTCTTTCGAGATGCTCCTCGTGATGACTGCTTTTACTTGATTAAAGCTGTCCGGCGCAGCCGGCGATGCCAACTAGTAGGCGTAAGGCTCCTCGGGCCTCATTTCGAACATGTAAGGCACGGACAGCGGCTGGATGGGAATGACCTTGTCGGCCTTGAACAGAAAGCGCTGGTTGATGGCGCTCACCCGGTTGGTGCGCTTGTCCAACTGGGCCTCGCTTTTCTCCGGCGCGTTGGGGCGTAGTTCCAGGGTGCCGTACACCGCCACCCAGGAGCCCATGGGCGGGAAGGTGCCGTCCACCGGCGTGGCCAAAAAGCCCACCCACACCGCGTCGGCCAGGCAGCAGTACACGCTGAGCCTGACCAGGGCGAAATGGCCCTTGCTCTTGAGGTCGGGGGTTTCGACCACCTGGGCCCTGAGCACGTAGCGCTGCTTGATCTTTTCCGGCTTGGCCTGCTCGGCCAATACGAACAGCTCAGCCAGGTTGATCTTGATGTACTCCTGGCCGTCCCTGGTCACCCGCGAGGCGATGCGCTCCTTTTGGGAGTGGGTGAAGGGCCCGGCATCGGCCCCCACGCCGGGCTGGGGAAAGGCCCCCTGGTCCCAGGCCAGGCACACCACCAGGAGCGCGGCCAATACCAGGGTCTTGAGCGGCCCGGAGCGCCGGCCCGCCACCAGGGCGGCCACCAGGCCGCACAGCGCCAAGAGTCCCCCGGCGCTGCCGGTGAGCCAGCGGAACTTGGGGTTAAGGAGCATCCAGTAGTCCTGGCTGAAGGACAGGGTGAGCATGAACAGGCCCAGCCCGGCCAGGATCAGGGCCTCCAGGGAGGCGAACAGGCGGTTGGGTCTTACTACCACCACAGCCACCCCCAGACGATGGACAAGACGAACACCAGCACCGTGGGCAGCACGGCCAGCACCAGCACCACCCGCTTGCGGAAGGCCCCCCCAAACATGGCCAGCAGCTTGAGGTCCAGCATGGGCCCCAGGGCGATGAAGGCCAGCTGGGCCGCGCCGGGAAAGCCCAGGAAGGAGGCGGCCACAAAGGCGTCGGCCTCGGAGCACACCGACAAGAGCACCGCCAGACCCATGAGGGCGGCCACGGACAAGAGCAGGTTGTCCTGCACCGCGCTGAGCACCGACACCGGCAAGAAGGCCTTGACCGCCGCTGCGGCCAGGGCCCCGGCCAGCAGATACAGGGACATGTGCATGAACTCTTCGGCGGTGCGCACCAGGACCTGCTTGATGCCCTTTTGCCCGGTGGTGTGGTCGTGGCCGCAGCCGCAGGCGCAGCCCGCCTCGTGGGGCGGCGCGGCCGGGAGCATGGCCCCGATGGGCTGAATCTGGACCTGGCCCAGGAGCGGCGTGGCCGGGCGCACGATTTCGTTTATGGATCGGCGGCTGAAGTAGAAGCCCACCGCCCCGGCGGTGATCGCCACCAGCACCACCCGGCCCAGTAGCATGGACATCTGGCCCTGGAAAGCCACGTAGGTGGAGATGAGCACCACCGGGTTTATCACCGGCGCGGCCAGCATGTAGGTGAGCGCCGTGGTGGGCGGCACTCCCTTGTCCAGCAGGCGGCGCACCACCGGCACCACCCCGCACTCGCAGGTGGGCAAAATCATGCCCGCGCCCAGGCCCAGGAACACCGCGCCCACCCGGCCCTGGGGCAGGTGGCGGGCCAGGAACTCCCGGCTAAGGTAGCACTCCACCACCGCCCCCACCAAGGAGCCCAACAAGAGGAAGGGCGCGGCCTCCCAGAACAGGGCCAGGACCAGGGAGAAGAATAGGTCTAGCTGATCAGGTTGGGTCATGCCGGTCCTGAGGTTGGGGGGCGGGCGCTTTAGCGCAGGCCCTTGGCTATCTTGGCGGCCAAGGCCCGCAGGTTGTTCATGTAATCATAAGCCAAGGGGTCCAGGCTTACCACCATGCCCCCGATGGCCTGGGCCACCGTGGCCGCGCTGGCCGGGTTGAACTGAGGCTGCACGAAGATCACCTTGATGCCCTCCGCCTTGGCCTCGTCGATCAGCTCGGCCAGGCGGCGCGGTCCCGGCTCCTTGCCCTCCAACTCCACCGCCTCCTGCTTGAGGCCGTAGGCCTCAAGCAGATAGCCGTAGGCCGGGTGGTAGACCAGCACGGTGCGCCCCTTGAGGGGGGCCAGGGTGCGGGCCAGCTCGTCGTTCAGAGCGCCCAACTCGTCCAGCACCTTCTTGAGATTGGCCTGGTAGGCGGCGGCATGGGACGGGTCGATGCTGCCCAGGGCCTGGGCGGTGTTCACGGCCATCACCTGGGCCTGGAGCGGCCCCAGCCACACGTGGGGGTCGGGCGCCCCGGCCCCGTGGCCGGGCAGCTCCTTGCCGCCGTGGTGGTGGGAGCCTTCCAGGCGGCGCAGCTTTATGCCCGCCTGCATGGGCGCGATGGTGAGCCCCGGCAGCTTGGCCCTGAGCCGGGGCAAGAACACCCGCTCAAAGGGGACCCCCACCGCCAGGTAAAGCTTGGCATTGCTGAGGTTGGCCAGTTGGCGGGGTCCGGGCTCGTAGGTGGCCGGGCTGGCTCCGGGGGGCAACAGCACCAGGGGCTTCACGAACTCGCCGCCCACCTGCTTCACCAGCCAGGCCTGGGGAGCGATGGACACCCCCACGGTCAGGGGTTGGGCGGCGGCTGGGGCCGCGAAGGATGGGGAGGCCAGGAAGCTGAGCAGGGCCACAACGAGCAACGTGACGCGCATGGGGCTCCTCCGGATCAAGGAAGGTATTACGTCATAATACCAGAAAAGCCGAATGAGCAAACGCGCCTTCGCGACGACAAAAGAATTACCGGCGCAGCCAGCGACCGAAGGGCCGGGCGGCAGGCGAAGCCGGGCGCACGGCCCAGTATCAAAAACACCCTTAAACGATGTCGGTGCGCAGATTTATGCCGTAATCCTTGATGCGCTTCCACACCGTAACCCGGCTCACTCCCAAGACCCTGGCGGCCTGGGACTGGTTGCCCCCGCACTGGCGTAGCACATCCACCAGATGCTGGCGGTCCAGGGAGGGCCTTCCCCGGCGGTGGGCCGGGGCGGCCTGGCCTCCGGCGATCTTGGGGGGCAGGTGCTCGGCGGCGATGAGCCCGCCGGGACAAAGCACGAAGGCGTACTCGATGGCGTTGATCAGCTCGCGCACGTTGCCCGGCCAGGGATAGGCCAGCAGGCGCTCCATGGCGCCGGGGGTGACGCCGCTGATGGGCTTGCCGCTTTTTAGGGCGATGCGCTGGATGCCGTGGTGGGCGATGAGCGGCACGTCCTCCAAACGCCGCCGCAGGGGTGGCACGTTCAGGGGCACCACGTTGATGCGGTAGAAAAGGTCCTCGCGGAACTCGCCCCTGGCGATGAGGCTGTCCAGGTCCTGGTTGGTGGCGGTGATGATGCGCACGTCCACCTCGATGGGCTGGTGGTCGCCCACCCGCTCGATCTCCCGGTTTTCCAGCACGCGCAAAAGCTTGACCTGGGTGGCCAAGGGCACGTCGCCGATCTCGTCCAGGAAGATGTCGCCACCGTGGGCCGCCTCGAAGCGACCCACCCGGGTGCGCTCGGCCCCGGTGAAGGCCCCGCGCACGTGGCCGAACAGCTCGCTTTCCAGGAGGCTCTCGTTGAGCGCGGCGCAGTTCACCTTGATGAAGGGCTCTTCGCGCCGGGGGCCCAGCTGGTGGATGGCCCGGGCCACCAGCTCCTTGCCGGTGCCGCTTTCCCCGTGAATAAGTACCGGGGCCTCGCTGGAGGCCACGTTTTCCACCAGGTCGAACAGGCGCTGCATGGCCTCGCTGCGCCCCAGGATGCCGTAGCGGCCATCCTCCTGACCCCTGAGGGTGCGGCGCAGGTCGGTGATCTCCTGCTCCTTCTTGGCCAACTCGCTGATGTCGATGAGCGTCTCCACCGCGCCCAGGGCCTGGCCGTGCTCGTCCTTGAGCACCGAGGCCCGCTTGATCACGTCCACCTGCTGGCCGTCCTTGTTGGTGATGGTGCAGCGCTTGGCCCGCACCGAGCCCTCCACGAACAGCTGGCACCACTTGGCCCCCGCCCCCTGGCCCAAGATGCTGCACCCGGTGCAATTGAGCACCTTGCAGTTGCGGCCCACCAGTTCGCTTTGGGCATAGCCGGTGAGGTCTTCGGCGGCCGGATTCATGGCCACGATGGAGCCGAAGTCGTCCACCACCAGCAGGCCGTCCTGCATGGTGTCCATCACCGTCTTCCAATAGGGGGTCAAATCCATAGTGCGCCGCCTGGTGTTAATTAATAAATGTTAAGGTTACAGTTAACCGTTAACATGGTTTTTCAGGCCGAGTACCGCCGATAGTAACCAATAAACAGATAGTTGCAGGCAAAGGCCCGGTCAGGGGGCCTGCCGGTTGTCTTCGTCCGCCCTTGATAAAAGCAAAACACCTGCCAACTGCCAACCACCGGCCAGGCCTCCGTCTAGGGCAGGCCCCGGGCCGCGCCAGGGCATTAGGGTGTATCTCCGTAAATTCAATGACTAAATCTCCCCTGTCTCCGGCCGGGCGGCTGGAATCTAAAGCTACTCCAGCGGCATAGTAGGCGTTCAGTATAGCGCATCTAACTTAACGACTATTAAAAAACTTAACACAATGTTCCCTTGTTCGGGGAGGATTAGGGGGCGATAAATCGGGATAACCAAGCGAAAATCAGCCAAATAAGAGATATGAGCTATACTGGCATGAGTGTTGCTCTATCCACATATGCAGCTTTGCCCCCTGAAAGTGAGCAGGCGTTAAGCCGCAGTTTACAGGCCAGGATGGAGTTGGCAGCCGTCCCGGCGTGTCCCCAATATCAACCACGGAGGTATTCACATGATTGCAAAAGCCTTAAGGCGCGCATCCTGGCTGGCCCTGTTGTTGGCCACCGGGGTGACGGCCTCCTTTGCCCTGGCCGGACCGGCCCGGGCCGAGGTGATGGCCGACAAAAAGTGCCTGAAGTGCCACGCCGAGATCAAGGACATGAAAAACGTGGTGGCCGGCGACTTCCAAAGCCGCTCCAATAAGGCCAAGTCCATTTCGGTTGAGGTCGCTCCGGGCAAGAACATCATCCTCAAGTTCACCCCCCAGACCACGGTCAGCAACGTCCCCAACATCAAGGCCCTCAAAAAGCCCATCCCGGTGCAGGTCACCTACAAGAAAGAGGGCTCGGACCTGGTGGCTACGGCCATCGTGGCCAAGCCGGTGATCAAGGTGCCCGAGAGCCAGCTGATCGATGTCAAGGAAGTGGCGGCCCTGGTGGCCCAGGGACCGGAAAAGGGCAAGTACACCCTGGTGGACTCGCGCCCGCCCATCCGCTTCAACGAGGGCAACATCCCCACCTCCATCAACATGCCCTTCCCCAAGATGCCCGACATGATGGGCAAGCTTCCCAAGGACAAGAGCCAACTGGTGATTTTCTACTGCCAGGGCTTCAGGTGAGTGCTCTCGCCCATGGCCGCCAGGTTGGCGGAAAAGAACGGTTACACCAACGTCAAGGTCTTCCACGCCGGCATCCCCGCTTGGACCAAAGCCGGCAACCCGATCCTGACCACCTCTGATTTCGTGAGCAAGCGTCTGGGTTACATCGTGGTCATCGACACCCGTGGGGTCGAGGCCGCCAAGAAGGGCCACGTGCAGGGCGCGGTGGCCATCGCCAAGGACAAGGTCATCTCCCAGCGCGAGCAGTTCCCCCTGGACCGCAAGGCCTACATAGTGCTGTACTCCGACGGCACCGATTTGGACGGCCTCAAGGACATCGCCAAGCAGATCGGCTCCTGGGGCTACCACAACGTGGCCATCCTCAAGGGCGGCTACCAGGGCTGGGTCAAGGACAAGGGCCCCATCCAGCGGGATATGGTCAGCACCAAGATCTTCTACCTTCCTCGTCCCCACCCGGGAGAGATCACCGGCGACGAGTTCATGAACATCGTGCGCAACCAGCCCAAGGGCGTGATCATCCTGGACGTGCGCACCCGCGCCGAGTCGGCCGGGGGCATGGTTCCCGGAGCCAAGAACATCCCGGTGGACGAGCTAAGCGCCCGTCTGAGCGAGTTGCCCAAGGACAAGGAGATCATCACCCACTGCCGCACCGGCTTGCGCGCGGAGATGGGCTACAGCATCCTGCGCAACGGCGGCTATAACTCGCGCTTCCTCAATGACAAGGTCGAGATCCTGCAAAACAAGGTGTTCTGCTGCTATAAGTAGGCGGCTCAGCACATACCCTCGCGGCGGCGGCCCCATAGTGGGGCCGCCGCTTTTTTATTGATGCGGCACAGCCAGGCGGCGCTATGCGGCGTTGCGGGCGGCGCTCGCCTCCTTGGCGTATTGGCATATACGCCTGCGGGTCTCGCTTGCCCGACGCCTAGCCTAGCGCCACCTGGCTGTGCCGCTCGGCTGCGCCAGACCCCGAATGGCTGCGTTGTCGGCATCACTTGGTCCTCGGCGTAGGCATACTACGCCTGCGTCCCTCGTTCGCCTGCCGCCTTGCCCACGAACACCTGGCGAACCCGCTCAGAGTCACTTTGTCATTGCGAGGATCGTAGCGACTAAGCAATCCCTGCCTCAGAGATAGCGTAGGTTGGGTAGAGCGAAGCGAAACCCAACACTCTCTTATCTTCTCCAGGCCATCGGCCGCTGGCTCTAGCCGAGGCCCTTGTAGCCTAATCCCGCACGGGGTATCTTGATGCCATCACCCCGGCGGGAGAGTAGTGAAGCATGATCCGCGTATCGCAGCCGGTCACCGGACCCGAGGAGCTGGACGCCCTGAAGCGCGGCCTGGAGAAGGCCTACTTCGGTCACTCGGCCGACGTGGTGGAGTTGGAAAAGGCCCTGGCCGAGTTCCTGGGCGCGGGTTCGCGCCCGGTGGTGTGCTTGAACTCCGGCACCGCCGCCCTGCACCTGGCCCTGGCCTGCCTGGACCTTGAGCCCGGCGACGAGGTGCTGCTGCCCTCGCTCACCTTCGTGGCCAGCTTCCAGGCCGTCACCGCCGTGGGGGCCAAGCCTGTGCCCTGCGAGGTGCGCGAGGACGACCTGCTGCTGGACCTGGACGACGCGGATAAGCGCATCACCCCGCGCACCAAGGCGGTGATGCCGGTGCACTACGCGGGCAACCCCGGCGACCTGGCCGGGATGCACGCCTGGGCCAAGGCGCGGGGCCTCAGGGTGGTGGAGGACGCGGCCCACGCCTTTGGCAGCTCCTTCGGCGGCAAGAAGGTGGGGGCCCAGGGCGACCTGGTGTGCTTCAGCTTCGACTCGCTCAAGAACATCACCTGCGGCGAGGGCGGGGCCTTGGTCTGCCCCGATGCGGACACCGCCCGCCGGGCCGGGCTCATGCGCGGCCTGGGCATGGAGCGCCCCCAGGCCACCCAGGGCGGCCCTCCCAGCCGCTCGGCCTATGACGTGGTGTGCCAAGGCTGGCGCTTCCACATGAGCAACCTTAACGCCCTGGTGGGCCTGGAGCAGCTAAGGAAGGCCCCGGCCTTTTTCGCCCGCCGCCAGAAAATCGCCAAGCGCTACGACCAGGCCCTTGCCGGTGTTCCCGGCCTGGCCCTGTTGCCCATGGACTACGAGCGGGTGGTGCCCTTCCTCTACACCATGCGGGTGCTGGAAGGCCGCCGGGCCGGGCTCGTCGAGCATTTGAAGGCCCAGGGCATCGAGACCGCGGTGAACTATCCGGCCAACCACCTGCACAGCCTCTACCGGGGCCTGGCCTCCGCCCCCCTGCCGGTCACGGAAAAGCTGTGCGGCCAGATCCTCTCCCTGCCCATGCACTGCGCCCTGACCGACCAGCAGGTGGAGTTCATCATCGCCCAGGTGAAAAGTTTCCTGGGCTGAGGCCGCCTATTTTTCCAGAATGCGGTAGGTTTTGATAAAGCCCTTTTGGCGGAAGGCGCGGGCGTTGTGCACGGCGTCGTCGCGCTTCTGGTAGGGCCCCAGCATCACCCGCACCCAGTCGCCCTTGCGAGACACCTGCTTCCATTCCATCCACACCGCCTGGCCCCTGCTTCGCCAGCGGCGCATCTCGCCCGCGGCCAGCACTTCGGTGCGGAAAGAACCCACCAGGATGTAATAGCCGGGCACGGTGGGCGCGGGCGCGGGCAGCTTGGCCTGGGTGTGCGCCGTTTGGGGCGGAGCCTCCTGGGCGGCCGGAGCCGAAGCCGGGGTGGGTGCCGGAGCCGGGACCGGGGAAGGGGCCGTGGGTTTGGCTTGGGGCGGCGCGGGCAGGGGCGCAGCCCCGGCTCCCATGGGGTCCCCGCTCTGGGGCGGGGCGGTTTTGGCCGTTGCCGTGGCCTTGGCCCGCTTGGCCGGCAGCGGAGCTTGCATGCTCTTGCTCAGGCGGGCCACCACCTCGGGCGGCAGCTTGAGCAGGGCGTCGGTGAGGTCCTGCTGGTTGCCCTGGCTCTGGGCTCCCAGGCTGGCGGCCCGGTGCAGGCTGATAACCGCCTCGGCGTACTCGCCCCGCGCCTTTTGGATGCGCCCCAGGGTGTCCCAATAGCGGGGCTGCCGGGGGTCCAGGCGCACCGCCTGGGTGGCCAGCTCCTGGGCCCGGCTCAGCTCCTGGTCCTGCTCCAGCAGGGCCCAGGCCAGGTTGTGCATCAACAGGGGGCTGCCCGGCGCCAGGCCCAGGGCCCTCTCGTACACCGCGAGCGCCTCCACCCGGCGGCCCGCCCGGGACAGCAGGGTGGCCTGGTCGTTTAGTATGGCCGGGTTGTCCGGGGCGTAGACCAGGGCCTGGTTCAGGGCCTCCAGGGCCTGGTCGTTCTTGCCCTGGGCGGCCAGGGCCTCGGACAGGGTCTGCCACACGGCGGTGGCGTCCGGGTGCAGTTCCAGATGGCGGCGCAGGCTGGCTTCGGCCTGGGCGTAGTCGCCCTGCTTGAACAGCTCGGCCCCCTGCCGCCAATATTGGTCGGTGGTGCGCATCACCAGGGCGGTGCCGTCCTGGTAGTCGAACAAAAAGCTGATCTGGCCGAGTTCCAGGTCTTGCAGACGCTGGGCCAGTGCGGGGTCAAGTTGGCTGGGAGGCATGCAGGTGGCATTCAAGCGGGCCGCGCCCTCGGGCAGGGGCTTCATGACCTCATGGGCGGCCAGGGAAAACTTTTGTCCCTTTTGCACCTGGGCCAGCAGCTCTTGGGCGGTTTCCGGGGCGTGGCTCCAAAAAAGGTACAGGCAGATGTTTTTTTCCGGGGGCGCCGTTTCCGGCGCGGCCTTGGCCTCCGGTGCGGTCGCGGTCTCCGGCGCAGTAGCGGCATCTTGCGCGGCGGGCGGCTCCCCTTCCGGGGCCGGGGCCTTTTTGCCTCCGCAGGCGGCCAGGGTCAGGGCCAGGACCAGGATCACCAATGCTGCGCCGAATTTGCCCCGCATAAGACTCCTCGTTGGCCGTGGCAGACAATCACCTCTGCATTATGCCATAAATAGAAGCATACGCATTCCCAGGGAGGTGCCGCCGTGCCCCGCCGCTTGTTGCTGATCTTGGCCGCGCTGACGGTCTTGGCCCTGCTGGGGGCCTGCGCTCCGGCCGGCGCCCCGCCGCCCCCGCCCGGCCCGGAGCTGGCCCTTGGCTCCACGGCCTGGGACACCCAAGCCACCCGGCAAAGCCTGGCCCTGGGCGGCCTGGCATTGGAGCGCCCCTTCCCCGGCGAGGGTACTTGCGCGGTGTTCACCGGCAAGGCCCCGGCCGCCCTGGTCAGCCGCCCGCTGAGCCTGGAGCCGGGGGCGCGGTATCGCCTGCGCCTGTCCCTGCGCCGCCAGGATTTCGTCAACGACCACTATTTATGGCTCAACCTCTGGGGCCGGGAGCACCGCCTGGACGCCCACTGCGTGGTGGGCGGCTGGCAGGAGCTGGTGATCGAGGGCCGCGCCCCGGCCGAAGGCCGAGGGGTGGTGGCCATCCGCAACCACAGCTCCAGCCGCCTGATGCTGCGCGGGGTCGGTTTGCAAAAGGTGCCGGGGCCGAGCACTCTCACCCCCGCCCAGCCCTGGCCCCAGCAGCCCTTCCCCTGGGGGGTGTACGTGGCTCCGCAGAACATGGCGCCCGCGGCGGCCCTGGGATTCAATACGGTGATCCTCGGGGCCAAGCCTCAAGACCTGGAGGCCGTGCTGGCCAAGGCCCAGGGGCTGGGGCTTAGGGTGATCCTCCATGCCTCGACCCGGCCCGCCGGCCTGGGGGCGCTCATCAAGGCCCTGGGCCGCCTGCCGGTGGAGTTGCGCCCTCTGGCCCTGTACCTGGAGGACGAGCCGGAGATACGCTCCTATTCCCTGGACCGCCTCCTAGCTGCCCGCAAGGCTCTTCTCTCCCAGCTCCCCTGGGTGCGCCTGGTCACGGCCATGGTGCGCCCCGAAGCGGTGGCCCGCTACGCCGGGGCCTATGACGCGGTATTCATGGACCAATACCCGGTGCCCGGCCAGCCCTTCAACTGGCTGGCCGACAGCATCCTGCGAGCCCAGGGCCTGGTGCGCCCCGGCGGCCAGGTCTGGGCGGTGTTGCAGGGGTTCGGCGGGGGCAAGGAGGCGGCCCAGGGCTGGCCCCGTTTGCCCACTCCCCAGGAGGCCCAGGCCCTGGGCGCTTCGGCCCTGGCCTCCGGGGCTCAGGGCTTGCTGGTGTTCCACTGGCGTTTCTTCAGCAAGGACCCGGCGCTTAGGCAGGCCTTCGGGCTTTTATCCCGCCGCCTGAGCGCCTTGCAGGCCCGGCTCCCCCTGACCCCCGGCCTGCCGCCCGGCGTGGGTCTCACCCACCTGGGCCGGGTCAAGGCCGACCCCGGCGGCGGCCCGGCGGTGCGCACCGGCTGGTCGGACGGACCGGGAGGCCGCCTGATTCTGGCGGTGAACACCACGGCCTATCGCGTCGAGGTGGCTCTGTCAGGAGTAAGCGGCGCGGCGCGCCAACTGTGGTCCGGGGGAAGCCTGCCCACGGTGGGTGGCCAGGTGCGCTGCTTCCTGGGGCCGCTGGAAACGCGG
The DNA here is from genome assembly GCA_018902755.1 of Pseudomonadota bacterium. GTDB lineage: Bacteria > Desulfobacterota > Desulfarculia > Desulfarculales > Desulfarculaceae > Desulfoferula. The sequence goes on along the minus strand of JAHIQI010000018.1, from coordinate 3,774 downwards.
GCCTGGCTGTGGCCCGCCCATTGAGGGCGCCGCATGGCGCGCCGAAGCCGGGGCAATGGCCAAGAACAGTCTGATTTTGGGGCATTGGAGCCTGGACAATATTAAGGATAACCCCTAGACTTGTGTGAGCCAGGCGCTGACAGGGGGCGGCTCCATCTTTATGAATTAACAGCCCCGCATTTCCGGCCGTCCGCTGGAAGGTGCTAAAGAAACAATCAGGGGAGGCACTCATGCCCGAAGCCAAACGTGCGCTGATCACCGGCATAACCGGCCAGGACGGTTCCTATCTGGCCGAGCTACTACTAAATAAAGGCTATCAGGTATGGGGAATAATCCGGCGGAGCAGCTCCTTCAACACCAGCCGCATCGACCATATCTTCCAGCCTCCCTGGGAGCATGACGCCAAGTTCAAGCTGGTTTACGGCGACCTCACCGACTCCTCCTCGGTGAACCAGATTTTGCAGACCGTGCAGCCCCACGAGATCTACAACCTAGCCGCCCAGAGCCACGTCAAGGTGAGCTTCGAGATCCCCGAATACACCGCCGACACCACCGCCCTGGGGGCCCTGCGCATCCTGGAGGGCATGCGCCAGCTGGGGGTGAAGGCCCGCTACTACCAGGCCAGTTCCAGCGAGATGTTCGGCCAGACCGACGCCGACGCCCAGAAGGAGACCACCCCCTTCCATCCCCGCAGCCCCTACGCCTGCTCCAAGGTGTTCGCCTACTGGATCACCATCAACTACCGCGAAAGCTACGGTCTTTTCGCGGTCAATGGCATTCTGTTCAACCACGAGTCCCCCCGGCGCGGCGAGACCTTCGTCACCCGCAAGATCTCCCAAGCCGTGGCCCGCATCAAGAAGGGCCTGCAGGACAAGCTCTACCTGGGCAACCTGGACGCCAAGCGCGACTGGGGCTACGCCGGGGATTACGTGGAAGCCATGTGGATGATGCTCCAGCAGGAAGATCCCGAGGACTACGTCATCGGCACCGGCGAGACCCACAGCGTGCGCGAGTTCGTGGAAGAGGCCTTCAGTTCGGTGGGCCTGGACTGGCGCGAGTACGTGGAGATCGACCCCCGCTACTTTAGGCCGGCGGACGTGGAGTACCTGCGCTGCGACCCCACCAAGGCCAAGGAAAAAATGGGCTGGGAGCCCAAGGTGAAGTTCCACGAGTTGGTCAAGATGATGGTGGAAGCGGACATGGCCGCCCTCAAGGCGGAGTAGGCGGTGCCCTTCTTTGCCCATAAAAAGGTGATGGTCACCGGCGGGGCCGGTTTCCTGGGCCGCCACCTGGTGAGAAAGCTCAAGGAGCGCGGCTGCCGGGACATTTTCGTGCCCCGCAGCTCCCGCTACGACCTGGTCGGCATGGAGGGCGTGGAGCGGGCCTATGAGGACGCCGACCCCCAGATAGTGATCCACCTGGCCGCGGTCTGCGGCGGCATCCAGGACAACAGCAAGCGCCCGGGCACCCATTTTTACAGCAACCTGATGATGGGTGTTCAGGCCATGGAAGTGGCGCGCCGCCGGGGCATAGAGAAGTTCGTGGCCCTGGGCACGGTGTGCGCCTATCCCAAGTTCGCGCCCATCCCCTTTGACGAAGACGACCTCTGGGACGGCTATCCCGAGGAGACCAACGCAGCCTACGGCCTGGCCAAGAAAATGTACCTGGTGCAGAGCCAGGCCTACCGCCAGCAGTACGGCTTCAACTCCATTTTCCTGCTTCCCGCCAACCTCTACGGGCCGGGGGACGACTTCAACCCCGAGACCAGCCACGTGATTCCCGCCCTGATCAAGAAATGCTTCGACGCCATGGACCAGGGGGCCGAATTCATAGAGGTGTGGGGCACCGGCAAGGCCACCCGGGAATTTCTCTATGTGGAGGACGCGGCCGAAGGCATCCTGTTGGCCACCGAGCTTTACAACCGCTCCGATCCCATCAACCTGGGATGCGACTCGGAGACCTCCATCAAACAACTGGTGGAGTTGATCGTGGAACTGACCGGCTTTCAGGGCGAGGTCCGCTGGGACCCCAGCAAGCCCGATGGCCAGCCTCGCCGCAGGGTGAGCGCCAAACGGGCCAAGGCCGAGTTCGGTTTCCAGTGCACCACCCAGTTGGAGGACGGGCTCCGGAAAACCATTGAGCTTTACCGCCAGACGCGCCAGAGTTGAATTGCCGCCGCCCAAGGGATCGGCGTGGCGGGTCTAATCCCATTGTTTATTGCATCTGGTTTCGACCGCTCCCTGCAACGAGCAAACGCCATTGGTGAATAAGGCTAGGGGGTTTGAAAACGTGATTCCTCTTAATAAAGAGACGTTTTTCAAAGAAAAAGAAGCCATAGACGGCCTGTGCGATTATTTGCGCGGGTCGAACAAGTTCAGCATGGGCTCTCAATGCCGGGAGTTCGAAACCCGCTTCGCCGCCTACCAAGGCCGCAAATACGGGGTTTGCTTCAACAGCGGGGCCAGCGCCAACCTCTGCCTGCTGCAATCCCTGCTGAACCTGGGGCGGCTGAGCCGGGGCCAAGCCGTGGGTTTCTCCGGCCTCACCTGGTCCACCAACGTCATGCCCCTGATGCAGTTCGGCTTCACCCCGGTGCCGGTGGATTGCTCGACGGAGTTCATCAACGTCACCTCCCGCGAGCTTGAGGCGCGCCTGAAAGACCAGTCGCTCCAGTGCCTGTTCATCACCAACGCCCTGGGCTTCACCGGCGACCTGGACAAAATCAGGGACCTGTGCGCCCAGCGGGGCATCATCCTGCTGGAGGACAACTGCGAGTCCCTGGGCACCGAGCTGCCCGCGGGCAAGGCGGGCAACTTCGGCCTGGCCGCCACCTTCTCCTTTTACGTGGCCCACCATATGTCCACCATTGAAGGTGGCATGGCCTGCACCGACGACGACGAGCTGTACGAGATGCTGGTGATCTCCCGGGCCAACGGCTGGGACCGCAATCTGGACCCGGCCGCCCAAAAGCGCTGGCGGGACAAGTACGGGGTGGCCTCGGAGTTCGAGTCCAAATACACCTTCTACGACCTGGCCTACAACCTGCGGCCCACCGAGATCACCGGTTTTTTGGGCCTGCATCAGCTGAAGCACATCCAGGAAAACGTGGACCGGCGCGAGGAAAACTACCTGGCCATCGAGCGGGCCTTTTTGGCCAACGACGAGCTCAAGGCGCTCAAACACGGCCACATCCTGAAGCTGTCCAGCTTCGCGGTGCCGATCATCTGCGCCAGCCCCCAGTTGCGGGCGAAATATCTGGCCAGGTTCCAAGAGGCCGAGGTGGAAGTGCGCCCCATGATCGCGGGCAACATCTGCAAGCAGCCCTTTTACCGCAAGTACGCGGGCCAACAATACGACCTGCCGGGCACCGACTTCATAGGACAGGCCGGGTTCTACTGCGGCAATTATCCGGAGCTTAGCGAGGAAGATATCCAGGTCATCGTGGGCTGCCTGAGCAAGTGATGTCAGAGCCGTTCTGCGGGTAATTTCCGGCCGGCCTGAGCTTTTACGCTTAGTGCTGGGTGGTAAGGTGATAGGCGACCCTCACGTCTCAGTCCACTCTCGATGTTGTTGATACCTACAAACGTTGCCGCACCCCTGAGATCGTTGGAAGCAGCGGTGAGCTTTGGTATAGAGAGCGCTGCGTAATTACCGGCGTTGGTTTTTAGCCTTATCTCCGCGCTAATTGAAAGATTAATCCAGCTTTCCAGTCCCAGATATTGCTCTGGGACGGTTTTGTCTGGTCGTCCTGCCCCTGCCCGGGGCCCTTTGGGG
>JAHIQI010000075.1 GCA_018902755.1 Pseudomonadota bacterium | reverse complement strand
TGCGTATTCCGGGGCATCGCGGCCACCCAATCCGGACCAAGGCGGCCACTGAATCCGGAGCATTCCGGCCACCCATTCCGGAGCAATCCGGCCACCTGATCCGGAGCAATCCGGCCACATTGTACTGTTTGTGAAGGCGGCGCTGGTTTAACCGGTCGTTTAGTCTGCACCAATGATTTCCCATCATGGAGGTGCAGATGGCGGCCCAGAGGTTATCCATGCGCAAGATACGCGAGATTCTACGTCTCAGGCACGAGAGCGGCCTTAGCGCCCGGGATATAGCCCGATCCTGCTCAGTGGGCCGGACCACGGTCAGCGAGTATTTCAGCCGGGCGGCGGCGGCTGGTTTGGGCTGGCCGCTGCCCCCGTGGTTAGACGACTCCCGCCTGGAGCAGCTTCTTTTCCCACCTCCGCCCCCTCCTGATCTGATACGCCCACTGCCCGATTGGGTGGACCTTCACCTTGAGCTGAGAAAGAAGGGTGTGACCTTGGCCCTTCTGTGGGAGGAGTACAAGGCGGTCCACCCCGAGGGCTACCAATACAGCCAATTCTGTGAGCTGTACCGGCGCTGGCGGGGCAAGCTGAGCCTTTGGATGCGCCAGGAGCATAAGGCCGGAGAAAAGCTTTTCGTGGACTACGCCGGTCAGACCATGGACGTGGTCAATCCGCTTACCGGCGAGGTCCGAGATGCCCAGATCTTCGTGGCGGTGCTGGGGGCCAGCAGCTACACCTTTGCCGAGGCGACCTGGACCCAGGGTCTGCCCGACTGGATCGGCTCCCACATCCGTGCCTTTTCCTTTTTTGGCGGGGTGCCCGAGCTTTTGGTCCCGGACAATCTCAAGTCTGGGGTGCACCGGCCTTGCCGCTATGAGCCAATCATCAATTCCACCTACCAAGAGATGGCCGCCCATTACGGCACCGCGGTGCTGCCTGCTCGGGTGAAGAAGCCCAAGGACAAGGCCAAGGTGGAGGCCGGGGTACTGCTGGTGGAGAGATGGATCCTGGCTCGGCTGAGAAAGCGCACATTCTTTAGCCTGGACGAATTGAATCAGGCCATTGCCGAGCTTTTGGAGCAGATTAACCGCCGTCCCTTCAAAAAGATCCAGGGCAGCCGCAGGGAGCTGTTTGAAAAATTGGATTGTCCCGCCCTGAAGCCCCTGCCGCTGGTGTCCTACCAATATGCCGAATGGAGCAAGGCCAAGGTCAATATCGACTACCACCTGGAGGTGGAGCGGCACTACTACTCGGTCCCCTATCAGCTGGTGGGCAAACAGCTGGATATACGGATCACCGCCCGCACCGTGGAATGCCTTTTAAAAGGCAAGCGAGTGGCCAGTCACCGGCGGAGCTTCAAGCAGGGTAGCCACACCACCGTGGCCGAGCACATGCCCCGCGCCCACCGGGAGCACCTCGAGTGGACGCCTGAGCGGCTTCTAAATTGGGCGGCCAAGACCGGCCCGGCCACCGAGGAACTGGCCCGGGTCATCATGCAAAGCAGGGCCCATCCCCAGCAAGGCTTCCGCTCGGTGCTGGGCATCATGAGGCTGGCCAAGACCCATGGCGATCATCGGCTGGAGGCTGCCTGCCGAAGGGCGCTTTCCATCAATGCCAAGAGCTTCAAGAGCGTGCAGTCCATCCTCAAAAATGGCCTGGATCAGAGGCCGTCAGACAGCAAGAAACCTGAATCAGATCCCATTAACCACCAAAACATCCGGGGCGCTGAGTACTACGCAGCCTCCAGGGAGGAACAGATTGCTGACCCACCCCATCATGGAAAAGTTAAGCGCAATGAGGCTGACCGGCATGGCCAAGGCCATGGCCGAGCAGATGGAGATGAGCGACATCAATTCCCTCTCATTTGAGGACCGCCTAGGGCTCATGGTGGACCGCGAGATGATTGATAGGGAAAATCGCCGCCTGGAGACCAGACTCAGGAAGGCCAAGCTGAGGGTGCAGGCCTGCGTGGAGGATATTGATTTTCGCCAGAGGAGGGGCTTGGACAAAAGCCTGGTCATGTCTCTGGCCGCCTGCGATTGGATCAAAAAGCGCCAGAATCTGATCATCACCGGACCCACCGGCGCTGGTAAGACCTATCTGGCCTGCGCCCTGGTCCACAAGGCCTGCCTGGAGGGACAAAACTCCCTCTACCGCCGTTTACCCAATCTGCTGCGTGAAATCGCGATAGCCAGGGGCGACGGCAGCTACCCTAAAATCATGGCGGCCTTTGCCAGGGCGGAGCTCCTTGCACTGGACGATTGGGGTCTGGATCGCCTGACCCGGGAACAGGCCCTGGATCTCCTGGAGCTGCTGGAAGACCGCCACGGCCTCAGATCCACCCTGGTGGCGGCCCAGGTCCCAGTGGATCACTGGCACGAGATCGTAGGCGATCCGACCCTGGCTGACGCCATCCTGGACCGCCTAATCCACAGCGCCCACAAGATCAACCTGAAGGGAGAATCTATGAGAAAGAAATACTCCGCCTTGACCAAGGAGGAGCAAGAGGCTTAAATCAAAATACCAGCGTCGCTTCGCTCCGACCAAGTGGCCGCAATGCCCCGGAACGGGTGGCCGCTTTCAGCCGGATCAGGTGGCCGGAATCACCGGAATGCGCA
>JAHIQI010000017.1 GCA_018902755.1 Pseudomonadota bacterium | reverse complement strand
GGGGGGGGGGGGGCCGGCGGCGCCGCGACGTCAAACGACACCACCGAGCGAGATCACGCAGAAGGGGTAGGACAAATGCAGAAGTTGGAGCTCACCGGCAACGAAGCCATCGCATGGGCGGCCAAGTGCGTGGGAGTGGACGTAGCCACCGGATACCCCGGTCTTCCTTGCACCTCGATCATCAACACCTTGAACAACATCGCCGATCCGTCCGCCACCCGCGTGGAATGGTCCGGCAACGAGCGCATCGCCCTGGAAACCGCCTTCGGCGTGTCCATTTCCGGCGGCCGCTCGCTCAGCGTGCAAAAGATGGCCGGTCTCAACGTGGCCCTGGACAGCCTGATGGTCATGAACATCCTGGGCTCCCTGGGCGGCATGGTGGTGGCGGTGGGCGACGTCCCCGGCAGCATCTTCTCTGGCAACGAGCAGGATTCGCGCTGCCTGGGCGCCTTCGCCGAGCTGCCGGTCCTGGAGCCGGGCACTCCCCAGGAGGCCTTCGACTTCACCATGGAGGCCTACCAGATTTCCGAAAAGTTCGGCGTGCCGGTGATCCTGCGCTTCGCCAAGGGCTTCGCCCTGGCCAAGGGCATGGTTAGCTTCGACTGCGCCGCGCCGGTGAAAAAGCCGGTCACCTCGGTGATCAAGCGCAGCTACGCCCCGGCCAAGGCCAGGGTGGACGGCCACGCCGGGCTGCACCGGAAGCTGAAAGAAATTCGCGCCTACTACACCAATTCGCAGCTTAACACGGCCGAAGGCTCCGGCGAAAAGGCGGTGGTGACCAGCGGCTTCACCTACGTGAAGGTGAAAAAAGCCATGGAGGCCAAGGGCCTGCTGGGGGCCTGCAAGCTCATCAAGGTGGGTTCCCTCAACCCCATGCCCCAAGAGTTTTTGTCCCGGGAGCTGGCCGGGGTGACCCAGGCCATGGCCATCGAGGAGGTCGAGCCCTACCTGGAGGAGATGCTCCGGGTGTTCGCCAACACCGTGGGCCAGGATCTCAAGGTATGCGGCAAGACCAGCGGCCAGGTGCAGTGGGAGGGCGAGCTTAGCCCGGCGCACATCGAGCTGTCCCTGGATTGGCTCATGGGCGATCAGGCCGCCGACGCTCCGGACTTCGCCTCGGCGCAGGTGGCCGAGGCGGGCAACGAGCTGCCCGGCTTCTGCGACGACTGCCCCTACGACTTCTATTTCAGCGAGCTCAAGAAGTACTTGGCAAAGAACCAGCTCCCCCGCCCGGTCTTCACCGGCGAGCCCGGCTGCTCCATTTACCTGGAGGCGCCACCCTACGAGATGCTCGACGCCAAGACCTCCCTGGGCGGAAGCCTGGGCCTGGCCTGCGGCCTGTCGCTGATGCAAAAAGACCGCGAGGCGGTGGCCATCGTGGGCGACTCGGCCTTTTTCCACAGCGAGATCCCCACCTTTGTCTACGCCGCCCAAAACGGCATCGATGTCATCGCCATGGTGGTCTACAACCACGCCGCCAGCGTGACCGGCCGCCAGCCCAACCCGGCCTCGGGCTTCGACATGAAGGGCGAAAAGGCCGACATCACCGAGATCGCCGAAATGGTCAAGGCCTGTAAGGCATCCCTGGTCAAGGTGGTCAAGGGCAAGGACGAAAAGGCGGTGTGGGAGGCCTTTGACGCGGCCTTCAACTCCAAGGGTCTCCGGGTGCTCATCCTGGACGATCCCTGTCCCCTGATCAAGTAGCAGCACTCGGCTGTATCGCCAACAGGAGAGACAAGGCCATGAAGATAGTCAAGATCACCACCCACCTGGTCTCCGTGCCGGTGGAGGAGAAAAGCGCCTGGGTGTCCAGCCTGGGCCGGGCGGTCAAGCGCGACTGCCTCATCGTGGAGATGGAAACCGACACCGGGATCGTGGGCATCGGCGAGTGCTACCACGGCTCTTCGCCGCTGAGCCTGGACCGGCTGGTGCAAAAGGTCCTGGCCCCGGTGCTCATGGGCAAAAACCCCCTCAACTGGGAGCTGAACAAGTCCCTGCTCATCAAGCGGGCCAAGCTTATGGGCCCCTTCGGCCTGATCACCATGGCCGTCGCCGGCCTGGAGATCGCCATGCTCGACATCGTGGGCAAGCACCTGGGCGCTCCCATCTATCAGGTCCTGGGCGGCTTCCGGGAGTGGGCCCCCGTGTACGTGGGCGGCCTGTGCCTGGGCTGGAAGGACGTGGACGACCTGTGCGCCGAGGCCAAGAAATACGTGGAGCAGGGCTTCAAGGCCATGAAGTTGCGCATGGGCCGGGGCTACGAGCGCGACGTGGACAGCGTGCGCCGGGTGCGCGAAACGGTGGGCCCGGACATCCGCCTGATGGTGGACGTGAACCAGGGCTACTCCGACCGCGACGCCATGAAGATCATCAAGAAGTACGAGGAGTGCGACCTGTTCTGGCTGGAAGAGCCGGTGCCCCACGACAAGCTGGCCATCATGGCCCGCCTTCGGGCCATGAGCCCGGTGAACCTGGCCGCCGGGGAGAACTCCTTCACCCTGGGCGACTTCAAGCGGGTCTTGGACGCCGGCGCGGTGGATATCATCCAGCCCGACGCCTGCAAGATCGGGGGCATCGGCGACATGCGCAAGGTGGCGGTGTTGGCCGAGTCGCACCAGATCGAGGTGCACCCCCACATCATCGGCACCTCCATTGCCCTGGCCGCGGCCCTTCAGTTCGTGGGAACCATCCCCAACGCGGGCATGATCGAGTGGGACAACTCCGAGGGCAACCTCTTCCGCGACGGAATTATCAAAGACAGCTACGAGATAGCCGACGGACAGATCAAGATTCCCTCCGCTCCCGGCCTGGGCGTGGAGGTAGATTACGATTTCCTTAAAGAATATCCCTACGTTGACGGCCCCTGCTACGTCTAGGCCGCATTGAAATTCTAGGAGGCAACCATGAGCGATAAAAAAGACATCACCTTGGGCTTCATCGGCTTCGGCGAACTGGCCCAGGGCCTGGCCAAGGGGCTCAGAGGCGAAGGCCTGGCCAAGATCAAGACCTTTGACAAGGCCGTGGCCGACGGCACCGAGGCGGGCAAGAAAATGCTGGCCGCCGCCGATACCATGGGCGTGACCGTGGCGGGCTCCCTGGCGGAGCTGATCGAGGGATCGGACCTGGTGTTCTCCACCGTGACCCCGGCCGCCGCCGTGGTGGTGGGCAAGGCCGCCGCCGACCTGCTCAAGCCCGGCCAACTCTACTGCGACCTGAACTCCTGCACCCCCAGTTACAAGCGCCAGTCCCAGGCCGAGGTGGCCAAGTCCGGGGCCGACTACCTGGACGTGGGCGTGGTGGGCGGCATCAGCCTGCAGGGCCACCGCATCCCCTGCCTGGTCTGCGGCGAGGCGGGCCCCAAGCTCAAGGAGCTGATGGACCCCTACGGCATGAGCCTGACCCTGGTGGAAGGCGAGATCGGCACCGCCGCCCTGATGAAAATGCTGCGCTCGGTGGTGCTCAAGGGCATCGAGGCCCTGATGCTGGAGATGTTCATGGCCGCCCAGACCTTCGGCCTGGATGAGACCATGATGGCCAACGTGGCCGCCACCTTCAACCGGGGCGACTTCGAGACCTACTCCGACATGCTCATGAGCACCCACGGCCTGCACGCCGCGCGCCGCTGCGACGAGGCGGAGATGATCCGGGACACCATCAAGGAAACCGGCGTGGAGCCCTTTGTCACCGACGGCATCTACAACTTCTTCAAGCACTCGGCCAAGCTGGGCATGCCCGAATACTTCAAGGGCGTAAAGCCAGCCGACTACCGGGCGGTGGCCAAGGCCATCCGGGAGCTGTCGGCCAAGTAATGAATCTCTCTCCCCATCCCGCACTAGATGGTGATGACTAAGAATATGGCGTAACGGTTAAATAAAATATCTGGTGGGGTGATCATGGTGCGCTTTCCCGCGTTGGGTTGTTAAAATTCTAGGGAAAGCCGTGGCCCGATGGTCACCCCACCGGCTTTTTTGCAGCCCGTGGTGCGGCCCGGCCCCACGTGGCGGCGCGGCGACGCGCCCGAAGGGAGAAAAGGCAAGGCATGGAACGGATCAAGTTGGCACCGGTGAAGGGGGTTCTGCCCCCGGTGGTCACCCCATTCAAGAACGAGGAACTGGACCTGGAGGCCTTTGAGAACAACCTCAAAGCCCTGAACCGTACCGGGCTCAGCGGCTACGTGGTGTTGGGCTCCACCGGCGAGAGCGTCTACCTGGACGAGCGGGAAAAAGAGATGGTTTTGGCCTCGGCCCGGGAGGCCGCCGCGCCGGGCAAGCAGCTGGTGATGGGCACCGGCCAGGAGTCCACCAGGGCGGCTATCCACCTCACCCGCCTGGCGGCCAAGCACGGGGCCGACTTCGTGCTGGTGGTGACCCCGGCCTATTTCAAGGGCCAGATGACCGCCGACGCCCTGATGACCCACTTCACCAGGGTGGCCGACGATTCGCCCATACCGGTGCTGTTGTACAACGTGCCCCAGTTCACCGCCCTCAACCTGCTGCCCGAGGTGGTGGCCCAACTGGCCCAGCATCCCAACATCCAGGGCATCAAGGACAGCACCGGCGACATCGCCCAACTCACCGAGATAATCCGCATGGTGCCCAGGGAGTTCGCGGTCTTGGTGGGCAGTGACACCGTGTTCTATCCCGCCCTGTGCGTGGGGGCCACCGGCGGGGTGTTGGCCACCCCCAACGTGATCCCGGACCTGCTGGTGGAGCTGTTCAACCTGTTCCTGGAGGGCAAGCACCTGGAGGCATTGAACCTCCAGCGGCGCATCAACCCACTGGCCTCCCTGGTCCTCAAGGACTACGGGGTGGGCGGCATCAAGCTGGCCATGGACATGATGGGCTTCCAGGGCGGCGGGGTCCGCTCCCCCCTCACCATCCCCCATGGGGCCAGGGGCCGCTTCAGCGCTGAGTTGGCCAAGCTGAGGCCAGAGTCCCAGCCCCAGCGCGAAGGGACGCCACTTTTCAAGGAGCCCGGGAACGAGTAGGCACCTCCCGCTGCGCTCGTCCCAAAACCCACCAGGGCCCAGCCGTTCGGCTGGGCCCTGACTTTTTCGGCTCTCAGGCGGGCTTGTCCCCTCCCGCGCCTGGGGGCTAGAATAGCCCCTAGGAACAGGAGGAGCGCCCGTGTCCCACGCCCTGATAATCGTGGATATGCTGCATGATTTCGTTCACCACCAAGGGGCCCTGTGCGTGCCGGGGGCCCAGGAGATAGTGCCGGCCATCCAGCGAGAGCTGGAGCGGGCCCGCCGGGCGGGCGACCCGGTGATCTTTGTGTGCGATGCCCACGACCCCGACGACCGCGAGTTCCAGCGCTTCCCGCCCCACGCCGTGGCCGGCAGCGCCGGGGCCTGCGTAATCGGCCAGTTGACTCCCCGCGAGGGCGAAATGGTGGTGGCCAAGCAACGCTACAGCCCCTTTTTCAACACCGAACTGCACGACATCCTGCTGAAACATGGGGTTACCGAGGCCACGGTGGTGGGGGTGTGCACCCACATTTGCGTCATGGAAACGGTGGCCGGGCTGGCCAACCGGGACCTCAAGGTACGGGTGCCCAAGGACGCGGTGGCCGATTTCGACTCCGAACTGGCCCAGGCAGCCTTGAAGCGAATGGAAAACCTCTTCGGAGCCCAAGTTTCCTAGGGGCCGCCCCCGGCCTTGGGCGGAGCCGAAGACAATGGTATGCTTATTTAAAAATGACTTTCTGTGCAACTCCCTGGAAAGGAAATCCACATGGCCCCCCCGGTTAAGCTATTCGCCCTGAGCACCTGCAGCCACTGCCGTAACACCCGCAAGTTTTTGGACGAAAACAACGTGGCCTACGATGCGGTGGAGGTGGATCTCTGCCCTCTGGATGAGCGCGAGGAGGTCATCAACGAGGTGCGCAAATACAACCCCGCCACCTCCTTCCCCACCCTGGTGATCGGCGACAAGGTGATCGTGGGCTACCGGGAAAACGAGATCAAGGAGGCGCTGGGCCTATGACCGCCCAAGAACTCTATGAGATGCTCAAAAAGGTGCAGGAGCCCAAAGGCTTCTACTTCAACCAGGACATGGAGCGCACCATGGGTCTCATGGAGGCGCTGCTGGTCAATAAGGAGCGCTACGGCTACATGTGCTGCCCCTGCCGACTGGCCTCCGGCGACCGGGAAAAGGACGCGGACATCATCTGTCCCTGCGTTTACCGCGAGCCCGACGTGGCCCAGTACGGCTCCTGCTTCTGCAACCTGTACGTGACTCCGGCCTGGAACCAGGGCGACATCGCCCACGACTACGTGCCCGAGCGGCGGCCCCCGGAAAAGTTCCCCTACTGAGGCCCCGCCATCCGCAATCAAAAGGCCGGGCCCCGCATGGGGCCCGGCCTTGTTTTTAGCGACGCTGTGGCGGTTTAGTTGCCGCCATCCAAGGTGCATTGGGTGAAGTCGATCTTTTCCGCGCACCCGTTGCAGTAATGCTCCTTGTCGAACTCGTCGGAGAATATTTCCTTCTCCTTGCCGCACTTGGGGCATTTGCAAACGAAAGACTTCAGGCTCTTGTTGGCTTCGAAACCAGGGCAATGACGGGGAGTGGTCACGGCATACTCCTTTGTCCGAGTGAGCGCCCGCCGGTGTTTGGAACCAGGCTGGCTGAATGTCTCTAAAGGGCAGTATTATTAATTAATTTTGCAGCGATGCCTTGGCCGGGTCAAGGACTCATTGAAGTGGGCAGGGGATGCTTGCATGTCACTGTGGATGGGTGTAGTTAATACCTTTTAAGTCTCAACCGCCCCCAGCGGCGGGTGGATAAATCACCCAGTCGGAGGACGATGCAGATGCCTGTGGTGGCTCCCTTTAGGGCCGTGCGTTACAACCCTGAAAAAGTTTCCAGCCTTGCCGACGTGGTCACGCCCCCTTACGACGTGATCAGTCACGAGCAGCAAGAATCTTTTTATGCGTCCGACCCGCACAACATCATCCGCGTGGAACTCAATAAAAAGCGCGACAGCGACACGGCACAAGACAACCGCTACACCCGCTCGGCCGAGCATTTCCAGGCCTGGCGCGACGCGGGAGTGCTCACCCGGGACGAGTCTCCGTCCTATTATCTTTCGGAAACCACCTACACCGACGCCGAGGGCAACCAGCAGGTGCGCCGGGGCTTCTTCACCATGCTCAAGGTGGCCGACCCCCATGAGCGCAAGGTGCTGCCCCACGAGAAGACCTTCACCGCCCACAAGGAAGACCGCTTCCAGCTTTTCAAGGCGGTGCAGGCCAACATCTCGCCCATCTTCGCCTTGTATCCCGACGACCTCAACGAGGTCATGACCACCCTGGACCAGGCCAAGGAGCCAGAGCCCCTCAACGACTTCGTGGACCCCATGGGCCTGCCCCAGAAGCTCTACCGGGTCAGCGCCCCTGAGGCCTGCCGCAAGGTGCAGGAGCTGATGGCCGACAAGGTGATCTTCATCGCCGACGGTCACCACCGCTACGAGACCGCGCTGAACTACCGCAACTACATGCGCGGGCTGCACCCCGAGGCCGGTCCCGAGGCCCTGTTCAACTACACCCTCACCTACCTGTGCTCCATGAGCGATCCGGGCCTCACCGTCTTCGCCTGCCACCGTCTGGTGCCCCGTTTGGACGGCTTCGGCGCGGAGGACTTCCTGGCCCTGGCCAAAACCTATTTCGACGTGCGCGAGGTGGAGTTGGAGGGCGACGCGGAGGCGGCCAAGGCCAAGCTCACCGAGGCCCTGGCCAAGGCCGACGCCAAGAGCAACAGCCTGGGCCTGATCTCCCACGACACGGACAAGGCCTACCTGCTCACCATGAAGCCGGGGGCCATGGCCGGGCAGACCGGCCCGGATGTGGAAGGCCCCCTGGCCGAGCTGGACGTGGTGGTGCTCACCCATCTGGTGCTGGACCAGATCCTGGGCTTCGACAACAACGCCCGGGACCAGGACCACACCATCCGCTACCTGGCGGACATGACCCACGTACTTCAGGAAGTAAAAAGCGGGCGCTCCCGCCTGGCCTTTTTGCTCAACCCCACCAAGGTGGAGCAGGTGCAGGCCGTGGCCGAGGCCGGGCTTATCATGCCCCGCAAGGCCACCTACTTCTACCCCAAGGTGCTCACCGGCCTGGTGATCAACCTGCTATGCCCCGATGAAGAGGCCGAAGGCTGTAAAGGCTAGGCCCATGCCCCCAGGCGGTCAGGAACCGGACCCCACCACCCACGACCGCCTGGGGCGCCATTACCTTGAGCAACCCGCCCAGGGCTTCCGTTTCGCCATAGACAGCGTCCTGCTGGCCGACTTCGCCACCCCGGCCCAAGGCCCTGTGGCCGACCTGGGCTCCGGCTGCGGGGTCTTGTGCGTGCTCTTGGCCGCCAAGGGCCTGGCCGGGCCCTTCAGCGCCCTGGAGATCGACCCCCTGGCCGCAGGCTGCTGCGAGCGCAACTTCACGCGGGCGGGCCTGGAGGGCCGGGTGCTCACCCACGACCTTTCCCAGCCCCACCCCGAGCTGAAGCCGGGCTCTTTCGCCCTGGTGATAAGCAACCCGCCCTTTGGCCAGCCGGGCCGGGGACGGCTTTCTCCCGACCCCGCCAGGGCCAGGGCCCGCCACGAGCTGGCGCTCACCGCCGAGGACCTGTGGCAGCGGGCCAAAGAGCTGTTGGCCCCCGGCGCGCGCCTGGCCCTGTGCTGGCCGCCCAGCCGCCTGCCCCAGGCCTTGGCGGGCCTAACCGCTCATGGCCTGGCCCCCCGGCGGCTGCGCCTGGTGCACGGGCGGGTGGATCTGCCCGCCAAAATATGCCTTATCGAGGCGGTGAAGGATGGCGGCGAGGAGCTGGGGGTGGAGCCCCCCCTGATCGTCTACGCCCAGGGCCAGGAGTACGGCCCCGAGGTGGCGGCTATTTACCGGAAGCTTTGTTAGCCCGGCGGCAGGCCCGGCCCAGGGAGGCCAGGGCCGCGCGCAGCTCCGGGTTTTTGATCCCGGCCACGGCGGCGTCCACCTCGCCCTCTTCCCGGGCGTCCAGCTCGGGCAGGGGCTTCGGAGGAGTCGGAGGCGGGGCCAGTGAGGGGGCGCTTACCAGCTTGAGGCGCTGCACCGGATGACCTGCCGCGCTTAGGCGCTCGCATATCTGGGGGCCGGCCAGGGTAAGCTCCTGCTTCCAGGCCGAGCCGCCCACCGCCACCACCAGCACCCCGCCCTTTTCCAGGGACACCGGCAGCGCCCGGCGGGCCAGGCCCTCCCCGGCGGCCTCGCGCCAGGCGGCCAGCAGGGCGGGCGAGGGCAGCCGCTGGGCCAGGGAGCCCGGCAGGGCCCCGCCCAACACCTCTTTCAAGCTTTGGGGATCGCGCGGCATGGCCCCAGTATAGCCCCCGATCCCCGTCCTTGTCTTGCCCCAGACAAACGCTATAGAATGTTGCAGCCCATCGTCTGCCGTCTGGTCCCTATTAGCCTGGGGGAGTCATGAGCGCCGCCACCGTTTCCCGCCCGTCGTCGTACCGTTGGCTGGTTTTCGCGGTCCTGGCCTGCGCCTATCTGCTGGTCTACTTCCACCGGACCTGCCCGGCGGTGGTGGCCGCGGACCTGATGCGCGACCTCAAGGCCGGGGCCACCTCCCTGGGCATGCTGGGGGCAGCCTATTTTTACCCCTACGCCTTGATGCAGCTTCCCGCCGGACTGCTCAGCGACACCTGGGGGCCGCGCAAGACCATAACCCTGTTCTTCTCCCTGGCCGGGGTGGGGGCCATCTGGCTGGGCCTGGCCGGGTCCATCGGCCCGGCCATCGCCGCCCGCACCCTGGTGGGCCTGGGGGTGGCCATGGTCTTCGTGCCCACGGTCAAGGTGCTCACCCACTGGTTCACCCGGGCCGAGTTCACCCGTATGATGGGCATCCTCATGGCCCTGGGCGGAGTGGGGGCCTACACCGCCGCCCAGCCCCTGGCCTGGCTAAGCCTTATCGTGGGCTGGCGGGGCAGCTTCATCCTAATCGGGGTGGTCACCCTGGTAATTGCTGGGCTCGTCTGGGTGCTGGTGCGCAACCGGCCCGAGGACAAAGGCCTGCCCCCGGTGGCGGACAGCCTGAGCGACCCGCTGGGCGGTGATACCATGACCCTGGGCCAGGGCATCAAGATGGTGCTGGGCAATCCCCGCTTCTGGGCGGTGGCGGTGTGGTTCTTCATCACCCCGGGCATCTTTTTCTCTTTGGGCGGCCTATGGGGCGGCCCATATCTCATGCAGGTATACGGCCTCAGCAAGACCCAGGCGGGGGGGATACTCAGCATGCTGGCCGTGGGCATGATCGTGGGCAGCCCCCTGGTTTCCTGGGTGTCAGACAAGATACTGGTCTCGCGCAAGAGCACCATGATCATCACCGGAGTGGGCCTGTGCCTGCTGGTGGGCATCCTCTACCTGGCCCCGGCCTCCTTCAGCCCCTCCATGCTCTACTTGTGGTTCTTCCTGTTCGCGGTATGCTCAAGCGCCATAGTCGTCATCGGATTCACCACCACCAAGGAGTTGTTCCCCGTGGCCATCGCCGGCACCTCTACCGGACTCATCAACTTGTTCCCATTCCTGGGCGGCGCGGTGCTCCAGCCGGTTACCGGCTGGCTGCTGCAAATCCAGGGCGGCCCTCAGGGGCCCTACAGCCCGGCCATGTATCAAAAGGTGTTTTTGTTCTACCTGGGCCTGTCCGTGGTGGCCCTTATCTGCGCCTGCCTGATCAAGGACACCCTACCCGGCCGGGGGGCCGCCCGGAACGCGGCGTGATGGCCCTGGATGAACGCCTGGCCTACGCCCGGCAGGTGGTGGGGACGGACCCCGTATCGACCCTCCTGGGCATCCAGGTGGTGGACGTGGATGAAGGCCGGGCCACGGTGAGCCTGGCCCCCCAGGCCCACCACCTCAACTCCCTGGGCCGGGTGCACGGCTCCACCCTCTACGCCCTGGCCGACCAGGCCATGGCCGTGGCCGCCAACACCCTGGAGAACCCGGCCCTGATGGTGGAGACCCACATCAGCTTTTTGGCCAAGGCCGAACCCGAGCAGCGCCTGCTGGCCACCGCCCGCAGGCGCGACGCGGGCCGTAAGCTCAGCCTATGGGAGGTGGAGATAAAAGACGAGGGCGGCCGCCTGGTGGCCCTGGCCACGGGCCGGGGATATCACTCCGCGGGCGCTCCCCTGGCGGTCAAGCCGGAGTAGGCCCGTGCCCACCCCGGTGCGCTTGCTGATCGAAGGCCTGGAGTTGAGCGGCGAGTTGAACGACAGCGAGGCGGGCCGCGCCCTGGCGGGTCGCCTGCCCCTGGCCTGGAGCGCCGACCGCTGGGGCCGGGAGTATTACGGCCCCCTGGACCAGCCCGTGGGCAATCCCCAGGGCCAGGGCAAGCAGGACATGGCCCTGGGCGAGTTGGCCTTCCATTCGGAGAGCGGCCTGCTGTGCCTGTTCTTCGGCCCCACTCCCATGAGCCAAAATGAGATGCCACGTGCCGCCTTCCCGGTGCTCCCGGTGGGCATGCTGGACGGCGACTGGGAGGCCCTGGCCGTCCTGCCATCGGCGGTCAACGCCCGGTTGGAAGCCCTTTGAGCCCCTGCCCTTGTACCGCCGCCCGCGTGTGTTAAATTTCTAGCAGGCAGCTAGCCTCTGAAACACCCATGCAGGCCGCCGCCAGGCCTCGAAGCGGCGGCCAAGGTTTTGTCCATTGAGATCTCGCGACTTGGCCCTGATCATCGTGGCCTTCCTGGGAATCGCCGGGGGAGTGTTCCTGCCGGGGCCGTCCGGTATTTTCACCCCAGCCACCGTGTACATGATGATGGCCATCCTCTACCTGGCCTTCTTGCGCATCGACTTCGGGGCGCTGGTTCGCCTTAACAAGGCCGACTTCACCGAAATGGCCTGGTGGAGCGTCATCAAGCTGTTTCTGCTGCCCATAGCCCTGTGGTACCTCTTCCGCTGGCTGGCTCCGGGCTGGGCCCTGCCGGTGCTGTTGTTGTCCGGGGTGTCCGCCGGGGTCACCGCGCCCTTTTTCAGCCAGATGCTGGGCGGCAACGCCAGCCGAACCTTGCAGCTCACGGTGCTCACCTCGGTGCTGGTGCCGCTGACCCTGCCCGCCCTGGTCAAGCTGTTGGTCGGCGCGGAGATAGACATCCCCTTCGCCCACATGGCTCGCATGCTGGCCCAGGTGATTTTCGCACCCCTGGTGCTGGCCTGGCTCACCCTGCGTTTTATCCCCACCCTGGCCGGCGCCCTGGGGCGGGTGCAGTTCCCCCTGGTCCTGGCTTCCTTCTTTTGCATCAACCTGGGGGTGTTCGCGCAATTCTCCACCTTTTTCTTTTCCCAGTCCGGACAGGTGCTGGCCGCCCTGGGCATCGCCTGCGGCCTGGCCGCCCTGTACTTCGCGGTGATATGGCTCATGGGCCCGCTCTCCGGCTGGCGCATGGACCTGATCTCCTGCGGCTCCGGGTTGATCTTCGTCAACAACGTGCTCATCGTGGTGTTCGCGGCCAACTTTTTCGGCCCGCGCAACCCCCTGCTTTCGGCTCTTTATCTGCTGCCCCTGTACGTGATGCTCTTGCCTCTGCGCGCCCTGGCCAACCGGCAGAAGCGCGCCACCACCACGGGAGTTAAACCTTGATGTGGTTCCTGGCCACCTTTGTCAGCGTCTACACCCTGCTGCATCTGCTCTTCTACCGCACGGTGCGCTGCCTGCTGCCCGCCGGGCCCGGCGCGCGGGTTCTGCTGGGCCTGTTCCTGCTGCTGATGATCCTGACCCCCATCATCACAGTGATGGCCGGGTACAAGGGCTACACCGGCCTGGCCCGCCTGGCGGGCACGGTGGGGTATTGGTGGATGGGCTATCTGATCCTGGCCCTGCTGTGCCTGCTGGCCATGGGCCTGTTGCGTTTGGGAGCCCTGCCCTTTTCCCCCCAGGCCTGGAACTGGCGCGTACCCGTGGCCCTGGCCCTGGGGGTGGCCTTCATCATCGCCGCCTACGCGGGCTACGCCGCCACCAACGTACGCCTCAAGCACCTGACCATAGCCACCGCCAAGCTGCCCGCCGGGGTGGAGCGCCTCACCATCGCCCAAACCACGGACCTGCACCTGGGCCTGCCCGGCGGACTGTCCCGCTTGCGCAAGACCATCAAGCTGGTGGAGCGGGCCAAGCCCGACCTCTGGATCGACACCGGCGACATGTGGGACCGGCCCCTGCTGGACGTGGACCAGTTGGTGGCCATGATGCGCTGGGTGCACCCGCCCCTGGGCAAGTTCATGATCGCGGGTAACCACGAATTTTATGTGGGCTTGGGCACCTCCTTCGAGCTGAGCCGGGCGGCGGGGTTCACCGTGCTGGACAACCGGGGACAGGCGGCGGGCCCGCTGTACCTGGCCGGGGCGAACGATACCCGCAGCATCAACCCCGAGTGGGACGCGGCGGCCATGGCCGGGAGTGACTCCCGCCTCTTCACCGTTTTCCTGCGCCACCGCCCCCTGTTCAACCAGGAATACGCCGCCAAGGTGGACCTACAGCTTTCGGGCCACACCCACGGCGGCCAGATGTGGCCGGCCCACCTGATCACCAGCCGCATCTTCCCCTTTTTCGCCGGGCTCTACCACCCGGCCCAGGGCTCCCTGCTCTACACCAGCCGGGGCACCGGCACCTGGGGGCCGCCCATGCGCCTGTTCTCGCCGCCGGAAGTAACCTTGATCCAACTGGTGCGCGCCCCGGCCAAGCCCTCCCGTTAGCAGTCCCGCCGGGCTTTTAAAGATTTCTTGACAGTGCGCCTCTTTGCGTTTTAATTTACGTTAACGTTAACTGTAGGTATTGTGAGCATGAGAAATACATCCGCCTCCCCGTCCCGTTGCTGGACCATCGCCGAGTTGGCCCAGGAGCTGGAGATCAGCACCCGCACCATCCGCTTTTACGAGGAAAAGGGCCTTATCAGCCCGGAGCGCACCTCGGGCAACCGGCGCATCTACTCCAAGCGCGACAGGGCGCGGCTAAAGCTGATCCTCCGGGGCAAGCGCTTCGGCTACTCCCTGGAGGAGATCGGGGAGATGATCGGCATGGGCGCGGTGGACCTGGAGGAACGGGAGCAGATCAAGCGCAGCCTGGCCTACGGTGACAAAAAACTGGGGGACATACGCCAACGCATCGAGGAACTCAAGATGCTGGCCGAGGATATCGAAACCATGCGGGCCAAGCTTTTGGCCAAATTGAGGGAACTGGAACCGCAAGGAGGAGACGGCAGCCATGAACCTGGTGGAGATACTGGAGCTTAACGCCCGCAAGTTCGGGCAGCGGGATTGCTTGCGCTACAACGGCGAGGGACTCACCTACGGCCAGCTTGACCAGAAGGCGTCCCAGGCGGCCGGGCTGTTGCAATCATGGGGAGTGAACAAGGGCGACCGGGTGGGCCTGATGAGCTTCAACACCCCGGCTTTCGTCATCGCCTACTACGGCATTCTTCGGGCCGGCGGAGTGGTGGTGCCCATCAACCACAAGCTGCAAGCCCCGGAGGTGGACTACATCCTGAACCACAGCCAGGCCAAGCTGATCTTGGCCGACGGGGCCCTGGCCCCGGTCCTGGCCAAGCTGGGCTCCCAGGTGCGCCGCGCCGCCCTGGACAGCGACATCGACGGCCTGGACCGCTTCGAGGCCCTTTTGGACGGCGCGCCCCAGGCCCAGCCGGTGGAGATCGCTGACCAGGACCTGGCCCAGATCCTCTACACCTCGGGCACCACCGGCAAGCCCAAGGGCTGCCTGCACACCCACCAGACGGTGCTGTTCGCGGGCATCACCGGAGCCCTGGTGGTCAAGATGGACTTCCGTGACCGCCTGCTCATGGCCATGCCAATCTGGCACTCATCGCCGCTGAACAACTGGTTCATGGGGGTGCAGTTCGCGGGCGGCTGCACGGTGCTCATCCGCGAGTATCACCCCCTGCACTTTTTGCAGGCAGTGCAGGACGAAAAGTGCACCATCTACTTCGGCGCGCCCATCAGCTACATCCTGCCCCTGCAGATGATCCCCCACTTCGACCAGTTCGACCTGAGCTCCATGCGCTGCTGGATCTACGGCGGCGGGCCCATCTCCGGCGAGGTGGTGCTGGACTTGATGAAGCGCTACCAGAGCGAAAACTTCTACCAGGTCTACGGCATGACCGAGGCGGGCCCCACCGGCACCACCCTGTTCCCCTGGGAGCAGGTGGAAAAGGCAGGCTCCATAGGGGCCCAGGGCCTGCCCGGCGCGGACACCAAGGTGATGCGCTTCGACGGCACCCCGGCCCAGGCGGGCGAAACCGGCGAGATATGGCTCAAGGCCCCCTCCATGATGAAGGGCTATTACCAGGACCCCGCGGCCACGGCCGAGGCCTTTGAGGACGGCTGGTACAAGACCGGCGACGTGGCCCGGGTGGACGAGCAGGGCTACATGTTCATCGTGGACCGCTCCAAGGACATGATCGTCACCGGCGGGGAGAACGTCTACTCCAAGGAGGTGGAGGACGCCATCGCCGCCCACCCGGCGGTGATGGAGGTGGCGGTTTTGGGGCGGCCCCACCATGAATGGGGCGAAACGGTGGTCGCCTACGTGGTGCCCAAGCCGGGCGAGCAGGCCACCGCCGAGGAACTGGAGGCCTTTTTGGCCAACAAGCTGGCCCGCTACAAGACACCCCGTGACTTCATGTTCGTGGCCGAGCTGCCCCACACCCCCACCGGAAAGATAATGAAATACAGACTGCGCCAGGATGGGTCCTAGCGCGCGGAGGCCCAGATGTTTGAGTTTTTATTGAATGAGGAGCAGCGCAAGCTGCGCGACGAGGTGCGCGACCTGGTGGCCTGGGTGCCCCGGCAGCTCATCCTGGACATGGACCAGGACAAGGTCACCTTTCCCAAGGAGTTCCTGGCCGAGGCGGGCCGCCGCAACCTGATGGGCTGCCGCTACCCCAAGCAGTGGGGCGGGCGGGGCCTGGACTGGGTGAGCACCTGCATGGTCATGGAAGAGGTGGGCGTGTTGGGCTACATCTTCGCCTGCGTCTTCGGGGTGGGGGCGGAGCTGGTGTGCGACGCCATCATCCAGCACGGCAGCGACGACCTCAAGGAGCGCTACGTCAAGCCGCTGTTGGCCGGGGAGATCTTCGCCGCCGAGTGCCTCACCGAGCCCAGAGGCGGCTCGGACTTTTTCGGCACCAGCAGCGTGGCCGAGGACAAGGGCGACCACTTCTTATTGAACGGCCAGAAGCGCTTCATCGTGGGGGCCCAAGGGGCGGACTATTTCCTGGTCTACGCCCGCACCGATCCCGATCCCAAGGCCGACCCGCGCAAGGCCCTGACCTGCTTTGTGGTGGATCGCGGCCCAGGAGTGGAGGTGGCCTATATCTACGGCCTCATGGGCTGCCGGGGCGGCGGGGCCGGCCGCCTGGTGTTCACCGACGTGAAGGTGCCCAAGACCAACGTGGTGGGCAGCGTGGGCGGGGCCTACGCGGTGTTCAACACCATGATGATCCCCGAGCGCCTGGGCACGGCGGCCATGACCATCGGCGCGGCCCAACCGGCGGTGGACGTAGCCACCGGCTACAGCACCCGGCGCAAGGCCTTTGGCCAGCCCATCAACCAGTTCCAGGGAGTTAGCTTCCAGGTGGCCCAGGCGGTGACCCTGCTGGACGCCTGCCGTGCCATGATCTACGCCACGGCCAGGGCGGTGGACGCGGGTGAGGACCAAAACCACACCCGCCGGCTGATCAGCCAGACCAAGAAATTCGTCACCGAATCCTGCCAGCAGGCGGCCAATCACGCCATGCAGGTAATGGGGGGCATCGGGTATACTAACGTGTTCCCGGTGGAGCGCATCGTGCGCGACTTGCGTTTGGCCTCCATCTGGACCGGCACCAACGAGGTGATGAGCATGATCGTGGCCCACGAGTGGTACCGCGCCTATCACCAGAACAAGGCCTCGGCTCCCCGGGATTTCGAGGCCGACGCCGCTGAAGCCGGGTCCGGAGAAAAGATCTACGAGTAGTGAACCTGCTTGAAACCCTGGCCTTGGCCGTGGCCCTGGGCTGTGACGCCTTCGCGGTGGGCTTGGCCGTGGGGGGGCGCTTCGGCGGCCCCCGCCAAATATTCCGCCTGTCCTTCCACTTCGGCCTGTTCCAATTCCTCATGCCGCTCATCGGCTGGGGTCTGGGCGCGGGCCTGGCCACCGTGGCCGCCCGCTGGGCCCCTTGGATCGCTGCGGCGGTGCTGGTGTTCATCGGCGGCAAGATGGCCTGGGAGGCCCTGGCCGCACCCGAGGAGCGCACCCACGGCCTGGACCCCACCAAGGGCTGGAGCCTCATCGCCTTGTCCCTGGCCACCAGCATCGACGCCCTGGGGGTGGGCCTGTCCCTGGGCATGGTGGGGCAAAACGTCTTGGGCGCGGCGGTGATCATAGGCATCGTGGCCGCGGGCATGACTCTCATCGCCATGAAGCTGGCGGGGCTGATGAGCGCGCGGTTGGGTCAGCGCATGGGTTTGGTGGGGGGAGTGATACTGATCGCCATAGCGGTCAAGCTGGTGGCTTTCTAGGCGGCTGCGCCAGGCGGACGGGGGCTGCATTGCCGCCATCGCTCCAGCCTCGACGTAGCTTCGGCTACGCCTCCGGCTTTCGCTCGACGGACGCCTTGCCCTCGACCGCCTGGCTGTGCCGCTGGCGTGGGGTGGGGTTAGAGGCTTCCACAGAAAACAAAAATGCTTGTCGTTGCGAGCCGCGTAGCGGCGAAGCAATCTCGGTTCGCCAGAAGGCCCACTCGCCCAGGCGAAAACGCTCGCACCTTCACACTCAGCCCATAGCCGTCATGGCGAGGAGCGGCGGCCCCGGCGGGTGGCAGAATGGCCGCTATCCTCCTGGCAAACTACCCGCGTAACCGGCGGGCCTCGCAGTGACCACTATTGGTGATTCTTTTTTCCCAACCTCTTTTCTTTTTATCCGCACACAAAAAGAGAGGAGTCCCGCAGGGCTCCTCTCTTACATGCTTTTATTTGGCGTGGGCGCTTAGTCGACCACCGGACGCGGTAACAACCCCGCTCCCTCGATGATCTCTTTGGCCCGGTGCTCCCACTCGATGGCCATGACGTGCACCCCGGCCACGCCCTCCATCTGCTTGAACTCCTCGATCTGCTCGATAGCCATCTTGATGCCCTCGGCTGCCTGCTGCTTCTTGTCCACGCCTTGCAGGCGCTTGACCACCGACTCGGGCACGTCCATGCCCGGCACGAACTTGGCCATGTACTTGGCCATACCCACCGACTTCATGGGAGTGACCCCGGCCAGGATGTAGCACTTCTCGTGCAGGCCCCGGTCCACCGCCTGTTTCATGAACAGGCGGAACTTGTCCATGTTGTAGATGCACTGGGTCTGCACGAAGTCGGCTCCGGCGGCGACCTTCTTGGCCAGGCGGGTTACGCGGAACTCGAAGGGGTCGGCAAAGGGGTTGGAGGCCGCGCCGATGAAAATCTCGGGCGAGCCGTCCAGGTCCTTGTCGTTGAGGAATTTCTTCTCGTCGCGCATCTTCTTGAAGGCGGCCAACAGCTGCACCGAGTCAAGGTCGTAGACGTTCTTGGACTCGGGGTGGCTGCCGAAGCGCTGGTGGTCGCCCGAGAGGCACAGCACGTTCTTTATGCCCAGGGCGGTGGCCCCCAGGATGTCGGCCATGAGCGCCAGTCGGTTGCGGTCGCGGCAGACCATCTGGTAGTTGGGCTCCAGGCCCTCGTCTATGAGGATCTTGCAGGCGGCCCAGGAGGCCATGCGCACCACGGCGGTCTGGTTGTCGGTGATGTTCACCGACTCCACGATGCCCTTGAGGAAGCTGGCCTTGTGGCGCACCTCCTCGGCGTTGTTGCCCTGGGGGGGACCCAACTCACCGGTAACCGCAAAGTGGCCAGCGGAGAGCATTTTTTCCAGATTGCTGCCGGCTTTCATTGCTTGAGGTCCTCCCTAACCCGCTTGCGGGGGCCGCCGTCGCGGGCGGTCAACCAGTTCTTGTTGGGCCACACCTTCTCCAACTCCTGAAGCCTGCCCATGGCGCTCATCTTCTGCACGATCTGGTCCCACACGCAGGGCACCTCCGGGCTGATCTCGCAGTAGCCCGAGGCCGAGCCGCCGCAAGGGCCGTTCATCAGGCTCTTGGAGCAGCGGGCGATGGGGCAGAGACCGCCGAAGTTGTGCACCAGACAGTTGCCGCAGCTCTGACAGCGCTCGGCCCAGACCCCGTGCTCCAGGGCCCCGCCGATGAAGGTGGTGTTGATGCCCGGAAACACCGCCACGTCACGGAAGCGCTCGGCCACGAACTGTGGCCCCACCCCGCAGGCGATGGAGACTATGGCGTCGTATTTCTCGGCCACGTCGGCCAGCTCCTCGACGTACTCGGGGTCGCACTGGCGCTCCAGGGTCATCTCTTCCACGGTAGGGGGCAGGCCGGCTTTTTTGCGGGCTATGCGCAGGGCGCTGGCGAGGATGCCCACCTCTTTTTCTCCGCCTACGTTGCAGACGGTCACGCACCCCCGGCAGCCCAACACCAGGACCTTGTCCCGTCCCTCGATCATGGACAGGATCTCCTCCAAGGGCTTGCTGTCACCTACGATCATGGCAACTGTCCTTCCTAGTCAACAGATAGCTCGATCCGCCTCAATATGCCTAGGCCGCTTGGGCCGTCCTGACGGGGCTGGGGCCCAGCTCCTTTATGCGCTCGGTAAACTCGCGGGCCACCTCGGCAAAGCGGGGCCCCTGGGCCGAACTCATGTTGTACATCTCGATCCGCTCGGGCTCGATGCCCAGCGACTCCAAAACCTTTTGCACGTACTCCACCTTGCGGCGCGCCTTGAGGTTGCCGGTGAGGAAATGGCAATCGCCTTCCATGCAACCGGCCACGTACACGCCGTCCACTCCGTCTTCAAAGGAGCGCAGCAGGTGCAAGATGTCCACCCGCCCGGAACAGGGCAACTGGATGACTCGCACGTTGGTGGGATATTGCAGTCTCATCGAACCTGCCAGGTCCGCTGCGGAGTACGCTCAGTACTGGCAGCAGAACGCTACGATTTTCGGCTCAAACTCAGCGCTCAAGTTCATCCTCCTCGTCCCGGAGAGCCCGCGCGCGCCGGGCAACGGCAGGTGAAGGCCCCGGCCCTTGGGGCCGGGACCGGCAATTAGGCTCAGTTCATCGCCGCCCGTTCCTTGGCCAGGATCTGGGCGTCGGTGAAGTGTTGCAGGGTAATGGCCTTGCCCGGGCACTCGGCCGCGCAGGCTCCGCAGCCGTAACACTGGGCCACCTCTATCTTGGCCGCGCCGTCCACGATCTTGGGCACCCCGTAGGGGCAGGTGCGCACGCAGGTCAGGCACACCGAGCACTTCTTGGGGTCCACTGTGGCCACCACGCCGCCCACGCGGATAACGGTCTTGGCCAGCACGGTCATGGCCCGTCCGGCCGCCGCGTTGGCCTGGGCGATGGCCTCGTCGATGGGCTTGGGATAATGGGCCAGGCCCGCCTGATACAGGCCCTCGGTGGCGAAGTCCACCGGCCTGAGCTTGGCGTGGGCCTCCAGGAAGAAGCCCTCGGCGTTGAGCGGGGTCTTCATGGCCTCGGCCAGCTTGTGCACCTCGTTGGGCACGATGGCCGCGGCCAGCACCAGCCGGTCCACGTCGAAGCTGATGGGACGGCCCAGCACGTGGTCGGTGGCGGTGACGGTGATCTTGCCGCCGTCCTCATTCACCTGGGGCTTGTCCTCCAGGTTGTAGCGCACGAACAGCACGCCCGCCTCGCGGGCCTTTTTGTAGAGGTCCTCGCGCACCCCGTAGGTGCGGATGTCGCGGTAAAGGATGTAGACGTTGGCCTCGGGGTTGGCCTCCTTGACCTTGACCGCGCTCTCCACCGAGTGGGTGCAGCACAGGCGGGAGCAGTAGGGCCGCTCCGGCTCGCGCGAGCCCACGCACTGGATGAATGCCACCGAGTCCCAGGCCTTGGGCGCGTCGGGGTTGCCCTTGAGCTCCATGTCCAGCTCCAGGGAGGTGACCACCCCGTCGCTCTGGCCGTATAGGTACTCGCTGGGCTTTAGCTCGTGGCCGCCGGTGGCCAGCACGATGACTCCGTGCTCCACCACCATCTCTTCCCCGCCCGCCGGGGTGATGCCGCTGACGTAGTTGCCCACGAAGCCCTTGAAGGAGGTCAGCTCGCTGTTCATGTGCACGGTGAGGTTGGGGTGGCTGTTCACCTTGGCCACCAGGTCCTCCAGGTAGGGGGCCACGGCCTCGCCCTTCCAGGAGTTGAGCAGGTAACGGGCGTTGCCGCCCAGCTCGCCGCTCTTTTCCACCAGGCGCACCGGGTAGCCGGCTTCGGCCAGGTTCAGCGCCGCGCTCATGCCGGCCACGCCGCCGCCCACCACGATGGCGCTCTTTTCCAGGGGCAGCTCCACCTGGTGCAGGGGCTCGATGAGGGTGGCCTTGGCCACGGCCATGCGCACCAAGTCCTTGGCCTTGGCGGTGGCCTTTTCCGGCTCACCCTGGTGCACCCAGGAGTCCTGGTCGCGGATGTTGGCCATCTCGAACAAATACTTGTTCAGGCCCGCCTCGCGGATGGTCTCCTGGAACATGGGCTCATGGGTGCGGGGGCTGCACGAGGCGACCACAACCCGGTTGAGGTTGTGCTCCTCGATCTTGTCCTTGATCTTGTTCTGGGTGTCCTGGGAGCAAGTGAACAGGTTGTCGTCCACGAAGGCCACGTAGGGCAAGGTGGCCGCGTACTCGCGCACCGCGGGCACGTCCACGATGCCGCCGATGTTGATGCCGCAGTTGCACACGAACACGCCCACCCGGGGCTGGTCCTCGCTGACGTCCTTCTCCACCGGGTAGGAGACTTCCTTGCTCATGGTCCCCCGGGCCTCGGCCAAATCAAGGCTGGCCACGCAGGCGGCGGCGGAGGCTTCCATCACCGCCTGGGGGATGTCCTTGGGACCGGCGAAAGCGCCACAGGCGAAGATGCCTTCCTTGCTGGTGCCCACCGGGGCGAAGGAGCTGGTCTCGCTGAAGTTGTAGCCGGTGAGGTCGATGCCCAGGCGGTGGGCCGTCTCGATGGCCTCGGGGCCGGTCTGCAGGCCCACCGACAAGACCACCATGTCGAACAACTCTTCCTTGGCCTCGCCGTCCTCGGTGACGTACTCGATGCGCAGGCGTTCATCCTCGGCCGGGTCCACCGAGTGGACCCGAGAGCGCACGAAGCGCACACCCTTCTCCTGTTCCGCCCGGTTGTAGTACTTCTCGAAGTCCTTGCCGTAGGTGCGCATGTCCATGAAGAAGATGGTGGCGTCCAGCTCCTCGGAGGCGTGCTCCTTGGCGATCACCGCCTCCTTGATGGCGTACATGCAGCACACCGCCGAGCAGTAACCGTTGTCGCAGTGGTTTATGTCGCGGCTGCCCACGCACTGGAGCCAGGCGATCTTCTTGGGCTCCACCCCGTCGCTGGGGCGCTGCAAATGGCCCTGGTAGGGGCCGGAGGCGCTGAGCACCCGCTCGAACTCCATGGCCGAGAGCACGTTGGGGTGCTTGGCGTAGGAGTAGGTGTCGAAGATGGCCGGGTCGAAGGGCTCAAAGCCCGGCGCCAGGATCACGCTGCCCACGTTGAGGGTCATCTCCCTGGGCTTCTGGTCGTGGGCCGGGGCGTGGGCCTTGCAGGACTCCACGCACTGGAAGCACTCGCAGCACACCGCGCAGTTGAGGCAGCGATCGCCCTCCTGCTGGCCCTGCTCGGCGCTGAGCCCCAGCTCGAACTGGTCGAAGTCGCACTTGCGGCTGTCGGCCTCGCGCACCTCCATGTGAGCCCGGGGGGCGGTGGCGATATCCAGGGGGATGGGGTTGAAGCACTGCTCGTCTTCGGGCTTCAACTCCGGCTTGGCGCGGCCCTCGGCCAGGTCCAGGCCGTCGAACTTGCGCACCATGCTTATGGCCGCGTCGCGCCCGGCGGCCACCGCACCGATGGCGATCCAGGGGCCGGTTACCGCGTCGCCTCCGGCGAAGACCTTGTCCAGGTTGGTGGCCCTGGTCAGGGGGTCGGCGGCGATGGTGCCCCGGGGGGTCAGCTCCAAGCCCGAGTCCTTGCCCAGGAAACCGAGGTCGGTGCGCTGGCCGATGGCGGTGATGAAAAGGTCGGCTTCCAGCTCGATGGTGTCGCTCTCGTCGAACTGGGGAGAGAAGCGGTGGTCGTCGTCAAAGACCCGCGTGCACTTCTTGAGCACCAGGCTGGTGGCCTTGCCGCCGTCGGTGTTGATGGCCAACACGCCCCGGCGGTGGAACATGGTGATGCCCTCTTCCAGGGCCTCTTCCACTTCCCAGGGGCTGGCCGGGCACTCCTCCTCGGACTCCAGCATGACCATGGTCACGTTGGCCGCGCCGCCGCGCAGGGCGGGGCGGGCCGCGTCGATGGCCACGTTGCCGCCGCCCACCACCAGCACGTTGTCGCCCGAGGGCACCTCATTGCCCAGGCTGAGGTCTTGCAGGTAGCCCAGGGCGGGCACCACGTTGGCGCTGTCCTCGCCCTCCACGTTCAGCTTGAAGCTGGCCGGGGCGCCCACGCCCAGGAACACCGCGTCGTAATCGTTTTGCAGGTCCGCGAAGCTCACATCGGTGCCGATGGGGGTGTTGAGCTTGATCTCCACGCCCATCTTGGTGATCTGCTCCACCTCCTTGGCCAGGGCCTCCCGGGGCAGGCGGTAGGCGGGCACGCCGGTGGCCAGGGCTCCGCCCGCCACGGGCAAGGCCTCGTAGATCACCGACTTGATGCCGTTGCGGGCCAGGTGGTAGGCGCAGGAAAGGCCCGCCGGGCCGGCTCCCACGATGGCCACCTTTTCGCCGCGGGGCTCCACCTCGGGCTGGGCCACGTTCTCCACGCCCACCTCGTCGGCAACCAGGCGCTTGATGTCGCGGATGGCGATGGCCTCGTCCACGGTCATGCGGCGGCAGGCGTCCTCACAGGGATGGGGGCAGATGCGCCCGATGGTGCCGGGCAGGGGCAGATCCTTCATGATGATGGCCAAGCTCTCGGCGAACTTGCCCACCTTGGCCATCTGCACGTAGCCCTGCACGTTCAGGTTGGCCGGGCAGGTCACCGAACAGGGGGCCTGGTCCAGCTTGGTAATACCGTAGGCGTTGGGGAAGGCCTGGGCGTAGCGCTTGAAGGTCGCCTTGCGCTGGCTCAGCCCCTGGTCGAACTCGTTGGGCAGGGCCACCGGACAGGACTCGATGCAGTCGCCGCAGGCGGTGCAGGCCTCCATGTCCACGTAGCGGGGCTCCTGATGCACCTCAACCTGAAAATCACCCGGTTGGCCGGAGATGGCGGCCACCTCGGCCTGGGTGAGTATCTCGATATTCAGGTGACGCCCACACTCCACAAGTTTGGGCGAGATTATGCACATGGCGCAGTCGTTGGTGGGGAAGGTCTTGTCCAGCTGGGCCATGCGGCCGCCGATGGCCGTGGTTTTCTCCACCAGGTAGACGTAGTATCCCGCGTTGGCCAGATCCAACGAGGCCTGCACGCCGGCTATGCCGGCGCCTACTACCATCACCGCTCCGACTTTCTTGCTTTGTGCCATTCGACTTCGTCCTTGCAAGCGGTTTTCCGCCGGACCAGCCGCCCGGCGGTTCAGCGGCAGCTCACTCCGGGAGGGCGGCGTGCCACTTTGTGAAAATTGTCATTATTTACCTCGGAATAGTAACATTAATCAACGATCGGCACTATAGACAAAAAGCCACACCTTGGCAAGTTTTGATTCCCCCCGAAGGGTAATCCTACTTAATACATCAGTTTTATTGATTAATACCAAGCAACCCATTAAGGGTCATGTTAGCCCATCCGGGTGGTGAAAACCAAGCCCCCCTCCATCGGTATGAGATACTTCCTGTGAACAAAAAAGCCCGGGCCTTGCGGCCCGGGCTTGTAGTATCGCGGATTCAGTCGTGTTTTCTAGAACACGCCCTTCACCTTGCCGGTTTCCACATCCACGTCCACCCGGCGGTAGGCGGGGTTGGAGCCGGAGCCGGGCATCAGGCTGATGTTGCCGGCCACGGGCACCACGAATCCGGCGCCGCCGTAGGTGAGGATGTCGCGCACGAACAGCCTCCAGCCCTTGGGCACGCCCTTGATGGCCGGGTTGTCGGACAGCGACAGGTGGGTCTTGACCATGCAGGTGCCCAGCTTGGACAGCTCGGGGTCGGCCTCGATCTTCTTGGCCTTGCTCAGAGCGACGTCGGAGTAGTCCGCGCCGTCGGCACCGTAGACCTCCTTGGCGATCAGGTCGATGCGCTCGCGCAGGGGGGTGCTCAACTCGTAGAGCAGCTTGAAGTCGTTGGGCTCGTTGCACGCGTCGATGACCGCGTCGGCGAACTCCAGGGCGCCTTCGCCGCCCTTCTCCCAGTGGCGCGACAGGGCCACGCGGGCGCCGGCAGCCTCACCCAGCTCGCGCACCTTGGCGATCTCGGCGTCGGTGTCGGTGTAGAAGGCGTTGATGCACACCACCGGGTTGATGCCGGCCTTGCGCACGGTGTTGATGTGGTGAACCAGGTTCTCGCAGCCCTTCTCGACCCAGCCCACGTTCTCGCCCTTGTACTCTTCGGGCATGGCCTTGCCGGGCACCGGGATGGGCGCGCCGCCGTGGCACTTCAGGGCCCGGATGGTGGCCACGACCACCGCGCAGTTGGGCTTCAGGCCGCTGTAGCGGCACTTCAGGTTCCAGAACTTCTCGAAGCCGATGTCCGCGCCGAAGCCGGACTCGGTCACGTGGTAGTCGCCCAGCTTCAGGGCCACGCGGTCGGCGATGATGGAGCTCTGGCCGATGGCGATGTTGGCGAAGGGACCGGCGTGCACGAACACCGGCTGGCCTTCCAGGCTCTGCAGCAGGTTGGGGTTCAGGGCCTCGACCATCCAGGCGGTCATGGCGCCGTCCACCTGCAGGTCCTTGGTGGTGATGGCTTTACCCTGTTTGTTGTAGGCCACCACGATCTTGCCCATGCGATCGCGCATGTCGGCCAGGTCCTTGGCCACGGCCAGGATGGCCATAACCTCGGAGCTCACCGCGATGCCGAACTTGGACTGCATCATGAAGCCGTCGGTGCGGCCGCCCAGGCCCATGATGATGTTGCGCAGGCCCTGGCAGCAGAAGTCGATGATCCAACCCATTTCCACGTTGGTGGGGTCGATGTCCAGGCGCTCCATGTTGCTCAAGCGCATGAGCTGCTCGTCGGTGTAGTTGCGCTCGTGCTGCATGCGGGAGTTCAGAGCCACCATGGCCAGGTTGTGGGCGTTCATGATGGCGTTGATATCGCCGGTGAGGCCCAGGCTGAAGGGGGTCAAGGGGATGCACTGGGCCAAGCCGCCGCCGGCCGCGGAGCCCTTGATGTTCATGGTGGGGCCGCCGGAGGGCTGACGGATGGCCGCGGTCACGTTGACCTTGCGCTGGCCCAGGCCCTCTACCAGACCCATGGAGGAAGTGGACTTGCCCTCTCCCAGGGGGGTGGGGGTGATGGCGGTCACGTCGATGTACTTGCCGTCCGGCCGGTCCTTCAGCCTCTCGAGCAGCTTCTTGAAGTCCACCTTGGCCACGTAGTGACCGTGCAGCAGGAGCTCTTCATCGGTTATCCCCAGCTCGCCGGCGATATCCTTGATGGGCTTCATGTACTCTTCGGCCGCCTCCGCGATAATATAATCCGCGTTTTCTCTGGGATCTGGCAGCTTGGGCATAGTTAATTCCTCCTTAAACAAATCAAAAAAGCGCGGCAGTGCTTAAAAGGTCCGGCGAGGCCCCGGTGTTTACCGCGGCTCCTCCGGGCCAGATGGCAAGACCTTTTGCCTAAAAGGTGCTTGTTAGTGATCTAAGCCAGCCCCCCCCGCCCAACCTTTCGGCGGAATGAAATGGCTATGTCGGCGAATAGCATGTTATATAACCCAGGTCAAGAGAATTAACTCACAAGCCCCCCACAAAACTAGGATTCGTGCTCTGCCGAGCTTCCCGCAAGGCGCGATTTTACTTTGACTAACGTTAACCCCGGTGGTAATGAAGGCTATATTATAGCTAGCCCATTTTCCCGTTTAAGCTCCTGCCTGCTTGGGGTACTATCCCTGGGTTGAGCGAGCTTTACTACGAAACGCCGAGGAGATTCCATGTACAAGATCCTAGCCAAGAGGGTGTTGGCCCAGGGCACGGTGGTGGAGAACGAGATTGAAGCCCCGCGCATCGCGGCCAAGGCCAAACCGGGCCAGTTTGTCATCCTGCGGGTGAACGAAACCGGGGAGCGCATTCCCCTGACCATGGCCGACTCCGACCCCAAGCGGGGCACCATCACCATAATCTACCAGGTGGTCGGCAAGACCACCGCCCTGCTCAAGAGCCTGGAAGTGATGGATTCCATCATGGACATCGCCGGGCCCCTGGGCACCCCCACCCCCATCGAGAAAAAGGGAACCATCATCTGCGTGGGCGGCGGCACCGGCGTGGCCGTGCTGCACCCCATCACCCGGGGCTTCCACCAGGCGGGCAACAAGGTCGTCAGCATCATCGGGGCGCGCACCCAGGAGCTTCTCATCATGGAAGAAAAGATGAAGAAGGCCTCCGACGAGCTTTACGTGTGCACCGACGACGGCTCCTACGGCCACCACGGCTTCGTGACCGACGTGTTGCGCGAGCAGCTCACCAAGCTGGGTTCCGCGGTCAAGGAAGCGGTGTGCATCGGGCCGGTGCCCATGATGAAGTTCTGCTCCAAGGTCACCCAGGAGTACGGCGTGCCCACCATGGTCAGCCTCAACGCCATCATGGTGGACGGCACGGGCATGTGCGGCTGCTGCCGGGTGCAGGTGGGCGGCGAGACCAAGTTCGCCTGCGTGGACGGTCCGGAGTTCGACGCCCACAAGGTGGACTTCGAGGGCCTGTCCAAGCGCCTGACCGCCTACGTCCCCCAGGAGAGGCAAGCCATGGACCGTTACGAGAAAAAGTGCGCCTGCGAGACCCAGGGCAAGTAAGGAGAGCGTGAGCATGGCCGAAAACGCGAAAAAGGAAAAAGCCCCGCGCACCCCGATGCCCGAACAAAAGCCCGAGGTGCGGCGCCGCAATTTTGAAGAAGTGCCCCTGGGTTACACCGCCGAGATGGCCCAGGCCGAGGCCCAGCGCTGTCTCCAGTGCAAAAAGCCCTCCTGCAAGCAGGGCTGCCCGGTGAACGTGGACATCCCCGAATTCATCGCCGAGATCGCCCAGGGCAACTATGCCGGGGCCATCATGAAGCTGTGGGAGAAAAACTCCCTGCCCGCGGTGTGCGGCCGGGTGTGCCCCCAGGAGAACCAGTGCGAGGGCCTGTGCATCGTGGGCAAGAAGGACAAGCCCGTGGCCATCGGCAACCTGGAGCGCTTCGCCGCCGACTGGGCCCGGGCCGAGAAGGACCTGCCCATGCCCCCCAAGGAAGCCCCCACCGGCAAGAAGGTGGCGGTGGTTGGTTCGGGCCCCGGCAGCCTCACCGTGGCCGGCGACCTTATCCGCCACGGCCATGACGTGACCGTGTTCGAGGCCTTCCACAAGCCCGGCGGCGTGCTGGTCTACGGCATCCCCGAGTTCCGCCTTCCCAAGGAGATCGTGGCCTCGGAGGTCAACTTCCTGGAGCGCCTGGGCGTGAAGGTGGAGTGCAACATGGTGGTGGGCTCCACGGTGACCGTGGACGAGCTGCTTGAAGAAGAAGGCTTCGACGCCATCTACCTGGGCGTGGGCGCGGGCCTGCCCCGCTTCGTGGGCGTGCCCGGCGAAAACCTCATCGGCGTCTACAGCGCCAACGAGTACCTCACCCGGGCCAACCTGATGAAGGGCTACCTCTTCCCCGAGTACGACACCCCCCTGGTGGGCGGCGAGCACGTGTGCGTGTTCGGCGGCGGCAACGTGGCCATGGACAGCCTGCGCACCGCCATGCGCATGGGATGCGACGACGTGAAGTGCGTGTACCGCCGCTCCGAGGAGGAGCTTCCCGCCCGCGGCGAGGAGATCCACCACGCCAAGGACGAGGGCATCCAGTTCTTCCTGCTGCACGCTCCCCTGCGCTTCATCGGCGACGATGACAACCGCCTCAAGGCGGTGGAGCTTCAGGAGATGAAGCTGGGCGAGCCCGACGACAGCGGCCGCCGCCGTCCCGAGCCCATCCCCGGCTCGGTGAAGACCCTGGACTGCGACCTGGCCATCATCGCCATCGGCTCCGGGGCCAACCCGCTGATCACCCGGACCACCCCCGGCCTGGCCGTGAACAAGTGGGGCTACATCGAGGCCGACGAGGCGGGCAAGACCAAGAAGCCCGGCGTGTGGGCCGGAGGCGACATAGTCACCGGCGCGGCCACGGTCATCAAGGCCGCCGGAGCGGGCCGCCTGGCCGCCAACAGCATCCACCAGTACCTGACCTGGGGCTGGTAGAGCGAGGGACCGGGATCAACCCAATGAATACGGGGCGCACCGCTTGCCTGCGGTGCGCCCCGATTTATTATGTGAACACCTGTCGAAATTATTAGTGCCGTGGTAAATAATCCGGCATATAAAGAGTAGCAACTACAACCAAACTCACGCCGCGCCACGGCAAGGGAGCAACCCGCCGGAGTCGTCCGGCCCGCCCAAAGCGCGGCCACGCTAAAAGCAGCCAGGCATCATGCTCGACGTACAAAACCAACCCGACCACCGCAACATCGCCATCGACAAGGTGGGGGTGAAGAATATCCGTTACCCCATCACCGTGTTGGACCGGGCCAACGGCTCTCAGCAGACCGTGGCCTCCATCAACATGTACGTGAACCTGCCCCACCAGTACAAGGGCACCCACATGAGCCGCTTCATCGAGCTGCTCAGCGAGTACAGCGGCAGCATAAACATAAGCAACATCCCCGACATCCTGGAGGAGATGAAGCATCGCCTGGACGCCGAGAGCGCCCACATCGAGGTGGAGTTCCCCTATTTCCTGGAAAAGTCCGCCCCTGTGAGCCAGGCCCAAGGGCTCATGGAATACGGCGTGGCCTTCCGGGGCAGCCTCAACGGTTCGGGCATGGACCTGGTGGTGGAGATAGCGGTGCCGGTGACCACCCTGTGCCCCTGCTCCAAGGAGATAAGCGCTTCCGGGGCCCACAACCAGCGGGGGGTGGTGCGCCTGGCGGTCAGGTTCAAGCGCTTCATCTGGATCGAGGACCTCATCCACATGGTGGAGAGCAGCGCCTCATCCGAGGTGTTCTCCCTGCTCAAGCGCGAGGACGAGAAATTCGTCACCGAGCACGCCTACGAGAACCCCATGTTCGTGGAGGACGTGGTGCGCGAGGTGGCCAGCAAGCTCAGCGACGACCGCAACATCATCTGGTTCACCGTGGACAGCGAGAACTTCGAGTCCATCCACAACCATTCGGCCTACGCCTACATCGAGTGCGACAAGCGGGCGCCCAAGGCTTAAGCCGCCTATGGACCTGCCGCCCAACATCGAAGAAAACGACCTTCTCTGGGAGTTCTTTCGGGCCTCGGGGCCGGGCGGACAGCACCGCAACAAGACCGAGACCGGGGTGCGCCTTACCCACCTGCCCAGCGGCATCGTGGTGACCGCCACCGAGCGCCGCTCCCAGCACCAGAACCGCGAGGTGGCCCTGCTGCGCCTGGCCGACGCCCTGGCCGAAAAGAGCAAGCCTCCCCCCAAGCCCCGGCGCCCCACCAAGCCCACCAAGGCGGCCAAGCGCCGCCGCCTGGAAGCCAAAAAGCAGCGGGGGCAGATCAAGGCCCTGCGCCGCAGCCCGGCGGGCGACTAGCCCAACCTAACGGCAATATAGACGTTCTACTGCTCCCGGCGCGTCCGGGGCATAAAAAAGGCCCCGCCACGCGGCGGGGCCTTTTTGCGCCTTGGTTAATCTTATAGCTTTTGCTTTAACTTTTTCAGGTTGTCGCGGGCAAAGTCCAGGCTGGGGTCCAGCTCCAAGGCGTGCTCGTACATCTGGCAGGCCTCCTTGAACTGACCCAACTCGCGCAAATTGCTGCCGATGTTGGCGTAGTTGATGGCCAGGCCCGGCTCCAACTCGATGGCCCGGCTGAAGGCCTCGATGGCCTCCTCGTGCTCCTTGAGCATATAGTGGCAAAAGCCTAGCAAATTGAACACTTCCGAGTGGGGCTCCTCAAAGGAGGCCGCCTTGCCCAAGGCCTGTTTGGCCTCGTCGTAGCGCCCCAAATCCTTGAGGGCCGCCCCCCGGTGGGTGTGGATGGAGGCCTCGTCCGTGGCCGGGGGGCTCAGGCTCAGGGCCGCGTCCAGGGAGGCCAAGGCCTCCTCGGGCTGCTCCAGAGCCATCAGGGCCAAGGCCCGGAAAAACTCCAGATAGTAGCTCTCGCCCGCTACTTCAAGCATTTGCTCCAATACCGCCAGGGACTCCACCGGGTCGGGTATCTGGCTGGCCGCCTTGGCCGCGTGGAACACCACGTCGGTGCCGGTGGTGCGGTAGGCGAAGTGGGCGCCCGGCACTATGGTGTACACAGCGGGCACCTGCAACTGGGGGTGGGTCACGTTTAGGCAGTACACCGCATAGCCGCGATCTTCTAAGGCCTTGACGCAGTTCATCACCTCGTCGCGGAAGTCAGGGGCGCTGACATCGGGCAACGAGTCCAAGGGCACCACCCCGGCGGCCTCGGTCACGTACTTGGCCTGGTCCAGGCTGGTGAACTTGGGCAGGGCGCTGACTTTATAAGAGGTGTGGGTGTTGAACTCGCCGGCCAGCTGAGCCACCTCGGTGAGCGCCCGCACCAGGGCCATTGCCGGGCTGGTGGCGGTGCCCGCCGCGTAGACGATCTCGCTGGAGGCGGGGAAGGTGCTGGGGTCGTAGCAAAGGGCCGCCACCGAGGGGATGCCCATACCGCAGGTGAAATCCTTGAGATACACCTCGATGCCCGCCTTCTTGAACTTGGCGATCAGCTCGGTGGCCACGGGGTCGCTCACGCTGTCCGGGTCGATGACCGGAGTGGGCCGTTCCTCCAGGGTGACCACCGCCGAAACGTGGCGCTCCACCACCTCGCACAGGCTTTGCAGCACCGCCTCTTCCAGGCAGTTGCCCGCCGCCGGGCCGTTGTACTCGTTGATGGCATAGAACCAGCTCAGCGGCAGGAACTCGTCGCGCTCCCCGCCCAGGTTGCGGGCCCAGGCCCAGGTCTGGGGCAGCAGCTCGTAGACCGCCTCGGCCCGCCCCAGGTCCCCGGCCGGGTGGTACACCGCCTTGGCCACCTGGGCGAAGTCCATGGCCTCCCGCCCCGCCTGGGGCGCGGTGAGCCAGGGGAAGCCGCCGCCCTTGATAAAGCTGAAGAAGGAGAAGCGCTCGGCCAGTTCCATGAGGGCGCTGGCCTCGGCCTGGGCCGGGGCGGCTCCTTTGCCCATCTGCTTCTGGGTGCCGGTGACGCCCTTGGCCTTGTCGCCGCAAATGCTTATGAACACGGGAATATCCAGGCGTCCCGTGTCTATGCGCATAACCTGGCGCAGGATGTTCTGGCCCATGGCCCCGAAACGCTCCCGCACCCAGGCCACGGTCTCTTCCGGGGATCTGGCCTTGTCCTGCTCGCCTTGGTAAACCTTGGGCGCGGCCTTAAGCTCCAGGCGCGATGCTGATTCGCCCATGCCTTTTACGCTCCGCTTGTCTATACCTGATGGTGTATATCCAAAATATTGTATAGGTGCCGCCCTAAAAGACGGTGCCCGCCGATTGCTCGACGGGGCACCGTGTTAGGCGGATCGCTGAATACTAGACGCAGCCGGTGGGCTTGGCCAGACCAGCCATCTTGCAGGCTCCCTTGCCGGGGCCGCTGGGGAACAGCTCGTAGATCTGTTTCAGCTTGTAACCGGTGACCTTGGTCATAATCCGGACCATGGGGGCGATGCCGTTCTTCTTGTAGTAGTCCTGGAGGTAGTGAATAACCTTCCAGTGTTCGTCGGTCAGCTCGGAGATGCCCTCTTGTTCCTTCACGTAGAAAGCGAAGTCAGCGTCCCAGGTTTCGGGATCTTGCAGAAAGCCATCCTCGTCGACTTCGAAATCTTTGCCCTTAAAGCTAACGGTCGGCATCTTGGGTTTCCTCCTTTACGACTGTATGAATCGGCCTGACAGGCCATTTTTTCCTCGGGGGGGCCTCGAAAGCACAATGAACTGTCTATCAACTTGCCATAGTGCTGTCAAGCACAAACTGCCTTTTTCCCACGGCTTGTGCCGTGTGGCCCAACCCACCAAAAGGGTCGGAACCTAGCGTCCCCCCATGCTATCTAAAGCTTTGCACCCGGGCCAAGCTCTCCTTGAGCCGGGTTATTTTATCCTCAGCCTCGGCAACCTTCGCCTTTTCCTTGGCCACCACCTCTTCGGGGGCCTTGGCCAGGAAGCCCTGATTAGTCAGCTTTTTGCGGCTGGGGGTGATCTCCTTGTCCAACTTGGCCAGCTCTTTTTCCAGGCGGGCCTCCTCGGCGGAAAAGTCCACCAGGCCCTCCAGGGGCACGAATACCGTGACCTCGGCCAGGGCCGCCCCGGCCGACTTGGCCGGCTGCTCGCCCTCCTTGGCCCAGGCCAGGGGCCGGGTCTTGGCCAGACTCTCTATACGCGCCGCCTGGGCCCGCAACACCTCAAAGGCCTGGTCGGTGTGGGGCAATAACACCACGGGCACCACCTTGCCGGGGGTTATGCCCATCTCGCCGCGGATATTGCGCACCGAGCCGATCACCTCCATGACCAGGCCCATGTCGTGCTCGGCCTGGGTGTCCATCTGGTCCTCGTGGTCGCCGGGCCAGGGGGCTTTCATGATGCTGCCATCGACGCCGGGCAGGCGCTGCCACAGCTCCTCGGTGACAAAGGGCATGAAGGGATGCAGGATGCGCAGCAGTCGCGAGTAGACCTCGGCCAGCACCGCCCTTGTGGCTACCTGGCGCTTGGGGTCGCTATCATCGTAGAGCGGGCCCTTGGCCAGCTCCAGGTACCAGTCGCAGAACTCGTGCCACACGAACTGGTAGGTCGCGCTGGCCGCCTCGTTGAAGCGGTACTCCTCTATGGCCTTGCCCACTTCCTGGGCCACCCGGCTGACCCGGGAGAGGATCCAGCGGTCCTCCAGGGTGGGCTCGATGGGCAGCTCGCCCGGCTCGTCCTCGCCCAGGTTCATCAGGGTGAAGCGGGCCGCGTTCCAGATCTTGTTGACGAAGTTGCGGTACCCGGCGATGCGCTCCTCGCTCATCTTGATGTCGCGGCCCTGGGCGGCGAAGGCGGCCAGGGTGAAGCGGAAGGCGTCGGTGCCGAACTCGTCCATGACGATCAGGGGGTCGATGACGTTGCCCTTGGACTTGGACATCTTCTGGCCCGAGGCGTCGCGCACCAGGGCGTGGATGTACACGTCGGTGAAGGGCACCTCGCCCATGAACTTGATGCCCATCATCATCATGCGGGCCACCCAGAAGAACAGGATGTCGAAGCCGGTGACCAGGCAGGAGGTGGGGTAGAACTTGCCGAGCTCCGGGGTCTGGTCCGGCCAGCCCATGGTGGAGAAGGGCCAAAGGGCGCTGCTGAACCAGGTGTCGAGCACGTCGGTTTCTTGGGTAAGCTCGGTAGCGCCGCAGGCCGGGCAGGCCTCGGGCTCGGTGCGGCTGACGATGACCTCGCCGCAGGAGCAGTACCAGGCCGGGATGCGGTGGCCCCACCAGATCTGGCGGCTAACGCACCAGTCGCGGATGTTGGTCATCCACTCGTAATAGGTCTTCTCCCACTGGGCGGGCACGATCTTGGTGCGCCCATCCTGCACCGCCTTGAGGGCCTCCTCGGCCAGGGGGCCCACCTTGACGAACCACTGCTTGGACAGGATGGGCTCCACCATGGTCTTGCAGCGGTAGCAGTGGCCCACCGAGTGCAGGTAATCCTCCTGCTTTTCCAGGAGGCCCTGCTTCTCCAGGTCGGCCAGCATCACCTTGCGGGCCTCTAAGCGGTCCAGCCCGGCGTAGGGGCCGCCCGCCTGGTTGATGGTCCCGTTGTCGTCCATGACCCTCAGGGACTCCAGGCCGTGCTTTTGGCCGATCATGAAGTCGTTGGGGTCGTGGGCCGGGGTGATTTTGAGCGCCCCGGTGCCGAAGTCGGTGGACACGTAGGGATCGCGGATGATGGGCAGCTCCCGGCCGATCAAGGGCAAGAGCACCGTGTCGTCGGCCAGGTCCTGGTAACGGGGGTCATCGGGGTTCACCGCCACCGCCGTGTCGCCCAAAAGGGTCTCGGGCCGAGTGGTGGCCACCACCAGGTATCCCTTGCCGTTCTTAAAGGGGTAGCGGATGTGGTACAGCCCGCCCTTGACCTCCTCGTGCTCGCTCTCCAGGTCGCTCAGGGCGGTGTGGCAGCGGGGGCACCAATTGATGATGTAGTCGCCCCGGTAGATCAGCCCCTCCTCGTACAGGCGCACGAACACCTCGCGCACCGCCTTGGACAGGCCCTCGTCCATGGTGAAGCGCTCCCGGCTCCAGTCGCAGGAAGCGCCCAGGCGCTTGAGCTGGTTGATGATCTTGCCGCCGTACTCGGCACGCCATTCCCAAACCCGCTCGATGAAGGCGTCGCGCCCCAGGTCGTGACGGGTCTTGCCCTCGCTGGCCAGCTGGCGCTCCACCACGTTCTGAGTGGCGATGCCAGCGTGGTCGGTGCCCGGCATCCACAAAACCTCGTAGCCCAGCATGCGCTTGTAGCGGCACATGATGTCCTGCATGGTGTTGTTGAGCGCGTGGCCCATGTGCAATTGGCCGGTCACGTTGGGGGGCGGAATCACGATGGAGTAGGACGGGCCCTTGCCCGCCGGGTCGGCGGTGAACAGCCCCTCCCGCTCCCAGTAGGAGTACCAACGTTCTTCCACCTGGGCCGGTTCGTAAGATTTGGGTAGGGTCTCTTGGGCCATTGCGGGCTCCTCGCTAGGACAAAAAGAAAAGGCGGGGAGCTTGTCTCCCTGCCTCGCCACCGGCCCTGGGGGCCGGTGGTCTAGTCTACTACTACCCCGTCGTCGCGCTTGCCGGCGGGTCGCCCGGCCTTGCTCATGGCCTTGCGCAGCAGGTCCTTGACCTCCTGGGTGACTCTGGCCTTGAGTTGCTTTTCCAACTCCTGGTTGACCATGTCCTCCAGCCGCTCTTCCAACTCCCGGGCCACCAGGCGGCTAACCATCTCCGGGGCCTCGTCTTCCAGAATCTGGCGGACGGCCATGCGCACCAGTTCCACCAGATCTTCGGGATCGGACACGGGCGCGGACTCGCTGTCGGACGCCGGAGCCTTGGGGGTCTTGGGGGCCTTCTTGGCCGCCTCTTTTTCCTGGGGCCGCCCTTGGCTGCCCAACATGGAAAGCAGATCGTCCAGCTCCGGGTCGCCGGTGCCCTGGTCCTGGCCGCCCTCGGCCCCGGCCTGCTCCTTGCCGCCCAATTCCTGCAAGATGTCTTGCAACTCGCTCTCGTCCGGGCTGGGGGCCTGGACCCTCGGCTGGGGCGGCAGCCCCATCTCGGCCATGAGCTTGTCCAGGTCGTCCTCCCGGGCGGGAGGCGGCGATTGGGCGCTGAGCTCAGCCAATATGCGGTCCAACTCCCCCAAATCCTTGCTCTGGGCGAGCTTGGGCGCGGGCCGGAGGGCCTGCTCCTCTGGCTCGACCATGTCGGTCAAGTCGATGACCGGGGCGCCGGGGGGCGGTGTTTGCGGTTTGTCCACCAAAAAGCTCCACGTTACAGAGGCGACAACTTGTCAGAAAACTAACATATTCCCTGGTTCCAGGCAACTGGCGGCGCGCCCGCCGATCCCCTAGGCCTTTGCCGCGCCCCGGCGGCGCAGGCGGCGCAAAAAAGCCAGGTTGCGCCGGTCGGCCCAGCGGGTGTCCTTGGGGGTCTCCATGACCCCACCCATGTGGGCCAAGCGCTGGTCGGTGACCAGGGCGGCGAAGCAGCCCTCGCCCAGCAGGCCCTTTCCCAAATGGGCGTGGCGGTCGCGGAGGCTGCCCGCCGGGAAGTCAGTGTCGTTGAGGTGCCACATCTTCACGCGCTTTAGACTCAGTTCGGCGTCCAGGCGGTCCACAAGGGCCCTGGCTTGGTCGAAGCCGTCGATGGCGTAACCGGCGGCAAAGGCGTGGGCCGTGTCGATCACCGCCCCGCAAGGCAGCCCCTCCAGGCGATCGAGAAGCATGGCCAACTGGCCCAGCTCACCGCCCAGGTGCCCTCCGCCGCCGGCGGTGTTTTCCAGCCACAGGGCCGCGCCCTGACCGGCGGCGTCCAGGGCCCGGCGGGCTCCCTCGGCCACCCGCTCCAGGCCCCACTCCAGCTCCCGCTTGCCCCGGCTGCCCGGATGCACCACCACCGCGTCGGCCCCCAGGGCCGTGGCCCGCTTCAGTTGAGAAGCCAGGGCCAGGTAGGAGCGCCGCCACAGGGCGTGGTCCCCGGCCCCCAGGTTGATCAGGTAGGGGGCGTGCACCACCACCGGGCTGAGCCCGGCCTCCCCGGCGGCCCGGCGAAAGGCCAGGGCGTCGGCCTTGAGCAGAGGCTTCTGCTTCCAGGTGCGGGGAGTGCCCGCGAAGATTTGCAGGCACTCCAGGCCCAGAAAGCGGGCCTCACGGGCGGCCCGCATGGGACCGCCCGCCACGGACAGATGGATGCCCAGGCGCAAGGGCTCAGCTCTTGCGGGCCTGTATGG
Source organism: Pseudomonadota bacterium (assembly GCA_018902755.1). Taxonomy (GTDB): domain Bacteria; phylum Desulfobacterota; class Desulfarculia; order Desulfarculales; family Desulfarculaceae; genus Desulfoferula. The sequence continues at coordinate 124,113 of JAHIQI010000017.1, read as the reverse complement.
CTTCCAGCATGGATTCGACCGCTGCGCGGTGCTCCGGCGAGGCCATGGCCGTGCGGAAGCAGCGCATCTCGTAATCCAAGACCTGCTCCAGGCCGGTCTCGGCCCCGTGGCGCATGAGAGCCTTGGCCATGCCCACGGCGGGGCGCGGCATGGCCGCGATCTGCCCAGCCAGTTCCATGGCCGCGGGCAAAAGCTCCTCGGGCGGGGTCATGCGAGTGAGCAGACCCATGGCCAGGGCCTCGGGGGCGGGCACCTTGCGGGCGGTGAGCACCATGTCCATGGCCCGGCCCAGGCCCACGATGGCCGGCAGCAGGAAGGAGGAGCCGAACTCGGGCGTCACCCCCACCCGCACGAAAGCGGCGGAGAAATAGGCCTCCTGGCTGGCCAGGCGCAGGTCGCACATCAGGCTAACGGTGAGCCCCCAGCCCACTGCCGGGCCGTTCACCGCCGCGATCATGGGCTTGGGGAAGTTGGCCAGGGCCCGGGGGCCCTCCAGGCCGGTGAAGCGCGTCCGGGAGGCCTGGTCGCCCTGGGCGGCCATCTGGGCGAAAAAGGCCAGGTCGGCCCCAGCGCTGAAGGCCCGTCCCGATCCGGTGAGCACCACCGCACCCACCTTGTCGTCGGCGGCGGCGTCTTCCAGGGCCTCACGCATGACGGTCATCATTTCCTGGGTCAGGGCGTTCAGGCGGTCGGGCCGGTTCAGGGTGAACAGGCGCACCGGGCCGTGGTCCTCCACTAGCAGCACTGGCTGGCTCATGAAATCCTCCAAAATCGTGCGAACGGACAACAGGCTAGCCCAGTGTCGCCTGGGTGTCAAAGCACCGTTTTCCCAGGTGCCAGATCATTTTTTCTTGACACTTGGCCCACCTTTTGCCAATAGTTACAACGTAGCTATATTAAAGTTACATTACAACACAATCCGCCCGGGCCAAATGGGGTGTTAGATGGCGCGGTAAGAATTCTGCGCCCAGCCCGGTACGCAACCGCATGGAGGGTGTATGCGTTTAGCCGGAAAAAAAGCCATCGTCACCGGGTCTTCCCGGGGGGTGGGCGCCGCCGTGGCCCTGGCCTACGCCAACGAGGGAGCCGACGTAGTGGTCAACTACAGCTCCTCGGAGGGTCCGGCCAAAGATTTAGTCAAAAAAATGCAGGACATGGGGCGCCAGGCCGTGGCGATCAAGGGCGACGTGGCCCGGGAGGAAGACTGCCAGGCCCTGGTGAACGCGGCCATGAACGACCTGGGCGGGTTGGACATCGTCGTCAACAACGCCGGGTTCACCCGGCCGGCCATGCTGCACAAGATGACCAGCGAGCAATGGGACCAGGTTCTGGGCATCCACCTCAAGGCGGTGTGGATGATGAGCAAGGCTGCCCAGCCCATCTTCAAGGCCCAAAAGGGCGGCCGGGTCATCAACGTGACCAGCGTGGCCGGCGTGGTGGGCACCGTGGGCCAGGTCAACTACTCGGCGGCCAAGGGCGGGGTGATCAGCCTCACCAAGTCCATCGCCCGGGAAATGGCCGGTTTCAACGTGTGCGCCAACGTCATCTCCCTGGGCATCGTGGCCACGGACATGACCGAGAAGATCCGCACCGACGAAAAACTCCGGGAAATCTACATGAACCGGATACTGCTCAAACGCTTCGCCGAGGCCGACGACATAACCCCGGCGTTCGTCTTTTTGGCCAGCGACGAGGCCAAGTACATCACCGGCCAGCTCATCTGCGTGGATGGCGGCTACGGCATGGTCTAGCGACCGACCGCGCCCCCTGGGGGCGGCAACTCTTATGCGAGCCCAATAGAGCAAGGAATCGAGGAGGCGAAAATGGCGGCCATACCCGACAAAATTCAAACCTGGCAGATGGTGGAGCCGGGCAAGGAAGGCAAGCCCGGCGTGCTGCAGAAGACCACCATCCCCATGCCCGAGCTGACCGAAGGCGACGCCCTGGTGGAGATCGCCGGTTGCGGCGTATGCCACACCGACCTGGGCTATTTCTATGACGGCGTGCCCACGGTAAGCAAGCCGCCCCTGACCCTGGGTCACGAGATCGCCGGCACGGTCATCGCCGGGCCGGACGCCATGGTGGGCAAGCAGGTCATCGTGCCCGCGGTTATGCCCTGCGGCAACTGCCCCATATGCGACGAGGGCCGCGGCAACCGCTGCCTGGCCCAGAAGATGCCCGGCAACTCCCTGGGCGTCTACGGCGGCTTCTCCAGCCACATCCCGGTTCCCGCCGGGGACCTGTGCGTGGTGGACGACCCCAAGTTCCCGCTGAGCCACTACGCGGTGGTGGCCGACGCGGGCACCACCCCCTACCAGGCGGCCATGCGCGCCGGTCTCAAGGCGGGCGACCTGGCCATCATCACCGGCATCACCGGCGGGGTGGGCGTGTACATGGGCCAGATAGCCAAGGCCCTGGGGGCCAAGGTGGTGGTGGGCATCGCCCGCAACCAGGCCAAGCTGGACCGCGCCCTTAACTACGGCGTGGACTACGTGATCAACTCCAAGGACAAGGACATCAAGCAGATCAAGGGCGAGTTCGGCGACATCTGCAAGCAGGCCGGCGTGCCCAAGAACGTGGGCTGGAAGATCTTCGAGTGCACCGGCACCGGCGGCGGCCAGGAGATCGCCCTGGCCATGCTGTCGTTCCTGGGCAAGCTGGTGGTGGTGGGCTTCGGCCTGCAGACCAACAAATACATGCTCAGCAAGCTGATGGCCTTTGACGCCGAGATCATCGGCACCTGGGGCTGCCTGCCCGAGTATTACCCCAAGGTGCTGGAGATGGTCCAGGACGGCCGGGTGAAGATAGAGCCCTTCCTGGAGACCAAACCCATGAGCCAAATCGAGCAGGTCTTCGAGCAGCAGCACGCGGGCCTGTTTGACAAGCGCCAGGTCCTGGAGCCCGACTTTTAGGCCCACGGCGCCGGATAAACGATTTGACCCGTTAACACCCTTTGAGGACTTTAGGAGAGAGACATGCCTCTTGAGTGGATGCCCAGAGAACACGAACTGAAGAACCACCTCCTTTTCGAGGAGGACATGGTGCGGGGCCGCTATTGGGGTAACGACGAAGACGCGCCCTGCGTGGTCTACACCAAAAAACCCCTGGTCAACCCCAAGACCGGCGAGGAAGTACCCGACCTGTACGTGGCCGAGGTGCGCCTGAACAACCCGCGCCAGTACAACTCCTACACCACCACCATGGTCAAGGGCGTCATCGCGGGCTTCCGCGCCAGCTCCGGCGACCGCTCGGTGGTGGCCACGGTATTCACCGGCACCGGCTTCGACGCCTTCTGCACCGGCGGCAACACCAAGGAGTACAGCGAGTACTACTCCAAGCGGCCCAACGAGTATGGCGAGTACATGGACCTGTTCAACGAGATGGTGGACAGCATCCTGATGTGTAAGAAGCCCACCATCTGCCGGGTCAACGGCATGCGCGTGGCCGGTGGCCAGGAGATCGGCATGGCCTGCGACCTGGCGGTCAGCAGCGACCTGGCCATCTTCGGCCAAGCGGGCGCCCGTCACGGCTCCGCCCCGGACGGCGGCTCCACCGACTTCCTGCCCTGGATGCTCAACATGGAAGACGCCATGTGGAACTGCGTGTCCTGCGAGATGTGGAGCGCCTACAAGATGAGGGCCAAGAACCTCATCTCCAAGGTTGTTCCCGTGCTCAAGGACGGCGACAAGTTCGTGCGCAACCCCATGATCATCACCGACCGCTACGTTGACGACGGCGAGATCGTCTACGGCGAGTACGTCAAGGACAAGGCCGCCCTGGGCGAGGCCAAGGCCAAGCTGAAGGAGCTGCCCCGGGACGCCGCCATGCTCGACGGCGAGGTCAACAAGATAGTCTGGACCTTCGCCAACCTGTTCCCCGGCTGCGTGATGAAGTCCATCGACGGAATCCGCGCCAAGAAAAAATTCTTCTGGGACCAGTCCAAGCTGCCCAACCGCCACTGGCTGATGGCCAACATGAACTACGAGGCCTTCCTGGGCTTCGGTGCCTTCAACACCAAGAAGATCACCGGCACCGACGTGATCGACTTCATCAAGTTCCGCCAGCTCATCGCCCAAGGCGCCGAGGCGGGCGAGGAGACCTTCGCCGAGGTCATGGGCAAGCCCCAGAAGTAAGCGGCCCAGCGAACACACGACGCCAGAGGGCCGGGCCGCTGTGCCCGGCCCTTTTATTTGGACCCCAAGACAGGAGATACGACCATGGCCTACGAGCACATCAAGCTGGCGGTACAAGACGGGGTGGCCACCCTGACCCTTTGCCGCGAGCCCCTGAACGTGTTGAACATCGCCATGATGAAAGAGATTAACCAGGCCCTGGACAGCCTGGCCCCCTCAGGGCTAAAGGTGCTCCTCATTCAGGCCGAGGGCAAGGCCTTCAGCGCCGGGGTTGACGTGGGCGAGCATTTGGGCGACCAGGTCAACGAGATGATCGAGGTGTTCCACGGCATCTTCCGGCGCATGGAAAAGCTGGGAGTGGTTTCGGTGGCCTCGGTGCAGGGCGCGGCCCTGGGCGGCGGCTGCGAGCTGGCCGCCTACTGCGACCTGGTGGTGGCCAGCGAAAAGGCCAAGTTCGGCCAGCCCGAGATTTTGGTGGGAGTGTTCCCGCCCGTGGCCGCCCTGGTCTTCCCCCGCCAGCTGGGCTACAAGAAGGCCCTGGAGCTTATCGTCACCGGCGATGTGATCGGCGCGGCCGAAGCCAAGGCCATAGGCCTGGTCAACCAGGTGGTGCCCCCCGAGGAGCTGGCCGCGGCCACCCACGCCCTGGTGGGCAAGCTAACCAACCTTTCGGGCCTGGTGCTCAGCCTCACCAAAAAGGCGGTGGTGCAGGGCCTGAACGACGACAAGGAGCGGGCCCTGGAGCTTATCGAGAAGGTCTACCTGGGCGAGCTGATGCCCACGGCCGACGCCGAGGAGGGGCTCAGGGCCTTTTTGGACAAGCGCAAGCCCCAGTGGAAAGAAAAGTAGGACGGCCGCGACCAGGCCAGCCAATCAGACCCAGCGCACCCTCCGAGGCCAGGCCTCGGAGGGTGTTCCGCGTTCAAGGCCGCACGCCCCCTTGCGTATGCGGGAAAACGGTTTATCCTACTAAATAAATGGGTGATCTAAGCCCCAACGATTGGATTTGGAACCGATCGATGGCCGCGCCTGTGAAGGTGTGGCTAAAAAAGTTAGACGGTGGCAAGTTTGCCTTGAAGGTATTATCATTAAATCGGCATTTGGAAGCCTGAATGAAAATCCGGGCCGCCACAATCCTCATCATGGAGAAAAATCATGGAAACCAAGACCGTAAATATCCCCGACATTTCCTGCGGACACTGCCTGGCCGCCGTCAAACGCGAGGCCGGTGAGGTTTCGGGCGTAAAATCCGTGGAAGGCGACGTGGCCAGCAAGCAAGTGACCATCCAGTGGGACGCCCCGGCTACCTGGGACCAGATCGCCGCCGCCCTCAAGGATGCCGGCTACCCGGCCAAGTAAAGCCCAAGGGAGATAGCCATTGGCCCAGCAGCACGTGGAGCTGCCGGTGGTGGGCATGACCTGCGCCCGCTGCGCGGCAAATGTGGAGCGCACCCTGGGCAAGAAGGTGCCCGGGGTTGCCCAGGCCTCGGTTAACTTCGGCACCGAGACCGCCAGCGTGGACTATGACCCGGAGGAGACCAGCCTCGAGGACATGGCCCAGGCGGTCAAGGACGCCGGTTACCAGCTCATACTGCCCGAAACCAAGCGGCACGTGGAATTACCGGTGGTGGGCATGACCTGCGCCCGCTGCGCGGCCAACGTGGAGCGAACCCTTAACAAGAAAGTGCCCGGCGTGGCCCAGGCCTCGGTCAACTTCGGCACCGAGACCCTGAGCGTGGACTACGACCCCGCCCAGACCAGCCTGGAGGACATGGCCCAGGCGGTCAAGAACGCGGGCTACGAGTTGATATTGCCCGCCGAGGGCGAGGCGGTGATGGAAGACGCCGAGGCCCAGGCCCGCGCCGCCGAGCTGGCCGCCCAGCGCCGTTTCTTCTGGGTGGGGGTGGCTTTCACCCTGCCCTTGTTCGTCATCTCCATGTCCCGGGACTTTGGCCTGCTGGGCGCCTGGGCCGGGGCCGCCTGGGTCAACTGGCTCTTTTTTGCCCTGGCCACCCCGGTGCAGTTCTACACCGGCGGCGGCTTCTACGTGGGCGGCTACAAGAGCGTCAAGGGCGGCGCGGCCAACATGGACGTGCTGGTGGCCCTGGGCTCCTCGGCCGCCTATTTCTATTCCATTGCCGTGCTGCTCGTCCCCGGCCTGGGGCATCACGTGTACTTCGAGACCTCGGCGGTGATCATCACCCTGATCAAGCTGGGCAAGCTCTTGGAGGCCAAGGCCAAGGGCCAGGCCTCGGCGGCCATCCGCAAGCTCATGGACCTGGCCCCCAAGATGGCCCGGGTCATCGACGAGAACGGCAACGAAAAACAAGTCCCGGCCGGTTCGGTGCAAAAGGGCCAGACCGTGGTGGTCAAGCCCGGCGAGGCCATCCCCGTGGACGGCACGGTGCTCAGCGGAGACTCGGCGGTGAACGAGTCGGCCATGACCGGCGAGTCCATACCCGTGGACAAGCACCAGGGCGACCAGGTGTTCGGGGCCACGGTGAACCAGCAGGGGCTTTTGAAAATCAAGGCCACCGGGGTGGGCTCCGAGACCGCCCTAGCCCAGATCATCCGCCTGGTGCGCCAGGCCCAAGGCTCCAAGCCCGCCATCCAGCGCCTGGCCGACCAGGTCTCTGCGGTGTTCGTGCCCACCATCATCATCCTGGCGCTCATCACCCTGGTGGTGTGGTGGATAATGACCGGCCAGTTCGTGCCGGCCATGATCCGCATGGTGGCGGTGCTGGTCATCGCCTGCCCCTGCGCCCTGGGACTGGCCACGCCCACGGCCATCATGGTGGGCACCGGCAAGGGAGCCGGCCTGGGCATCCTGTTCAAGAACTCCGAGGCCCTGGAGACGGCTCACAAGCTGACCATGGTGATGCTGGACAAGACCGGCACCATCACCAAGGGCGAGCCTCAGCTCACCGACTGGCTGCCCCTGGGGCTGGGGGGCGACGAGGCCCTGTCCTTGGCCGCCTCCACCGAAAGCGGCAGCGAGCATCCCATCGCCCAGGCGGTGGTGGTGGGGGCCAAGGACAAAGGCGCGGCCATCAGCGAACCGAGCGGCTTTAAGGCGGTCAGCGGCCACGGGGTTGAGGCCTCGGTGGACGGCCGCAAGGTCAGAGTGGGCAAGCCCTCCTGGTTCCCCCAGGCCGGGGCCCAAGTGGAGCAGGAGGTGGCCCGGCTCTCCAGCGAGGGCAAGACGGTTATGCTGGTGGAGGTCAATGACCAGGTGGCCGGCATCCTGGCCGTGGCCGACCAGGAGAAGCCCCACGCCCGCCAGGCCATCAGCGACCTCAAGCAGATGGGCATCACCCCGGTGATGATCACCGGCGACAACCGCCTGGCTGCGGCGGCGGTGGCCTCCCGGGTGGGCATTGACCAGGTGGTGGCCGAGGTTTTGCCCGAGAACAAGGAGGCCCAGGTGCGCGCCGCCCAGGAGGGCGGGGCGGTGGTGGCCATGGTTGGCGACGGCATCAACGACGCCCCGGCCCTGGCCAGGGCCGACGTGGGCATCGCCATCGGCACCGGCACCGACGTGGCCATGGAGGCCAGCGACGTGACCCTGGTGGGCGGCGAGCTTACCGGGGTGAGCCGGGCCATAAAGCTTTCCAAAGCCACCATGGCCACCATCAAGCAGAACCTGTTCTGGGCCTTTTTCTACAACGCCGCCCTGGTGCCCGTGGCCGCCGGGGTGCTGCACCAGGTAACCTGGCTGCCCATCTTCATCCGCGACCTGCACCCGGTGCTGGCCGCCGGGGCCATGGCCTTTTCATCGGTGACCGTGGTCACCAACAGCCTGAGGCTGGGCCGCAAGAAAATCTGACGACCTTCCCCGTCACCCCCAGGGCCGTCCGCTGTCGCGGGCGGCCTTTTTTGTTTCGCAGGCCGAAACCATTGCTTGACTATATTGTTTAGGGTGCATACTATACGCCATGCCCAATCTACGTTACACCCTACTCAGCAATCTCCTGGACCAGCTCGTAAACAAGGTCGTTTATGTGCGGTCCTTCCCCCACGACTACGGCACCGGGGAGATGCTCAGCGCGGCGGAGATACAGCCCATCGAGGTCATCGGCCGCAACCGGGGCATCAACATCACCGGCCTGGCGCGGCTGCTGGTGGTCACCAAGGGGGCGGTTTCCCAGACCGTGAAACGCCTGGAGGAGCGGGGCTACGTAACCAAATTCAAGGCCCCGGACAACGACAAGGAAGTGCTGCTCAAGCTCACCGCCAGGGGCAAGGCCGCCAAGGCGGGCTACGAAGCCTTCCGCGAGAGTTTCGACGCCAACATGTCGGTGATGCTGGAGCGCATGACCGATGAGGAGTTCGCCTTCCTGGCCCAGCACTTCCAGATTTTGGTGCAGCAAGCCGACAAGTACATTGAGAGCCTGGGCGAGGAGCCCACCTAGCTTCCTCTGTTTCCCGAATTAAATTCTTGCTTGCAAGCCAAATTGGCGGTATGTTCTGCCCATATATTGAACATGTTCATCAATGGAACATGTTCACTTTTCCCCATGGAGGAAGCAACCAGTCATGCCCGACGACTCCTCGACAACCGGCGGCACCTGGCGGACGCGGCAGAAGCAGCAGACCCGCCAGATCATCCTGGAAGCGGCCAAGGAGCTGTTCGAGACCCTGGGTTACGGCAAGACCACCATCCGGGCGGTGGCCAAATACGCCGGGGTGGGGGTGGGCACGGTGATGAGCCACTTCAAGGACAAGGCCTCGCTGTTGTCCTCCGCCCTGATGGGCGATTGGGAGCAACTCCTGGCCCAGGTCGCGGCCACCACGCCTCCGGAGGCCGACTACCGCACCCAGCTTTTGCACGCCACCAGAATCTTTTTCGAGTACTACGCCCGCCGGCCTTCCCTTTCGCGCAATCTGCTCAAGGAAGCGCTGTTCAGCTTGGAGGTGCAGGGGCCGGAAATGAGAGCCATGGACCAGGCGGCCAGGGAAATCGGCGTGCGTGCCCTGCGCGCGGCCCAAGAGCGGGGCGAGATCAGGGCCGACGTGGATTGCGAGGTGATGCATCTGGCTCTGTTCGGCGAATACTGCTTTGTCTGCACCGTCGGGCTCAGCCAGCCCAAGCCGGACCCGGACCAGATGCTGGCCATGCTGGAGAGCCTGACTGATTTGATCATCCGGGGGGCCAGTCCCGCCCCGCCGGACCAGGGGTGAAGCACATTTTTACCAACCTAGCCGTGGATATCAGAGAGGGGGATTTCCGTGCTGGAGCTGGCCCTACGGGGTAACCGAATGTATTGGGGATGGCTGGGGCTGCTGGCGGCCCTGGTGCTGGCCGGGCTCGCCGCCTATTTGTATCAATACAATCAGGGCCTGATGGTCACCGGCATGAGCCGGGACGTTTCCTGGGGCCTGTACATAGCCCAGCTCACCTTCCTGGTGGGGGTGGCCGCCTCGGCGGTTATGCTGGTGCTGCCCTACTACCTGCACCACTTCAAGGACTTCGGGCGCATCACCATCCTAGGCGAGTTTTTGGCCATCGCCGCGGTGATAATGTGCATGCTCTTCGTCACCGTGGACCTTGGCAAGCCCAGCCGCCTGCTCAACATCTTTTTGCACCCCACCCCGGGCTCGGTGATGTTCTGGGATGTGAACGTGCTCCAGGGATATTTGCTACTCAACCTGGTCATCGGCTGGGTCACCCTGGAGGCGGAGCGCAAGCAGGTGGCCCCGCCCGGCTGGGTGAAGCCGCTCATCTACCTCTCCATCCCCTGGGCGGTCTCCATCCACACCGTCACCGCCTTTCTCTACGCCGGTCTGCCCGGCCGGGGCTACTGGCTCACCGCCATCCTGGCCCCGCGCTTTTTGGCCTCGGCCTTTGCCGCAGGACCGGCGGTGCTCATCATCCTGGCCCTGGTCATCCGCCGGGTGGCCGGCTTCGACCCCGGCCGCCGGGCCATCGAGACTCTGGCCAAGATCGTGACCTACGCCATCATCCTGCACCTGTTCTTCTTCCTGCTGGAGGTGTTCACCGTTTTTTACAGCGGCATCCCCAGCCACACCGCCCACTTCACCTACCTCTACCTCGGGCTGCACGGCCACGGCGCCCTGGCTCCATGGATGTGGGCCGCCCTGGTCATGGGCCTGTCGGCGGTGGTGATGCTGCTCAACCCGCGGTGGCGGGGCCGCTACCCGCTTTTGGCCGTGGCCTGCGTGCTGGTCTTCGGCTGCACCTGGATCGACAAGGGCCTGGGCATGATGGCCGGGGGCTTTATCCCCAACCCCCTGCATGAGGTCACCGAGTACGCCCCCACCCTGGTGGAGATCATCGTCAGCCTGGGCATCTACGCCCTGGGTGCGCTGATGGTCACCGTGCTCTACAAGATGGCCCTGGGAGTGAAGCGGGAAGCCGGAGGCTAGGCCGCGCCCAATACGCCGCATCAAGGCGTAGCCAGGAGATCCCTGGCTACGCCCTTGCATTTGCGCCACCTTTTTTAGCAATATGATCAGGTGATTGATGCAAATTTCCAAGGAGGGCGTCATGAAAGTGCTGGCCATAAACGCCACCTATCGCCCAGGCAAGACCACCAGCCGCCTGGCGGCCAAGGCCCTGGAGGGAGCGGCCTCGCTGGGGGCGGCCACCGAAATGGTCCACCTCAAGGAGTTGGACATCGGCTTCTGCACCAACTGCCTCACCTGCTACCAGGACCGCGAGGCTCAGATCGCCGACTGCGTGCTCAAGGACGACGTGCGCGGGGTGCTGGAGAAGATCCGCGACGCGGACGGAGTGATTTTCGCGTCTCCGGTGCACAACGGCTTCGTCACCGGCCTGATGACCGCCTTTATGGAGCGCGCCACCTGGACCACCCTGAGGCCCACCGGCGAGTTGATGGGCCTCAAGGGATGCCCCGAACCACGCCTCACCGACAAGGCCCGGGCCGTGGCCACCCTGGTCAGCGCGGGCATGATGCCCGCCGAATTGCGTCAATACTGCGATACCGGCAGCCCTTGGCTCATGGAGGCGGGAGTGATGATCTGCAACGGCAGCCCGGTGGGTGACATGTACGGCGGGGCGGTTTTCCCCCGTGAACTCAGCGATGACGAGTGGCAACGGGCCTATTTTTTCCGCGAGCTTAGCGAGGCCCAGGAGAGGGAGGCCTTCGAGTTGGGCAAGACCATGGCCCAGGCCATAGCCTCTGGCCAAGTGGGGCCCTACGACCCCATGGCCATGATGTCTATGTTAGAGGAAACGCCGGAAGATAATGGAGAAGAAGGAGATAGGGACTAAGGCAACTTCGGCGGGTTATCTATGTGTATAAATTATTAAAATAATTATTATTATGCTGTAACTACCAAATTTATTATCGGAAGTGGCTCCGCCGTCGGGGCCACTCGCGCCCACTTTAAACCATTTACTCAAATACCGTATAGCAGGTAGAAATTTTTTTACCCAGGTAATATTGACAAAAGTATTTTACCCGGATATAAATGTCATCTCACCCTCAACGAGGAATTAGCGAGATGGACAAGCAAGAGCCTCAAAGCTGCGCCGCCTTCGCGGGCTCCAGTTGCATCGCCTCCGGCGACCTGCTGGAAGTGGCCCGTCAGGTAAAGCAAACACTCGAACAAAAAGAGCCTATGTCGGTGCTCATCTTCGACGACTTCAGCGGCGAACCGGTGGAGATCGATTTTCGAGGCACCATTGACGAGGTATTGCAGCGTTTACCTGAAGCACTGGCCGCGCCGCCCGCCGAGCCCGAGCCCCCAGAGGAGGCCCCGCGCGGGCCGGGCCGCCCCAAGCTGGGCGTGGTGTCCCGGGAGGTGACCTTGCTGCCCCGGCACTGGGAGTGGCTGGGCAGCCAACCGGGGGGGGCCTCGGTGACTCTGCGAAAGCTGGTGGAAAAGGCCAGGCTGGCCAACCAGGAGCGCGACAAGGCACGCCAGGCCCAGGAGGCGGCCTACCGCTTCATGTCGGCCATGGCCGGTAACCTGCCCGGCTTCGAGGAGGCCACAAGAGCCCTGTTCGCGGGCGACGGCGTCAAGTTCGACCGCCAGACCGAAGAGTGGCCCGGCGACCTGCGCGACTTTGCCCGTAAGCTGGCCCGCCCCGCCTTCCCGGCAAGCTAGGTCTAAAGCCCCTGAGGCGGCGGCACCATGCGCGCCGCCTCGGGGCCTGCTATCCTTGGGCCTTGATCGGTGACCAGCTTTCCCCGCGAGGTGATTTGGTGAGCCACGCTTCGGACATATTTCCCCTGCCCCAGCCCAAGTTCCTGCCCATGAGCCGGGCGGAGATGCAGGCACTGGGCTGGGACGAGCTGGACGTGCTCTTGGTGACCGGCGACGCCTACGTGGACCACCCCACCTTTGGCGCGGCTCTCTTGGGGCGCTGGCTGGTGGCCCACGGCTTTAGGGTGGGTATCGCCGCCCAGCCCGACTGGCGCGACCCGCAAAGCATCCAGGCCATGGGGCGGCCCCGCCTCTTGGCCGGGGTCACCGCCGGGGCATTGGACTCCATGCTGGCCCACTACACCGCCTTCCGCCGCCGCCGCTCGGACGACGCCTACACCCCCGGCGGCAAGGCTGGGGCTCGGCCGGACCGGGCCAGTATCGTCTACACCAACATGGTCAAGCAGGCCTTCCCCGGCTTGCCCGTGGTGCTGGGGGGCATCGAGGCCTCCCTGCGGCGGGTCACCCACTACGATTTCTGGAGCAACAAGCTCCGGCGCTCCCTTCTGCTGGACGCCAAGGCCGACGCCATCCTCTACGGCATGGCCGAGAACTCGCTCTTGGAGGTGGCGCGCAGCCTGGCCGCCCAGCCCGACCTGCCCGCCGCCCAGGCCGTCCTGGGCATCCCCGGCACCGCGGTGATGGGCAAGCGCGATGATCTGCCCCCCCAGGCCGAGGTGGTGGAGTTGCCCTCCCATGAGGCCATCAGCCGGGACCCGGCCCAACTCATGACCGCCACCCTGGCCCTGGAGCGCCAGGTGCACCAGGCCAAGGCCTGGGCCGCCCAGGAGGTGGGCGGGCGCATGCTCTTGCTGGCCCCGCCCTCGCCGCCGCTGGCCACCGACGAGATGGACCTTTTGTACAGCCTGCCCTACACCCGCCGGTCCCACCCCTCCTACCAGGAGCCGGTGCCCGGCCTGGCCACGGTGGCCACCTCCATCACCAGCCACCGGGGCTGCGGAGGCGGGTGCAGCTTCTGCTCCCTGGCCCTGCACCAGAGCCGCGCCATCGCCTCGCGCTCCCGGGACTCCATCCTGGCCGAGGTGGCCGGGCTCTGCGCCTCGCCGGACTGGCGCGGCTCCATCAGCGACATCGGCGGCCCCAGCGCCAACATGTGGGGCGGGCGCTGCACCGGGGAAAAGGAAAAATGCACCCGCGCCAGTTGCCTCACCCCCCAGCCCTGCCGCTATTTCGCGGTGGACCAGGAGGCCATCGCCCACATGCTGGAGCGGGCCGCCGACACGCCCGGCGTCAAGCATCTCAGGGTCTCCAGCGGGGTGCGCTTCGACCTAGCCCTGCAATCACCCGCCTACACCAAAACCCTGGTGCGCCGCTTCGTGGGCGGCCAACTCAAGATCGCCCCGGAGCACATCAGCCCCAAGGTGCTGAAGCTCATGCGCAAGCCCGCCCCCGAGGTGTTCGAGCGCTTTTTGGCCAAGTTCCGGGAGATATCCCAGGCCGAAGGCAAGGAGCAATACGTGGTGCCCTATCTGCTCAGCGCCTTCCCCGGCTGCGGGCAAGAGGACATGGCCCAGTTGGCCGCCTGGCTCAAGGCCAAGGGCTGGCACCCCCAGCAGGTGCAGTGCTTCGTGCCCACCCCGGGCACCGTGGCCACGGCCATGTACTACGCCGGGGTGGACCCCCAGGGACGGCCCATCAAGGTGGACCGGGGCGACGGCGAGCGCCGCCGCCAGCACCAGATGCTCTTTTAGGAGCGCCGCCCGGTCATCCAGCCTTGCCAGCGTTGGGCCGTCTTGCGAAAATAGAACATCACGCAACCTCCAGCCAAGGGAGCCGAGAGTGGCCGAGTTGTTTTCCTTGGAGGCGTTGGCGGCCCTGGCCGCCCTGACCAGCCTGGAAATAGTTCTGGGCATCGACAACGTGGTGTTCATCGCCGTGCTGGCCGGGCGGCTGCCCGCGGCCAGTCAGGCCTCGGCCCGCCGCCTGGGCCTGGCCCTGGCCATGCTGACCCGCATCGCCCTCTTATTCGCCATCACCTGGACCCTGTCGCTCACCACGCCGCTGTTCAAGCTGTTGGACCACGTGGTGTCCTGGCGCGACCTCATTCTCCTGGGCGGGGGGCTGTTTCTGATCGTCAAGGCCACCCACGAGATATTCGCCCAGATGGAGACCCACGACCCACGCCAACCCAAGGCCAAGGCGGCCTCCTTCTGGGGGGTCATCACCCAGATCGCCCTGCTGGACATGATCTTCTCTTTGGACTCGGTGATAACCGCGGTGGGCATGGCCCGCCAGGTATGGGTGATGGTGGTGGCCATCGTGCTGGCGGTGGCCATAATGCTCATCTTCGCCGGGGTGGTCAGCCGCTTCATCGAGCGTCACCCCTCCTTCCGAATCCTGGCCCTGGCCTTTTTGCTCCTGGTGGGGGTGATGCTCACCGCCGAGGGCATGGGCCAGCACATAGACCGGGGCTACATCTACTTCGCCATGGCCTTTTCGCTGGGCGTGGAGCTACTTAACCTCAAGATACAGGCCAAGCGGGCCAGGGCGGCCCAGGCGGTGTCCAAGACCGCCTAGAAGCCACCCGCTCTTAGCGCAGGCCGGGCCGGATGCCGTTCATGAAGCTGCGCTTCAGCTCGGGCAGCGCCTTGCCGTCCCTGGCAAACTCCAGGGCCATCCAGATGGTGGTGCGGCTGAAGGTGTGGCTGAAGCAATACTCTTGCAGACAGCCGCCCGAGCCCCGCACCGACTTCAGCTCCAGCATCACCGGCTGGCTGCTGTTGCGCGAGGTGCGGTAGGTCACGGTGAGGCCCTGGCCCCCGGCCACGAACAGGCTGAACTTGCCATGTTCCGTCCGCACCAGGAACAGCCTGGTCTTGCCGTCCCGGCTGGTCCAAAAGACGGCCTCGTCAATGGCCGGGCTTCACCGGGCCGGATGGCTTGGTCACGGCGGCGGGCCGGTCCGCGGGGGCGGGCCGGAAAGGGATGTCGGTACTGGCGAAGGCGGCGCTGCCCAGAAGCATTAGGGCCAAGGCGAGGCCCATGACGGCGGCGAATTTATTCATGGATGCTCTCCGGGATGTTGATTCAGGGCAGGCCGCTTTTTTGTACCCGCGCCCGCGCTAATTTTCCACCACCAATACGATGGCCCGATAATAGCTGGTTTGCCGCGCGGGCCCGCCCGCTTTCTCCCGGCCAAAACGCAACAAGGCCCCGGGGCGCTATCCGCCTCGGGGCCCTGGGCACGGCTTGAGAGCTGGATCAGTTTTCGATGAAGGAGCGCAGCTTGCGGGCCCGGCTGGGGTGGCGCAGCTTGCGCAGGGCCTTGGCCTCGATCTGGCGGATGCGCTCGCGGGTCACGTCAAAGTCGCGGCCCACCTCTTCCAGGGTGTGGTCGGCCTTTTGGCCGATGCCGAAGCGCATCCTTAGCACCTTCTCCTCGCGAGGGGTGAGGGTGGCCAGCACCTTGCGGGTCTGCTCGCACAGGTTCAGGCTGATCACCGCGTCGGCCGGGTTGACCACCTTCTTGTCCTCGATGAAGTCGCCCAGATGGCTGTCTTCCTCCTCGCCGATGGGAGTCTCCAGGCTGATGGGCTCCTTGGCGATCTTGAGGACCTTGCGCACCTTCTCCAGGGGGAAGTCCATCTTTTCGGCGATTTCCTCTGGGGTGGGCTCGCGGCCCAGCTCCTGCACCAGATAGCGGCTGGTGCGGATGAGCTTGTTGATGGTCTCGATCATGTGCACGGGGATGCGGATGGTCCGCGCCTGGTCGGCGATGGCCCGGGTGATGGCCTGGCGGATCCACCAGGTGGCGTAGGTGGAGAACTTGTAGCCCCGCTGGTACTCGAACTTGTCCACCGCCTTCATCAGGCCGATGTTGCCTTCCTGGATCAGGTCCAGGAACTGGAGCCCCCGGTTGGTGTACTTCTTGGCGATGGACACCACCAGGCGCAGGTTGGCCTCCACCAACTCCTGCTTGGCCGCCTTGGCCCTAACCCGGCCGTCGCGCACCCTGGTCACCAGTTTTCTGAGGCTGGGGCCGCTCATCTTGCAGTCGTTTTCCACCTCGCGGATGGCGCTGCGCGACTCGCGCATGGCCACTTCCAGCTCCAGCAGGCGCTCGGGGTCACAGCGGCAGGTGCCCAGCTTGATCTTCTTGCCCTTGGCCTTGCGCACCGTCCGGCAGGTCTTGGTGACATCGGCCTTGGTCAGGCCGCTTTCCATGATGACCATGGTGATGATGGCCTGGCAGCGGTCGATGACCTCCTGGCGGTCCTCCAATACGGCGCAGAGCCCGTCCACCTGCTTCTTGTCCAGTTTGAGGCCGCTGAGCAGCTCGGAGACCTTGCGGCGGTTCTTCTTGAGGGCCTCGCGCATCTTCTTGCGCTGGTCGGCCTTTAGCCCGGAGTTGCGGCTGTTGAGCTTTTCGTAGTCGCGGGTGTTCTTCTTGTCCAGGCGGCGCACCTTGCCGATGAGCTCCAAGAACTCTTCGCGGCGCTTTTCCTCGGCGTCGAGCCCGTCTTCCTCGTCCAGGTCGCTCACCACCTCGCGGATGCGCACCCGGCCCTCTTCCACCGCCTCGCCCAGGGCCAGGATCTCGCGCACGCTCAGGGTGCACTCCAGCAGGGCGTCGATGATGTTGCGCTCGCCGGCTTCGATGCGCTTGGCGATCTCCACCTCGCCCTCGCGGGTGAGCAGGGAGACCATGCCCATTTCCCGGAGGTACATCTTCACCGGGTCGTTGACCCGGCCCTCGTCCATTACGTGGGCGCCGGCCTTGTCGTCGTCGTCATCCTCCTCGTCGTCGTCGTCCTCCAGGGCCGCCTGATCGGCCTTGAGCTTGAGCTTGGTCTCGTTGTCTATGAGCTGGATGTCCATCTCATCGAGCACCATGATCATGTCGTCCATGTGCTCGGAGGTGATCTCGGGACTCAAGGTGTCGTTGATCTCATCGTAGGTAAGATAGCCCTGAGACTTGCCCTTGGAGATAAGCCTTTGAAGTTCGGCCAGGTTTTTTTCCTCGAGCATGCTTAGTCCTTTCGGCTGGATTCAAAGGAGGAAACAGAATCTATTTCCCGCCGGCGCTGGTCCTGCAGCCTGGTCACCAACTCGGAGTCGCCCCGGCTCTGGGCCTCGGCGATCTGGCTGGTGAGTTCGCGGTTGCGTTGGCGCATTTGCCAGCGACGGATTTTAGCGCATAGGGACCGGGCCTCGCCCGCGGCCTGCTCCGGAGTCAGGCTGGGCCCGTCCTGGGCCAGGCGGCTGACCAGGCGGTGCAACTCCGGGTCGTCCAGGCGGCTGATCACCGACGAGGCGTCGGGGACGCCACCCTGCTCGGCGATGTGCCCCACCGCTTGGGCCACGGACGCCAGGTCCGGGTCCACCAGGGCGTCCAAGGCCCCTTCACGGGCCAAGACCTGGGCGGCGGAAGCCTCGCTCATGGCCAGTTGCAACACCGCCTCTTGCCACTGGCGGCCCACGCCGCCATTTTGGCGCGGCGCCGGGGCGGGGGCCGGGGCGCTGGGGCGGCGGCCGCCGGGCACCGGCAGGCCCAGACGGGCGGCGGCCACCTCGGCGGGCAGGCCCAGGCGGGCGGCCAGGCGGCTCAGGTAGAGCCAGGAGCTGACCGGGTCGCCGATGGCCTTGATGACCCCCCCGGCCTCGGCCACGATCTTGCTTTTTCCCTCGGGAGTGCCTTGGTCGCCCTCGGCGATGATCTGGTCCAGCACCGCCTCGATAAGCGATCCGGCGGCGGCGATGGCCTCTTCCAGGCCCTCGGCCCCTTGGGATCGGGCGAAACTGTCGGGGTCTTCGTCGGTGGGCAGCAACAGCACCTCAGGCTGCACCCCCTCGGCCAGGCACAGGGGCAACGAGCGGCGGGCGGCGCGGACCCCGGCTTGGTCGCCGTCAAACACCAGGACCAGGCGCGAGGCCTGGCCCTTTAGGCGGCGAACCTGCTGAGGGGTCAGCGCGGTGCCCATGGGGGCCACCGTTTCGCCAAAACCCATAGCCGCCAGGGTGATCACGTCGAAGTAGCCCTCCACCACCAGGGCCCGGTCCTTCTTGCGCATGAAGGGGCGGGCCCGTTCCAGGTTGTAAAGCGTTGCCGACTTTTTGAAAAGCAGAGTCTCGGGGCCATTCAGGTACTTGGGCTCTCCCCCGCCCAGCACCCGGCCCCCAAAGCTGACCAAACGCCCGCTGACGTCGGCGATGGGAAACATCACCCGTCCCCGGAAGCGGTCATAGCAGCCGTCGCCCTTGTCCCGGGCCACCAACATCCCGGCCTCTATGGCCAAAGCCTCGGGGACCCCCTGGGAGCCCAAAAAGCGCCTTAGGCCTTCCCAGGCGTCTGGGACCCAACCCAGCCCGAAGTCTTTGACCACCTGGGGCCTGAGGCCCCGTTGCTCCAGCAGGTAGCGCCGGGCAGGCTCTCCGCTGGGAGCGGCGAGCTGCTGCACAAAAAAGTTACCGGCTAACTCCATTACGCGCAATAGGCGCCCGCGGTGTTGGTCCTGGCGCTTCTGCTCCGGAGTGCGCTCCGGGGTGGGGAGGTTGACCCCATATTGCTCGGCCAAGCGCTTCACCGCCTCCGGGAAGGTGAGGCCTTCGTCTTTCATGAGGAAGGTGAATACGTTGCCTCCCTCGCCGCAGCCGAAGCAGTGCCAGGTGCCCCGCTCGCGGTTGACGATGAAGCTGGGGTCGGTGTCGCCGTGGAAGGGACAAAGGCCCTTCAAGGTTCGCCCGGCTGTGCTCAGCTTCACCCGGCGGCCGATGACCTCGGCGATGTTGGCGGCGTTGCGCACCTCATCTATCTTGTGCTCGGGTATGCGTCCGCCTTCGTTCAATCTATTGCCTCACCTGGGCCACGGTCACCCCGGCCCCGCCCTCGCCGCGCTGCCCGGCCCGGAAGGAGGCCACCGCGGGGTGGTCGGACAGGTATTCGCGCACCGCCGCCCTGAGGCGTCCGGTGCCCATGCCGTGCACCACCCGGATCTCGCCCCGCCCGGCCAGCAGGGCCTGGTCCAGAGCCTTGTCCACCAGGGGCAAGGCCTCGTCCACCCGCTTGCCGATTAGGTTCAGGTCCAGGCCCTCGCCCGACCCGGCCTGCACCGAGATGCCCTTGCCTTTGTTGGCGGCCTTGCCCTTGGGCTGGGTGTGGGCTCCGGCGGGCAGTGGTTTCAGTTCGCTGAGCGGCACCATGACCCGCACCCCGGCCACCCCGACCGACACCGGCACGGTGTCCCGGCCCGGAGCCGGGGACTCCAGAAGCACCCCGGTCTGGCCCAGGTTGCTTAGCTCAACCGCGTCGCCTTCCTTGAGCCCGGCCAGGCCTTCCCGGGTCTTTTGGGGCTGGGCCGCGTCGGGCGCGTCGGCGGTGGCCTCCACCTGGGCCAGGGCCTCGCGCCGGGCCTGGTACAGCTCCTGGCGCACCGCCCCTTCCTTGACCTTGCCCTGGTCCTGCTGATCCTGGGCGGTCTTGCCCAGCAGCTCGGCCAGCTCGCCCTCGAAGCGCTTGGCCACCTCGCGCACCCGGCGCTTGCCATCGGCCAGGGCCCCGGCCCGCTCCTGGGCGGCCTGGCGCTTTAGCATCCGGGCCTGGTCGCGCTCTCCCCTGGCGGCCAGGCGGTCGGCCGAGGCCGCCGCCCGCTCCTGGCGGGCATCCTGGCGGGTCTGCTCCGCCTCGCGCAACAGAGCCACGGTCTGGCGCTCGGCCTGGTCCAACTCGGTTTCGGCCGCCCGGAGTATCTCCGGCGGGAAGCCCAGGCGGGCGGCCACGGCCAGAGCGTCGCTAAAGCCCGGCGACCCGTAGTGGAGCTGGTAGGTGGCCTGGCCGGTGGCCCGGTCAAAGGACACCGACACGTTCTGAGCACCCGGGTGCAGGGTGGCGTAGGCCTTGAGCCGGTGAAAGTGGGTGGTGGCCAAGACCATGGACCCCTTGGAGCCCAGCCAGTCCAATACCGCCGTAGCCAGGGCCGAGCCCTCGCTGGGGTCGGTGCCCCCGCCGATCTCGTCGATGAGGAACAGCGATGACGGCCCGGCCTGGTTGACCATCCCGGCCAAGCGCCCGGCGTGGGCGGTGAAGGTGCTGAGATCGCGGTCCAGGTCCTGGTCGTCGCCGATCTCGGCGGCCACGGTGTCAAACACCGCCACCCGGCTGCCCCGCTCCAGGGGGGCGTGCAGGCCGCACATGACCATGAGAGTGATCAGCCCCAGGGTTTTGAGGGTGGCGGTCTTGCCTCCGGCGTTGGCCCCGCTGAGCACCAGCAAACGCTGCTCCGGGCTCACCTGGAGGTTGATGGGCACGCACAGGCCCGGCTTGCCCGAAGCCCGCCAGGCCAGCAGGGGGTGGCGGGCCTTGATGAGTTCCACCTCCCCGGCGGCGGTGATCACCGGCTCGGCGCACTCCAGGCGATCAGCGAAGCGGGCCTGGGCCAGGAGGCAGTCCAGCTTGGCCATGGCGCGCATGTTCTCGTTCAGGGCCTGGGACTCCTCGGCCAGGCGCTGGGCCACGGCCATCAGCACCTTGATCTCTTCCTCGCGCTCCCGGCGGGTCATCAGGGCCAGTTGGTTGTTGCCCTCCACCGCGCTGAGCGGTTCCACGAAGCAAGTGGCCCCGGAGCCGGAGGTGTCGTGGATGATGCCCGACACCCGGCCCTTGGCGTCGGCCTTTACCGGCACCACGAAGCGCCCGCTGCGCTGGGTTACCACCTGGTCGGAGAAGACCGGGGCCAGGGACTCGTCGTGCACCAAGCCCATGAGCTCGCCGCGCAGGCGCTCCCGGGCCCGCGCCGCCTCCCGGCGCACCCGGGCCAACTCGGGCGAGGCCTTGGAGCTCACCGAATGGCCCGGGCCGATCACCCGGCGCAGTTCCTTGGCCAGGTCGGGCAAGGGGGTGATCTGGTTGGCCAGGCGGAACAACTCGTCCATGCGCCCTTCGGACGGGGCCAGGAAGGAGGAGGCCCGCCCGGCGGCGGAGAGGAAGTCGGCCATGACCTCCAGCTCCTCGGGCACCAAAAAGGCCCCCACCGGACCCAGGCGGCCCAGCAGGGGACGCACGTCCTCCAGGCCGTCCAAGGAGGGGCGGCCCTGCTCTTCCATCAATTGGCGCAGTTGGCTGAGGCGGCGCTGGCGGCGGCCCACCAGGGCCAGGTTCGGGCAGGGCCGCAGCGCCCGCACCCGTTCGGCACCCATGGGGCTGATGGCCAGGTCGGCCACCCTCTCCAGGAGAGGGCCCAACTCCAGCACCGCCAGGGTCTGGTCGTCGACGCAGGACCGGGGCCGCTCCGGGCCGGGGTCCGCGGAACTTGTTTGAATATCAGGCATAGGCGATTGGAGATGAGGCCCCGTAATCAGGACTCCCCCTAGATGTTTTGCAAGCGCTGGCGCACCAACTGGTTCACCAGCTTGCCGTCGGCCTGCCCGGCCATCCGGGCCATGGCCTCTTTCATAACCGCCCCCATGTCCTTCATGCCCTGGGGGTTCAGCTCGGCGAATACCTCGCCCACCACCTTGGCCACGGCGTCCTGGTCCAGCTGGGTCGGCAGATAGGCCTCTATGATGGCCAGCTCAGCCTGCTCCCTGTCGGCCAGGTCCTTGCGGTTGCCCTTGGTGAATTGCTCAATGGATTCGCGGCGCTGTTTGGCCAGGGTGGAGAGGATTTTGATCTCCTCTTCCCCGTTCAAGGGCCGTTTCAGCTCTTTTCCCTGGTTTTTGAAGGCGGCGCGCACCAGCCTGAGGCAACTGGTGGCCAACTCGTCCCTGGACTTAAGGGCGGTCTTAAGGTCCGCCTCGACCTTCAGGGTCAAGCTCATGGCGAATTCCTCCCAGCCCAAGGGCTCCAAAAGACTAACAAAATAGTCGGATGTGAGTCTACCAGCCGTACCGGGGAGTGTCAACTGGAGCCACGGCGCAAAGCTTGCCCCTTGCCCCCGGTGGTGCTATGCTGTCCCGGCTATATTCTAACCCTCCCGTGATGGGAAGCAACATGGCTCCCAACAAAGCGTTGCCCGAGCCGGCCTACTTATACAGCGACGATTTTCAGCACTTTGATTACGGCCCGCAACACCCTATGCGCATGCGACGTTTGGCCCTGACCAACGAGCTGATGGAGTTGTGCGGCCTGACGGCCACGCCCAGCCCCTTTGCCCCGGCCAGCTTCGAAGAATTGATGATCTACCATGACCGGCGCTACCTGGAGACCCTGCAGGAGCTTTCGGCCAGCCCCCTGGCCAGCGGCTACGTGGCCTTCGGCCTGGGCCCGGCGGACAACCCCATATTCCAGGGCATGTACGAGCTTTCGGCTCTCATCGCCGGGGGCACCCTGGCCGCCGCCCGCCTGGTGAGCCGCGAGGGCCTTCCGGCCGCCTTCAACATCTCCGGGGGCATGCACCACGCCCTGGCCGCCCGGGCGGCCGGGTTCTGCTACATCAACGACGCGGTGCTGGCCATCCGCCGCCTGGTGCAGCAGGGCAAGCGGGTGGCCTACGTGGACATCGACGCCCACCACGGCGACGGGGTGCAGTGGGCCTTTTTCGAGAGCGACCAGGTGCTCACCATCAGCCTGCACCAGCACCCGGCCACCCTGTTCCCCGGCACCGGCTATCTGGAAGAGATGGGCCGGGGGCCGGGCAAGGGCTTCGCGGTGAACCTTCCCCTGTGGATCGACACCGACGACGACATTTTCATCGAAAGCTTCGAGGAGGTGGTGCCTCCCCTGCTCTCTGCCTTCGCCCCGGATTACGTGGTCACCCAACTGGGGGTGGACACCTTTTTGAACGATCCCCTGGCCAACCTGAACCTCACCACCCGTGGCTTCGGCCATGCGGTGCGCCGCTTCAAGGACCTGGCCTGGGGCCGTTGGATCGTCTTGGGCGGGGGCGGCTACAACATGATCAACGTGGCCCGGGCCTGGACCCTGGCCTGGGCCATCATCAGCGGCCAGGAGGGCCTGGTGCCCGACGATCTGCCCGAGGAGTTCATGCGCCGTCACCGGGTGCACCCCGACGACCGCCACCTGTTGGACGGCGACGTGCAACTAAGGGGCCGCCACTGGTACCGGGCTGGACGCGACGCCGCCGACGCGGTGGAGCACATCAAAAAACACCACTTTCCCCTGGTAGGCGCCTGAGCTTGCCTTGCGGGGCCCGCCGTTGTAATCTCACGGAACCATGAATCAAACGAAATCCCAAAAACGCCGGCTACCCTTTGAGTGCCAGCGCTGCAACGTCTGTTGCCAGGGGTTGGGCGGCATCTTTTTCGAGCCCGAGGAGATAGCCCCCGCCGCCGCTCTCATAGACCTGAGCCCCGATCAATTCATCTCCCGCCACTGCCGCGCCCGGGACGGGCGCTACGAGGTGTTGGCCGGAAAAGACGGGGCTTGCAGCCTCATGGGCCCCCAGGGCTGCCGCATCCACCAGGCCAAGCCGGCCATCTGCCGCCGCTGGCCCTTTTTTCCGGGCATCCTGGCCAACCCCAGCGCCTTTGAGGATGCCCGCCAAGCCTGCCCAGGCATCGACCCCGAGGTCTCCCACGAGGAGTTCGTGGCCTTTGCCCGCGAGCAGGGTTTCAGCGAGGAAACCGCCGAATGAGCCCATCCAGCAAGATTAAAGACCTGCTCCCCTCCGGGGCCGAGCTTATTGAGCAAAAAAAAGACGGCCTCCTCGATGTGCCCAGCCAACCGGCGGTGGGCTTCATCGAGGGCGACGGCACCGGCCCGGACATCTGGCGGGCTTCGCGCCTGGTGCTGGACGCGGCGGTGGAAAAGGCCTACGGCGGGGCGCGGCGCATCCACTGGGTGGAGCTTCTGGCCGGGGAAAAGGCCTATGCCGAGACCGGCGAGCACCTGCCCGCCGACACGGTGGAGCAAATTCGCGAGCTGAAGGTGGCCATCAAGGGCCCCCTGACCACCCCGGTGGGAGGCGGCTTCCGCTCCATCAACGTGACCCTGCGCCAGGTGCTGGATCTCTACGCCTGCATCCGCCCGGTGCGCTACATCCCCGGCGTACCCAGCCCGGTCAAGCGTCCCGAGGCGGTGGACATGGTGATCTTCCGCGAGAACACCGAAGACGTGTACGCGGGCATCGAGTGGGCGGCAGGCTCCGGCGGGGCGCAGAAGCTCATCAAGTTCATGAACCATGAGCTGGGGACCAAGCTGGACAAGCACGCGGCCATCGGCATCAAGCCCATGAGCAAGATGAAGTCCCAGCGCCTGATCCGCCGGGCCATGGACTACGCCCTGGAGCGGGGCCGCGAGTCGGTGACTCTGGTGCACAAGGGCAACATCATGAAGTTCACCGAAGGGGCCTTCAAGGACTGGGGTTACGAGCTGGCCCAGGACGAGTACCAGGGCCGCTTCGTAAAAGAGGGCGCGGAGATCACCCAGGGCCAAGTGGTGGTCAAGGACCGCATCGCGGACAACATGTTCCAGCAGGCTTTGTTGCGCCCCGAGGAATACGCGGTGCTGGCCACGCCCAACCTCAACGGCGACTACATCAGCGACGCCCTGGCCGCCCAGGTGGGCGGGCTGGGCATGGCGCCCGGCGCCAACATCGGCGACCAGGCGGCGGTGTTCGAGGCCACCCACGGCTCGGCCCCCAAGTACGCTGGCCTGGACAAGGTCAACCCCGGCTCGGTGATCCTCTCCGGAGCCATGCTTCTGGAGCACCTGGGCTGGCTGGAGGCGGCGGAAAAGATCGCCCCGGCCCTGTCCCGGGCCATACTGGCCGGAGAGGTCACCTACGACCTGGCCAGGCAAATCCCCGGAGCCCGCGAGGTGGCCTGCTCGGCCTTCGCCCAGCGGGTGGCCGAGCAACTCTAGGAGTCTTATGGCCAGCGGGGGGGCGCGGGCGCTGGCCAATCTGGCCCACGGCCTGCGCGATCTTTTCTTCGCCCCCGCCTGCGCCGCCTGCGGCGGAGCGGTGGGGCCGGACGAATTTTTATGCCCCGTCTGCCAAGAGCAGGTGGAGTCTCCGCCGGAGCCGTCTTGCCGCGTCTGCGGCCTGCCCGGCCACCCCTGGCATTGCCCGGACTGCGCGGCCAAATCCTCCGGCCTTTGACGCGGCCCACGCCCTGGCCCTGCACGCAGGGCCCCTGGCCGAGGTGGTGCGCGGCTTCAAGTATCAACGCCGCTATTGGCTGGGCGAGGGCCTGTCGCGCCTGCTGGGAGCCGCCCCGCGCTCCTGGTGGGCCACCGCTGATCTGATCGCCCCGGTTCCCCTGCACCCGCGCCGCCTGGTGACACGGGGCTTCAACCAGGCCCTGGTGCTGGCCGGGGGACTGCCCCGGAGCCAAGGGCCGGAGTTGGCTCCCCGCCTGCTGAACCGAAAGCGCTATACTAGACCCCAGGTGGGCCTGGACCCAGGCGCAAGGCGGCGCAACGTGGAAGGGGCCTTTGCCGTCGCCCCGGCCTGGCAGGGCCGCCTGCAAGGGGCCTGGGTGCTGCTGGTGGACGATGTTTTCACCACCGGGGCCACGGTGAACGAATGCGCCAAGGTGCTCAAGCAAGCCGGGGCCGAGCGGGTGGAAGTGCTCACCCTGGTGCGCGCGGCGGGCGGCAAGTCTTAGAATGAAGCGACAACGGGGGACAACGACATGAAGCAACAAGAAGAGCAAAGCCAAGGGCCCTTGCGGCGCTTCATACGCGGCTGGGGCGGGGCCTTGCTCTGGGCCCTGGTCATCAGCGCGGTGCTTCGGGCCGGGGTGGTGCAGGCCTCCTGGGTGCCCTCGGGCTCCATGGAGCCCACCCTGCTGCCCGGCGACCACATGCTGGTCAACAAGCTCTGCTACGACCTCAAGCTGCCCTTCACCGAAGTGGTGCTGCTGCCCCTGGGCGAG
Source organism: Pseudomonadota bacterium (assembly GCA_018902755.1). Taxonomy (GTDB): domain Bacteria; phylum Desulfobacterota; class Desulfarculia; order Desulfarculales; family Desulfarculaceae; genus Desulfoferula. Next base: position 97,993 of record JAHIQI010000017.1, on the reverse strand, counting down.
CCCAAGCGCGGCGACGTGGTGGTCTTCACCAACCCCACCGGCCACGGCTCCGACTTTGTAAAACGCATCGTGGGCCTGCCCGGCGAGACCATCGAGATGCGCGGCAAAACCTTGTACGTAAACGGACGGATGCTGGAGCATGATTGGGGGCGCTACACACCGCGCTCCCACCAGGGCGATCACTTCGGGCCGTTCAAGGTGCCGCCCAAGAGCTACTTCATGATGGGCGACAACCGCGACAACTCCTTTGACTCCCGCTTTTGGAACCGGGGCCGGGGCGGCTTCGTGCCTCGGAACGAGATCGTGGGCCGAGCCGAAGTGGTGCTGTGGTCCTGGAAGACCTTCCCGGTGAGCCTGCGCCTGGACCGCCTGGCCCACCTCATAGACTGACGCCGGAGTTGCCCATGCTGGACACCAGCCGCAAAATTTTGAGCCAGGAGCAGGCGGTGGACCTGGTCCGCGCCGCCCAGGCCTCGGGCAAGAAGGTGGTGTTCACCAACGGCTGCTTCGACCTGTTGCACGCCGGGCACGTGGACCTCTTGAACCGCGCCCGCTCCCTGGGCGACCTGCTGGTTTTGGGGCTCAACAGCGACGAGGGGGTGCGGGCCCAGAACAAGGGCCCCGAGCGGCCCATCGTTCCCCAGGCCCAGCGGGCGGCGGTGGTGGCCGGTCTGGAGGCGGTTGACGCGGTGGTGTTTTTCGGCGAGCCCACCCCGGCCCTGCTCATCGAAGCCATCGCCCCGGACGTCCTGGTCAAGGGCGGCGACTGGCCCGAGGACAAGATCGTGGGCGCGGCTTTCGTGCGCTCCCGAGGCGGCCAGGTGTTCTCCCTGCCCCTGGTGCCGGGGCTCTCCACCACCAGCATGGTGAACAAGCTCCAGACCTCCCGCCCTTGACAACCCCCTGTTTGCCCGGACAATAGAAAGATGCACCCCGCATCTTTCCGGGGGGAGGAGTCAAGATGAAGGCAGAGCAAGGAAACGGACCGGAGCTGGGACGGACCGCCTGGTTCAATCCCCTGGCTTCGGGCCTAAGCCCCTTGGGCCGGGCGGGGCGGATCATCCTCTGGGCGTTCTTCTTGTACGTGATCAGCGCGCCCATCATCATGTGGTACGAGTACGACCGCGCCTTCCCGCCCTTTTTCAATCCAGTCCCCGCCCAAAGCCAAGCCGCTGAAAGCCAAAAGGTCTCTCTCCCCGGCGAGGTGTTCAGCGACACCATGATCACCCTGAGCCGAGGCATGCTCAAGGCCTGGCTGCCCAACGACGTGATCTACCCCAGTGTGCTCTTGGACAACCCCCAAAACTTCCAGATGGGCCAGTTGGAGATAATCCGCTACTCCACCAGGGTGCTCCGGGACAAGCTTTCGCGCCAGCGCACCACCGACAAGATCGACCCCCAGGCCGACCGGGCCTTCACCGACTTTTCCAACAACCCCCATCTGTGGATATTCCCGGCGGCCGAGGCCAAGTTCGGCGATGGGGTCCAGGCCCTACAGGCCTACCGCAAGGGATTGGCCACCGGCGCCAGCCACTTCTACCCACGGGCCGACAACCTCATCGAGCTTCTGGAGCAGTACACCAGCCTCTTGGGCGGGGTGGACACCCGCCTGGCCAACGCGCCCCGGGACGTGGGACGCCGCCTGAGCGAGGAGACCGCCGGAGACAGCACCCAGCAAGGGGAGCAGATGCTCCAGGTGGCCGTGCCCTGGACCCAGATCGACGACAACTTCTACTTCGCGCGCGGCGTGGCCTACGCCATGTTCGAGATGATGCTGGCGGTGCGTTGGGAGTTCCGCGACGTCTTGCAGATAAAGCGCTCGGGCGAGCTGATGGACAGCATAGTGCAGGACCTGCGCCTGGCCGACTTCGAGCCCATGGTGGTGCTCAACGGCTCACGGGACTCCATCTTCGCCAACCACAGCCTCAAGCTGATGGCCACCCTGGAAAACGTGCGCCAAAAAATGATCAACCTGCAACAGATGCTGGAGCGCTGAGCCGAAACCATGGATAACTTGCTCTGCCGGGACTGCCTCTTTTGCGAGGAAGTCGACCTGAACAAGGAACTGATCCGCTGCACCAACGCCGACGTGGCCGCCGAGTCCGGCTGGGAGGACCTTTACTTCAACCAGGGTTTTCTGGAGATCCCCCTGCCCGCGCCTGGCGAGAAGGCCTGTTTCTGGTTCGTGCGGCGCTCCTGAGTCGCCCCGCCGGCATCCGTAACTTTTCGTCCCCCCGCCCGCCCTTTTTAGGCCTGCCTGGGAACCCGGCCTCCGCCCTTGGGGAAGCCCAGAAAACCCTAGGAGACACAGGGCCCTTTTCGCCGCCGATCATATATGTATAATCCATCAATGGCCCCCATGGATCACCCCAACGGGAAAAGATCATGCCCATCCTGCGTATAGCCCAGGCCCAGATCAACCCCACCGTGGGAGACATCAGCGCCAACCTGGCCATGATCTACGAGCATGCCCGCAGCGCCAAGGCCGCCGGGGCCCACCTGGTCACCTTCCCCGAGCTGGCCGTGACCGGCTACCCGCCCGAGGATCTTTTGATCAAGCCCCGCTTCCTGGCCGACAGCCGGGCGGCGGTGCGCGAGCTGGCCAAGAGTTGCACCGGCATCAACATGGTGGTGGGCTTTGCCGACGCCGATCCCGAGCGGGGGCTTTGCTACAACGCGGCGGCGGTAATCAGCCAGGGCGAGGTGAAGGCGGTCTACCGCAAGAAGGAGCTGCCCAACTACGGCGTGTTCGACGAAATGCGCTACTTCTCCCCGGGCACCGACTGCCTGCTCCTGGATCTGGACGGCGTGCGCCTGATGGTGACCATCTGCGAGGATGTCTGGGTGGAGGGCGACGATTGCGAGATCTGCGCCCTCAGGCAAAAGGCCCAGGTGGTGCTGAACATCTCGGCCTCGCCCTTCCACGCGGGCAAGCTGGACGTCCGCAAGCAGATCGTGGCCCGCTTCGCCCGGGACACGGGGTCCTACGTCTTTTACAACAACATGGTGGGTGGCCAGGACGAGTTGATCTTCGACGGCGGCAGCCTGGCGGTCTCCCCCCAGGGAGAGACCTTGGCCTGCGCCCCGCGCTTCGAGCCGTATTTGCAGGTGGTGGACCTGGAGCTGCCCCCGGCGGTGGATTTGCCCGACCTGGACGACGCGCCGGGGGTGAACTCGGTGCGCCTGCCTCTGCCCTGCCCCGAGCCCCTCAAACCCAAGGCCCCCTACTGCGCCACGGAGATGAGCTACCTGGCCGAGACCTATGAGGCCCTGGTCCTGGGCACCCGCGACTACATGGGCAAGAACGGCTTCAAGCGGGCGGTGCTGGGGCTCTCGGGAGGCATAGACTCGGCCTTAACCGCCTGCATCGCGGTGGACGCCCTGGGCCGCGAAAACGTCACCGGGGTGACCATGCCCAGCCAGTTCACCTCCGGCGAGACCAGGGGCGATGCGGAGCTGTTGGCCGCCAACCTGGGCATCCAGATCATCACCGTGCCCGTGGCTCACATCTACCATATATATTTGGACGAGCTCAGGGAGGCTTTCGGTCCCGGCCCGGCCGGGGTGGAGCACGAAAACCTCCAGGCCCGCATCCGGGGCAACATCCTCATGGCCCTGTCCAACCGCTTCGGCTGGCTGGTCTTGACCACCGGCAACAAGAGCGAAACCGCGGTGGGCTACTGCACCCTGTACGGCGACATGGCCGGGGGCTTCGCGGTGATCAAGGACGTGCCCAAGACCCTGGTGTACGAGTTGTCGGCCTTTGTGAACCAAAAGGCCCGGCGGGAGCGAATCCCGGTCAGCACCATCGAGCGCGCCCCCTCGGCGGAGCTGAGGCCCGACCAGAAGGACAGCGACTCCCTGCCCCCCTACGAGGTGCTGGACCCCATCCTGGAAGCCTACGTGGAGAACGATCTGGTGCTGGACGAGATAGTGGCCCTGGGCCACGACTCGGCCACGGTGCGCGAGATCATCCGCCTGGTGGACATCAACGAGTACAAGCGCCGCCAGGCCCCTCCGGGCATCAAGATCACCCCCAAGGCCTTTGGCCGGGACCGGCGTCTGCCCATCACCAACCACTACCGGCCCGGCTTCGGGCCCAAGCCCTAAAACCCGGCCTCTCTACCAATCTGTTAGTCATTGCGGTCAAACATACCGCATGGTATGTTTGTGCTCGACAAGTTACTTTCCGGTGATACAAAAAAGCGAGAAACGGATTATGAGCCCCAATAGCGCACCCTATCAGCGCGAGGTCAAGGAACTATCGCTGCTCTTCGAGATCAGCCGGACCCTCGAGCGCAGCATGGACCTCAGGGACGTCGTGGCCCCGGTGTTGGAGCTAATTTCCAATCATATGGGCATGATGCGCGGCACCATCACCCTGCTCAACCGCGAGACCGGCGAGATTTTGATCGAGGCGGCCCACGGCCTGAGCGCCAAACAGCGCGAACGGGGCCGCTACAAACTGGGCGAGGGCGTCACCGGCCAGGTGGTGCAGTCGGGCCGTGCCATGGTGGTGGAGCATATCGGCGATGAGCCCCACTTCCTGGACCGCACCGGGGCGCGCAGCAAACTGGATAAAAGCGACATTTCCTTTATTTGCGTGCCCATCAAGCTGGGCAACGAGGTGATCGGGGCGCTCAGCGCCGATCGCCTGTTCCAGGCCACGGTGTCCCTGGAAGAGGATGTGCGCCTGATGAGCGTCATCGGCTCCATGATCGCCCAGGCGGTGCGCCTGCGCCAGGAGGTCATGGAAGAGCAGCAGCGCCTGCGCGAGGAAAACGACCGCTTGCAGGAGACCCTGCGCGACCGCTTCCATCCGGCCAACATCATTGGCAAATCCAAGGCCATGCAGATGGTGTACGACCTTATCGCCCAGGTCTGCCAGAGCAACACCACGGTGTTGATCCGGGGCGAAAGCGGCACCGGCAAGGAGTTGGTGGCCCACGCCATCCACTACAACAGTCTCAGGGCCAGCAAGCCTTTCATTAAGGTCAACTGCGCGGCCCTTCCTGAAAGCGTCATTGAAAGCGAACTGTTCGGCCACGAAAAAGGCTCCTTCACCGGAGCCCACAACCAGCGCAAGGGGCGTTTCGAGCTGGCCGACGGGGGCACCATCTTCCTGGACGAGGTGGGCGACCTCTCTCCGGCCACCCAGGTCAAGCTCTTGCGGGTGCTCCAGGAGCGCGAGTTCGAGCGAGTCGGCGGCACCGAGACCATCAAGAGCGACGTGCGGGTCATCGCCGCCACCAACCGTGAGCTGGAAAAGCTGTTGGAAATCGGCACGTTTCGCCAGGACCTCTACTACCGGCTCAACGTGTTCCCCATCCATGTGCCTCCTCTGCGGGAGCGGGGCACCGACGTGTTGCTCCTGGCCAACCACTTTGCCGAAAGGTTCAGCGAGGCCAACGGCAAGACCATCCGCCGCGTCTCCACCCCGGCCATCGACATGCTCATGTCCTACCACTGGCCGGGCAACGTGCGCGAGCTGGAAAACTATATAGAACGGGCGGTTATCCTGTCCTCCGATGAGGTGATCCACGGGCACAACCTGCCCCCCACCCTGCAAACCGCCGAGGCCTCGGGGACCATGCACCAGGGCACCCTGAAGTCCACCATGGAGAACGTGGAAAAGGAGTTGATCGCGGACGCGCTCAAAAATTCTCGGGGTAACAAGGCCTTGGCCGCGCGCAACCTGGGGATCAGCGAGCGGCTGATGGGGTTGAGGGTCAAAAGATACGGCATCGACCCCAAAAGGTTCCGTACGAAAAAGTAACTTAACCCCATATTTCATACCGCAAGGTATTTTTTTGGCCGACCTCAAGTGGGGGCCCCAATCGGGGCCTCCATTTTTTTATCCATACAATTTAGATAGTTATGTGATTTGTCTCCTTCAATTCACCTGATGGCACGCACCTTGCCAATGCACAGGGCCATAGGCAAGCAAAGGATACTCCGGCGGCTAGGCTGGCCGCCGGAAAACGAATCGAGAAATACCAAAACGCATCTGGAAGGAGAAAATCATGAAGAAACTGGCACTCACCCTAATCCTGGCGATCTGTATGGCCCTGCCCATGGGGCTGGCCTCCGCTACTACCGCCCAAGCCAAGCTGACCCCCACCCTGGACGCCGAGGTGGCCTTCAACAGCAAGTACGTATGGCGCGGCATCGTGGTGGTTGACGACTGGGTGGCCCAGCCCTCGATCACCGCGGGGCTTGGCGGCTTTTCCTTCAACGTGTGGGTCGACTACATGCTCACCGACGAGAACGATCGCCGCAACGAGATAGACGAGATCGACCTGACCTTGGACTACACCTTTGAATTGGGCAAGTTCAGCATCCCGGTGGGCGTCATCCGTTACACCTTCCCCAACAGTGACGTGGGCGACACCACCGAGCTGTACGCCGGCGTGAGCTACGACTGGATCGTCACCCCCAGCATCACCATCTACAAGGACGTGCAGGAGTCTAACGGCTACTACATCTTGGGCGCCTTGGACTACTCCCTGGATCTGCCCAAGCTCAACGAGACGATTGGCTGGTCCCTGGCGGTGGGCGCCTCCATCGGCTACGGCAGCGACGACAACAACAGCTTCTACTACGGCAGCGACAAGAGCGGCTTCACCGACTACTCGCTCTACGTTTCCCTGCCCTTCGGCATCGGCGAGTACGTGACCTTGACTCCCCAGGTGGTCTTCACCGGCCTGGTGGACAGCGATATCAAAGACAGCATGGAGCCTATCCAGGACGAGAACAACATCTACTTCGGCTTGGTGGTCGGGGCGTCCTTCTAGGTCCTGAACAAACTAAGGCCCGGCCAGAGGTAGTGGCTCCGGCCGGGCCAACTTCCAAAAGGAGCAGTTAGAGATGATTAAGCGCGTGACGGCCTCTCTAACCACCCTAGTGGGCCTGGGACTAGTATCCGCCCTGCCCGCCTGGGCGGAAGAGGCGGCCAAAGCCCCCAAGATCAACGACCTGGATACGGTATGGGTGCTGTTGGCAGCCTATCTGGTGTTCTTCATGCAGCCCGGATTCGCCATGGTGGAGGCGGGTCTGACCCGGGCCAAGAACGCGGCCAACATCCTGGCAAAGAACTTCATGGACTTCGCCCTGGCCAGCATTCTCTACTTCATCGTAGGATATGCGTTCATGTTCGGCGAAGGCAACTCCTTTATCGGCCTCAGCGGCTTCGGCCTCTCCGGCCTGACCAGCGACGGCCTGCCGGTGTGGGCGGCCTGGATGTTCCAGGCGGTCTTCTGCGGCACCGCGGCCACCATCGTATCCGGTGTCATGGCCGAGCGCACCAAGTTCCCCAGCTACCTGATCGCCACGGTGTTTTTGACCGCCATCATCTACCCCATCATCGGTCACTGGACCTGGGGCGGTGGCTGGCTGTCCAAGATGGGCTTTTTTGACTTCGCCGGCTCCACCATCGTGCACGGCACCGGCGGCTGGGTCGGCCTGGTGGGCGCCATGATCCTCGGCCCCCGTATCGGCCGCTACGGCCCCGACGGCAAGAGCCGGGTGCTGGCCGGTCACAACATCCCCTTGGCCGCCTTGGGCGTGTTCATCCTGTGGTTCGGTTGGTTCGGGTTCAACCCCGGTAGCCAGCTGGCCGCCTCGGGCACTGAAAACGCCATGGCCATCGCGCTGATCACCGTCAACACCAACCTGGCTGCCGCGGCCGGCGCCATCGGCGCCATGTTCCTGACCTGGGTCACCTACGGCAAGCCTGACCTCACCATGTGCATGAACGGCGCCTTGGCCGGCCTGGTGGCCATCACCGCACCCTGCGCCGTGGTCAGCCCCTGGGCCGCCATGGCCATCGGCCTCATCGGCGGCGGCATCGTGGTCCTGGGCGTGTCCCTCTTGGACAAGCTGCACATCGACGACCCGGTGGGCGCGGTCCCGGTGCACGCCTTCAACGGCATGTGGGGCACCATCGCGGTGGGCATATGGGGCCAGAAGGCCCTGGGCCTGGGCAACGACGGCCTGCTGCACGGCGGCGGCTTCACCCAGCTCGGCATTCAGATCATGGGCACGGTGATTTGCGCTGTCTTTGCCATGGCCTGCATGGCCGTGGTATTCCTGGCAGTCAAGGCCATCATGGGTCTGCGGGTGTCCAAGGAAGAGGAAGTCCGCGGCCTGGATATCGAAGAACACGGTATGGAAGCCTACTCAGACTTCCAGATCTTCACCACCAGATAGAAAGGGGCGGAGATCAAATGAAAATGATAGTGGCATACATCAAGCCCGAAAGACTCAACGACGTAAAGCAGGCCCTGTACGAGGCGGAAATCTTCAACATGTCGGTCACCAATGTAGTGGGGTCCGGCCGCCAGCGGGGGTTCTCGGAAACCTACCGCGGGGTGGAGCAGGAAGTGAACCTGCTCAAGAAGGTCCGCGTGGAAATCGGCCTCAACGACGACTTCGTGGAGACCGCCAAGCAGGCCATCGTCAAGGGCGCCCGCACCGGCGAGATCGGCGACGGAGTCATCTTCGTGCTGCCCATGGAAGAAGCCATGCGCATCCGCACCGGCGAGGACGGACCGCCCGCCATGGGCTAACGCCTGCAAACCAAACCTGAGCCCGGCCCGGAAGGCTTGCCCCCAAGCCTTCCGGGCCTTTATGATGTATGAATAAAGCCGCGGATCGAGCAAAGGGAACGGGCAGGCCCACCAAATGGTAGGTTTGTCCAGGGCCGTTCATACCAACCGGTAGCGTTCTACGATGCCTCTTAAAAGGCCCTCCCTGCAAAAGACAGTTTAATCAGCTATTTGTATTTTTTTAGCAAGTTTGGCGTAGAAATTGCTTCGCCAAACATAAGCTACCAATTTGTAAAGTGCCGCGTCAGAAAACGTGGGACCGGACGGCTTCCACGACGTTAACTGCGGCCAAGGTCAAGCCAATTTAGTTCTCAAGGAGGAAAACGAGCATGGCAAAAATGACCAAGGAAGGCGTCCTGAAGGCGATCAAGGACAACAATGTAAAGTTCATTCGCCTGTGGTTCACCGACATCCTGGGCTTTCTGAAGAGCTTCGCGGTCACCCCCGGCGAGATGGAACTGGCCATGTCAGAAGGCATGGGCTTTGACGGCTCGTCCATCCAGGGATTCGCCCGCATCGACGAATCGGACATGGTGGCCATGCCCGATCCCAGCACCTTCACCCTGCTGCCCTGGCGCAACAAGGAAGACGGCGCCGTGGCCCGCATGTTCGCCGACGTGCTCAACCCCGACCTGACCCCCTACGTGGGCGACCCCCGCTACATCCTCAAGCGTCAGCTCAAAAGAGCCGCGGACATGGGCCTGACCATGAACGTGGGCCCGGAGCTCGAGTTCTTCTACTTCAAGGACTCCAACGGCACCGAGGTTCTGGACCATGGCGGCTACTTCGACCTGACTCCCCTGGACGTGGCCAGCGACCTTCGCCGCGACACCATTCTGGCTCTGGAAAAACTGGGCATCACCGTGGAGTACAGCCACCACGAAGTGGCCCCCAGCCAGCATGAGATCGACCTGCGCTACACCGACGCCCTGACCATGGCCGACAACGCCATGACCTATCGCCTGACCGTAAAAGAGATCGCCATGAAGCACGGCGTGTACGCCACCTTCATGCCCAAGCCCATCTTCGGCGAGAACGGCAGCGGCATGCACGTGCACCAGTCGCTGTTCAAGGGTAAGAAGAACCTGTTCTTCGACAAGAAGGACGAGTTCGGCCTGAGCCCCGAGGGCAAGAGCTACATCGCCGGCCTGCTCAAGCACGCCCCCGAGTTCTGCTCCATCATCGCCCAGTGGGTCAACAGCTACAAGCGCCTGGTGCCCGGCTACGAGGCCCCGGTGTACGTGGCCTGGGCGCGGCGCAACCGCTCCGCCCTGGTGCGCGTGCCCATGTACAAGCCCGGCAAGGAAGCCGCCACCCGTTGCGAGCTGCGCTGCCCCGACCCCTCCTGCAACCCCTACCTGGCCTTCGCGGTGATGCTGGCCGCCGGCCTCAAGGGCATCGAGGAGAAGTACGAGCTGGTCGCTCCGGTGGAAGAGGACATCTTCGAGATGACCCCCAAGGAGCTCAAGAAGCACAAGATCAACTCCCTGCCCGGCACCCTGGGCGAGGCCATCCAACTCACCGCCAAGAGCCAGTTGGTCAAGGAAACCCTGGGCGATCACATGTTCGGAAAGTTCATCGAGAACAAGACCGCCGAGTGGGACGCCTTCCGCACGCACGTGACCGACTTCGAGCTGAAACGCTACCTGTCCATCCTGTAGGACAAGCGACCGCAATCCCCGCCGGGGGGCCTTCGGGCCCCCCGGTTTTTTTGCCATGGGCCTTTTAATGCGCGCGGGCATAGGCTATAAAGCGGCCTAGACTGCGAGTTGCCTTCAAGTTGAAACGTCCGGGACCGCTATCCGCGAAGGAGACCCCTTGCCGCACGAAAACACACCCAGCCCCCACCCGCCGGGGCGGCATCTGGTCCTGGTGGACGAAAAGGACCGGCAACACCTGATCCAGGTGCCCGAGCCGGGGCGCGTGGTGCGCCTCAAGAACGAGAACTTCAGCTACGACACCGTGGCCGCCCTGCACGACGGCGAGCTGCTGGTCACTCCCCAACGGCGGCGCTACCTGGTGTTTTTCCCCACCATGGAGCAGATAGTGATGACCATGCCCCGGGAGGCTCAGGTCATCTACCCCAAGGACCAGGCCCTGCTGTTGTTCTACGGCGACGTGGCTCCGGGCATGAGCATCATCGAGGTGGGGGTGGGCCACGGCGCCTTCGCCATGGCCCTGCTGCGCGCCCTGGGCCCGGACGGCCACCTGACCAGCTTCGACCTGCGCCTGGACCACCTGAACCGCACCCGCAAAAACATCAGCCTGTACCTGGGACCGGAGTATCTGGAGCGCTGGGAGCCTGTTTTGGCCGACCCCATCGCCGATGGCTTCGGCGAGCACCAGTGCGACCGCATGTTCAGCGACATCCCCGAGCCCTGGGACCTCATCAACCCGGCCTCCGAGGCCCTCCTGCCCGGCGGCATCTGGACGGCCTATGTGCCCACGGCCATGCAGCTCATGCGCCAGATGGACGCCCTGAGCGGGGAGCGCCTTTTTTGCATGCCCACCGCCTTTGAGGCCTTGCAGCGCTACTGGCACGCCCGGCCCCCCTCGGTGCGCCCCAAGCACACCATGCGCGGCCACACCGGGTTTATCGTCACCGGCCGCCGCCGCTGGCTTCCCCCGTCCGAGTAGCCTCAGCACCCAGCCTGTGATACAAAGGACTTAGAGGCACGCGATGATTGTGTTCGACCTGCAATGCGACCAGGAGCACCCCTTCGAGGGCTGGTTCGAAGACCTCAAGGATCTCCAGCAGCAGATCAAAAAGGGCTTGGTGTCGTGTCCGGTGTGCGGCAGCCCCCAAGTCAGGAGGGTTCCCTCGTCCTTCGGCATCGCCAAGGCCCGCAGCGACTCCGCCGACCAGGCCCAAGCTGCCCAACTCCTGGGGCAGTCCCTCAAGCGCTATTTCATGGAAAACTTCGAGGACGTGGGGCCAGGCTTCGCCAAGGAGGCCCTGAAGATTCATTACGGTGCCGAAAAGGCGCGCAACATCCGGGGAGTTTCCACCGCCGACGAGGAAAAAATGCTCAAGGATGAAGGGGTGGAGTTCTTCAAGATGGGGCCGGCCCAGCCCGCTCCGGCCGACGGCGACGAGGAGGAAGACTAGCCCTGGTCCCCGCCCTTCCCGTCCTTTTCGCCATGCGCCATGGCCTCGGCCGCGCAGGGCGCGTTTTTGGCCACCAGACGCCCCAGCTTGGCGCAATACAAGGCAGCGAAGGTGCGGCAGCTTCCGGCACCGTCCACGGCGTCTTCCTTGGGAAAACCGGCCTCCGGGCAACTAAGGTCGCACCAACGCATGCATCCTCCTGGGCTGGGTGGGCGGCCCCAGATTAACCCCGGCGACAGCGGCGGTCAACCCCTGCCAACAGTTGACAAAAAACACCACCCTTGATAGCTTGAAAAACTGGATTTTCAACGATGTTCGGGCGGGTTGCCAGACCCGGTCCGGGGGGCGCGAGGCATATGCGCGGGGTCATAGTCTGCATCGGCGACGAGTTGATCAGCGGCCGGGTGGAAGAGCAAAACTCGCGTTTTGCCATGTCCCGCCTGAGCCCCTTGGGGTTTTTGATCACCTCGGCCATCTGGGTGGGCGACGACATGCAGGCCATCGCCGGAGCCCTGGACCAGGCCCTGGACCAGGCGGATTTCGTGGTGGTCAGCGGCGGCCTGGGCTCCACCGAGGACGATATCACCGCCAAGGCCGCGGCCCGGCACTTCGGCCTGGAGATCGCCGAGAGCCGCCGCATGATAGAAAACCTGCGGGAGTGCTTCGAGGCGGTGGGCCGCCAGGTGCCGCCCGGAGTGGAGCGCATGGCCCAGCTTCCCCAGGGGGCCAGGGTCCTGGACAAGAGCTGCGCCGGTTTCATGCTCACCACCCCGGCCGGGCAGCCGGTCTATTTCCTGCCGGGCATTCCGGCGGAAAATCACCGCCTGCTGGAGCGCCAGGTGCTGCCCGACCTCATGCGCCTATTCGCTCCCCAGGAGGTTACGGTGAGCCGGAAGTTCACCGTCTTCGGCCTGGGGGAGAGCGAGATCGCCCAGCGCCTGGACGGCCTGACCGCCGGGTACCCCGAGGTGTCGGTGGGCTACTACCCGGTGTTCCCGGCCGAGGAAGTGCTTCTTAGCACCCGCACCTCCGCGCCCCACGAGGCCGAGGTGCTCTTGAACGAGCTTTACGCCGAGGCGGCCCATCGCCTTGGGGGCAAGGTGGTGGCCCAGGGAGAGCAGAGCCTGGCCGGCGCCGTGGCCCAGCGCATGATCGCCGAGGAGCTTACCCTGGCCCTGGCCGAGTCCTGCACCGGCGGGCTCATCGGCCATCTCATCACCGGGGTGGCCGGGGCCAGCGACTTTTTGGACCGGGGCCTGGTGGTCTACTCCAACCGGGCCAAGATGGACCTGTTGGGGGTGGAGGCCAGGGTCCTGGAAAAATATGGCGCGGTGAGCGCCGAAACCGCCGCCCAGATGGCCGCCGGGGCCCGCCTGGAGTCCGGGGTGGACCTGGGGCTGGCGGTCACCGGCATCGCCGGGCCCACCGGCGGCACTCCGGACAAGCCGGTGGGCACGGTGTATTTCGGCCTGGCCGCCGAGGGCGGGGTAAAGACCGTGCACCGGCGCTTCATGGGCAGCCGGGGGCAGGTCAAGATGCAAAGCGCCTGGACCGCCTTGGACCTTCTGCGCCGCTATCTGGAGGACCATGCGTTCCTTCATCGCCCTTGAGATGCCCCCGGAGGTGAAAGAGTTCGCCGCGGGGCTCATCAAGGAGCTAAAACCCAGCGGGGCTGATGTAAAATGGGTGGAGCCCATGAACCTCCACCTGACCCTCAAATTCCTGGGCGAGGTGGACCCCAGCGCCACGGCGGATATAATCACAGCCTTGGAAGGCGCCCTGGCCGGACGCTCCGCCCCCGGACTGAGCGCCGCGGGTTGCGGGGCCTTCCCCAACGCCCGATCGCCCAAGGTGGTGTGGCTGGGCCTGGGCGGCCAAACGGATCTGGTGGCCCAAATGGCCCGCGCGGTAGAAACGGCCCTGGAGCCCCTGGGCTTCGAGGCGGAAAAACGGGCCTTCAAGCCCCACCTCACCCTGGGGCGGGTGCGCCGCCCCCGGCGGGGGGCGGGGGCTCCCTCCACCGCGCCGCTGAGCCGGGCCCTGGCGGCCCTGGCCGCCGCCGCCGGTCCCTCGTTTAGGGCGGACCGGGTGGTTTTGATGAAAAGCACCCTGACCGGCTCAGGGCCGATTTATGAATCTTTGCACCACGTAACCCTGGTCTAGGCTAGCCCAGACTGGGGCAACGGGAGGTTTTAATGGCCGATAACGACACCCGCAGCCAGCGGGACAAGGCGGTGGACAGCGCGCTCAAGCAGATCGAGCGCAACTTCGGCAAGGGCGCGATCATGCGCCTGGGCAGCGGCGAGGCCGCCCAGAACGTGCCCGCCATCTCCACCGGCTCCCTGGGGCTGGACATCGCCACCGGCGTGGGCGGGGTGCCCCGTGGCCGCATCACCGAGATCTACGGCCCGGAGTCCTCGGGCAAGACCACCCTGACCCTGCACGTCATCGCCGAGGCCCAGAAGGCCGGCGGCGTGGCCGCCTTCATCGACGCCGAGCACGCCCTGGACGTGGGCTACGCCCGCAAGCTGGGGGTCAACGTGGACGAGCTGCTGGTCAGCCAGCCGGACACCGGCGAGCAGGCCCTGGACATCGCCGAGATCCTGGTGCGCAGCGGCGGGGTGGACGTGCTGGTGATCGACTCGGTGGCCGCCCTGGTGCCCAAGGCCGAGCTGGAAGGCGAGATGGGCGACAGCCACGTGGGCCTGCAGGCCCGCCTTATGAGCCAGGCCATGCGCAAGCTCACCAGCGTCCTGGCCAAGAGCCGCACCTCGCTGATTTTCATCAACCAGATCCGCATGAAGATCGGGGTAATGTTCGGCAGCCCGGAAACCACCACCGGCGGCAACGCGCTCAAGTTCTACGCCAGCCTTCGCCTGGACATCCGGCGCATAGGCAAGATCAAGTCCGGCGACACCGATGTTGGCAACCGAACCAGGGTCAAGGTGGTCAAGAACAAGGTGGCCCCTCCCTTCAAGCAAGCCGAGTTCGACATCCTCTTCGGCCAGGGCATCAACAGCCTGGGCGAGATGCTGGACATGGGGGTGGAGGCGGACATCGTGACCAAGAGCGGGGCCTGGTACTCCTACGGCGACGAGCGCATGGGTCAGGGGCGGGATAACGCCACCAAATTCCTGGCCGAGACCCCCGAAATTTACCAAGAAGTATTCACCCGGCTCAAGACCAAGCTGGGGCTTTTGCCCCCAGCCGCCGAAGAGCCGGAAAACCCGGCCCAGTAGCCCCCCGGCGATTAGGGAGCGCATAAGCCCATGGCCAAGACCGGCAACGAGATTCGTCAGCAATTTCTGGACTACTTCGTCAAACAGCAGCACCAGTTGGTGAAAAGCTCCAGCGTGGTGCCCGCCGACGACCCCAGCCTGTTGTTCACCAACGCGGGCATGGTCCAGTTCAAGAACGTCTTCACCGGCCAGGAGAAGCGGCCCTACAACCGGGCCACCACCTGCCAAAAATGCTTCCGGGTCAGCGGCAAGCACAACGACCTGGAAAACGTGGGCCGCACCCCGCGCCACCACACCTTTTTCGAGATGCTGGGCAACTTCAGCTTCGGCGACTATTTCAAGGAAAAGGCGGTGGTGTTCGCCTGGGAGCTTCTTACCCAGGGCTACGGCCTGGACCCCGAGGACCTCTGGGTCAGCGTGTTCACCGAGGACGACGAGGCGGCCCGGCTGTGGGAGAGCGAGGTGGGGGTGCGCCCCGAGCGCATCGTGCGCCTGGGCGAGGAAGAGAACTTCTGGGCCATGGGGGACACCGGCCCCTGCGGCCCTTGCTCGGAGATACACATCGACCAGGGCCCGGGGATGGGCTGCGGCCGCGACGACTGCGCGGTGGGCTGCGACTGCGACCGCTTCCTGGAGCTGTGGAACCTGGTGTTCATGCAGTACGAGCGCGACGCCAGCGGCAAGATGACTCCCCTGCCCCGCCCCTCCATCGACACGGGCATGGGCCTGGAGCGCATCGCGGCCACGGTGCAGGGCTTCACCTCCAACTACGACTCCGACCTGTTCACCCCCATCATGGACTACACCAGCGAGCTGGCCGGGGTGGCGCGGGGGTCCGACGAGGAAAGCGACGTGAGCCTTCGGGTCATCGCCGACCACGCCCGGGCCTGCGCGGTGCTGGTCGGCGACGGGGTCTTGCCCTCCAACGAGGGACGGGGCTACGTCCTCCGGCGCATCCTTCGCCGCGCCGCCCGCCACGGGCGCAAGCTGGGCCTCACCGGCCCCTTCCTGCACAAGGTGGCCGGGGTGGTGATGAGCGAGATGCGCGGGGCCTATCCGGGCCTATACGACTCCCGGGCCTTTGTGGACAAGGTGATCAGCGGCGAGGAGGAGCGCTTCGGCGAGACCCTGGACACCGGGCTCAAGCTCCTGTCCGAGGCCCTGGCCAATACCAAGGCCAAGGGTCTGGACACCCTGGACGGCAAGACCGCCTTCAAGCTCTACGACACCTTCGGCTTCCCCCTGGACCTGACCATGACCATAGTGGCCGAGGAGGGCCTGGGGGTGGACGAGGAAGGCTTCCAGGAGGCCATGGGCCAGCAGCGCAGCCGCTCCCGGGCGGCCTGGTCCGGCAGCGGCGAGCACGAGCTCTCCCCGGCCTTGGCCAAGCTGCGCTCCCAGGGCTTCGGCACCACCTTCACCGGCTACGAGGGCCTCACCGGCAGCGACAAGGCGGCCCTTATCCTGGTGGACGGCGAGGCGGTGAGCGAGGTGGGCCAGGGCCAGAAGGCCGAGCTGGTAACCGAGCGCACCCCCTTCTACGGCGCGGCGGGCGGCCAGGTGGGCGACGTGGGGACCATCACCGGACCCACGGGCAAGGCCAAGGTCTTGGACACCCTGAAGCCCGGCGGCGAACTTATCGTGCACCAGATCGAGGTGACCCAGGGCAGCATCGCCCAGGGCCAGGAGCTGGAGCTCACGGTGGACCCCGCCACCAGGGCGGCCACGGCGGCCAACCACACCGCCACCCACCTGTTGCACGCCGCTCTGCGCCAGCATCTGGGCGAGCACGTCAAGCAGGCGGGCTCCATGGTCAGCCCGGAGCGCCTGCGCTTCGACTTCAGCCACTTCCAGGCCATGACCCCCGAAGAGATCAAGGCGGTGGAGGTGACGGTCAACCAGGGCATCCGGGCCAACATCGGCCTGGACACCAAGGTGATGGACCTGGAAGAGGCCATGTCCAGCGGGGCCATGGCCCTGTTCGAGGAGCGCTACGGCGACAAGGTGCGCCTGGTGCAGGTGCCAGGCGTGTCCAAGGAGCTGTGCGGCGGCACCCACGCCCACGCCACCGGCGAAATCGGCTACTTCAAGATCATCGGCGAGTCCTCGGTGGCCGCCGGGGTGCGCCGCCTGGAGGCGCTGACCGGCGGGACCGCGGTGGAGGCGGTGCAGGCCCTGGAAGACGAGGTGGGCCGGGCCGCGGCGGCGCTCAAGGTGGGCCGCCTGGAGCTGGCCGAGCGGGTCAAGAAGCTCATGACCAGCCTGAAGGAGAGCGAGCGCGAGGTGGAGACCCTCAAGGGACGCCTGGCCGGAGCCTCCAGCCGCGACCTCCTCTCCGAGGCGGTGGAGGTGGACGGCGTAAAGGTGCTGGCGGTCAAGGTGGAGGTGGGCAACCCCAAGGCCTTGCGCGACCTGGCCGACACGGTGCGCGACCGCCTGGGCAGCGGGGTGGCGGTGCTGGGCGCGGAAAGCGGCGGCAAGGCCCTGCTGCTGGCCCTGGTCACCAAGGACCTGGCGGGGCGCTTCCACGCGGGCAACCTGGTCAAGGTTTTGGCCCCCATGGTGGGCGGCGGCGGAGGCGGCCGACCGGACATGGCCCAGGCGGGCGGGCAAAACCCGGCGGCCCTGGAAGAAGCCCTGTCCCAGGTGCCCCGGCTGGTGGCCGAGCAGGCGGCCGGCTAGACCCGGCGCTTCATATCAACAAAAAAGGGACGCCCCATGGGGGCGTCCCTTTCGTTGTCGGGTGGCTAGGCTCTAGAGCGGGTTGTCGTCGCCCAGGAGCACGTCCGGCTGTTCCACGCCCGGCAGAGGCGTGCTTAGGTCGCGGCGGTCGATGGACTCGCCCTCGCGCTCGCGCTTGGGCAGCTTGGACCACTGTTCCTGGGCCATGCGCAGATAGTTCATGGCCTCGTTGTACAGCCCCACGTCGGGGTAGTTGGTGAGAACCCGCTTGAAGCGGCTCATGGAGGCCCGGTACTTCTTGGTGTTGAAGTAGTACTTGCCCACCACCATGTCATGGGCGGCCAGGCGGCGGGTGGCCTCCTGCATGCGGGGCTGGGCTTTCACGGCCCACTCGCTGCTGGGGTACTGCTTCATCAGCCGCCGGAAGGTCTCCATGGCTTTGCGGGCGTTGCTGGGGTCCCGGTCCGGGGTCAGCATCTGGTCGAAGGAGACCATGCCCATTTGGTAGATGGCATAGGGCACGGCGTCGTTCCTGGGATGCAGACGGATGAAGTCCTCA
This sequence comes from Pseudomonadota bacterium, assembly GCA_018902755.1. GTDB lineage: Bacteria > Desulfobacterota > Desulfarculia > Desulfarculales > Desulfarculaceae > Desulfoferula. Next base: position 79,798 of record JAHIQI010000017.1, on the reverse strand, counting down.
AAGGCCAAGGTGGCCTCTTCGTAGCGCTTGGACTTGAAGTAGGCGTCGCCCACCCTGAGGTCGGCCAGCAAGGCGTAGCGGCTGTAGGGGAAACGGTCCTTGAGCGCCTGGAACAGCTCGGCGGACTCCTCGTATTTGCCCTCGCGGTACATGGTTTCGGCCTCGTTGGCCAGAACCTGAGCCGGGGTGTCGAAGGCCTCGTCCTGGATGCCCGTGCTGCCGCCGAACCAGTCGCAGCCGGCGGAGGCGGCCAACATCAGCAGCAGGGCGAAAATCAATGCCTGTTTATAGACTCTACTCATGCACTTCTTCCAGGTAACGCTGGGCGGCGTAAGTGGCTACCGCGCCTTCGCCGGCAGCCACCACGATCTGGCGCAGCAGTTTGCTGCAGCAATCGCCGGCGGCGAATACCCCGTTCATGCTGGTGTGTTGGTTGCGGTCGCAGATAATGAAACCCTGGCGGTCCATGTCCACCACGCCCCGCAGGAAATCGGTGTTGGGCGAAGTGCCCACAAAGACGAAAGCTCCGTCGCAAGGCAGGTCGTATTCCTCCCCGTCCTTGAGCTTCTTCAGCCGCACCGCTTCCACCTTGTCCACGCCCTTGATCTCCAGGGGAACCTGGGACCAGAGCACCTCGATCTTGGGATTGTTCATCACCCTTTCGGCCAGGACTCCGGCCGCCCGGAGCTCGTCGCGCCGGTGCACCAGGTAAACCTTCTTGGCGAAGCGGGTGAGAAACACACACTCCTCGGCGGCGGTGTCGCCCCCGCCGAAACAGACCACGGTCTGCTCGCGGTAGAAGGGGCCGTCGCAGGTGCCGCAGTAGGACACCCCCTTGCCGATGAGCAGTTCTTCGCCGGGCACTCCCAGCTTCTTGGGTTGGGCCCCCACCGCCAGCACCACCGCCTTGGCGCGCAGCTCGCCGTCGGGGGTGGAGAGCACCTTGATGTTGCCGTCGGCGGCCAGGTTGGTTATCTCGGCGCTTTTGATCTGAAGGCCGAACTTCAGGGCATGGTCGCGCATGCGGTCGGACAGGTCGAAGCCGCTGACGCCTTCCACGTCGCCGGGCCAGTTTTCCACCATATCGGTGGTAAGAACCTGCCCGCCGGGGCTCAGGCGCTCCAAAAGCACCACGTCCATGCGCGCCCGGGCGGCATAGAGCCCTGCGGTCAGTCCCGCCGGCCCCCCGCCTACTATCACCAGGTCGTGGGTAGACACCGGTTGTCCCGGCCCTAGCCCAGTTGCTTGTTGATGGCCGCTTCCAGGTGAGACTTGCTCACCGCGCCGGTGATCTGGTCGGCTACCTTGCCGTCCTTGAACAGGATCAAGGTGGGGATGGCCCGGATGCCGTACTGGCCGGGAGTCTTGGGGCTCTCGTCCACATTGAGCTTGGCCACCTTGAGCTTGCCGGCGTACTGCTCGGCCAACTCCTCGACCACGGGGGCGATGGCCCGGCAGGGGCCGCACCAGGACGCCCAGAAGTCCACCAGGGCGGGGCTCTCGCTGCTTAGGATTTCAGCCTCGAAATTATCGTCGCTGACTTGTAAGACGTTGTCTGACATGCTCAATCCGCTCCTTTGCCCTACTCTGAAAAAGGGCGTAAAGTCCCCACGCCCCTTACTCCTCATAAACCCACTAGGTCCTTTAACTGTATATGCTGAGAAGGGTAATTTGTCAACGAAAGCCCGGCGCCCGCCCAGCAATGAGCCACGATTCATTGCCCCCCGGGGCTTACCCTTCAGGCCCATACAGGGTACACTGGCCCAGTACCCAGGAGAACCCATGGCCAAAAAGAGCACCCTTTTCGTATGCCAAACTTGCGGAGCGGCCCAGCCCAAATGGTTGGGGCGCTGCCCGGCCTGCCAGAGCTGGGACACCATGGTGGAGGAGCCGATGGCCCCGGCGGCCAAAGGACGGCCCGCCGCCCCGGTGCACAAGACACCCCTGACCCAGGCCCTGGACCGCCCGGACAAGCGCCGTCCCACTGGTCTGCCCGAGTTGGACCGGGTCTTGGGCGGAGGGCTGGTGGCGGGCATGGTGGTGCTGGTGGGGGGCGAGCCGGGCATCGGCAAGTCCACCCTCATGCTCCAGACGGCCCAGGCCCTGGGGGCGGACGGCGGCCGGGTGCTCTACGTGGCCGCCGAGGAGTCGGCCCGCCAGGTGGGGCTTAGGGCCCACCGCCTGGGCCTGGCCGGCGAGGGGGTGGAGCTGTTGGCCGACACCGCCCTGGAGCCCATTCTCCAGGCCGTGGCCGCCGACACCCACGACGCGGTGGTGGTGGACAGCATCCAGGCCCTCAAGAGCGAAGAGTTGAGCAGCGCGCCCGGCTCGGTGGGCCAGGTGCGCCAATGCGCCGCCGAGTTGGCCGGCGCGGCCAAAAAGGCGGGCTGCGCCCTGTTCCTGGTGGGCCACGTGACCAAGGAGGGGGCCCTGGCCGGGCCTCGGGTGCTGGAGCACATGGTGGACACGGTGCTCTACTTCGAGTCCGAGCCCAGCATGCGCCTGCGTCTTTTGCGGGCGGTGAAAAACCGCTTCGGGGCCACCGACGAGGTGGGGGTGTTCGAAATGGGCGAGGCTGGGCTGGCCGGGGTGGTGAACCCCTCGGCCCTTTTTCTGGCCCACCGCCCGATCTCGGCCCCGGGCAGCGCGGTTTGCGCGGCCATGAGCGGCACCCGCCCCCTGCTGGTGGAGGTGCAGGCCCTGGTCAGCCCCTCGGGGCTGGCCATGCCCCGCCGCCAGGCCCTGGGGGTGGATCAAGGCCGGTTGCAGATGCTGGCCGCGGTGCTGGCCATCCACGCCGGGCTGGACCTGGGCGGCCACGACGTGTTCGTCAACGTCACCGGCGGGGTGCGCCTGAGCGAACCGGCGGCCGACCTGGCGGTGACCGCGGCCATCGCCTCGTCCCTGGCCAACCGGCCCCTGCCCGCCAAGACGGTGTGCTTCGGCGAGGTGGGCCTCACCGGCGAGCTGAGAGCGGTGGGGCGCTCGGCGGCGCGCATGGCCGAGGCCCTGCGCCAGGGCTTCGACCAGGTGCTCACCGCGCCGGGCAAGACCGCCGCCCCGGCGGGCCTGGAAGTGCTCAAGGCCGGACGCCTGGACCAGGCCCTGGGACTACTCTGGTAGTTCTGGCCACCCGGCCTATCTCTGGGGTATCATAAGAAAATGCGCCGCGCCGCGACCATGGCCGGTGCCGCGAAAAACCTTAACCAACTGTGGGGAGTTGGCTGCTCATGCCTGAAAATCACCTGCGCCGCATGGTAATGATTCTGCTTATGGTGCTGTCCCTGGCCCTGGCCTCTTGCAGCGGCGGGGGCGGAGGCGGCGGCGACAGCGGCTTCACCACGGCCGACTACCAGTTCCTCTACACCTACAACGCAAAAAATCTGAGCGGCCACACCATCCGTTGGGCCAACGTGCCCATAGGTGTGTCGGCCGGCGCCTTTGCCGACGCCCGCACCGCCTTCAACCGCTGGACCACCGCCTCGGACGGCGCGGTCAGCTTCAACTTCGGGGGCAGCAACATCCCGGTGTCCTGGAGCAGCTCCACCTCCTGGTGCGGCCTGACCACCATAAGCTGGAGCAGCGCCGGGCGCATCGTCTCGGCCAGGATATCCATCGCCCGCAGCCAGGCCGGCTGCTCCGGCGGGGTGCCCGACACCCTGGCCCACGAGGCGGGGCACGCCATCGGCTTTTTGGGCCACGACGCCAGCGGCCTGATGAACCCCTTCGGCGGGCAGGACATCAGCGACCAGGAGGCCCGCTTCATGAAGCTGCTGTACTCCCTGGCGCCGGGCACCGACATCACCGGCGAGCTCGGCAAGTCCCGCTCCTCCGGCGGCACCTACGACAAGACCGGCAGTACAATCCATACCATGACCATCAGCCGGAGCAAATGATGCGAGTAGCCCTCCTAATCATGGCTCTGCTTTTGGCCCTGGGCATTAGCGCCTGCCGCGATCAAGGTGCGGCCGCTCCTCAGGACAAATCCGGGCCCAGCCTGTTCGTGGGGGTGTACGACATGCCTTGCGCCCAGGTGCAAAAGCAGGTGGGGGAAAAGCTCAAGGCCGACCCCGGTCTGGGCCTGGGCGGGCAGAAGAGGGACAAGGACTCGGTGTCCTATGAGATTCCTCAGCGCCAGGACGGCGACCTGCGCTGGTCGGCCTGGGTCACGGTGCAGTGCACCGGTCCCTTGGCCAGCAAACTTTCGTCCCTGGTCAAGGCCCAGCGCCTGTTTCAGGGCGTCTGGCAGCCGGTGAAGAGCACCCAGGAGTTGGAGCGCAAAATATTGGACAAGATCACCCCCCAGCCCTAGACGGGCCGGGCCGCCTAATAAACCTGCACGCCTTTTTCGTGAATCTCGAAATGAACCTCGGCCAGGGTCTCGCCGGTGAGCGCCCTCGCTTGGTCAAACCCGGCGAAACGGCTGATGATCAGGGTGCGCGGTCCGAAGATGCGCGAGGCCTCCCACTGGGCCTTGCTTTGCACCGAGTTTAGCCCGCCCATGGACAATATCTTGCTGGAGCCGTGGGGAGCCGACCATATCTGGCTGATGACCAGGGGGCGCTCGAAGCCGTCCCGCTTCACCAGAACCTTGATCAGGGGGCGGGACAGCACCCGCTGGGGCCGCCCGTAATACCAGGTGAAAACCACCTGTTCCCCGGCCTTGCCGTCCGACGGGCTGTAAAAAACGTAAAACTCGGTGCGGTCATCTATCTCCACCTTGGCGGCCACAGGCTCGGCCAGGCAGGGGCGCTTGAGCAGGTCCATGGGGGCCAGGTTATCGTCCAGGCGCTTCTTGGTCCAGGCGCTGAGCGGCACCAGCACCAGGCCGTCCTTCCTGAGTTGGTCGGCGATGGTGCAGCCGCCCTTGCCGGTCTTGCCGCCCGGCCCGGAGTCGCAGCCCGCCAGGGCCACGGCCACGCCCAGAGCCAGCACGGCCAGGGCCACGGCCAGATTTTTGGGGTGTAAAAAGCTCACAAGGCTATTCTAGGCTCCACCGCCCCCGGCGGCAAGCCGCTAGGCCCGGCGACGGCGGCGGCGCAAGCCCAGGGCGGCCAGGGCGGCGCTGCCCACCAAGAGCAGGGTGCCCGGTTCCGGGGCTCCGGCCGAGGGGGTGGTGTAGTCCACGCTGAGGGTGGGCCGGAACGAGGCGATGCCGTAGTCGGAGCTGAGGAACAAGGCCGAGGCCCAGGGCGTGGTCTCGGCCAGGATGGCCCAGCCCTGGTTGGGCAGGGAGCCGTCGGCCCAGGCTTGCAGGGAGGAGGCGACGTCGATGCCCAACCAGCCCACCGCCAGGTTGGTGGCCGTGGCCGCGGCCCCGGATTCGGCGTTCACCCCCGGGGTGATGCCTCCGCCCAGGGAGTTCCAGGTGGAGCTGCCGGCCCAGTTGGTGGTGATGTTGTACAACCCCAGCACCTGGGTGGGGTTCTGCACCCCGTAGAGGTACAGGCGCAGGGTGGCGTTGTTGATGGTGCTGCCCAGGGGAATCTGGCCGGTTCCGCTGCCGAACAGGCTGTCGAAGCGGATCAGGGACTGGGACTCCCAGTTACCGCTGGCCAGGGTGTACATGGACGGCTGGTTGCTCAGATCGGTGTTGGCCCAGAAGTTGGCCACCATGGTGTCGGTGATGCCGCTGTTGTAGTCAAAGACGATGCTGTCGGCCAGGGCGGGCCCCCCGAGCGAAAGGCACCCTAACAACAAAACCAATAGCGATAAACGGCGCATGGCTCCCCCCGTCTAAGGCTTACACCTTAAACATGTAACGGCGGGAAGCCATTTGCAACTGTTTTTTATAGTTATTTAAAGGCCTTCACCAGCCAAGGCCTCCAGCTCGCGCCGCACCAGCCAGGGGGGCAGGCCGCTCTGGCGGCAGATGCGGGCCACGTCCTCGGCCTCGGCGTGCGGGCGCGGGCCCTGGGCGGTGCGGGCCAGTTTCACCTTGGCCGGGCCCCAGGGGCTCTCCACGGTGATGTCCTCCCGCTCCAGCACTCGGCGCTCCACCGGCCTCAGGCGCACCCCCAGGCTGGGGGTCTGCTCCAAGACCAGGGCGGCAAGCTCCTCGCTTTTCTCCGGGGTGCTCATCACGGTCAGGCTATGGCCCAGGCGGCCCTTTTTCATAACCAGGGGCGTGGCGGCCGCATCCAGGGCCCCGGCGGCCATGAGCCGCTCGATGACCAGGGGCAGATCCTCGGGGTTCATGTCGTCCAGGTGGCACACGATCTCCACCACCCGGTCGGCCCCGGCATGGCTTTCTTCCCGGCCCAGCCACAGGCGCAGCAGGTTGGGAATGGCCTGGCTGGCCCGGCTGCCTCCGCCGATGCCCGATTTCTCCAGGCGCATGGCCGGAGGCGGGCCGAAGCTCTCGGCCAGGGCGGTGAGGATGGCCGCCCCGGTGGGAGTGACCGTCTCACCCTTGACCCCGCAGGCGTACACCGGCACGCCCTCCAGCAGGTTAAGGACCGCCGGGGCGGGCAGGGGCAGCTTGCCGTGGGCGCAGTTCACGAATCCTTCGCCCATGGGCAGGGGCGAGGCCTTCAGGCGCGGCCCGCCCAGCCAGGCCAGGCCCGCGCAAAAGGCCACCACGTCGGCAATGGCGTCGGCCGCGCCCACCTCGTGGAAATGCACCTCCTCGGGAGTGGTGCCGTGCACCTTGGCCTCGGCCTGGGCCAGGCGCTCGAAAACCTGGGCCGCGGGCCGGGCCACCTGCTCGGGCAGCCGCTCCAGCAGCTCCAGGATGTGGCTCAGATGCCTATGTACGTGCTCGTGGGGCGCCTCTACCTCCAGGCGGCGGGTCATTATGCCCTGGTGCTCCTGGGTGGCGACGCTCACCCTCACGTGATCCAGGCCCATGGCCTGCAAATATCCGGTCAGCTCCTCCAGGGGCCAACCCAAATCCAACATTCCCCCAGCCAACATGTCGCCCGAAGCCCCCCCACAGGCCTCCACATACAGAATCTTGCTCACTTACTCTTGCCGCCTTTCTTGGGTGCCGCCTTTTTGGGGGCCACCGCCTTGCTTTTTTTGGGGGCAGGTTTCTTTTTTTTGTGGACCGGCTTGGCTGGCGGCCAGGTTGCCAGCACCAGGGGCAAAACCTGGTCCATATGGCTCACCGGCACGATCTTGATCTTGCGCCTGACTTTTTGGGGCAGTTCCTTGATGTCCTTGTGGTTCTTTTGGGGCACCAGCATCAGGGCCATTTCGGCCCTGAGCGCGGCCAGGGACTTCTCCTTGAGCCCGCCGATGGGCAGCACCTTGCCGGTGAGGGTCACCTCGCCGGTCATGGCCACGTCTTCCCGCACCGGAACCCCGGTCAGGGCGCTGATGATGGCCGTGGCCAGGGTGATGCCCGCGCTGGGGCCGTCCTTGGGAATGGCCCCGGAGGGCACGTGCACGTGCAGGTCCAGGTCCTCGTAAAAGCCCTTCTTGAGGCCCAACTCGGCGGCCCGGCTGCGGGCGTAGCTAAGGGCGGCCTGGGCCGACTCGCGCATCACCTCGCCCAGGGAGCCGGTGATGGTCAGGTTGCCCTTGCCTTCCAGGGCGCTCACCTCCACCCGGAGCACCTCACCGCCCACGGCGGTCCAGGCCAGGCCGGTGGCCACCCCCACCTCGCCCTCGCCTCGCTCGTCCTCGGGCAAATATTTGGGCACCCCCAAGAAGCGCTCCAGGTTGCCCGCGGTGATCTTGAAGTTGCTCTGGTCGCCGTCGGCCACCTTGCGGGCCACCTTGCGGCACACCGAGCCGATTTCCCGCTCCAGGTTGCGTAGCCCCGCCTCCCTGGTGTGGGAGCGGATTATCTCCAGCACGCCGCCCTGGCTGAACTCCACCCTGCCCTCGCCCAGGCCGGACTCCTTGAGCTGGCGGGGCACCAGGAAGCCCTTGGCGATGGCCAGCTTGTCCTCCTCGGTGTAGCCGCTGAGCTCGATGACCTCCATGCGGTCCCACAGGGGCTCGGGGATGGTGTCCTCCACGTTGGCCGTGGTGATGAACATCACCTTGGACAGGTCGTAGGGCAGGTTCAGGTAGTGGTCGGAAAAGGCGTAGTTCTGCTCCGGGTCCAGGACTTCCAGCAGGGCGCTGGTGGGGTCACCCCGGTAGTCGGCCCCCACCTTGTCCACTTCGTCCAGCATGAACACAGGGTTGTTGGTGCCCGCCTGCTTAAGGCCCTGGATTATGCGGCCGGGCATGGCCCCGATGTAGGTGCGCCGGTGGCCGCGAATCTCAGCCTCGTCGCGCACCCCGCCCAGGCTAAGACGCACGAACTTGCGCCCCAGGGCCCGGGCGATGGAGCGGCCCAGAGAGGTCTTGCCCACCCCGGGAGGGCCGATGAAGCACAGGATGGGGCCCTTCATCTTGGGATTGAGCTTGCGCACCGCCAAGTGCTCCAGGATGCGCTCCTTGACCTTTTTCAGATCGAAGTGGTCCTCGTCCAGGATGCGCTGGGCCTCGGTGAGGTCCAGGCGGTCCCGGCTGCCCTTTTGCCAGGGTAGGTCGATTATCCAGTCCAAATAGGAGCGGATGATGGAGGCCTCGGCGCTCTCGGGCTGCATCTGCTCCAAACGGCTGAGCTGCTTCAGGGACTCCTCTTTGGCCTCGGCGGACAGGCGCTTCTTCTCCAGGGCCTCGCGCAGCTGGGCCATCTCCCGCTGGCGCTCGTCCGCGTCGCCCAGCTCCCGGCGGATGGCCCGGAGCTGTTCGCGCAGGTAATACTCCCGCTGGCCCCGGCTCATCTCCTCCTGGGCCTCGGACTGTATCTTGGCCTGGAGGGTGCTCACCTCCAGCTCGGTGCCCAGATGCTCGTGCACCATCTCCAGGCGCTTGAGGGGATCGTTCTGCTCCAGAATGGCCTGGGCGGTAGTTATGTCCAGGCGCATGTTGCTGGCCACAAGGTCGGCCAGGCGGCCCACCTCCTCCACCGAGCTGAGGATGGCCTGCACGTCGGAGGTAAGGAGACCCCGGAGGGCCAGGATCTTCTCCGCCGCCTCGCGCACCGAGCGCATCAGGGCCTCGGAGGCCGGTCCGGCCTCGCCTTCCTCGCGATCGTCGCCCAACAGCTCCACCGACACCGCGAAGTAGGGAGACTCCTGGCTCCACTCGGAGATGCGGGCCCGGGCCAAGCCCTGCACCAGCACCTTGAGCCGGCCGTCGGACATCTTGAGCTGGCGCATGATGATCCCGACGGTGCCCACCTCGTGGAGGTCCTCCACATCGGGATGCTCCACGTTCTGGTCCTTCTGGGTGGCCAGGAATACGTGCTGGTCCTCGGCCATGGCCGCCTCCACCGCGGCCACCGAGTTTTCCCGGGCCACGAACAGAGGCAGGATCATGTAGGGGAACACCACCACGTCCCTGACCGGCAAAAGCGGCAGGTCGGTGGGAAGCTCCTCGTCGGGCTCCAGGACCAGCGGCTGGTCCTGCTCGTCGCTTATGTGACTCACCATAGACTTTCCCGGGCCAGGAGGCCCTCCATTAGATTGACTCGCCCCCCAAGTAAACCCCCACGGAATTTTATCATCCTAACATCAGCCCTTGGCCTGTCAACCGGCCCCGGCTTGGGTGGAGGCGCTTTTTTGCGTTTGTCTCAACATGTTTACATTATGATCGCTTTCTGCCAAGTTAGGGTGGTGCAACCCGCGCAATCATACTCCGGGGAAAGGCGTCCCATGCGCCTGAGAACCATACTCTTGATACTGTCCCTGCTGGCCCTGGTGTCCACCGCCGGGGGCGGGATGCACTACTATTATTCCTTGCAGGATTCGGCCATCTCCCTAGCCCACCGCCGGGCCGCCGGCCAGACCGAGGTCTTGGCCAACCAAATTTCTTCTTTCCTGGCCCAGAACCAAAAGCCGGTGGAGGCCCTGGCCAGCCTGGGCGAGATGCAGCGGGCCCTGATCAAGCCCGACGAGGGCAACCTGGCCGCGGCCAACGATGTGCTGGACAAGTTCAAGAAATCCCTGGAGGTGGACGTCTGCTATCTGCTCAACCGCCAGGGTCTCACCATCGCCTCGTCCAACCGCGACTCCCTGGATAGCTTCGTAGGCCACAACTTCTCCTTCCGCCCCTATTTCCAGCAGGCCATCGCCGGGCAGGCGACCAAGTACCTGGCCCTGGGCACCACCAGTAAGAAGCGGGGAGCCTATTACGCCTACGCCGTCTACCCACCAGCCGGGGGGGCGCCCTTGGGGGTGGCGGTGATCAAGACCCCCATCAGCCTGTTGGAAGGCAACCTGAACCTGGGCGACGAAGAGGAGGCGGCCCTGATGGTGGGTCCGCACGAGGTGATCTTCAGCACCAACCGGGTGGAGTGGCTCAACAAGACCCTGTGGCCCAGCAGCCTGGAGGACTGGGAGGCCATCGCCCGCACCCGCCAGTTCGGCGACGGCCCCTGGCCCTGGAGCGGCCTGACCAGGGTGGGCGAGCACCTGGTCAAGGACGAGGCGGGCCGCGAATACCTGCTCTATACCCGGCCGGTGGCCCACTTCCCGGGCTGGCGGCTGGTGTACCTCACCAGCATGGCCGGAGTGGCCCAGTGGGCCTTCAAGCCCTACTTGCAGACTACCGGCGTGGCGGTGCTGGGCCTGTGCCTCTTCGCCGGGTTGGGGGTCTACTTCCTCTACCGCAAGGCCTCCCAGGAGATCACCCGCCGCCGTATGGCCGAGGAAGACCTGCGACGCAGCGAGGAGCGCTACCGGCGCCTGTACCACAAGACCCCGGCCCTGCTGCACTCGGTGGACACCACCGGGCGGCTGGTCAACGTCAGTGACTACTGGTCCGACGCCCTGGGCTACAGCGACGAAGAGGTCATTGGGCGCAAGCTCACCGATTTCCTCACCCCCCAGTCGCACCGCCACGCCGAGACCGAGGTGCTGCCCCTGTTTTTCCGCACCGGCCAGGCCCAGGACATCTCCTACCAGTTCGTCAAGAAGAACGGCGAGGTGGTGGACGTGTTGCTCTCGGCCATCGCCGAGCGCGACGACCAGGGCCGCATCGTAAAATCCCTGGCCGTGCTGGTGGACGTCACCGCCCTCAAGCGCACCGAGGAAGAGCTGCGCCGGGCCCAGGAAAAGCTCAGCGAATACTCCCGGGACCTGGAGCGCCAGGTGCGCCAGCGCACCAGGGAGATAACCAGCTTCCTCAAGTACACCCCGGCGGTGGTCTACATGAAGGACGCCGAGGGCCGCTACATCATGGTCAACTCGCGCTTCGAGGAATTGTTCAACCTGAGCACCGAGCAGGTGTGGGGCAACACGGTCTACGAGCTGTTTTCCAGGGAGATCGCCGAACAGTTCGCCAAGAGCGACCGCATGGTGCTCCAGGCCAAGCGCTCGGTGCAGGTGGAGGAACGCATCCCCCACGAGGACGGCTTCAACACCTACCTTTCGGTGCGCTTCCCCATCATCAACGAAAACGGCCAGGTGAGCCGCATCTGCGGCATCATGGTCAACATCACCGACCTCAAAAAGGCCCAGGAACAGCTGCGGCGCCTCTCGGGCAGCATCATGGAGGGCCAGGAGGCCGAGCGCCGGGCCATAGCTCGGGAGTTGCACGACGAGTTGGGCCAGGTGCTCACCGCCCTACGCATCGACGCGGTGTGGCTGCGCGAACACCTCAAGGGCCAGGACCCCAAGGCCGGGGGCCGGGCCCAGAACATGTGCGCCATCATCGACCACACCATCAGCGAGGTAAGAAACATCGCCACCCGCCTGCGCCCCCCGGCCCTGGAGGACCTGGGCCTGGTGGACGCCCTGGAGTGGTACACCACGGACTTTGAAAAACACACCGGCATCGCCTGCGTGTTCAACTGGGACCGGGTGCCCGAGGTGGACGACCAGACCGCCATAGCCACCTACCGGGTGGCCCAGGAGGCCCTGACCAACGCGGCCCGCCACTCCGGGGCCACCAGCGTGGACGTGGCCCTGCAGGGCCAGGACGGCCGCCTGACCCTGAGCGTGAGCGACAACGGCCTGGGCTTCGCCACGGACCAGCTATCCGAGCGCGAGGGCCTGGGCATCGCGGGCATGCGCGAGCGGGCCGGTCTGGCCGGCGGCGATCTCACCATCAACTCCCATCCGGGACGGGGCACCGAGGTGCGCCTGGTCCTGCCGGTCAGGCCCATGAGCGGAGGCCGTCATTGATAAAAGTACTCTTAGCCGACGATCACGGCATGGTGCGGGCGGGGCTCCGTAGCCTCATCGAGGAGACCGGCGACATGGAGGTGACCGCCGAGGCCGCCGACGGCCGCCAGGCCATCAGCCTGGCCCTGAACCACCCGGTGGACGTAGCGGTGATCGACATCTCCATGCCCGGCACCGACGGCCTGGAGGTGATCAACCAGCTTCAGGCCCAGAAACCCGAGCTGCCCATCCTGGTCTTGACCATGCACGAGGAGGAGCAGTACGTGGTGCGCTCCATCAGCTCCGGGGCCAAGGGCTACATCACCAAGCGCTCCGCCCCGGAGCAGCTGGTCAGCGCCATACGCCAGGTGCACCAGGGGGGCATGTACCTGAGCCAGGAGGCCTCGGAGCTGCTGGCCTTGCGCGTGGCCCGGGGCGAACGGGGCGACTCGCCCCTGGACACCCTGTCCAACCGGGAGGTGCAGGTGCTCCGGGCCCTGGCCCTGGGCCAGACCAACCGGGAAATCGCCGAATCTTTCCATATCAGCGTGAAGACCGTGGACACCTACCGCTTCCGCTTGCTAAAAAAGTTGAATCTGCGCAATAACGCCGACCTGTCGCGCTTCGCCATCCAGCACGGGCTGGTGGAGCCCTAACCCATCGATTGGAAAAAACATGAGCCGCGAGATCAAGAAACTGGCCGTGGTGGGCACCGGCAACCTGGGAGCCCGCATCGCCCTGCAAGCAGCCTATTACGGTTATAAAGTCAGCGCCTGGGACCCCAACCCCGCCTCCTTTGACCACAGCATGGCCATGAGCGAGGACCGCATCAAGCGCACCACCCGCACTCCCACCCTGACCTGGGCCCAGTTGGGCCAGGCGGCGGAAAAGGTGGCCCGCTGCGCCACCCTGGAGCAAGCGCTGGAAGACGCCGACATGGTCATCGAGGCCATACCCGAGAACCTGGAGCTCAAGCGGGAGATGTACGCCCGCCTGGACCAGCTGGCCCCGGCCGGAGCCATCCTGGCCACCAACAGCTCCTCCATCCCGGTGTCCTTGATCGCCGACGCCACGTCCCGGCCCGAGCTTTGCGTGAACATCCACTTCTACACCCTGGACATAGGCCGCAACCTGACGGACGTGATGGGCAGCGGCGAGGCCCCGCCCGAGCTGATCGAGCAGTGCGCCGAGTGGGTGCGCTCCATCGGTTGCGTGCCGCTGACGGTGCGCAAGTCGATCCACGGCTTCTGCTTCAACCGCATCTGGCGGGCCATCAAAAAGGAGAGCCTGCACATGTGGGCCGGGGATTACGTGGACTTCAAGGACATCGACCGGGGCTGGATGATCTGGAGCGGCATGGACGAAGGCCCCTTCGCCCTCATGGACAGCGTGGGCCTGGACGTAGTTTATGATATTGAAATGTCATACTATATCGAGTCAGGCGATCCCAAGGACCACCCCCCCGACGCCCTCCGGGAAAAGGTGGCCCGGGGCGAGTTGGGGGCCAAGACCGGCACGGGCTTTTACACCTACCCCGATCCGGAGTATAAAAAAGAAGGCTTCTTGAAAAAATAGCCCATGTCCGGGGCCGTGGGCGGCCGCCTTGCCGCCTACGGCCTTGTAAGAAAAATTAGTACAACACAATCAGAGGTCTTCGAATTTACCCCCCGCATCCGCATTTATTATTCTTTTAATGCAGCGATGAAGCCCAGAGTGGCATTCTATTAGATACAACACCTCGCTTATCCGTTCTTCCAGCCTCGACCAGAACTCGAGCCCCGATGGGGTTCAGCGCATGGGAGTACGCCGGGCGGCCCGCCGGCCGTCGGCCAACCATAGGATAGTCGTTTGGTTCCATTCATATCGGGAGAGAAAGCATGAAAAAGTTTTTGGTTCTGACCCTGGCGGCCGCTTTGGTGGTAGGCCTGGGCATGATGCCGGCTCCGGCTATTGCCGCTGGCTACAAGCTTAAAATCGGCGGCGGCCCCACGGGCGGCACCTTCAACACCTGGGCCAACGGCGCGGCGGTGTATATCCCCAAGGTCAACGCTGACATCAAGGCCAGCGCGGTCGGCAGCGGCGGCTCGGTGGAAAACGTCAAGCGGGTCAACAGCGGCGATAGCACCATAGCCCTGTGCTACGCGGTGGACAGCGGCCTGGGCTTTGCCGGCAAGCTGCCCAAGGACAACAACAAGTACGACAAGATTCGTTCCATGGGTTACCTCTACGGTGCCCCGGCCCAGCTGGTGGTGCGCGCCGACAGCGGCTTCAAGAGCGCCATGGACCTCAAGGGCAAGCGCGTGGCCGTGGGCAACGCCGGTTCCGGCGCGGCGGCCAGCGCCGAGCGCTTCTTCCGCCACATCGGCGTGTGGGACAACTTCAAGCCCACCTTCCTGGGCTACTCCGCCGCGGCCAGCGCCTTCAAGGACAACAAGCTGGACGCCTTCTGGGTGCTGGTGGGCTATCCCAACCGCTCCATCATCGAGGCCTCGGTGCAGGTCAAGATCAACCTGATCAACGTGGACACCGACGCGGTCAAGACCGGCTTCTACAAGGCCTACGCCTACAGCCCCATGACCATCGCCGCGGACACCTACTACAAGGGCATGCCTCCCTGTGAGTCTTTCCAGGACTCCTGCATCCTCACCACCAGCAAGGACGTGCCCGAGGACCTGGTCTACAAGATCATGAAGACCCTGTGGTCCACCAAGGGCATGGAGGCCATGGTGACCGCCAAAAAGACCTTCAAGGCCATGACCCTGCAGAACAACTTCCGCGGCGCTTCGGTGCCGTTGCACAAGGGCGCTTACAAGTTCTGGACTGAGCAGGGAGTCAAAATTCCCGACAACCTCAAACCGATCGACTAACCGCCCCGCGGGAAGCTAAGCTGGGGGAGGGCCTAGCCGGCCCTTCCCCTTTTACCCAAAAGGCTCGACTGCCAAGAGGGTGGCCATGAACGACGAACCGAAAAAACCCGTCATCGAGACATATGACGAAGACGCCGCCCTGCAAGATGCGGCGGTGGACAAGGCCAAGCTGGACGAGATAGTCCGCAAAGACGCCAAGACCGGCCGCGCCATGAGCGGCTACTGGGCCTATTTCACCGCGGGCCTGGGCGTGTTCATGGTCCTGTTCTACTTCTACAACGCGGGCATCCTGCCGGTGGACACCCAGTACTTCCTGGGCATCTACGTGCTCATCACCTACATCCTGGTGTTCATCAACTACCCCATGGGCCGCAAGTCACCCACCGACCGGCCCACTATCTTTGACCTTTTCCTGGCTGCGGTGGCCGCCTTCGTGGTGGGCTACTACATAGTCGAGTACGCGGCCCTGAACTACCGCATGGGCAGCGAGACCGCCTTGGACACTGTGGTGAGCGTGGTGGGCATACTCATCTCCCTGGAGGTGGCCCGCCGGGTGCTGGGCTGGTCCATGACCCTGGTGGGCGTGGCCTTCTTGCTTTACGCCTTTTGGGGCAATCTTCTGGAATACATTCCCATCCTGGACTCCTTCGCCCACACCGGCTTCGCCATGGACCGGGCAATCAACCATATCTACCTGAAGCAGGAGGGCGTGTTCGGCATCATGGCCTCGGTGCTGGTGACCTACGTCATCCTGTTCATTTTCTTCGGCAGTTTTTTGAAAGCCTCGGGCTGCTCCCGCTTCTTCCTGGATCTTCCCATGGCCCTGGCCGGGCGCACCGTGGGCGGCCCGGCCAAGGTGGCGGTGATGGCCTCGGGCTTCTTCGGGTCGGTTTCGGGCAGCGCCATCGCCAACACCGTGTCCACCGGCGCCTTCACCATCCCCCTGATGAAGAAGGCGGGCTTTAGGCCCCACGTGGCCGGGGCCATCGAGCCCAGCGCCTCCATCGGCGGCATGTTCATGCCGCCCATCATGGGGGCCGGCGGCTTCCTCATGGCCGAGTTCACCGAGATCCCCTACGTGACCATCATGAAGATGGCGGTGTTCCCGGCGATCATCTACTTCCTCAGTGTGTTCGTGATGGTGCACTTCGAGGCCAAGCGTTACGGCCTGGTGGGCAAGCGGGACGCCAACGCCCCCACCGCCTGGGACATCCTCAAATCCCAGTGGCTGCTCTCGGCGCCCCTGGTGGTGATCGTGGTGCTCATGCTGATCGGCTACTCCCCGGGCATGGCCGCCTTCTGGGCCACCATCACCTGCGTGGCCGTGTCCTGGACCACCCCGAAGAACAAGATGGGCTTCAAGGAGATTATGGGGGCCATGATCGAGGGCGCGCGCAACACTCTCATCATCGGAGCCACGGTGGGCGTCATCGGTATCATTGTGGGCACCATCGCCCTCACCGGCATCGGGCTCAAGTTCAGCCAGATCATCATCGAGCTGTCCAGCGGCTATTTGCCCATCGCCATCCTGCTCATCGGCCTGGCCTCGCTGGTCCTGGGCATGGGGGTGCCGGTCACCGCGGCGTACCTAATCACCGCGGTGCTGGCCGTGGGCGCGGTCAGCGAGATGATCGCCCAGACCCACTTCGGCATGAGCTTCAAGGATCTGGAGGTGAACACCGACCTGGTGCGGGCGGGCTATGCCGCCTGGGCCCTGTTGGCATCGCACATGATCGTGTATTGGTTCAGCCAGGACTCCAACATCACCCCGCCGGTGTGCGTGGCGGCCTACGCCGGAGCGGCCATCGCCGGTTCCGACCCCTGGAAGACCGGCTGGACCTCCTTCAAATTCGCCAAGATGCTCTACGTGGGCCCCTTCCTGTTCGCCTTCGCGCCGGGCTTTTTGCTCACCGGCACCTGGTACGACATAGTGTTGGCCTACTTCACCATCACCTTGGGGACCATCGCCTTCGGCAGTTTGACCATGGGGTACTGGCTGTGCCCCACGGTGTGGTACGAGTGGATCATCTTCGCCATCGCCACCGCCCTGCTGTTCTTCCCTGGCTTGCTGCATTCCTGGACTCCGGTGCCCAAGCTGGGGGCGGACTTCATCGGCATCGGCCTGGCCGGGGTGGTCTACCTATCCCAGAAGATACGAATAAAGAAGGACCCATCACTCACCTTGCCCATATATGAGCGGCAGAAGTTAGGGGAGGCGGCGGCATGACTCCGCAAGCCATAAACAAGGTGCTTTGCTCCATCGACTTCTCGGACTTCTCGCTCGAAGTCGTGGCCCAGGCGGCGGTATTGGCCCAAAAATACGGCGCCGAATTATTGATCCTGAACGTGGTCAACGAGAAGACCTACGAGGAGTTGGAGCGAGTGAGCGGTCGCCTGGCCATGCTGGGCGGCGTGGCCGAAAAGGCCATCGAGGCCGAGGAGGAGCATCGGGCCGAGATGATGCGCGACCTGCTGGCCGGCCTCAAGGAAGGCGGCCTGCCCCTGGCCGAGGTGAAGCACAGTTCTCGCATCGCGGTGGGCCTGCCCTACGAGCGCATCCTGGAGATCGCCGATGAGTTCGCCGCCGACCTGATCGTAATGGGGGCCAAGGGGCGCACCTCCTTCACCAAGGCCCTGCGTTTCGGCTCCACGGCGGAAAAGGTATTCCGCCGCGCTTCCTGTAAGGTAATGTTCGTGCGTTAAAATAGACCCTCCAACCAGCATTGATCGGGGCTCCCACGGGGGCCCCGATCTTTTTTGGGCGGCGGGTTAGGGCTAGATATTGAAGACGTCGCTGGACTGCTCTTGAGAGGCCACCCACAACCCGGCCTTTGATCCGCAGCCGCTCAGGCGCTCCTGGGCGGCCCGGCGGGCCAGCTCGGGGCGGTTGTTCTGCTCGGAAAGATGGGCCAGCACCACCTGCTTGAGGCCCTGGTGGGACAGCTCGGCCAAGAGCTCGGCCCCCTGGTCGTTGGAAAGGTGGCCCTGGGCCGAGCGAACCCGCTGCTTGAGCCAGGGCGGATAGGAGCCCTCGGCCAGCATGGTGGCGTCGTGGTTGTGCTCCAGGACCAGGGCCGCGCAGCCGGCCAGGCGCTGGCGCACCAGGCGGGTGGGAGCGCCCAGGTCGGTGGCCACCCCCAGGCTGACCCCACCCACGCTGAGCACCAGGCCCACCGGATCGGCCGCGTCGTGGGGCACGGAGAAGGGGTGCACCTTGATGCCCGCCATCTCCAGGGCCCGGCCCGCGCTCATGGGAACGTAGCGCACCGAGTCGGTGTCCTTGGCCGCGGCCCAGGTGGCCTCGGTGGCCAGGGCGGGAATCCTCAGGCGCTTGGAGAGCACCCGCACCCCGCGCACGTGGTCGCTGTGCTCGTGGGTGATGATGATGGCCTTGACGCTGTGGGGGGAAAGGCCTCTAGCCTCCAGGCGGCGCACCGTCTCCCGGGCCGAGAGGCCGCAGTCGATGAGCACCGCCTGCTCGCCGGCGGATACGTAGATGCAGTTGCCCTTGGAGCCGCTGGCCAGGGTGCAGAAGGTGAGAGACACCGGGTTATTTGCCGGTGGAGCCGAAGCCGCCTTGGCCCCTGCCGCTGGCGGGCAGTTCGTCGGTCTCGGCCAGTTCGGCCTGGGTGACCGGGGCGATGATGAGCTGGGCCACCCGGTCGCCGCGAGCGATTTCGACCGCCTCGGGACCAAGGTTGATCAGCCCCACCATGACCTCGCCCCGGTAGTCGGCGTCGATGGTGCCGGGGGCGTTGACCACGGTCACGCCTTTTTTGATGGCCAGGCCGGAGCGGGGGCGCACCTGGCCCTCGAAGCCCGGCGGGATGGCCAGAGCCAGGCCGGTGGGCACCATGACGATGCCCCCCGGCTGGATGGTAAGCGTTTCGTCGACCGCGGCGGGAAGGTCCAGCCCGGCGGCCTGCTCGCTCTCGTAGGCCGGGAGCTTCAGGCCCTGGCCGTGGGCCAGGCGCTTCACCAGGACTTGGGGACGGCTCACGCCGCCATCTCCTTGGCCAGGCCGTCGGCGTCCGCCGGGCCGAGCACGGTGATGCCCAACTTGTCCGGGTCCAGGCACTTGGCGGCCACCCGGGTGAGATCGCCCACCTGGACCGCCTCGATCTGGGCCACCACTTCTTCCAGGGTCACGTCGCGGCCGAAGTTGAACTCGTTGCGGGCCAGGCGGTACATGCGGCTGTCGGGGTTTTCCGCCCCCAGCAGAATGGAGCCCTTGGTGTGCTCCTTGGCGTGTTCCAGCTCCTCATTGTCCACCGGCTCCACGGCCAGGCGGGACAGCTCGGCGCGCACCACCTTGAGGGCCTCGGGGGAGCGGCCGGGGGCCACGCCCATGTAGACCCCGAAGACGCCGGAGTCGCTGTAGGAGCTGAGGTAGCTGTACACCGCGTAGGCCAGGCCGCGCTTTTCGCGCACCTCCTGGAACAGGCGAGAGCTCATGTTGCCGCCCAGGATCACGTTGAGCAGGGCGGCGGCGAAACGGTCGGGATCGGTGGACGAGGGGCCGGGGGCGCCCATGGCGATGTGCACCTGTTCGCACGGGCGCGGCACCACCACCAGGCCGGGGTTGGCGGCCGGGGCTTGGCGGGCCTCGCGGGGAGGCAGGATGGGCAACTCAGCCAGGGACGCACCCAACAGGTCCACGATCTGCTGGTGCTCGAGCTGGCCCACCGCCGCCACCACCAGGTTGGCCGGGGCGTAGCGCTGGGACAGGTAGTCCACCAGATCCTGGCGGCTCAGAGCGCCCACGCTCTCGCTGCTGCCCAGCACCGGGCGGCCCATGGGATGCTCGGGCCAATAGTTCTGGCCGAACAACACATGCACCAGATCGTCGGGGGTGTCCTCCACCGCGCTGATCTCCTGCAAAATAACCTGGCGCTCGCGCTCCACCTCGGTGGGGTCGTAGGCCGGGTTCAGGAAGATGTCGGTGAGTAGATCGGAGATAGTGTGCAGATGCTCGGCCAGGGTCCGGGCGTGAAAGCAGGTGGTTTCCTTGGAGGTGAAGGCGTTGGCCATGCCGCCCAGGCGGTCCAGCTCACGGGCAATGGCCAGGGCATCGCGGCGGGCGGTGCCCTTGAAGGCCATGTGCTCGATGAAGTGGCTGATGCCGCCCTGGGCCGGCTCCTCGTCGCGGGAGCCGACCTCCATCCATAAGCCCGCGGTCACCGAGTAAGCATGTGGCAGCTTCTCGGTGACCAGACGGACTCCGTTATCCAGTGTAGTTTTGTTTACCACGTCGTGTTGGTCGCGCCGGGTGCGGTCTTAGTCGCGCCGGGGCGGGCGGCTGTCACCCTGAGGAGCGCCCTCGGGCGGCGGCAACAGGGCCTTGCGGCTCAGGCGCACCTTGCCGCGGTCGTCCACGCCAAGCACCTTCACCTTGATCTTGTCGCCTTCCCTGAGCACGTCGGTGACCGAGCGCACCCTGGTGTGGTCCAACTCGCTGATGTGCACCAAGCCGTCGCGGCCGGGCAGTATCTCCACGAACGCGCCGAAGTCCATGATCTTGACCACGGTTCCTTCGTAGACCGCGCCCTCTTCCACGTCCTGGGTCAGCTCCTTGATCATGGCCAGGGCCCGGTCGCCGGCCACGCCGTCGACCGCCGCCACGTGCACCGTGCCGTCGTCCTCGACATCGATCTTGGCGCCG
The DNA here is from genome assembly GCA_018902755.1 of Pseudomonadota bacterium. Lineage (GTDB taxonomy): Bacteria > Desulfobacterota > Desulfarculia > Desulfarculales > Desulfarculaceae > Desulfoferula. The sequence continues at coordinate 59,159 of JAHIQI010000017.1, read as the reverse complement.
GTCTCCATCTGCATGCCGCGGATGATCTTGCCGCCGGGACCGATGATGTCCTTGATGCGCTCCACCGGGATCTTGATGGTGGTGATGCGCGGGGCCCAGTTGCTGATGGCGCCGCGGGGCTGGGTGATGGCTTCGCCCATCTTGGACAGGATGTGCAGGCGGCCGTTCTTGGCCTGGGCCAGAGCCTGAGCCATGATCTCCTTGTTGATGCCCGAGATCTTGATGTCCATCTGCACCGCGGCCACGCCCTTGGCGCTGCCGGTCACCTTGAAGTCCATGTCGCCCAGATGGTCCTCGTCGCCGATGATGTCGGTGAGCACCGCGGTCTTGTCGCCCTCTTTGATCAGGCCCATGGCCACGCCGGCCACCGCCTGGCTGATGGGGACTCCGGCGTCCATCATGGACAAGGAGCCGCCGCAAACGCTGGCCATGGACGAAGAGCCGTTGGACTCGGTGATGTCGCTGACCACGCGGATGGTGTAGGGGAACAGGTCCTTGCCCGGCAGGATCTTTTGCAGGCTGCGCCGGGCCAGGGCTCCGTGGCCGATCTCCCGGCGGCCGGGGCCGCGCAGCATCTTGGCCTCGCCCACGCAAAACGGCGGGAAGTTGTAGTGCAACAGGAAGTCACGGAAGCTGTCTTCCTTGGTGACCGACTCGATGCGCTGCTCGTCGCCGCTGGTGCCCAGGGTGGTGGTGACGATGGCCTGGGTCTCGCCCCTGGTGAACAGGGCCGAACCATGGGTGCGCGGCAGGATGCCCACTTCGCAGGAGATGGGACGCACGGTGACGAAGTCTCGTCCGTCCACCCGGTGGCCCTGCTCCAGGATCATGGAGCGCATGCCTTCGGATACTAGGTTCTCGACGATGTCCTTGATCTTGCCTTCGCGGCCGGCGGCCTCTTCGCCCATGGCGGCGAGCACCTCTTTTTTCACCGCCCGCTTCACGCCGTAGCGCTCCAGCTTGGGCACGGTGGACAGCACCCTCTTCACGCCCTCGGCGGCCAGCGCGGCCACCTTGGCCTTGAGGTCGGTGTCTTCCACCGGCTTGGTGAACTCGCGCTTGGCCTTGCCCACCGCAGCGGTCAGCTCCTCCTGGATGTCCAGCAGAGGCTGCAAGGCCTTGTGGCCAAACCAGATGCCTTCCAGCACCACCTCCTCGGAGACCAGCTCGGCCCCGCCCTCGACCATGACCACCGCCTCACGGCTGCCGGCCACGATGAGGTCCAGGTCGGACTCCGCACGCTGGGCGGCGGTGGGGTTGGCCACGAACTCGCCGTTCACCCTGCCCACGCGCACCCCGGCCATGGGGCCGTCAAAGGGCACGTCGCTGATGCACAAGGCCGCCGAAGCGCCGGTCACGGCCAGCACGTCGGGCTCATTCACGCGGTCGGCCGAGTAGACGTTGGCGATGATCTGAGTTTCGTAGCTCCAGCCCTTGGGCACCCGGGGACGCACCGGCCTATCGATCAGCCGGCTGGTCAGGGTCTCTTTCTCGCTGGGCCGGCCCATTTCGCGCCGGAAAAAGTTGCCGGGGATGCGGCCCGCGGCGTAGGACAGCTCCTGGTAGTCCACGGTGAGGGGCAAAAAGTCGATGCCCTCGCGCATGTTGCTGTCTCCGGTGGCGGTTACCAAGACCACGGTCTCGCCGTAGGTCACCATAACCGCGCCGCCGGCCTGCTTGGCGATCTTGCCGGTCTCTATGGACAGTTCCAGACCGTTGATCGTCGTCGATACCTTTTTTATCATCTCTCTCTTCCCACTTCCTACACGAGCAAGGCTTACTTACGGATGCCCAGCTCCTTGATAACCGCTCGATAACGCTCAATTTCCTTACGCTTAAGGTAGTTGAGCATACGGCGGCGTTGGCCTACCAACTTTAGCAGGCCACGTCTGCTATGATGGTCCTTCTTGTGGACCTTGAAATGCTCGGTCAGGTACTTGATGCGCTCGCTCAGAAGGGCGATCTGCACTTCCGGCGAGCCGGTGTCGCCCGGTTTACGCTGAAACTTCTCTACTATCGCGCCTTTGTCATCCGGGGTTAAAACCACTTTACCTATCCTCCTTGTTATATGGGCCTGTTTGCGGCCCCTCGTCTGCGGCCCAGGCGGGCGGGACCGTCCCGCCCCCCAAGCTATTCGGCTCCAGTAGCCGACGCAGATGTTTGCTCCTCGAGCTCTCCCTGGTCTTGTTCGGGAAAGACTCGCATACTTTCGTAATCGCGGCCGGGGCGGCGCTCGCCTGGCTCCAGCCAGCGCAACACCGCCACCAACTCGCCCTCCGGGGTCAGCACCATGAAGGCCCCCAGTGCCGGGCCGGAGCCGGGCGTCAGGAAGATCTCACGAGGCAAAATCATTCCCTGGCGCAGTTGCCAGGCGGTGTCGGCGTCCACCTCCACCGCCGGGAGTCCGGCCCGCTCCAGGGCTTGGCTGAGCCCTATTAGCCGCCCGGCCAACTCCTGGGGGCTCAGGTCCAGGGCCTCGTCCAACTCCAGGGCCTCGCCCAGGGAGAAGGGGGCCGAGGCCAGGCGACGAAGCTGTTTCAGGTGGCCCACCGTGCCCAAACCCCGGGCCAGGTCCTCGGCCAGGGATCGGACGTAGGTGCCCTTGGAGCAGGTCAGCTCAAAGGCGATCTCGCCGGGCTCCATGGCCACCAGCTTGGTCTGGCCCACGTTTATGGCGCGGGCCGGTTTTTCCACGGCCACCCCCTGACGCGCATAGGCGTACAAGGGTTTGCCCTGGTGCTTGGCCGCCGAGTAGGCCGGGGGGGCCTGCTGGCGCTCCCCTTCCAGGGCGGCCAGGGCCTCGGCGGCCTGTTCCGGGCCGATCTGGGGCACCGGCGCGGTCTCGGTCACCTCGCCGGTGGGGTCGCCGGTGTCGGTGGCCTTTCCCAGGCTCACCGTACCCGCGTAAACTTTTTTGCCCGAGCCCAGCATATTGGACATGCGGGTGGCCCGGTTGAAGGCCAATACCAGGACCCCGGTGGCAAAGGGGTCCAGGGTGCCGGTGTGCCCCAGCTTGGCCGGGCGAAAGCGGCGGCGCAGGCGCTCCACCACGTCGTGGCTGGTGGGTCCGGCCGGTTTGTCCACCACCAGCACGCCGTCGTCGAAAAAGTCCGGCTTGCGTCGGCGGCGGCTCATGCCAGGGCCTCCAGTCCTTGGCGCAGGCGGGTGGCTATGTCCCGGCGCACGCCCTCCAGGTTGCCCTCCATGGTCACCCCGGCGGCGCCCTTGTGGCCTCCGCCGCCCAGATCGATGGCCACCCGGCTGACGTCCACCTTGCCCCGGGAGCGCATGGAAACCTTGATGGCTCCCTTGGCGTTCTGGCGGAACAAGGCCGAAACCTCCACTCCGGGGATGAGCCGCAGGGTCTCCACCGCCTGCTCCAGGTCGGCCGGCCCCGCGCCCACCTTTTCCAGGTCGGCCAGGGTGATCTGGCTGAGGGCCAAGCGGCCCTCCTGGCTCAGTTCCAGATTGTCCATGATGCGTCCCAGCAAGCGCAAGCGCTTGGGGCGCGTGGCATAGACCTCCTGGCTGATGGGCCAAACCTCGGCCCCGGCCTCGGCCAAATCCGCCGCCACCCGGAACACCCGGGGGGTGGTGTTGGCGTAGCGGAAGGAGCCGGTGTCGGTCTGCACCCCCACGAACAGGCAGGTGGCCGCCTGGGGGGGGATGCTCCAGCCCTCGGACTGGGCCAAAATGGTCACCATCTCGCTGGTGGCGGCAAAGGAGGGGTCCACCCAGGCCGCCTGGCCAAATTCCACTTCCCCCTGGTGGTGGTCGATGATCGCCACCCGGGGCAGCTGGGCCAAAAATTTTGCGCTCACCGGGCCGGTGCGCTCGGGCTGGTGGCAGTCCAACATCACCGCCAAATCCATTTCCCCGGCCTCCGGCAAAACGTCGCTCACCCGGTCCATGCCCGGCAGGAAAAGGTATTCCTCGGGTATGGGCCCGGCGCTGAACAACCGGACCTGCTTGCCCTGGGCGGCCAGCAAATGCATCAGCCCCAGGGAGGAGCCCAGGGCGTCGCCGTCGGGCAGCACGTGGGAAACCACCCAGACCCGCGAGGCCTGGGAGATCATGGCGGCCACGTCTTTCACGACGCGGCCTCCTCGGGATCGTCATCGCCCCTGGCCTCGGCGGCGGCCTCGTCCTGGGCCCTGGCCTGGCGTATCACCTGGTCCAGATGGGCTGCCTTGATGAGCGAGTCGTCGTAAACCGGCACCAGGCGGGGCATGGTCTTCAGGCGCAGGTTGGCGGCCAGTTCCTTGCGCAGGAACCCCGCCGCCGCCCTGAGCCCGGCCAGGGCCTGGTCGCTGTGGCTGGGGTCCAACACGCTGAAATAGACCTTGGCCTGGCTGAGATCCGGGGCCACGTCCACCGCGGTCAGGCTCACCGCCGCCACCCGGGGGTCTTTCACCCGGCGGGCCAGCAACCCTCCCAGCTCGGCCAGGATCAGGTTGCCCAATCGTTTTGTGCGGCGGGTGCCCACGTCATCTCCTTGAGGTTGATCAACTCCAGGCGCACGTCGGTGATCTCGGCCAGGGCCATGCGCTCCACGAAGCGCTTTATGGAATCGAGTTGGTTCTCCACGTGGGCCGTCTCGTTGCCGCACACGGTGAAGCCCAACTCGATGCGCTGCCACAAGTCCTGAGCCCCGATCTCGGCGGCCGCAGCGTTGAACCGCGCCCGCACCCGGTCGTTGAGGCTCGCGCCTTGGCCCATGTGCAAGGTTATGGTCATGGCTCCAACCACCAAAACTCGGCCTCTACAGCTCCGCAGCCACCTCGTGTATCACGTAGAACTCGATCTCGTCACCCACCTTGATGTCGTTGTAGTTCTCCAGGCCCACGCCGCACTCGAAGCCCTGGGCCACTTCCTTGACGTCGTCTTTGAAGCGCCGCAGCGAGGAAACCTTGGTGTTGGCGATGACCACGCCTTCGCGCAGCAGACGAACCTGGGCGCCGCGGGTCACACGGCCTTCGGTCACGTAGCTGCCCGCCACGGTGCCCACCTTGGGCACGCCGAATGTCTCGCGCACCACCACCCGGCCGATGACCTCCTCCTTGTAGAGAGGGGCCAACATGCCGGTGAGGGCGGCGGTCACCTCTTCGAGTACGTGGTAGATCACCTCGTAGGTGCGGATATCCACCCGCTCGGCCTCGGCGGTCTCGCTCACCTTGCCCATGGGGCGCACGTTGAAGCCGATGACGATTGCGTCGCTGGTGCTGGCCAGCATCACGTCCGACTCGTTGATGGCGCCGGTGGCCGCATGGATCACGTTTACCTTGACCTCATCGTTGCCCAGTTTGTTCAGGGACTCCACCAGGGCCTCCACCGAGCCCTGCACGTCGGCCTTGACCACCAGCTTGAGTTCTTGGGTCTCGCCCTCGGCCATCTTCTCGAAGAAGCCTTCCAAGGAGGTCTTGGTCTGGGCGGAAAGCTCGGCCTCGCGCCTTTTAATGGCGCGGTGATCGGCGATCTGGCGGGCCACCTTTTCGGTCTCCACCACCGTGAACTCGTCGCCCGCCTCGGGCACCCCGCCAAAGCCCTGCACCTCCACCGGAATGGAGGGGCCAGCCTTGTCTATGGGCTTGCCGCGATCGTCGAGCATGGAGCGCACCTTGCCCGCGAAGCTGCCGCAGACGAAGCTGTCACCCGCCTTGAGGGTGCCTTCCTGCACCAAGATCGTGCCCACCGGGCCGCGCCCCTTGTCCAAGTGCGCTTCCAACACGTGGCCTCGCGCCGGCTTGTGGGGGTTGGCGGTAAGCTCAAGAACCTCGGACTGCAACTGGAGCATCTCCAGCAGTTCGTCGACGCCCTGGCCGGTCTTGGCCGAAACCTCCACGGTAATGGTGTCGCCGCCCCAGCTCTCGGAGACCAGGCCCCGCTCGCTAAGCTCGCGGCGCACCCGCTCGGGATCGGCCCCGGGCTTGTCGATCTTGTTTATGGCCACCAGGATGGGCACCCCGGCCGCCTTGCTGTGGCTGATGGCTTCCTTGGTCTGCTCCATGATGCCGTCGTCGGCCGCCACCACCAGGACCACCACGTCGGTGACCTGGGAGCCGCGGGCGCGCATCTGGGTGAAGGCCTCGTGGCCCGGAGTGTCCAAAAACACCACATGGCCGCCGCTCGGCAGATGCACATCGTAGGCGCCGATGTGCTGGGTGATGCCGCCGGCCTCGCCGTCCACCACGTTGGCGTTGCGGATGCTGTCCAGCAGGGAGGTCTTGCCGTGGTCGACGTGACCCATGATGGTCACCACCGGGGGACGGACCTCCATCTCTTCGGGACGGTCCTCATGGGCCGCCAGCAGCCCTTCTTCCTCGAAGCCCACCCGTTCGATCTCGAAACCGAACTCGGCGGCCACAATACCGGCATCGTCGGTGTCCAGGGCCTGGTTGAGGGTGACCATCATGCCCATCTTCATCATGCGGCCCACCACCTCGGCGGCCTTGACGCCCATGCGCTTGGCCAGATCGCCGACGGTTATGGCCTCGGTCACCTTGACCCGGCGCTTGATGGCCTTGGGCGTGGTCAGCTCGGTCTTGAGCGATTTCTTGACCGTGCCGCCACCCCGGCGGCGTCCCCGGGAGGGGCGTCCGCCGTACAGGGCGTCCCGGTCCAAAATCTCCTTGCGCTTGCTGCCGGCTTTGCGCATCAGCACGTCGTCGTTGGGGATCGGGCTGCCCTTCTTGCCCTTCTTGCGTCGCCGGCTGGGGCGTCCGTCCGCCTTGTCCGGCGGGGGCACGTCGCCGACGGCGGGCGGTGCGCCCGGAGCGGGGCGCGCCGGACGGCGGGCCGCCGGGGGGGCGGGCCGGGTGTCTTCGCGCCAACGGTCGCCCATGGGGGCCACCGGCGCGGCGGGCTTGCTGATAATGCGGGCCGGGGTGTCTTCCATGGACCGTTTGGGCCGGACCACCTTGGCCTTTTGAGGACGGGGCCGCTCCTGCGGCTCCTTTTTCTCCGCCACCGCCTTTTTGGGCTCAGGTGCAGGCTCGGGCGCGGGTTTGGCTTCGGCTTCGGCCACTGGCGTGGGCTCCTTCTTGGGCTCGGGGGCAGGTTCCGGCTCCGGCGTAGGTTGTTCTTCCGCTTCCGGTTCAGGCGTAGGTTCAGGTTCCGGCCCGGGCTCGGGCGCGGCTTCGGCCTTGGGCGCGGGTTCAGGCTCTTGCACGGGTTCGGGCTGGGCCTCGGCCTTGGGCTCGGGCTGGGCTTGGGGCTCGGAGTGGATGGAGGCTTTAACGGGCGCCTCGGGCTCCGGCTCCGGCTCGGCAACCGCTTGGACTTCGGCGGGCGGCTCCTCGGGAGCCTGAGCTTCAGCGGCGGGCGGGGCTTGGGCCACGGGGGCCTCGGGCGCGGCCTGCGCCTGGGGCTCCTCGAACTCCTCCTCGGCAGGCTCGTCCAAGCCTTCGGAGGCGGCGTCCTCGGCGGTCTCCACCTTTTTGCGCCGGCGGCGGATGACCCGGGTGGTGACCCGTTTCTCCTCCACCACTTCGCTGCGTTCGGCCTTCAACTTGTCGCGCACTATTTGCGCATCCTCCGGCGAGAGGGCGCTCATGTGGTTGCGCACGTCCAGGCCCATTTCGATAAGCTGCCGAATCAAATCGCGGTTATCGATCTTGAGCTCTTTGGCCAGCTCGTATACCCGCATTTTGGCCATCAAATATCTCCTCGGTCTCTCCTGGGCGGAGCCGCTTGGTCCCGGCTCCCGGGGCCGCCCCGTGGCGGCCTATGCAGCCCCCGCGGGGGGGCAGTCAGCCTACCCTGGCGGGGTCGGCTATTGTTTCTTTTCCAACTCTTCGTCCGGGGCGGGCTCGGGCTCCGGCTCGGGGGCGGCCTCCGGTTCCGGCTCCGGCTCCGGCTCCGGCTCTTCGGAGACCTCGTCATCCCCGGTGGCCTCGGCCTGGTCCCCGCCGTTGGACTGGGAGGCCAGCTCGTTCCAGGCCTCGCGCACCGCGGCCAGGGCTCCGGAATCGTCCGAAGCGGCCGGGCCGGTGGGCAGGCCCGCCCGCTGAGGAGCCTCCGCCAGGTAGCGCTGGGCGTCGGCGATGAGTTCCTCGGCCCGCTCCGGGGTGATGTCCGGCAGGGCGGCCAGCTCGTCGGGGTCGGCCTCGGCCAAGGCCTCGGCCGAGCCGTAACCCGCCTGGTACAGGGTGTCGGCCCCCACATCGGAGACCCCCACCACGTCCAACAGAGAGCGGTAACCGTCGCGCAGGGACTCGCCGTAGCGGGTCTCGCTCTTCACGTCGATCTTCCAACCGGTGAGCTTGGAAGCCAGGCGCACGTTCTGCCCGCGGCGGCCGATGGCCAAGCTGAGCATCTCGTCGGCCACGATGACTTCCATGGTCTGGTTGGCCTCGTCCACCACCACCCGGCTGATCTCGGCCGGGGCCAGGGCGTTGACCACGTAGCGGGCCGGGTCCTGATCCCAGGCGATGATGTCGATCTTCTCGCCCCGGAGCTCCTGGACCACCGCCTGCACCCGGCTGCCCTTCATGCCCACGCAGGCGCCCACCGGGTCCACGTCGCGGTCGTTGCTGGCCACGCCCAATTTGGTGCGGCTGCCCGCCTCGCGGGCCACGCCCTCGATGGTCACGATGCCCTCGGCGATCTCGGGCACCTCCAGCTCGAACAGGGCCTCGATGAAGCCCGGATGGGTGCGGCTGAGTACGATCTGGGGGCCTCGGGAGATGCGCTTGACGTCCAACACGTAGGCCCGCACTCGGTCGCCTGGGCGGTAGCCTTCGCGGGGAACCTGCTCCCGGGGGGGAACCACCGCCTCGGTGCGGCCCAGGTTCACTATAATCGAGCCCTTGTCAAAGCGCTGCACGATGCCGTTGATGATCTCGCTCTTGCGGTCCTTGAAGTCCTCGAAGATGATGTCGCGCTCGGCGTCCTTCATGCGCTGGATGATGACCTGCTTGGCGCTCTGGGCGGCGATGCGCCCAAAGTCGGCGGTGTCCACCTTCACGCCCAGTTCATCGCCCACCTCGCAGTCCGGGTCCAGGCGATGGCCGTGCTCCAAGGAAATCTGGGTCTCCGGGTCGTCGACATCGTTGACCACTTCCTTGAACTCAAAGACCTCCACCTCGCCGGTCTCATCGTTGTAGGCGACGTCCACCTCCACCTTGGAGCCCAGCTTGCGGCGCGCGGCCGAGCGCATGGCCTCTTCCAAAGTGTTGATGAGAATTTCGCGGTCCAGTCCTTTTTCCCGCGAAACCTGGTCGATCATCCGTTTCAGTTCACTCATTGGGTTCTCCCCAACCTAAGAGCATGGGTTGCGCGACTTAGCGCCCCCCTAAAAACCTAGGTCCAACTTGGCCTTGGCCACCTGGGCCACGGGCAAGGCCTTCACCTTGCCCTTCACCTCGATCAATACGTCCTGGCCCATGGTGCCCTTGAGCACCCCTTGGACAACTTGAGTGCCTCCGCCGGGAGGGCTCACCACCAGACGGGCGGGCCTTCCCGCGAACAAATCAAACTCACGGGGGTCCTTGAGCTTGCGGTTGAGCCCCGGCGAGCTTACCTCCAGGCTGTAGGGAACCTCGATGGGCTCCTCCACGTCCAGCAGGTCGCTCACCTGGCGGCTGAGCTCGGTGCACTCGGTGAGACTCACGCCGCCCTCGGGCCGGTCCACGCAAAGGCGCAGCACTTGACCGGCGCGCTCGCGCCGCCAAGACAACTCCACCAGCATCAGCCCCTCGGAACGCACCACCGGCTCCAACAGTTCGCCTAGGCGCTTTTCCATCTCGTTGGCCGGTGCCGTGGGCTCCAAGCGTTTTCCTCCCCAAGGGTGACGAGCGCATAGCCGTCACCCCGGACCCCGGACACGCCCAGGGCCGTGGACCACGTCAAATCTGTCCGCGCATCGCGGTGGCCCGGAAAAGCCGGCCAGATTGGATCAGGTCCACTAATCGAAGCAAGCTTCCCCGCGCCGGAGGACGGCGCCGGGAAACCCCCTCAAAAAGGGACAACCCAGCCCTGGGTCGCGCGGCCCAGCCGCGGCCCGCAAGCCGGGATTGGTTCGGCTAGGTCAAAGTGGAGCGGGCAACGGGGTTCGAACCCGCGACTTCAAGCTTGGGAAGCTCGTACTCTACCAGCTGAGTTATGCCCGCTCATCCCAGAAGAAGGCACCCTGACGACAAGTCCCCTACTGAGGACTCCGACGCCCCAGGCCGCCTTCCTCTGAAAGCACCCGGCTCCTAAGAGCCGGTTGTGACATATTATATGGTAAAAAATGGCGGGCGCAATAGCTAATAACCAGCAAACGGTGGGCGTTGATTTTTAGCTTCGTCCCTGCTATTGGTGAAGTCGGATTTTACACCAGCCAGGGGAGGCTGACCATGGTCCCACCCGCCGCTTCACCCGCCCCCCAACCCACCGGGCTCGAGCGCCTGCTGGCCGAGGTGATAAATCCCGGCCTTTGCGTGGCCTGCGGAGCCTGTCTGGGCTTGTGCCCCCACCTCATATTTTTGGACGGCCAGGTGGCCGCGCCGGACGCCTGCGGCCTAACCAGCGGCCGGTGCTATGGTTTTTGTCCCGTGGCCCAGCGGGACGTCTCCCGGGAGAGCCAGGGGCCCATCGGGCCGGTGCTGGGGGCCTGGCAGGGGCGGGCCACTTCCAAGGACCTTCAGGGCCGGGTGCAGTACGGCGGGGTGGTCAGCGAGCTATTGGCCCTGGCCCTGGATCAATCCATGGTGCGCGAGGCGGTGGTCACCGCCGCCGGCCTCCGGGGCACCCCCCAGGGCATCCGGGTCACCGAGCGCACCGGGGTTTTGGGCGCGGCGGGCTCGGTCTACGCCGGTGGCGGAGCCCTGAGCAGCCTCAACCAGGCCCTGAGCGAGGACAGCAACCATCCCCTGGCCGTGGTGGGACTGCCCTGCCAGGTGCAGGCCGTCCAGGCCATGAAGGCCCACCCCCAGCAGCCCCAGGCCGCCCGGCGCATCCACCTGGTCATCGGCCTGTTCTGCACCATGAACCTGCCCTGGCGCGGCCTGCGCAAGCTGCTGGCCCGGCACGGGGTGCAGGCTCCGCTGAGCCGGGCGGACTTCCCGCCCCCCCCGGCGGGCATCTTCCAGGCCTGGAGCAACGGGAGCTACCACGAGCTGCCCCTGGACCAGGTGCGGGCCCTGAGCTACCCCGGCTGCGCCGGGTGCCCGGACCTCACCAGCGATGGCGCGGATCTGAGCGTGGGAGCCTGCGAGGGCAAGCCGGGCTGGAACACCATCCTGGCCCGCACCCACGCCGGGGCCGGGCTCTTGGAATTGGCCGCCGGCAAGGGCCTGTTGGAGTTGGAACCGGCCCAACCCGCCTCCATGGAGCACCTGACCCAGGCCGCCTCGGACAAACGCAAACGGGCCACCGCCTGGAGCGAGGAGCGCCGCCATGGCTGATGTGAGCAAGCTGGCCCCCGGCCAAAAGGTGCTGATGCAGGGCAACGAGGCCATCGCCCGGGGGGCCCTGGAGGCGGGGGTGTCCCTGGCCGCCGCCTATCCCGGCAACCCCAGCAGCGAGATTTTGCAGACCCTGGCCGACTCGGCGCGCTCGGCGGGCATCTACGTGGAGTGGTCCACCAACGAAAAGGTGGCCCTGGAGAGCGCCGCCGCGGCCAGCTACGCCGGGCTCAGGGGCATGGCCTCCATGAAGCAGAACGGGGTCAACGTGGCCCAGGACTTCATCTGCAACCTGACCATCAGCGGCACCAAGGGCGGCCTGGTCCTGGTCACCTGCGACGACCCCTCGGGGGTCAGCTCCACCAACGAGCAGGACGCCCGCTTCATCGCCAGGGTGGCCTGCCTGCCCCTTTTGGAGCCCGCCACCCCGGCCGAGTGCCTCAAACTGACCAAGCTGGCCTTCGAGCTGAGCGAGCAGATCGGCAACCTGGTGGTGCTGCGCGGCCTGGCCCGGCTGAGCCACACCAGGGCCGGGGTGACTCCCGGCCCCCTGCCCGAAGCCAAGCCCCGCCCCCACTGGGACCCCAACGAGCGCTGGTTCACCATCCCGGTGGTTCCCCGCCACCAGGTGATGCTGGACAAGCTGGCCCAGGCCGGGGAGCTGATCGCCGCCGCCGGGGTCAACTACTATGATGGGCCCGTGCGCCCCGAGCTGCTGGTCATCGCCAGCGGCTCCAGCCGCCTGTACGCCGACGAGGCCCGCCGCCTAGTGGGGGCCGGCGGCCGGGTGGGCATCCTGCATATGGGGGCCACCTGGCCCCTGGACCAGGAGCTGATCCTGGAGCACCTGGCCCGGGCCGACAAGATACTCTTCGCCGAGGAGGTGGACCCCCACATCGAGAGCGGGGTCAAGTCCATCTACGCCCAGCATGTGCGCGAGCTGGGGCTCAAGGATTTCTACGGACAGGAGACCGGGCACAAGCCGCCCATCGGCGAGCTCAGCCCCAGCCGGGTGGCCGCAGCCATGGCCGACATCCTGGGCCTGCCCTGGCAGGAAACGGACCCGGCCTATCTGGCAAAGGCCAAGGCGGCCCAGGCCCTGGTGGCCCCGCGCCAGGTGGGCTTTTGCCCCGGCTGCCCCCACCGGGCCAGCTACTGGTCCATGAAGCAGGTCCTGTCCGCCGACGGCCGCGAGGGCATCGTGTCCGGGGACATCGGCTGCTACACCATGGGGGTGCTGCCCACCGGGTATGAGCGGGTTAACGCGGTGCACTGCATGGGCTCGGGGCCGGGCATCGCCTCGGGCCTGGGCAAGCTGCGGAGCCAGGGCTTCGAGCAGCCGGTGATCTCGGTGGTGGGCGACAGCACCTTTTTCCACGCCGCCCTGCCCGCCCTGGTCAACGCCCGCTGGAACAACAGCGACTACGTGCTGGTGGTCCTGGACAACTCGGCCACGGCCATGACCGGCTTCCAGCCCCACCCCGGCACCGGGAGCACGGCCATGGGCCAGGCGGGCACCGCGGTGGACGTGGAGCAAATCTGCGCCGGGCTGGGCCTGCCCTACACCGTGCTGGACCCCTACGACCTGGAGGCCACCCAGGAGGCGCTTTACGACGCCCTGCAGATCGGCGGCGGCCTCAGGGTGCTCATCTTCCGGCGCACCTGCGCCCTGGTGCAAAACAAGCGGGGCGGCCATCCCTGGCGCATGAGCGTGGACCCACAGTTGTGCCGGGGCGAGGACTGCGGCTGCGACCGCTTCTGCACCCGGGTGTTCCGCTGTCCGGGCCTGGTGTTCGACCAGGCCACGGGCAAGACGGTGCTGGACGAGGTGGTGTGCGTGGGCTGCGGGGTGTGCGCCCAGATCTGCCCGGCCGGGGCCATCAAGGCCCGGCCCAAGGAGGCCACGGCATGAAGGCGCTGAAGTACGATCCCCTGGACATCGTGGTCACCGGCGTGGGCGGCCAGGGCAACGTGTTGGCCAGCCAGGTGCTGGGGCTGGCCCTACTGACCGCCGGCTACGAGGTGACCGTGGGCGAGACCTACGGCCTGAGCCAGCGGGGCGGCTCGGTGACGAGCCAGGTGCGGGTAAGCTCCGGGCCGGTGCTGGGGCCCATGATGCCCGATCACCGGGCCACGGCCATCGTGAGCCTGGAGCCCTTGGAGGCCCTCAGGCTGCTGGGCGTCTACGGCCACCCCGGCGTGGTGGTGCTGACCAACGACCGGCCCCTGCGCCCCCTGGGGGTGCTGGCCGGGGAGCAGCTCTACCCCGAGCCAGCCGAACTGAGGGCCACCCTGGAGAGCCTGTGCGCCAAGCTCTATTGGCTGCCCGCCACGGCCGCCGCTCTGGAGTTGGGCAACCACATCCTGGCCAACGTGGTGCTCTTGGGCGCGCTTTGCGGCCTGGACCTTTTGCCCATCGGCGCGGCCGAGGTGGAAGCGGCCCTGGGCGATATGTTCCCCGAGTCCAAGATGGCCCTCAACCGCGAGGCCCTGGCCAAGGGCCTCGCCCTGGTCCGGGCGGCCTAGGGTGGCCACCCACTCTCTGCGGGCCGGGGTGCTCCTGTTTCCCCAGGTGGAGGTGCTGGATTTTGCCGGGCCCTTCGAGGTGCTGGGCCGGGCCACCGACGAAACCGGCCTGCCCTGCTTTTCGGTCCTGACCCTGGGCCCCACCCCGGAGGTGCTTTGCGTGGACGGTCTGGTGGTGCGGCCCCACTTCACCCTGGAGGCCGCCCCGGAGCTGGACATCCTGGTGGTGCCCGGCGGCCCCGGCGCGCGGGAGCCCCAAAGGCTGGAGCCGGTGCTCTCGTTTATCAAGGCACGGGCGGCCCAGGTGCAAGTGATGGCCTCGGTGTGCACCGGGTCCTACTGGCTGGCCCGGGCCGGGCTCTTGGACGGCCAGAGCGCCACCACCCACACCCTGCGCCTGGACGACTTTGCCGCCGCTTTTCCATCTATAAAGGTAGTGCGCCAAAAGATCGTGGAGCAGGAGCGCATCATCACCGCCGGGGGCGTGGCCTCGGGGGTGGATCTGGGCCTGCACCTGGTGGAACGCTTTTTCGGCGAGAAGGCGCGGCGGCGGGAGGCGGTCAGGCTGGATGGGCCGTGGAAGTAAGGCCCAGCATTCGCATAAAAACGCCCGGGCCCCTCGCGGAGCCCGGGCGTAATCTTTTAAGTAGGCCGCTTAGCCGCGGGGCTTGGCGTTGGCCTGGATGAAGTCCACGATCTTGTGAGTGTTGGTACCCGGTCCGAAAACCTCGGCGATGCCCGCCGCTTTGAGGGCCGGGATGTCCTCCTCGGGGATGACCCCGCCGCCCAACACCAGCACGTTGTCCATGCCCTTTTCCTTGATGAGCTTCATCACCTCGGGGAATAGGTAGTCGTGGGCCCCGGAGAGGATGGACAGGGCGATGACGTCCACGTCCTCCTGCATGGCCGTGGCCACTATCTGCTCGGGGGTTTGCCGCAGGCCGGTGTAAATCACCTCCATGCCCGCGTCCCTGAGGGCCGCGGCGATGACCTTGACTCCCCGGTCGTGACCGTCCAGGCCGGGCTTGGCCGCCAGTACTCTTATCTTGTGCATGGCTCGCTCCTCCTAGATGGTCGTGGGGGCCTGGTATTCGCCGAACACCCCGCGCAGGGTGCCGCAGATCTCGCCCAGGGTGGTGTAGACCCGCACGCAGCTCAGGAAATGAGGCATCAGGTTCTGGTCTTTCTCGGCCGCGGTCTTCAGCTCGACCAGGGCGGAGTCCACCGCCTTCTGGTCGCGCTCGGAGCGTAGCTGGGCCAGGGCAGCCGCCTGCTCCTCGCGCACCTTGGGGTCTACTCTGAGCAGGCCGCTGGGCGGGGGCTCCTTGACCACGAACTTGTTTACCCCCACCACCACGCGCTCGTTATCCTCCACCGCCTTCTGGTAGTCGTAGGCGGCTTCCTGAATCTCGCGCTGCACATAGCCCTGCTCGATGGCCGACACCGCGCCGCCCATCTCGTCGATGCGCGCGATGTACTCCTCGGCCCGGCGCTCGATCTCGTCGGTGAGGTGCTCGATGTAATAGGCTCCGGCCAGCGGGTCCACGGTCTCGGTGACCCCGGTCTCGTAGCCGATGATCTGCTGGGTCCTGAGGGCGATGGTCACCGCCTCCTGGGTGGGCAGGCTCAGCGCCTCGTCCATGGAGTTGGTGTGCAGACTCTGGGTTCCGCCCAACACGGCGCTCATGGCCTGGAAAGCCACCCGCACGATGTTGTTCTTGGGCTGCTGGGCGGTGAGGCTGCACCCTGCCGTCTGGGTGTGGAAGCGCACCATCATGCTCTTGGGGTTGGTGGAGCCGAAGCGCTCCTTCATGATCTTGGCCCACAAGCGCCGCGCGGCGCGGTACTTGGCCACCTCTTCCAGGAATTCGCTGTGGGCGTTGAAGAAGAAGCTGAGCCGGGGGCCGAACTCATCCACGTCCAGGCCCGCGTCCATGGCCGCCTTCACGTAGGCCATGCCGTTGGCCAGGGTGAAGGCCACCTCCTGCACCGCCGTGCTGCCCGCCTCGCGGATGTGGTAGCCGCTGATGCTGATGGTGTTCCACATCGGCACTTCCTGGGCGCAGTAGGCGAAGATGTTGGTGATGATGCGCATGGAGGGACGGGGCGGGAAGATGTAGGTGCCCCGGCTGGAGTACTCCTTGAGGATGTCATTCTGGATGGTGCCCCGGAGTTGCTCCGGTTTTACTCCCTGCTTTTCGGCCACCGCGATGTACATGGCCAACAGGATGCCCGCCGGGGCGTTGATGGTCATGGAGGTGGAGACCTTGTCCAGGGGGATCTGGTCGAAGAGCACCTCCATGTCCTTCAGGGAGCTGATGGACACGCCCACCTTGCCCACCTCGCCGCGGGCCAGATTGTGGTCGGCGTCGTAGCCGATCTGGGTGGGCAGGTCGAAGGCCACGCTGAGGCCGGTGGTGCCCTGCTCCAGCAGATAGCGGTAGCGCTGGTTGCTCTCGGCGGCGGTGGCGAAGCCGGCGTACTGGCGCATGGTCCACAGGCGGCCCCGGTACATGGTGGGCTGCACGCCCCTGGTGTAGGGGTACTCGCCCGGCAGGCCCAGCTTGTCGGCGTACTCCTGGCCCGGGTCCTCGGGCAGGTAAACCCGGTCTATGGGCAAACCACTGATGGTGGCGAACTGCTTTTTGCGTTCGGGGCGCTTGGCCAGCATCTTGTCGATGCCCGCCTGCCACGCCTGAAGTTGTTCAACAAAACTACTCATAATGTTTTTCCCTCTACAAGGGTACGTTGCCGTGACGGCGCTCCGGGCGGAAGGTGCGCTTGGTCTTGAGCACCTCTAGGGCTCTGATCAGTTTGGTGCGGGTCTGGCTGGGCAAAATGATCTCGTCGATGTATCCCAGCTCGGCCGCACGGTAGGGGCTGGCGAATTTGGCCCGGTACTCGTCCACCAGTTCCTTGTAAGTTGCGTCCTTGTCCTCGGCCTTCTCGATCTCGTGGCGGAAGACGATGTTCACCGCGCCCTCGGGGCCCATCACCGCGATCTCGGCGGTGGGGTAGGCGAAGTTCACGTCCGCGCCGTGGTGCTTGGAGCCCATCACGTCGTAGGCTCCGCCGTAGGCCTTGCGGGTGATCACCGTGAGCAAGGGCACCGTGGCCTCGCAGTAGGCGTAGATCATCTTGGAGCCGTGGCAGATGATGCCGCCGTACTCCTGCTGCACCCCGGGCAAAAAGCCCGGCACGTCCACGAAGGTGACCACCGGAATGTTGAAGGCGTCGCAGAAGCGCACGAAACGCGCTCCCTTGCGGCTGGCGTCGATGTCGAGACATCCGGCCATTTGCATGGGGTTGTTGGCCACGATGCCCACGGCCATGCCCGCCAAACGGGCGAAGGCGGTGATCATGTTCTTGGCCCAGCCCTTGGAGACCTCGAAGAAGCTGTCCGCGTCCACCACGGTCTTGATGAGCTTCTTCATGTTGTAAGGCTGTTTGGGGCTGTCGGGGATGAAATCATCCAGTTCGGGCGACACGCGGCTGGCCGGGTCGCCGCAGTGCTTTTCCGGGGGTTTTTGCTCGTAGTTGGAGGGCAGATAGGAAAGCAGCCTGCGCACCATCTTGAGGCACTCGGCGTCGTCGGCGGCCATGAAATGGGCCACGCCGCTCTTGGTGTTGTGCACCTTGGCCCCGCCCACCGTCTCGCTGGTCACTTCCTCGCCGGTCACCGATTTTATGACCGCCGGGCCGGTGATGTGCATGTAGGAGGTCTGGTCCACCATGAAGATAAAGTCGGTTATGGCCGGCGAATACACCGCGCCCCCGGCGCAGGGGCCCATTATAGCGCTGATCTGGGGGACCACTCCGCTGGAGAGCACGTTGCGCCTAAATATCTCGCCGTAGGAGCCCAGGGAGACCACGCCTTCCTGGATGCGCGCCCCGCCCGAGTCGTTGAGCCCGATCACCGGGGCCCCGGCCTTTACCGCCAGGTCCATGACCTTGCATACCTTCTCGCCGAAGGGACCGGACAGGGAGCCGCCGAAGACGGTGAAATCCTGGCTGAAGACGAACACCGGGCGGCCGTTGACCCGCCCGTAGCCGGTGACCACCCCGTCGCCGGGAATCTTGGATTTGTCCATGCCGAAGTCGGTGCAGCGATGCACCACGAATCGGTCGAATTCTTCGAAGGTGTTGGCATCCAAAAGAGCTTCGATGCGCTCGCGGGCGGTCATCTTGCCCTTGGCGTGCTGCGACTCGATGCGCTTTACGCCACCACCCAGGCGAGCTGCCTCGTCGCGTTTTTTAAGATCTTCGATCTTTTCCTTGGTGGTGACCGGCACGTTCTCCATTTGGGGAATCTCCTCTGTTAAGTTCCGCGTCCTTTTTATTGGGCAGGAGGCGGGAGGCGAAAAAGCGTTACTCAAAAAGTTCGCGGGCTGCCCAGGCGGATGAAGTTCCGTCTGGGCAGCCCGCGGTGCCTGACATTGGGGTTCTTACCCAGCTAACTGAGAACCACCAGAACCTGTTCGGCCTCTACCGTTTGACCGGCTTGGACCTTCACCTCGGCGACGGTGCCGTCTTCCTCGGAGAGGATGGGCATTTCCATCTTCATGGCCTCGAGTACGGCTACCTCGTCGTCCTCGCCGATCTGATCGCCGACTTTAACCGAGACCTTGATGACTTTCCCGCCCATGGGTGCTTTTATTTCTGCCAAGGTATTCCTCCCTATGAAAATCTTGAGGCTAGTGGCCTCAATGTAGATATCACTCTTAGGTGACTAAAAAAAGGACCATGGAAGAATAGACCGAGATACGCTAGCTTGTCAAGGCCCAAGCCCCCCTCGAACTACTCCTCGGCCTTCTCCTCGGCCTCCAATTTGGCCAAATCCTCGAAGCGGATATCCGCCCCCAACACGCCCACGATGGCGTCGCCCTCGTTGCGCACCGGGCCGCTCATGGTGATGCACAACGCGCCGGTTATCTTGCTGCTGTAGAACTCGCTCACGTGCAGCTTGCCGTCCTTCATGGGCTTGATGAACCAATCGCGGTCGCTGAAATCGGTCTCCAACTGGGTGCTGGAGTACTTGGCCCGGTCCACGATGTTGGTGATGTTCTTGGTGATCTTGTACCCCTGCGGGTTGACCACGTACAGGAACTGAATGAAGGGGTTCTTGTCCAGGAACTCCTGCAACACCGGCTCCATGACCGCCGGGGCCAAAGTCTTCAGCTCCGGGCGGTCGATGAGTTGGGCGCCCAGATCCAGGGCCAGCTTCTTGGCCCGGTCCTTCAAGCGATCGAACTCGCTGAGGAACAGCTCGGGCAGGTGCTTGCGGGCCACCACCTCCAGCTCGGAGTTGCCGATGGAGGTGAGCCGCCCCTCTTCGTACTGCTCCTGCACCCACTGGTTGATCTTGATGATACCCGGATGGCGCTTGTCCACCATGCGCTCCGGGGCCAGCTTCAGGCGCTGGTTCACCCAGTGGGAGATGGCCGCCGCCCCGCTCTTGTCGGTGATGGCGATGGTGTAGGGGCGGCCCAGTATCTTCTCGGTGTCGAAAATGTTGTAGATTTCCGGGTTCTTCACCAGGCCGTCGGCGTGGATGCCCGCCTTGGTGGAGTTGAAGTCGCGGCCCACGAAGGGGGTGGTGGGCGCGATGCGGAAGCCGATCTCCTTCTCGAAGTACTCGGCCAACTCGGTGATCACCCGGGTGTCCATGCCGTCGGTCTTGCCCTTCAAGGAGATGTACTCGATGACCAGGGCCTCCAGGGGCGTGTTGCCGGTGCGCTCCCCAAAGCCCAGCACCGTGGCGTTGGCCCCGGAGCAGCCGTTGAGCCAGGCGGTGGAGGCGTTGATGAGCACCTTGTAGAAGTCGTTGTGGCCGTGCCACTCCATGAGCTTGCCGGGGCAGTCCGCGTCGTCGATCATCACCCGCACCAGCTTGTCCACGCTACGGGGCAGGGCCGCGCCGGGATAGGTGACCCCATAGCCCATGGTGTCGCACAGGCGGATCTTGATGCCGATGCCCGACTCTTGGCGCAGCTTGGCCAGTTCCAGGGCGAAGGGAACCACGAAGCCGTAGATGTCGGCCCGGGTTACGTCCTCGAAGTGGCAACGGGGGATCAGCCCCAGGGACAAGGCGTCCTTGACCACACCCAGGTACTTGTCCAAAATCTTGGCCCGGGTGGTGTTCATTTTATGATAGATGTGATAGTCGCTCACCGAGGTGAGGATGCCGGTCTCCTTGAGACCCATCTTCTTGACCTCGGCCAACTCCTCTTTCTTGGCCCGCACCCAGCCGGTGACCTCCGGGAAACGGTGGCCCAGGGCCAGGCACTTCTCCAAGGCATCCTTGTCCCTCTGGCTGTAGAGGAAGAACTCGCACTGGCGGATGATGCCCTTGGGCCCGGAAAGCTTGTGCAACATATCGTAGATGGCCACGATCTGCTTGGCCTTGTAGGGCGGGCGAGCCTGTTGGCCGTCACGAAAGGTGGTGTCGGTTATGAACCATTCGTCCGCCGGGGAGAGCGGCAGCAGCTTGTGGTCGAAATCGATTCGGCATACTTCGTCATACGGGAAAATATTCCGGAACAATTGCGGTTGGGCGACGTCTTCTAACTTTAGGTAATCCGACTGGTGTTTATGGTCCAATAATCTACGGTTGGAATTCCAGTTCGCCATTTTGCACCTCTTCTGCGTGCTATTATCAACCACCGCAAAAAAATACCGGAAGGGAGCGCCCTAGTCAAAGAGCGCTCCCTCCGGGGATGGGTCAGGTTGTCCAGCTATGGGCCACCCAAGGGTGGTCCCAGTGAAGTTACACGGGCCTTACTTGGGCGGGCAGTAGCGCTTGGCTCCCTTGGGAGGCATGTACTTGGGGAACTTCATGGAGCACTTGCGCGCATCGGCCTTATCGGCGTCACTGACCCCACGGGGCACGGTCAGCACGGTTCCCACCTTAAGCTTGTTGGGGTTCTTGATCTTGTCCTTGTTGGCGTTGTACAGGAGGCACCACAGCCAAGGATCGTTGTAAATCTGCGGCTTTGCGGAAATGCTCCACAAGTCGTCGCACTTCTCCACCGTGTAGGTGGTAGGCAATGCGGGAGCGGGCGCCGGCTTCTCGGTCACCGGCATCGGCTTGGGAGGCGTCCACTTTTTGACGGCCGGAGGCGCAGGCGGTGCCTTGGGGGGAACTTTTTCCACCCCACAAACCGAAGCGCAACCACCCAGCAGCCCCAAAGCGGCCAAAACCGCTATCCAGGGCAACACTTTTTTTAACCTGGTCATTCCCATATCCTCCTTACTATATTCCTCCCAAGACGCGAGGTTCGATCTCAAGCTACTAGACCGCCCTTGGTAGCGGTGCGGTAGATTCTCTCACCCGTAAGTTACCACGTTTAAAGCTCTAAAAGCAATTTTAGGCACCTTTTTATTATTAAGTCAATAGATGGTGCCTATTTTGACATCAACTCCTCACTCGGTCTTGTCCAGGCGTAGACCAAGCTCCAAAAGCTGGCCCGCGGCCACCCTGGAGGGCGCCTCGGTGAGAGGGCAGGAGGCTTTTTGAGTCTTGGGGAAGGCGATCACCTCGCGGATGGAGGGCTCCCCGGCCAATATGGCCACCAAGCGGTCGAAGCCCAGGGCCAGGCCGCCGTGGGGAGGAGCCCCGTAGGTAAGGGCCTCCAGGAGGAATCCGAATTTATCCTGAGCCTCTTCGTCGGAAATTCCCAATGCCGCGAATACCTTGGCCTGCACGTCCGGGCGGTGGATACGGATGGAGCCGCCTCCCACCTCGCTGCCGTTGAGGACCAAGTCATAGGCCCGGGCCTTCACCTTGCCCGGATCGCTGGTCAGAAGCTCCAGGTCGTCCTGGCGGGGGCTGGTGAAGGGGTGGTGCATGGCCTCCCAGCGCTTTTCGTCCGGGTTGTATTCCACCATGGGAAACTCGGTGACCCAGCAGAAGGTCAGGCTCTTTTCCTTGTTCAGCTCGAAACGCCGCGCCAGTTCCAGGCGCAAACGGCCCAGGCATTCGTGCACCACGGCCGGGACGTCGGCCCCGAAGAACAGAATATCGCCCTCAACCGCGTCCATGCGCCGGTTTATGGCCTGTTGCAGCTCGGGAGTGAAGAATTTGGCGATGGGCGACTGCCACTCGCCCTCGGGCTTGATCTTGACCCAAGCCAGGCCCTTGGCCCCGAAATCGGCCACGTAGCTGGTCAGATCGTCCAGGTCCTTGCGGCTGAGGGAGGCCATCTGCTTACCGTTGATGGCCTTGACCAATAGGCCCTTGGCCGCGGCGGTGGCGAACAGCTTGAACTCGGCGTCGGCCACCAGATCGGTGACGTCGGTGAGCTCCAGGCCGAAGCGCACGTCCGGGGCGTCCAGGCCGTAGCGGTCGATGGCCTGGTCGTAGGTCATGCGCGGCACCGGCAGGCTCATCTGTTCGCCCGTGGCCTCCTTGATGATGGCCGCCACCAGGCCCTCGGTGAGGTCCATGACGTCGTCCTCGGCCACGAAGCTCATCTCCAGGTCAACCTGGGTGAACTCGGGCTGACGGTCGGCCCTCAGGTCCTCATCGCGGAAGCAGCGGGCGATCTGGTAGTAGCGCTCCACCCCACCCATCATCAGCAGCTGCTTGAACAGCTGGGGCGACTGAGGCAGGGCGTAGAAGCTGCCGGGGTTCACCCGGCTGGGCACCAGATAGTCGCGGGCCCCCTCGGGGGTGGACTTGGTGAGGAAAGGGGTCTCCACCTCCAAGAAGCCGTTCTCGTTGAGAAAGCGCCGGGCCGCGGCCGCCGCCCGGTGCCTGAGCAGCAGGTTGGCGTACATCTCCGGGCGCCTGAGGTCCAGGTAGCGGTACTTCAGGCGGATGTTCTCGTTGACCTCGATCCACTCCTCCAGCATGAAGGGCGGGGTCTTGCTGGGGTTGAGGATCTCGAACTGGTCCACGTAGACCTCGATGCCGCCGGTGACCAGGTTGGGGTTGGTCATGCCCTCGGGCCGGGCGCGCACCGTACCCCTGAGGGCCACGCAGAACTCGCTGCGGATGGTGTGGGCCTCGCCGTGTGACCCTTCGTCCACCTCGGGGTTGAACACCACTTGGGTGATGCCCTCGCGGTCCCTGAGGTCCACGAAAATGAGCCCGCCGTGGTCGCGGCGGCGCATGGCCCAGCCCATGAGAACCACCTGGCTGCCCACGTTTTCAAGGCCCAACTCGCCGCAGGAGTGGGTGCGTTTCAGTTCGGATATGAATCGTTCAGACAACTAACTACGCTCCTGCCGCCTTCAGGCGGTCCACTATCTGGTCCAGGGGCAAATCCTCTTGCTCCCCGTTGGCCATGTCTTTTAAGGGGGCGATGCCCGCCTTGAGCTCCTCGCCGCCCACGATCAGCACCCGGGAGGCTCCCAACTTGTTGGCGCGGCGCATCTGGGCCTTGAGGCTGGTGGCCGCCGCACTCATCTCCACCCAGATCCCGGCCCGGCGCAGCTCCTGGGCCGCGCCAAAGGCCCAATCCCGGGGCTCGTCGCCCAGGGCGGCGATGAACAGGCTGGGGCCCTGCTGCCACTCGGGCCGATCTTCCAACAGCAGAGCCAGGCGCTCCACACCCAGGGCGAAGCCGATGGCCGGGGTGGCCGGGCCGCCCAGGGCCTCTACAAGCCCATCATAGCGCCCGCCGCCGCCCACCGCATCCTGGGCTCCCAGTTGGGTGGTCTTGAACTCGAAGGCGGTGCGGGTGTAGTAGTCCAGGCCCCGCACCAGCTTGGGATCGGTCTCAAAGGTCACGCTGGACTGGGTGAGCAGGCGTTTCACCTGGTCGAAGTGCTCGCCGCAGCTTTCGCACCAGGAGCCGCTGATCAGCGGCGCGCCCAGGGAAATCTCCTTGCAGCCCTCCTGCTTGCAGTCCAGCACCCTCAGGGGGTTGGTGGCCAGGCGGCGGCGGCAGTCCTCGCACAGCCCACCCTGGCGGCCCGCGAAATAGTCCTGAAGCTGTTGCTTGAACACCGGGCGGCACTCGGGGCAGCCCAGGGAGTTGAGCACCAGGGTGACCTGGCGCACGCCCAGGCGCTCCAGCAGGTGGGCGGCCATGACCAACAGCTCGGCGTCGCCCTGGGGTCCGGCGTCGTCCAGAATCTCGCAGTCGAGCTGGTGAAACTGGCGCAGGCGACCCTTTTGGGGCCGTTCGTGGCGGAACATGGGGCCGATGGTGCACAGCTTGTGGGGGCCGGGCACGGCGTAGAGCTTGTTCTCCAAAAAAGCCCGCACCACCCCGGCGGTGGCCTCGGGGCGCATGGTCAGCGAGTCGCCGCTGCGATCCTCAAAGGTGTACATCTCCTTGGAAACGATGTCGGTTTCCTCGCCGATGGAGCGGGCGAACAACTCGGTGCGTTCCAAGATGGGCGTACGTATCTCGCTGAAACCGAAGGAGCCGAACACCTCCCGGGCCGTGGCCTCTATAAAGCGCCACTTGGGGGCCTCGGGGGGCAACAGGTCCTTCATGCCCCTGACCGCCTGGATGGCCAAAATGCCTCCGCCTTTCTTAATCTCGATTTTTTGAGCCCCTTTGGGGGGACCAGCTAGGAATTTTGCATATATACCCGGAATTTGAGTGGGGGTCAAGGAAAGGGGCTCGCCCCGTCTTTACCAAATTGCAACCTCGCTCCGGGGGACGATGCTACAATTATGTGGTGCCATGGTCGGCGATTTCACCTCAAGTTACCATTCGGTATGTTTTACTCCCGCACACTACCCGTGGGTATGCTCAAGCATTTTTTTAAACGTATCATTTTAATTTAACTAAGTTATTACCTCTCAAGCCTTTTGCGGTCTTTTCGGGATAAACCGCGGCAAAAGCCTTCTCACCCCCTGCCCGGCCGCTGAATTCGAGGTTCCACCCTCAGAGAAACATACCGCCGGGTATTGTTTCCAGGCATCTCCTTAAGGGGCCTTGGCCCCGTAACCTACATTTTTTCCTGCTTTTTAAGGAAATTTTCAATTTTGGCATCAAGGTTGCGTTCAGTAACACCGAAATCGCCTCGCCGCGCTGGCCAAGCAAGCACCGCGGCGGGTTTGAATAATGACCCGGTTCTACGAATCTCAAACTCTTGCAACTTAGGAGGGAGCAAGTCATGGCCAACCCCATCAGCGCAGGCGACACCGCCTGGATTCTGACCAGCACGGCTTTGGTCCTGCTTATGACCCCCGGCCTGGCCTTTTTCTACGGAGGCATGGTCCGCAAAAAGAACATCCTTTCCACCCTGAACCTGTCTTTCATCATGATGGGCGTAATCTCGGTGCAATGGGTGCTCTACGGTTACACCCTGGCCTTCGGCAAAAACGTGGCAGGCCTGTTCGGCGACCTGAGCTATCTGGGCTTTTCCGGGGTCACCGGTGTGGCGGGGCCATATTCGAGCAATATCCCCCACCTGGCCTTCGCCGCCTTCCAGATGATGTTCGCGGTGATCACCCCGGCGCTCATCACCGGCGCCTTCGTGGAGCGCATCCGCTTCAAGACCTTCCTGGTCTTCGCGGTGCTCTGGGCCACCATAGTCTACGATCCCCTGTGCCACTGGGTGTGGGGCGACGGCGGCTGGATGGGAGCCATGGGAGCTCTGGATTTCGCGGGCGGCACCGTGGTGCACATCGCCGCCGGCTTCAGCGCCCTGGCCTTCGCCATCGCCATCGGGCCGCGCAAGGGCTTCCCCAAGGCCCCCATGGAGCCCCACAACATCCCCTACACCGTCCTGGGCGCGGGCCTGCTGTGGTTCGGCTGGTTCGGCTTCAACGCGGGCAGCTCCCTGGCCGCCGACGGCCTGGCCTCCTACGCCTTCGTGAACACCAACACCGCCGCCGCCGCCGCCGCGGTAAGCTGGATGCTGGTCTCCTGGACCGACGCGGGCAAGCCCAGCGTGTTGGGCATCGCCACCGGCGCGGTGGTGGGCCTGGTGGCCATCACCCCGGCGGCGGGCTTCGTCACCCCCCTGGGAGCCATCGTAATCGGGGCGGTGGGCGCGCCCATCAGCTACTACGCCATCCGCTTCCGCCAAAAGCGCAACCTCGACGAGTCCTTGGACGTCTGGGCCTGCCACGGCATGGCCGGCACCTGGGGCGCCTTGGCCACCGGCCTGTTCGCCGCTCCGGAGGTGAACAAGGCTGCAGGGCTGTTCTACGGCAACCCCGGCCAGTTGGGCATCCAGGCCATCAGCGTGGCGGTGACCATATGCTTCGTGTTCCTGGTCACCTTCGTCCTGGCCAAGATTCTGGACGGCATCATGGGTCTCAGGGTCGAAACCCTGGAAGAAGAGGTGGGCCTGGACCTTTCCGAGCACGGCGAGCGGGCCTACTCCTAGGCTAGCCCCGGGATTTAAGGAGACATAAAGCGATGCTTAAGAAAATAGAAGCCATAATCCGTGAAGACAAGCTCAACGACGTCAAGGACGCCTTGCACGCCGTGGGCATTAGGGGTATGAACGTCTTCGAAATCAGGGGGCAGGGCCGCCAAGGCGGCATCACCCTGGCCGGGCGCTCGGGCACCTACCAGGTGGACATGCTGCCCAAGATGCAGATCAACATCATCCTGAGCGAAGACAACGTGGATGAAACCATCGCGGCCATCCTCAAGGGAGGCCGCACCGGCGACGCGGGAGACGGACTTATCTTCGTATACCCGGTGGACGAGGCGGTGCGCATCCGCACCGGCGAGCGGGGCCACGAAGCGGTGATGTATCCCGGCGATATCGACGAAAAGAAGAAAAAGGGCGCCGCCTAGCAATCACACCAGCGAGGCATCATCGCGCGGCGCTAAACGGGCCGGGAGGGCGATTCCCTCCCGGCCCGCATTTTTTAGGGCTTGGTTTTTAGAACTTAGTCATTCAGGAAGCGCCCCCGGGCCATCTTGCGGCCGGTGTTGGTCTTGAAAACCTTGGCGATGAGCTTAGCCATCTTCTCCTGGCTGATCTCCGGGAACTCCTCGGGGATGTTCACCAGCCAGTCGCTGTCCCAGATTATGCGGAACTCCAGGGTGTCGATGTCCTTGGCCGAGTGGTGGTTGGCGATGATGCGCCCCACGTGGTCGCGGGTCTCAATATCCAGGCCCAGGTCCTTCATGATGGCCTCGGCGATGGGCGGGCCTTCCAGCTCCTGCCAGCGCCCGGCGGCCGAGCCGTGCTTGGCCTCCGCCGCCTGGATGCCGATGTCGTGCAGCACCGCCGCGGCCAGGATCACCTTGGGGTCGCCGCCCTCGGCCTTCATCAGCTCCTGGGCGTTGGCCAAAACCGCCTGGGCGTGCTCGATGCGCTTGGCATCGCGGCCGAAGGTGGCCTTCATGGCGTCCAGCAGGCGCTCCAGCAGGGACTCGCCCCCGCCGCCGGCGGCGGCGTGCTCGGCCAGGGCCTCCTTGGGGTCGTAGCCCAGGCACTCCTTGGCGTGCTCGCACCACTGGGCGCAGCCCAGGTTGAGCTTGGGGTTGGCCACCTTTTGGCCGCAGCCTGAGCAGCGGCGCGAGGCGTCGTCCTTGAAGAACTCGATCGCCGCCCCGCAGTGGGCGCAGGTGGTTTCGAAGATGTCGTTGGGCCCCCAAAACTTGGTGTCTTGACCGGGGCACATGGTCTGAGCCATCACTCCCCCTCCTTGTGCTGAGAAGCCCACCAGGCGGCGAAGCGCTCTCCCTGGGGGGCGTGTTCGATATAGTCGTCTATGGCCTGGCCCATGAGGGCCACCGCCTGCTCCGGGCCTTGCACCACGGCCACTTCCCGGGCCAGGTGGGGATGGCGGCCCAGCTTGCCGCCCATGAGCACCCGGGCCTCCACCGGGCCCAGGCTCACCGCGCCGCTGGGGCAGGACTGGGAGCACCCTAGGCAGCCCAGGCACTGGTCAAGGTCCCAGGAAACCGTTTCGGCCACCGCGATTGCCCCGTCGGGGCAGACTGCGGCGCAAGCGCCGCAGGCGGTGCAATCGTCGGGGTCGAAAAGCGGGCTCACGGTTCCCACCAGGGCCAGATCGGCTATCTGGGGGCGCGAACATCCATTGGGGCAACCGGCCAGGGACAGGCGCAGCTTGTGGTGGAACAGCACCTGATCGCCCTGCACCTTGGCCCGGAGGCGCTCGCTCACCTGGTTGGCGGCCAGCCACTCTTGCAGGGCCTCGCGCCAGGGGTCGGTGTCCATGATGGCGTTGGGGCAACCCGAAAGCTTGGCCCGGCAGGACTCCAGCACCACCAGCTCTGCGCCGGGGCGGTTGGCCGCGGGCATGAGCTGGGCCAGTTCCTTATCGCTCCTGCCAGCCATCACCGCCCGGAAGCGGGCCTCGGCTGCGGCGAAGTCGGCCAGGACCACCTGGTCCCTGCCCTCGCCGCGCACCCGCTCCTCCACCTTGCGGCGGGCCAGGGGGCGCACCAACGCCGGCACCCCCTTGAGGGCCTGGGCCGCCTCGGGGGCCCAGGCTATGCCACCGCGTCCGGCCATGCTAGGCCGCCAGGCTCCAGGGCAGGTTGCGCTTGCCCAGGACCGTTCCGGTGCGGGAGATGACCATCTCGCCCACCGGCAGCTTGGCCCCGGAGCGCTGCATGGCCTGTTCCACAATGTGGTTCAGGCCCGAGCAACAGGGCACCTCCATGTGCACGATGGTCAGGGAGCGCATGCCGCCCCCAGCCAGCAGTTGGGCCAGCTTGTCGATGTGGGCCTGGGCGTTGTCCAGCTTGGGGCAGGCCAGGGCGATGGCCCGGCCCGGCAGGAAACGCCGGTGCAGGTCTGGCAGGGAGGCCGCCGCGCAGTCGGCCAACAGGATCAGGTCCGCGCCCTTTAGGAAGGGGGCCTGGGGCGAAAGCAGTTGCAGCTTGATGGGCCAGTGGCCCAACTGGCTGGGAGTGGGCCAGTCGTCCTCGTCCGAGGCCGAGGCCGAGGCCGGGGCCGGGGCCGGGGCCGGGGCGGAAGGCGAAAGGCTCATGGCCGCGTGGCCCGGACAGCCGCCCGCGACGGGGAAGGGCTGGGCCGGGGCGGCGGCGGGCTCGGCATGGGGAGCCTTGCCCTGGGAGGACAGCAGCTCTTCCACCGCCTGCTCGTCGAACTCGGCGGCCTCGCGCTTTTCAATGGTCAGGGCTCCGGTGGGGCAGCCCTGCAGACAAGCGCCCAAGCCGTCGCAGTAGATCTCGCCCCCCAGGCGGGCCTTGCCGTCCACCAGCTGCAGAGCCCCTTCGGCGCAGTCCAAGATGCACTGGCCGCAACCGTTGCACAATTCTTCGTCGATATGGATGATGTCCCTGGTATTAGGCATTGACCGCCTCCTGACGAAAGGTGTCCTTAAGATCCGAAAGCCGGGTTTGGGAGAAGTAGTCGCGCACCTCGTCGCCCACTCGCTCCAGAAGGCCGCCCAAAATGCAGTTGCCGCTGCACATGGGGTTGCCCAACAGGCAGCGCCGCTCCTGCAAGGGCCCCTCGGTGGCCTCGTAGACCTCCAGCAGGGTGATGTCATCGGGGTTGCGTTGCAGGGCGAAGCCGCCCTTGGGCCCCCGCTGGGAGCGCACCAGACCAGCCCGGCCCAGACGCTGCATCACCTTGGCCAAGTGAGCCTCGGAAACCTTCAGGCGTCCGGCCAGCTCGCGGGTGGAAACCTGCTCACCGGGCCGGGAGGCCAGCAGCCCCATGGTGTGCAGGGCCAGGGAGGCCGCCTCGGATATTTTCAAGAGATGTTGCATGTCCATCGTCCTTTTTAGTTATTCTGGTATTAAAATACCTATTTAAAATTACATTGTCAAGCCTTGGGAATATTATTCTAATTTATCCTCTTAATTCAGTATGTTGAAAAATAATGCCCGACCGGGCTATTTATTTTTAGACCGGTGTCTACAGCCGGGTGCGCGGGGTCTGGGGCAGGGATTGCTTGGCCGGCGGCGGGGTGGCTCCAGGCAACAAAAGCTTGAAAACCGTGGGGCCGATAAAGCAGGTCAAAAGGGCCAGCAGCACTATGGCGTCCTTTTGCACCGTGGTGAGCAGACCGGCCTGCATAGCGATGGAAGCAGCGGCCACGATCAGACTTAGGCGAGCCGAGAGCAGAAAACCGGCCTGCAACGCCGAGCGCAGCCCCACCCCCTGAAGGACGTACAAGAGGCTGGGCAGGAGCTTCACCCCCAGGGCCACCAGGAGCAGCAGCAGGCTGGCGGTAAGGCGGCCCGGCCCGGCGATGCTGTGCAGGTCGAACTGCATGCCCACGTGGATGAAGAAGATGGGGATCAGGAAGCCGAAGCCCAGGCCCGAGAGCTTGCTCTCCAGGGGCTCCTTTTGGCGCATCACAAAGGAGATGACGCAGCCGCCCATGAAGGCCCCCAGCACCGGCTCCAGCCCGGCCAGATCGCTGATGGCCACGAACAAAAACAACAGGGCCAGGGAGAAGCGCACCCCCTGTTCCTGAGGGTCATCCGAGAGCAGCAGGCGCTGGGCCGGTTCCGGGTGCCACCAGGCCCACAACCGCCCCAGCCAAAGCAGGAGGCCGAAGCCCACGAACAGGGGTATGGGCAGGGCCATATGCCAGTCCACCCCGTGGATGTGCCAGGAGTTGTACAGGGTCAACAGCAGCAGGGTGAGGAAATCGGCCAGGGTGGCGGCCACCAGGATGCTTTGGGCCAGGGGGCTTTTGACCATGCCCGATTCCTTGAGGATGGGCAGCACCAGCCCCAAAGAGGTGGTGGAGAGCACCAAGGCCATGAACACCCCCAGCCCCAGGGCCAGGCAGGCGGCCAGGGCCAGACCGGCGGTGCAGGCGAACACCAACACCTGAAAGGCCAGCTGGGAGGGGCGCTGGCGGCCCAGGGCCTTGAAGTCTATCTCCATGCCCGCGTGCAGCATGAGCACCAGAAAGCCCAACTCGGCCAGGAAGGGCATCCACTGCCCGGTGAGCTGGAAGTCGAAAAAGCTCTTGCCCAGGATGATGCCGAAGAGGATCTCCAGCACCGGGGCGGGCAGGCGCAGCAGGCGGGCCACGCCGGGCAACAACGCCGCGGCCAGGGTGATGAGCAGCAGGGAATAGGCCTGGGAAAGCTCCAATGCGCTCAGTCCTCCTTGGCCACCACCAGCACCGAGCAGCCCGCCTTGGCGGCCAGGTGCTCGCCCACGTTGGGCGACAAGAGACCCCTGCCCCGGCTGGAGCCGCCCACCACCAGCAGGTCGTAGTCGGAGGAAAGTTTGCGTATCTCATGCACCGGATTGCCCCGGAGCACCACCTCATTGATGGGCAGCTTGTGGATGTGGGCCTGCTCCCTGGCCTTGGCCAGCACCTGCTCCACCCAGGGGCCGCTGTCCTCGCCGCGCACGAATTCGGGCTCCTCCACCATGGCCAGGCTCACCTCTCCCCCGGTCTGGCGGGCCACCTCGGCGGCCACCTCCAGAGCGGCCAGGGAACTGGCCCGGCCGTTGAAGGGCACCAAAATCTTCTGGTAGGGCAAGGTCCCCCCTGCCAGCACCAGGGGCGCGCCCAGGGATTCGGCCAGGTTCATCAGGGCGGACTTGGCCAGGGACCCCAGCATGGTGGGCTCGAACTTGCCCATGACCACCAGGCCCACCTCCCCCTGGGCGCACAGCTCCCGCGCCCGCTCCAGCAGTCCCGAGGCCACCGTCTCTACGCGCACCTGGGAGGCGGCGGGCCACTCGTTGAGCAGGGACTGCAAGTCGCACAGGTCCTCGCGGCATAAAATGGTGGTGTCGCTCACCTGGCTGTTCAGGGCCCAAGCCAGGGCCTCGTTCATCAGGCCCTCGTGCTCGTCTGGGTTCTTGGGGTTCAGGACCACCAACAGGGTGTGGCCCCAGGACAGGGGGAAGCCGGGCAGGCCGCACTCGAGCTGGGAGCAGACATCGCCGTAGGCGTCCGAGGGCCCCATGAGCAGCAAGTGGTCCCCCGGCTGGATGCGGGTGTGGGGGTCGGGCAGCAAAAGCCGCTGCTCCCTGACCAGGGCCACCAGACGCCACTTGTCGCCGCGCACCGAATCCACCCGCCGCCCCACCAGGTGAGGCAAGCTGTCGGCCTCCAGTTCCATCACCGCGCCCCGGCCCAGGCCCAAAGGTGTCACCAGGAGGTCCGGGTCTTCCAGGAAGTGGTTCAACTCCCTTGCCAGGGCGGCGCTAGCCAAAAGGGCCTCCACCCCCAACTCGTTGAAACGGGCCTGTCCGGCCGCCCGGTAGTACACCGCCAGGATCTGGGCCACTCCCGCCTGGCGGGCCGCCTGGGCCACGGCCAGGTTCACCGCGTCGTCCTCAGCCAGGGCGGCCACGTACTGCTGTTGGGCCAATCCGGCCTGCTCAAGCACCACGGGACTGGAAGGGTCTCCCTCGAAGGTGGTAAGCTCACCGGCGTAGGCCGCATGGGCCCGCTCAAGATTTTCCTTGCTCTGCCCCACCAGAGTGGGCTCCCAGCGACCGCTGAGGCGCTTGAGCAACTCATGGCTCACCGGAGTTGCCCCGCAGATCATTATCTTGCGTTTTTGGTTCATGACCTCGCCTTGGTTCGTCGCATAATGCCAGCTATTTTACAACATATCGGCACGCAGAAAGTCACCGGTAGCCACCATAGGTTTCCGGCCTGCTGGCGGGCATCGCGCAAAAAAGGCCCAACTGGGCGGGGTTGACCGTAAGCCCGGGAGGCACCGGCCTGACCAACGGCCAGTGCGGCCAAGGCCAGGGCCAAGAGCCCAAGGAGCTGCTGGAGTTGCTCATCAAGCAGGCTGACAGGGCCCTGTACACCTGAAAAACCGCCGGACGCAACCGCGTCACCGTTTAGGAACTATCCACAACTCGCGCTAAAAACTGACTTTACCGTGCCGCGGCCCTACGCCGGGCGATAGACGGTACCGCGAATCACCTGATTAATGTATAACATTTATGGATTTAAAATATCGGCCCCTCGCTCCGGGCGGGGCGGGTGGCCGTCATCTTCATGGAGAGGAAGCAAAATGGAAAAAATACTGATCGTGGGATGCAAAAAGGCCATGGACGACGTGTGCATAGGCTGTTCGCGCTGCCTGGTGGGCTTCAACCGCCGGGGCGGCGAGTTCGCCCGCTACCCAGAGGGCGAGGCCGAGGTCATGGGTCTTCTTAGCTGCGGCGACTGCCCCGGCGCGGCCATCGTGACCCGCCTGGCCCAGGTGAAGCTGTGGAACGCGCCCATGGAGGAAAAGCCCACCAAGATACACATCGGCCCCTGCCTGAGCGATCACTGCCCCCACGCCGACACCATCATCACCAAGATCAAGGCCAAGAGCGGCATCGAGGTGATCGAGGGAACCCATCCCTACATGCCGGCGGATATCTTTGTCTGAGCCCGGCGCACTGGCCCGCAAGCTGACCGCGGCCCTGGCCTCCGAGGCACAGGGCCGCGTCTCCCAGGTGGTGGTGGGCCTGGGCTACACCGCGGCCATGCTGGAGGACGGCCGGGCCGGGGTGGCCTACACCCTGCGGGACCAGGCCCAGGGGGGATGCGGCGTGTTCCAGGGGCGGCGGCCCCTGGCCGGGCAGGAGACATCCGTCCTGCTGGAGCTGACCGCCTCCCGCGATCCCGTGGAGGCGGCGGTGGGCCTGGCCGTGGCCGGGGCCCTGCTTTCGCCGGGCCCGGCCCAGGCCACCACCGGCGACGTCCTGGACCAGCTGGACCTGAGACCCGAGGACAACGTTGGCATGGTGGGCTACTTCGGCCCCCTGGTGCCCGAGGTGCGCCGCCGGGCGGGCCGCTTGGTCATCTTCGAGCGGGTGGACCTGCCCCAGGGCGACATCCTGCCCCAGGAGAAGGCCAAAGACCTGCTGCCTCGATGCCAGGTGGCCATCATCAGCGCCACAACCATGCTTAACCAAACCCTGGAGCCCCTACTGGAGGCCTGCGCGGGATGCCGCGAGGTGGTCCTGCTTGGGCCCAGCACCCCCCTATGCCCCCAAGTCTTCACTCAAACCCCGCTCACCATGCTCAGCGGGGTGACGGTGCGCGATGCTCCGGCCCTCTTGCAGGTGGTGGCCGAGGCGGGCGGAACGCGGCAATTCAGCCGCCTGGTGGACAAAAAGAACCTGCGCCTGCGTTGAGGCGGCGGCAAGCGGCGGCGCTAGGCCACTAACGACTGGACGGCGGCAGGGCCAAGGCGCTAAGGTCTTACCCCTAGGAGCGCCCTATGCTAAGGGCCAACGCGGGAGCGCCAGGGACAGCCCCGCATCAACATCTCCATGAAGGGGAGCCGCATGTCCAAAGTAATGATCCAGCCTGCCGATTTCGAGACCTGCCAACAAGCCGTGAACCGGGCCTTCGACCTTTTCCCCTTGGCCATAGAGGGCAAAAAAGTTTTGGTGAAGCCCAACGTGCTCCGCACCGCCAAGTCCGAGGAGGCCATCACCACCCACCCGGCGGTGCTCAGGGCGGTGGTGAAAAAACTGGAGAGCATGAACCCGGCCCAGCTCATCGTGGGCGACAACCCCGGCGTGTTCACCTACGGGGCCAACGAAAAGGCCTTTGCCGACACCGGCCTGACCGAAGCCTCCCTGGGCCACTACCGCAACATTGGGGCCGAGTCGCGGGAGGTGCCCTTCAACCCCGAGTACCGCGACACCTTGAGCGTGTCCACGGCGGTGCTGGACGCGGATGTGATCGTCTCGGTGCCCAAGTTCAAGACCCACGGCCTTACCGTGTTGAGCGGGGCCATCAAGAACAGCTTCGGCATCCTGCCCGGGGCCCAGAAGGCCAAGCTGCACAAGCTGGCCGGCAACCCCAAGCGCTTCAACGACCTGCTGGTGGATGTGTTTCGCCTCAGGGTGCCGGACCTGTACATCGTGGACGGCATCGTGGGCATGGAGGGCAACGGCCCGGCCTCCACCGAGCTCAGGGACCTTAACCTGATCCTGGCCTCGGACAATGCGGTGGCCCTGGACGGGGTGATCGCCCGGCTCATGGGCGTGGCCGATCCCGGCCAAGTGCGTTTTCTGGCCACGGCCCAAAAAGCCGGACTGGGCGAGTTCAGCGACGAGGCCACCGAGATCGTGGGCGAGTTCACTCCCATCGAAGGCTTCAAGCTGCCCCCCGCCGGAGGGCCGGACCGCCCGGGCGCGGAAAAAATCCAGGAGTTCATAGAAAGTCGCACCAGGCTGCGGCCCCAGGCCGACCCGGACATGTGCACCGGCTGCGGAGCCTGTATCGAGCAGTGCCCCGCTTCGGCCCTGGCCTTTGACGGAGAGCTGCCCAAGGTCGACCCGGACAAGTGCATCGTGTGTTTTTGCTGCCAGGAAATGTGCCCGGAGCAGGCCATGCAGCTGCAATAAATCCATAGGTGAGGAACATGACCAAAGACTGGAAGTACTACCTGGGGCTGTCCCTGTTCATCTACAGCCTGGTGCCCATCCTGGTGCTGGCGATCTTGCCTTTCATGGGCATGGGCCTGTCGGAGATGGGAACCCTGGCGGTGGTCTTCCTGGCCAGCGGTGAAGTGGCCTTCTATGCCTCGGCGGTGCTCTTGGGCAAGCCGTTCCTGGCGGCTCTGAAAACCAAGTTCGCCTCCTGGTTCCGCCGGGAAGCCGCCCCGCCCAAGCCGGTCAGCCGCGCCCGGCACCGGCTTGGGGTGTGGCTGCTGGCCGTCAGCTTTCTGCCCTACTACGCCGTGCTGGTGTATCTACTCTTCTTTGTGCCGGACAACGCCACCATCCACTTCCTGGCCTGGTCCATGGTGGCCGGGGAGGTGTTGGGCATGGTCAGCCTGTTCGTGCTGGGCGGCCAGTTCTGGGAGCGCCTCAAGCGGCTTTTCCAGTGGCAGGACGAACAAGGCTCGGTCACGGCCTAGAGCGCCTTAGCGCCCGGGGGGGCGCGGGTGAAGGCGGGCGGTGAGCCGAACGGCTCCACCCGCCCCCGGCCGGGGCCTACTTGAAGGTGACCGGCACCCGAAGGGGGGTGCTTTGGCCGCTGGTGTCCTTTATGCGCAGGCCCAGCAGGTAATCGCCGGGCGGCATGCCGCCGATGTTAACCGTGATGTTCAGGAAGATTTCCCGGTTGAAGGTCCGGCTCTTGAAGTTCACCGACATGAAGTTTTCCTTGCCCACCAAAATATTTTCCTTGGTGTCCATGATGGCCAGGTCGGCGGTGAAGCCGAAGGTATAGAAATCGTCCGGGGCCTTGGTGATGCGGTAGCCCACCGGCTCCACATAGAGCAGGATGGTGGCCTTTTTGGCTTCGTAGACGTTGTCGGCCCGAGGCGCGTAGATGCCGTAGCTCTGGGCCTTGGCTTCGGTCAACACCGCCTTTTGCACGTACAGGGGGACCTTGTTCCAGATAAGCTGGACGGCTTGGTCCACCTGCTGCAAGGCTTCTTTGGGCTTGCCGTCTTGCCAAATTTTGATGGTTTCCTGCAACAACTGGCTGGCTTGATCGGCCAGGGAAATCGCGGGGGCGCCCAGGATCAGACAGGCGGCGGCTATCACCAACAGAAGTCGTTTCATCTCTCCCTCCGGACAGGATAAAGGGGTTAAGAGCCTGATTTGACCGTTAACATAAAACAATCCTTCTCAAAAAGGAACCCCTACTAAAGTCCTGATGGATCATGGCCGGCACCGTGGCAGCCTGGGCTTCGCCCTGCAAGCGCACCCGGGCACCAACCGGGAAGCCCGCCTGCCCCACGGCGAGGCGGGCGGGCTGTTGGTGCCTCCGGTGGTCAGGCGCTTGCAAAGCGCCGGGCTTATCGCCTGACTGGTTGCCATCTTTCATAAAAATGATAGATTAACTGCGGGCTTCATCTTGGCCGGGGCCTATGGATCGGTTTGATAACGGTGGTAATCGTCGGACGCAAGCCACCCTTTGAGGAAAACTTCGGCACGATGCGCACATTTTTCTCCCGTCTACCTCTGGCACTACTTGGCGCCTTTATCGGCGCGATCATCCAACTTTTTTGGTTGAGCAACCATGGGTGGGACGAGGCGGCCCTGCGCCTGCCGGCCGGGGTTCTGGGCGGCGGCCTGATCTTCTGGCTGTTCGGGGAGTTGATCGCGCGCTTGGTGCGCCGCTCGGGGGGGGACTTCTGGGCCGGGGTGGCCCGTTTCTGGCCCTTCGTGGCCCGCGTTTCGTTTTGGCGGGGAGTGGCGGCCGGCTGGCTGGTGCTGTTGATCGGCTTCGGGGTGGGCCTGTACGTCTACGGCACCCGATCCTGGCCCTATCCCATCGTCCAGCAATTCGAGGCCTGGTTCCGGGGCGAGGGCTTCACCACCCTGGAGGACAAGCTGGCCAACGACCTGGACATCGTGCCCGCCCGGCACCTGGTGACCGTGGACCTCAAGGCCCCCGGCGACCGCATCTACCACAGCCTGGAAGGCCTGCCCATCCGCTCGCGCCGCCTGCCCCCCAAGTATTACCTCTCCCCGGACGCCCCCAAGGCCTACCGGGTCATCTTCGGCACCTTCGACTTTGACGACAAGCGCTACGGCGCGGTGCTCCTGGGCCCCGACGGCAAGGTGGCGCACATCTGGAAGCCCAGCCAGGAGGACGTGCCCTGGGAGCATCGCGACGACTCCAACGTGTTCCCCCACGGCTTTGACGTAGGCCACGACGGCTCCATCTACGCCGCATACGACAACGGCACATCCCTGACCAAATACGACTACTGCGGCAACATCCTCTGGCGGCTCAAGGGCGGCTTCCACCACTCCGTCACCCTGGGCGACGACGGCACCCTGTGGGTGTGGGGCCCCACCGCCGACGACCCCAACCGCAAGGACTGCCTGGTGCAGGTGGACGACGCCACCGGCAAGATACTCAAGGCCATCCCCTTGCAGGCCATCGTGGACGCCAACCAGGACATAGACATCTTCGGCATCCGCCAGCTCGACGAGCATTCCCGCTCCACCTGGGTGGTGGACGGCGGCGGCCAGTGGCACCCCAACGACATCGACCCCCTGCCCAAGTCCCTGGCCCACCTTTACCCCGGCTTCAAGGCGGGCGACCTTCTGGTCTCCCTGCGCTCGGTGGACCTGGTGTTCGTGATGGACCCCGACACCCTCAAGGTGAAATGGTGGCGGCAGGGCCAGACCAGACGCCAGCACGACCCGGACTGGAACAACCGGGGCGTGATCACCGTCTACGACAACAACATGCACCGCGATTTTTCCACCATCATCGAGATCGACCCCAAGACCTACAAGGGCAGGGTCTTACTGGACGGCAGGAAATACAATTTCTACAGCCACATTCAGGGAAAGCACCAATTCCTGCCCGACGGGGGCATACTGGTAACCTCCCCTCAGCAGGGGCGCGTTTTCGAGGTGGACAAGAACGGCAAGGTGGTCTTCGAGTTCCTCAACACTTATGACGACAAGAACCGCTTCCTGAACGTCTCCGAGGCCAAGATATTGCCGCTCAATTATTTCAAGGAGCTGCCCAAATGCAAATAGCCTTGCTGGCCGTAGCCGCCCTGCTTCTGGTGCTCCCCGGCACCGCCCAGGCCTATGTGGGCCCCGGCTTGGGCCTGGGGGCCATCGGCGCCATCCTGGGAGTGGTCTTCTCCGTAATCCTGGCCATCCTCGCCTTCTTCTGGTACCCGATCAAACGGCTCTTTGGCATCGGCAAAAAAAAGCAGGAAAACCGGGAAGATGACCCCCTGGACTAGTTGGGCGCTCCAAGCCCTGGCCTGCCTGCCGGGGGTGGTGGTTTTCGTGGAGCTTTTCCGCGCCCTGCCCATGATGGACAACCTTAACCGCCTCAAGACGACTACCCA
Organism: Pseudomonadota bacterium; assembly: GCA_018902755.1. GTDB lineage: Bacteria > Desulfobacterota > Desulfarculia > Desulfarculales > Desulfarculaceae > Desulfoferula. Next base: position 20,593 of record JAHIQI010000017.1, on the reverse strand, counting down.
GAAGGTCATGGGGGTGGTCAAGTCATCCAAAGTTTCTGATCACTGGAAAGAAAAGATCCTGCCCCACTACGCGGGGGCCATCCTGGCGGCCAGCCTGCTCAACGTGGTCTACATCGCCATCATGGCCGCGGGCTTTGCCCTGGCCTTCTGCCTGGTGGGCATGTGGTTCCTGGGCGGCCTCTCCGCCACGGCGGCCCTGTTGCTGGAGCCCTCGGTGCAGATCATCGCCGCCGTCCTGGGCATGGCCTACGCCTTCGCCCGGGTCAAGCTGACCCCCGAGGAAGGCGGCGACTACCACCTGGGCTCCAAGCTGCTGCACCACTTGGCCCTGGACAGCCGCCTGGTGCGCAAGGCAGCCTTCGACCTGGACTGCGCCCTGTCCGCCGCCCGCAAGCTGCCCCCGCCGCCGGGGCCGCCGGTGTACATCACCGGCCTGGCCAGGGGGGGCACCACCATCCTGTTGCAGGCGGTGTACGCCAGCAAGCGTTTCGCCACCCTCACCTACCGGGACATGCCCTTCATCACCGCGCCCAACATGTGGAACTCCCTTTCCGCCGGGCGGCGGCAATACGCCGAGGCCAAGGAAAGGGCCCACAAGGACCGGCTGCTGGTGAACTACGACAGCCCGGAGGCTTTTGAGGAAATCTTCTGGATGACCTTCGACCGGGACCGCTACGTGAAAGAGCGGCATCTGGCACCCCACAAGCCCCCACGGGAGGTGCTCATCCAGTACCGCCGCTACGTGTCCAACATCATCGCCAAGGACTCCGGCAAGGCCCCCCTGCGCTACTTGGCCAAAAACAACAACAACCTTTTGCGCATCGCCTCCCTCAAGCGGGCCTTCCCCGAGGCGGTGATCCTGGTGCCTTTCCGCAACCCGCTGGACCATGCCAAGTCCCTGATGGTGCAGCACCAGCGGTTTTTGAAAACGCACCAGGAAGACCCCTTCTCCCTCAGGTACATGAACTGGCTGGGCCATCACGAGTTCGGGGCCAACCTGAAGCCCTTCCGTTTCAACAACGACGCCCTGCCCCGTTGCCCCGACGAGTTGGACGACTTCTCCTACTGGGTCCGCTATTGGGGCTGCGTTTACGACTATGTGCTGAGCAATCACGCTGACGACATCGTGTTGTTCGATTACGACCGTTTCTGCCGCCAACCGGCGGCCTGCCTGGAGGAACTGGCTCCCATCCTGCAACTGGACAAGGCCCAGTTGGAGCCATTCTTCAGCCAGGTGAAGCCCTCCACCCGGCACGACCACCCCCCGGTGGACACCATGGTTCTGGCCGAAGCCGAGGCGGTGCACCAGGCCCTGCACCAGAGGGTGATGGCCGGGGCGCGGCAATGAATCCCCGCATGTTTCACGGATGCCGCCAGCACACGAACGATATTACCGGCCCGCTTAAAGGGCGTCAGACACGGAATCTGGTGAACAAATGACTACCCAAGAATCAACAACCGGCACTTGCCCCGATATACTTGCGCAAAACATCTCCGCCAAAAGCGGCGTGGTCTGGTTTTTCGGCATGCCCGGCAGCGGCAAATCCACCCTGGCGGGTTCGCTGCGCGAGGTCCTGACCAAGCACGGCAACTGGGTGTCCTTTTTGGACGGCGACCAGGTGCGCAAGCGCCTGAACCGCGACCTGGGCTTCAGCGAGGCCGACCGCACCGAAAACCTGCGCCGGGCGGCGGAGATCGCCCGCCTCATGGCCATGGCGGGCTCCCTGGTCATCGTGTCCTTCATCACTCCCCTGGAGTCCAACCGCCGAATGGTGCGCGAGATTCTGGAGGGGCACAACTACTGCGAGTGCTTTGTAAAGTGCTCCCTGGCCACCTGCGAACTGCGCGACCCCAAGGGCCTGTATGCCAAGGCCCGCAAGGGCGAGATCGCCAACATGACCGGCATCGACGCGCCCTTCGAGGTGTCGGTGACCTCGGAGATCATCGTGGACACCGAGAACACGCAACATCCCGGCTGCATGGCCCAGCTGCTGCGCTCCCTGCGGGAAAAAGGTCTCATAACCATCGGGTGATCCAGTAGAAATCAATTCCAGGCAGATTTCGTGTGCTGCCGGTTTCGGTTGAAACAAAAACCCCCCGGCCGCGGTTACGCGGTCGGGGGTTTTCATTTCGCCCTAGGGCAGGCAGAAACCAAATGAGCGGCGGAGAAAAGTTAAAGCTTATGCTTTAACTTAACCCAAGGCATAGCCGGCGCATGCTCCCGCGCAAAACAGTGCGACTAATTAGAGCAATCACTTTAATATACTGGCTGGGCATTTGCGGTGGGCCTCTGAGCCGTTGCTGATTTTCATGACGCGGCCGCTGAGGGGATGGGGCTTGCGCACGAAGAAATTCGTGGTGCCCGCGCCGTAGTTGGCTTCGCAATGTTCGGCCAGCCTGGCGAAGCTGCTGCGCCCGGGGTCGGCGATAAGGATAAGGCGCACATGGGAAGCCAGGGCCATTTCAATCATGGGGATAAGCACTTCCGGCATCTCGTCCCAATAGCAGATGTCCGCCCCTATGAGCAGGTCGATGCCCTCCAGGTCCTGGGAGGTGAGATTCTCGTAACGCTTGTGCAGGGTGGAGACCCGCACCTGGTTCAGTTCGGCGTGCAGGTCAAGAAAAGGGAAAACCTCCAGGTCAGCGTCCATGCAGGTCACGCTGGCCTGAAGGTTTTTGGCGCAAAATATTCCCGCCAGGCCCCAGCCGCAGCCCACGTCCATCACCCTCAGCCCTGGGGGCAGCCCCAGGGACTTGAGGTAGTCCATGAGCAACCAGCAGGAGGTCCAGACGCGGTAGCCGAAGTCCAGAGGAGAGTGGAGGCCTTTCAGCTGCCTGATCCGGCTATGCCGGCTCTGGTAGAACCTGACCCCGTGGCAGACTCTCTCCTCGTGGGGCCTTTGCGGCATGGGTCAGTCGTCCAACCCGCCGGGGCCATGCCCATGCATCCTCAAGACTAGGCAGCGGCCATGCGCCTGCGGCCGTGGCCGCGATTGGCGCGCTGCGGAACCGGTTTGCTCCGGCCGCGCGGCGCGTACCCCGACACGCCGTAGGTGCGGGTGTCCTGCACCGGCACCGACTGATGAATCAGGCGCTCTATGTCGCGCAGATAGGATTTTTCCTTGGGCGCGCAGAAGGATATGGCGATGCCGTCATTGCCGGCCCGGGCGGTGCGGCCGATGCGGTGCACGTAGCTCTCGGGCTCGTTGGGCAGGTCGTAGTTGATGACGTGGGTTATGCCTTCCACGTCGATGCCCCGGGAGGCTATGTCCGTGGCCACCAAGACTCTGGTGTGGCCGTTGCGGAAGTTGTTCAGAGCCTTCTGCCGGGCGTTCTGCGACTTGTTGCCGTGAATGGCCTCGGCTCGCACCTTGACGTCCACCAGTTGGGCGACCACCCGGTCGGCCCCGTGCTTGGTGCGGGTGAACACCAGGACCCGGTCGGTCAGGTCGTCCTTGAGCACCTCGCCCAACAGGGCGCGCTTGTCCGTCTGGGACACGAACAGCACCCGCTGGTCAATGCGCTCCACCGGGGTGGCGGCGGGGGAAATTTGGATTTTCACCGGGTCGGTGAGGATGCTGTCGGCCAGGGTGGCGATGGTGGGCGGCATGGTGGCCGAAAAGAACAGGCTCTGGCGCTTCTGAGGGATGAGGGTCAACAACCGCTTGATATCGGGCAGAAAGCCCATATCCAGCATGCGGTCGGCCTCGTCCAGTACGAATACCTCCAGGCTGTCCAGGCGCAGGTAGCCCCGGCCGATGAGGTCCAGCAGGCGGCCGGGAGTGGCCACCACCACGTCCACGCCATTGGTGCAGGCCCTGATCTGGGGGTGCATGCCCACGCCGCCGTAGATCACCACCTGCTTGAGGCCCACGTAGCGTCCGTAGTCCCTGAAGCTCTCGCTGATCTGCACGGCCAACTCCCTGGTGGGGGTCAGCACCAAAGCGCGGGTGGAGCAACGGGCGGGCCGCTTGCGGTTGGCGGAGAATTTTTGCAGGATGGGCAGGGCGAAAGCGGCGGTTTTGCCGGTTCCGGTCTGGGAGCATCCCAGCAGGTCCCGCCCCTCCAGCAAGGGGGGAATGGCTGCGGCCTGCACCGGGGTCGGGGTCTGGTAGCCCAGGCCGCTCAGGGCCTTGCGCAAGGGGTTGCACAGGGCCAGTTGGTCAAAGGAACTGATAGGAGTATGGGACATCTCGTGGTTCTTCCTTGGGTCGTTGAGGACGAGAACCCGAGGCTCCATCCTCCTGATAATAATAACGATCCCTCGCCCGACCGAGCCGGGGAGGGGTCGTCTGCTGCTTAAATCTATGGTGTAGGTCTTAGGCTACCAACGTTGGGGCGGACGAGACTCGCGGGGCTTGGCCTCGTTGACCTTCAGGGTCCTGCCGTCCAGATCGGCGCCGTTCAGGGCCTGGATGGCGGAGCTGGCGCCGGAAGCGTCCATTTCCACAAAACCAAAGCCGCGCGGCCTGCCGGTGTCCCGGTCCTCGATCATTTTGACGGAAAGGACTTCACCGTACTGCTCGAAAAGCTTACGGATGCCCTGCTCGGTGGAGTCATAAGAGAGATTGCCTACATAGATGCTAGTTGCCATAATTCACGGTCCTTAAAAAATAGTTGAACGAAACCACCCTCGTGGGGGGTCATACTGAACCAAAAAGCCTAATTTTTCTGCTATGATGAAGGCGTGAATTCGCCGGCACGTCTAGCGGAGAGTCGGGCAGTGTGGTCTTCTTGAAAGGCAAGTGTATAGCGAAAGCGGCCCCTGTCAACTAAATACTTCAACAAAGTGCGGGATGCCGCATCCGGGCCCTCCCTACCTCATCCCCCCATCTTCTTTATCTTGGCCACTTCGCTATGCCAGCCCTGGGTCACCGGACGGCCCTGCTTGTAGCGGAAATCGCAAATGGGATAGCCCATGGCCAGGGTGCCCCGGCGGGCCAGGCCGGTGCCGTAGGCCCGGCTGCGGGCAAAGTCGTTGATGCACACGTAGGGCGCCGCGGCCGTGGCGTCCTGGCTGCGGAAGTACTTCACCAGGGCGCACTCGCTGTAGTCGTAGCCGTAGTCAAAGTCGTGGCCGTCGCCCTGGATATAGCGGGCCACCCAGTTGGCCGGGTAGGCACGCTTTTGGGTCCAGGCCGCCCAACTTTTCATCCGGGCCAGATAGGCCGGGCTGAAGTGCTCCCTCCCCTGCCGGGCCAGCTGGTCCGCAGGGGTGGCTTTGTACTGCATCAGGTTCAGTTCGCAGATCATGCGGCCCAGGTCTTGGGCGCTCAGCCCCCGCTTGAGGAAAGGCCGATAGTAGGCCACGTACCAGGCTGCCACGGGCAGGTATTCGATCATCACATTTTGCTCGTCGCCCACCTGGGGCAGGCCGGGCAACAGATCCCCGAAGCCGCGCTCCGCCTCGGCGCAGAGCTCACGGGCCAAGGCCTTGCCGTGCAGAGCGGCCAGGTATTGCGCCGCGCCCTGGTTGGTGCCCGCGAAGTCCCTGAGCAGCTCGGCCCGGTGGCGCTGGTAATAATCCCCACCGGCCAGGCCGGGCGAGGCCCCGCAGGCCAGGGCAAAGGCGCAGCCCCCGGCGGCCGCCAGGCCGCGGGACAGGAAGACGCGCCGGGTCATCGGGGAAGCCGTCATGCCTGATTTGCTCCTAAAAAACGTTCGTTGCTCATTCCAGGCGTGACCAGGCCTGGGTCATTTGGGCGGCAGGCCCATGGACCAGCCGGGCGGCCATATCTTCATGCGGTAGTTGTGGTCCTGCTCCCACTTTTGCACCTCGGGCAGCCAGGGCGGTCCGCTCTGCACCTGGCCCGACCCGGCAAAGGCGAAATAGCCCCACATGCCCACCACCAGCAGCCAGATCACCACGGCCCGGGCCCAAAGGCGGCCCCTGCCCCGCAGGAGCATGGCCAGGCCCAGCACGGTGAGCCCGAACAGCACCTGGGGGCCAAACGCGTAGCGGTTTCCCCCCAGTAGTATCAGGAGGCCGGCCTTGTCTCCCAGCGAGCCGGCGTAGGCGCCGGTAACGATGATCCCCCCGGCCAGCAGGAACCACAGGGGCGCCTCCTTGGGGCGGCGCAGCACCCCCCAGGCCAGGATCACGAACAACACCGCCACCACGGCCAGGGGCCAGAGAGGCCCTCCCGCGATGCTGAAATCACGGGCGAACAGGCCGATGAGCTTGGAGTCCAGGGGCGTGGGCACCAAGGGGATGATCACCTGCTTGGCTAGGACGATGGCTCCCAACAGGGTCGGGGAGATACCCACTTCGCGGCCCGGGATCGGGGCAAAGAACCATATCAACTGGATGGCCACCCCAAGGGCCATCACCAGGAGTTGCCGGAACCTGGGGCCGGTGCGCTCCTGCAAGGCGCGCAGGGCGAACAGCGGGGCCAGCACCCAGGACATGGGCGCGCTGAGGGTGGCCAACAGTAGCACCGCCAGACGCAGCACGCCCACCAGGCCGCCGCGGCTTTCCAGGGCCAAGATTATGCCCGCGCTCAGGGTCAGGTGATACTGGCTGCAAATGGAGTTTAGCCAGACCTCCTCGGAATGGGGCGGGGTGGCGATGAGCAGCAGGGCAGCCACCAGCACGGCCCGGTGGCGCAGCCAGTCCAGGCGGCTGGTCAGGATGAGGACCGCGGGCAGGCACTGAATAATGAGAGCCAGGCCGGTGCTCACATAGGGCGCGGCCCACAGGGGAGGCAGATACAAGGCCAGCAGCCCGGCCGCATTGGCCGTCAGGTTCAGATACCCGGCATAGGAAAACAGCAGGGCGTCGAGCCAGGGCATATTCCAGGCGTTTTCAAAATGGACCCGGCCCTCTTCGGCCCAAAAACGCCCCTCCAGAAACACCCGGGGCAAGCGCACCGCCACCAGCAGGGCGAAAAAGACCAAATAGGATACGCGCTCCAGCCCTGACCCGGGGGCACGCATGGCCCATTCGACCAGGGCCCGCTGGCCGGAAGCGGATGCGGGCTTCGTTTCGGGCTGCCGTGCAGCCCGGGAGGGGGCAGATGAATGCAAGTGTCACCGTTTCTTTGTGAACGCCCAAATGGCCGTTTACCGCCAGACGCCCCAAGCGGGCACCCTGATCGTGCCTTGATTATAGCGGAGCTACAAGTGTTTTGACGGCGTTTTGCGGGCGGGCCAATTCTTGCCAGCCAGGGCAAATCGGGCTACTATGGCCGCCACTAGTGCCAATCCGCCTGCTCCGGTATTAGCCAGTTGACGCGCTGCGAATTATGCTTAATCCGAAGGACAGTACATGAAAACCATCTACAGCTTCATTTTCATCGCCATGTTCGGCCTATCCATCGCCCTGGCCGGTTGCGGCGGGGCCGACGTGAACAACCAGACCACCACCGTCTCCGAAGGCCAGCAGCTCATCGACCTGCAAAGGGCTTACAAAAGCGGGGCCATCACCAAAGAGCAGTACGAAGAGCAAAAGGCGAAGGTCCTGGACAGGTAGCACGCCTTGGCGCCCTCGTCCCTTGGGGCGGGGGCCGCGACAGGGATCGACAAGGCCCTCAATAGTCGATACAGGCCCTTTGGCTCGAGCCCCGGTGGATCAGTCCTCCGGGACGGTAGGCCAAGGGCATTGGTCTGTCATGTCCATGGGCCTTCCCTAAAAATTCCACTTGTCCTTTTTGGTCTCAAAGTGCTCGGTTCGGTTCAGCGGAGTCAGCGGCGAGTTCCAATCGGCCCACTTGGTTTTCACGATCTGCCGGTTGGAGTCGATGATCACGCGTCCCTTGAGGATATAAGGCGTGCCCAGGATGCCCCCCTGGAACCTGATTATCATCTTGATGACCAGCACCCCGCCATCGTCGCTCTCGCACTTGGTCTGGCATGAGTTGAAAACCGCCATGCCCGGAGCATAGGCGGACTGCAAAAAAGCGTCGCAATCGCCGTCCAGCTTGTCATAGGCCTTGGAACATGCCGCGTTCGCCGCCACCGGCGAAAGGACCGCAAAAATCGCGCACACGACTAAGGCTTTGATGAAATGTGACATGATCCCCCCAGATCAAGCGGAATTCACCGTGGATTACGCTACAAAACTTTTAATGATTCAATTTGGCGGACACGACGGCTCCGCCAACCCCCGGCTACCGCGAAAAAAGGGACCGGGCCTGAGCCCGGTCCCCCTGGTTACCAAAGCCGCTCGGGCGGTCACTTCTCGGGGTAATACACCATGACCTTGGGGTAGCCCAGGGTGCGCAGGGCGTAGTAGGTAGCCGCCGCTTCCGCGGGTTGGTCGGAGTAGCAGACCACTTCGGCCTGCTTGAACACGCCGGCGTCTTCGTACAGCTTGATCAGGCTGGATGCGAAATCCAAGACGCCGTACTCGTGGAAGTTCTTGGTGGCGGGGATGTGCACCACCTTGGCCCCCGCCGGGTCGAAGGGCAGCTTTTGCTCTTGCTGGGATGAGACGATGTACACCCTGGGGTAGCCCAGGAAATCAGGCTTCTGTCCGGGGTTGCTCAGGCGCTTGGCCGCCTGGGGCTTGGCCCGCATCTTGGCCGGTTGGATGGCCACGTCGTACTTGGTCTTGGCCGGAGCGATTATGGTGGGCTTGTCGGTGACCTTCAGCTTGTTGTCCTGCCAGGCCTTCATGCCGCCGTTGAGCAGCGACACCTTGGGGCGTCCCAGGTACTCGCTCAGCCAGAACATCAGGCAGGCGTCGGGCGAGGACTTGTCGTCCACGATCACCAGTTCCTTGAAGTCGGCCGCGCCGCTGTCGCCCAACACCTGGGCCCACTTGGCCGGGTCCACGCCCTGCTTGGCCACCAACTCCCGCACGGGGATATTCACCGCGTAGGGGATGTGACCGGCCTGGTAGGCCTGGGGAGAGCGCACGTCCACGGTGAGCACCTGGGAGTCGCCCACCAGGTATTGGATGCGCTGCCCGCCCCACCAGCTCACGAAGTATGGATCGCGCAGCAGGTGCTGATTCCAGTAGGTGTGTAGCGGCAGATCGCGGGGATCGTCCAACCAGCCCATGGTGGAACCCTTGTAATAGTAGCGCACCTTGGGATAGCCCAAAACGTGCTTCAGGGTGAAGTACAGGGCAGAGGCGGCGGGGTTGCCGCCACAGTAGCAGATGATCTCCTTGTCCGGGGTGGCCCCCACCGAGGCGAACAGCCTCATGAGCTCATCCTTGGACTTCCAGGTCTTGTCCTTCTGGAAATAGTCGGGATAGGAGACCATGACCGAGCCGGGGATATGGCCGATCTTGGAGTAGGCCTGGAGGGGGCCATAGTACCAAACCGGGGTTACGGCGTAGACGATGACCGCCTCGGGCTTGAACTGCTTGGACAAGATGTAGTCGGTGGTGGCGATCTGGGAGCCGCCGGACGGCTTGGCGGTGAAGTTGCCCTTCTTAACCTTGGGAATGTCGGTCACCGTGGGCAGGCCCAGGGCCTTCCACTTGGCCAGGCCGCCGTCCAGGATGTAGGCGTCCTTGCAGCCGTTGAAGGTGAGGGTCCAATAGAACCGAGGGGCCCGGAAGTGACCGCCATCGTCGTAGATCAAGACCTTGGAGTCGTTGTTGATGCCCAGGGAGCGCATCACCTTCTGCACGTAGGGGGTGGGCCCGTCCTGCCAGGGCAGCGGGTCGGTGGGGCTGTTGATCAGGTCGTTGCCTCCATAGGAGGTGTCGATCCCGTAGGACAGGTAGTGCTCCTTGTCAAAGGAGCAGCTCACCGCCCCCTTGATGTGGCCGGCCAGGTAGTTCTTGGTGCGCGAAGCGTCGATGATCACCAGTTTGGGGTCGTTCAGGTGCTGTTGCAGCCACTGGGCGTCCACCAGTCGGCCCGTTTGCGCCTGCTGGGAGGCGGCCAGGGCCGTCCCGGCCAAGGCCAGGCACATCAAGGTCAACCCCATCAACATGATCCAGCGTGTGCTGCGGGTTTTATTACGGCAAACGGCGGTGTGTAACTTCATGTCGTCCTCCTAGATGCAATAACGCGTAGCTTTCCCATGCGTCTTGTCTAAACGCGCCGGGCTTTCTATCGCCCGTCTGAAACGCGCCCAATTTGACAAGTCGTTGCCTCTGTCGGTCCGGTTGTGGGTGGATGTTTGCGGCAAGAGTTGCGTTTGGTTCATGCGGCTGCGCCCTCTGGGCCCCGGTGTTGCTGCAATCTCGGCCCTTGCCGCCATTATAGGTATTTGCCGGTGCGGGCCGTAAATAAGGGCTCGGCCTTATTGGGACCCCGTGCAGGGCCCAAAAGGCGGTAGGAAATCACCCAGGATTACCCACAAGAATGGAACGGCGGAAGGCGAAAGAAATGGCCCGGCACTGGGCCGGGCCCTCTGGTTGGCTACAGGTAGAACATGTAGGTCATGACCACCAGGACGGCCATGTAGATGAAGCTCAGGATGCCGCCGATCTGGATGTAGTCACGGGTGCGGTACTCGCCCGGCCCCATGTACAGGGCGTTGACCTGGTGGGTGGGCAACAGGAAGGAGTTGGAGACCCCCAGCCCCACCACGATGGCGGCCACCCGGGGGTCTATGCCGATCTGGTGGGCTATGGATATGCCCAGGGGCACCAGCAGGGTGGCGGCCCCCACGTTGGAAATGACCAGGGTGAAGGCGGCGCTCAACACCGCCAACACCACCAGCAGCAGCAGGGGCGACATGAGGCTGCCCAGTCCCAGGACTATGCCCTTGGCGATCCAGTTGGCCGTGCCGGTCTGGTCCACGGCCATGCCCAGGGGGATCAACCCGCCCAGCAAAAACACGGTGCGCCAATCCACCGAGTGGTAGGCCTCGCTTATGGTGATGACCTTGCAAAGCACCATGCCCACCGCCCCCACCATGAGGCATACCGACAGGGGGATGGGGTTGTAGGGCAGGTTTTGAAAATAGAAGCTGGAGACGATCATCATCACCAGGGCGGTGAGAAAGCAGATCAGGGCCCACTTGGCCTTCTCCGGCTTGTGGAACTCCTGCTCAAAGGGAGTGATGATGATGAAGTTCTGGTGCAGGTCCTGCAGAGCGTGGAACTTCTCCCAGGTGCCGTGCAAGAGCAGGGTGTCGCCCGCCTGCAAAGGCAGGTCGGCCAGCTCCTGGTAATAGGTGTGGCCGGCCTGGTGCACCGCCAGGGGATTGACCCCGAAGGTCTCCCGAAAGCGTATTTCCTTGATGGTCTGGCCGATCAGGCTGGATCGCGGCGACACCACCCCCTCCACGATGCCCGCCAGGCAGGGGTTGAACATGGTGTCCTTGAACGCCTGGGGCCGCTCCTTGAGGATCAGGCCGTATTGGCGCACAAAGGACTGGACGCCATCTTCCGGGCCGTAGGCGCACAGGGACAGGCCGGGCTGGAGGCTGGTGCTGGGCAGGGGGGAGAAATTGCACGAACCGTCGCTTTTGGCCACGGCCACTATGTTCACCAGAAAACGCCGCCGGATCAGCATCACCTCCTGGGGGTCCGATCCCGGCCGGTAGTCCGAGGGCACCATGATCTCGAAGGGGCCCTTGATCAGGGGATAGGAGCTGACAAAGCCGTCATCCGCTGAGCCGCCCTTGTCGGCCTGGTGACTGGACTGGTTGGCGGAGATCTTGGCCAACAGGCGCATGCCGCCGGTGGAAAGATAGGCGATGCCGCCTATGGCCAGGGCCAGGCCTATGGGGGTCAGTTCCAGGAAACCGAACTTGGGCATGCCCGGAGGCAAAATGTCGTTGAGCAGGATCAGGGGGCTGGTGCCGATCATGGTCAGGGTGCCGCCCAGGATGGCGGCCATGCCGATGGGCATGAGCACCCGGGAGATGGGCACCTTGAGCTTCTGGAAGGTGACCGAGCGCACGGCGGGCAAGAACAGCACCGCCGCGCCGGTGTTCTGCATCACCCCGGAGATGGCCGCGATGAGAGATGAAAAGGTCGCCACCAGGCGGGAGGGGCTTTTGCTGACGAACCCCAGGATGGGCTGGATGATGCGGTGCACCAGCCCGGCCCGGTTGAGGCCGTAGCTGATGATCATCACCCCGATGATGGCCACCACCGCGTTGCTGCTCAGGCCCCGGAAGGTGTCCGAGGAGTTCAACAGGCCCAGTTCGGGCAGCAGGACCATCATCACGATGGCCACCACGTCGACCCTCACCCACTCCACGATGAACAGGAACACCGCCGCCGCCACCACGGCCAGCATGAGCAGCTTGGTCCTGAGATGGGTGTCCACCTCGAAGGGCAGGCGCAGGGCCCCGGCGTCGTGGACCTGGCCCCCTTGCGGGGATTTCAGCTCCGCGAAAATGTCCAGCCAAAAGCTGTGCTTGCCCGCCTTGGTGCGGCTGGTGACGGAGTATTCCACCTGGGCGGTGAGGGGCCCGGCCAGGTTGCCCGGCGGCCTGGTGAAATGGACCAGGATGTGCTGGCGGGGCCGCTCGGGGTGGTCCTTGTCCAAGAAGGCGATGCCGCTGCCGCTGGAAGAGGCAACCCACATGGTCACCGGCGCCTTTACGCTAGGGTCCCAGGCCAGGGATTGCCCCGAGGAGTCTTTGGAGGCGGCGATGCGCGCTTCCAGCTTGAGCAAGCCGGTCTCACCGGCCACCAGGACGCGGTCGGGGTGCTCCAGATGTATGTTGACGAAGCGGGGGGCGCGGGAGGATTTGGCGACCGGGCGGCCCGCTGGCTGAGCAGGCGGGGATGCGCCGGACGGCGGGGCGGCCGCGACCGGCTCGGCCATGCCGCTGCCTCCTAGAAGGATCACCAATACCGCCAGGCCCAAGCCCAACAAACAGCGCCTCAGGTGTTTCATATGCGCGGACACCCCCTAATTAGTTGGCTGCTTCCAAATCGTCCCCTTCGTGCTGACGCAGGCGGCATCCGCCGCGCCGACCTCTTTGCGGGCCTTATGGTGCTTCCGGTGCAATACGATGCGGTTGGGTGGCGTCCAAATGGATTATTTCCCCTGTGCTGGCGAGGTGTGGTTGAAGTAAAGGCAGGGACAACCGTCTCCCTGTCAGCATCTATGGTAGTCCTATTGACCGGTTAGATCAAACCAGCCTCTAGACCCGACGGTCGGCGAATGCCAAGCGGGCGCCATCCGGCAAAGTGCCTATCGCATTTTTAGGTAATTGTCAGTGCGTTGGGCAAGGCCCAGGCCACGAGTGGGCATGGGCGCTAAAAATGAAAAGGGGCGGCCAAGGCGGCCGGCCCCTTGTTTTGAGATGCATCTGGAGGGACGCGAGGCTACGCCCTCGTGCGGGCGCTAGGGCTCGGACAGCTCCACGGCCAGGCCGTCCAAGGCCGCCGAGTCTATGAAGGCGATCCGCTTGCCGCGCACCCCCACCTTGGGCGCGGCGTCGCGCATGGCGATGCCCCGCGAGGTCAACGATTCAATGGCCTGGTCGATGTCCTGCACCTCCACGCAGAAATGGTGCACCGCGTTGCCCCTCTGCGCCACCATCTGCTTGAACGGCCCGGCTTCGCTGTAGTCTTCCAGAAACTCCAGGGAGAGGCCGTCGAGGGTGAGCACCGCCACCTTTATTTTTTTCTCGGTCACGTCCGTGATGGGCGGTAGAGGCACTTCAAAGAGGTTGGCGAGCACCGCCAGGGTTTGCTCGATATTTTTCACCGCGATGCCCAGGTGTCCAACTTTACGCAGCATGCTGCTGCCTCCCGTAAGCGGGGCCCGCCAAGGCAAGGCCCCCGCGTTTGCGGCCGCGTGGGGCGCGTCCCAGCGCCCCGACCACAGCCGGGGGTTTTTATTAAAAGCGGAGGCAGCGCCCGGTATGACAACCAGGCCTGGATGGGGCGCCGCCCCCGCGAGCGGTCAAGGCCGCGAGGCCAGCCATTGCAGCTGGGCGAAACGCTCGTCCACCTCCTGCTGGATGGCCGCCAGGTCGTTTTCGCTCAAGTGCTTGAAGCGGCCCTGAGCCTTGAGGTATTCGGCGACCGGTTTGACGTTCTTGCCGGGCTTGCCCAGGATGTATTTGCCGTTGACCACCTCGTACAGCGGATAGTCCCTGGTTTGAACCGCCAAGCGGGCCACCTTGATCACCTCGTGGGTCGGGATGCGCCAGCCGGTGGGGCAAGGCGCCAGCACATGGATGAACGCCGGGCCCTTGACCTGGGCTCCCCGGCGCACCTTGTTCATCAGGTCGAAAGGATAGGCCGGCGTGGCCGTGGCCAGGTAGGGGATGTGGTGCTTTTCCACGATGCCCACCAGGTCCTTCTTGGCCTCCTGCTTGCCGGGCTGCTCCTCGCCCAGGGGACAGGTGGTGGTCCAGGCGCAGCGCGGCGTGGCCGAGGAGCGCTGGATGCCGGTGTTCATGTAGGCCTCGTTGTCGAAGCACAGGTACACGAAGTCGTGCCCGCGCTCCAGGGCCCCGGAGAGCGACTGCATCCCGATGTCCGAGGTGCCGCCGTCGCCGCCCATGATAACGATCTTGGTGTCGCCGCCCGCCAACCTGCCCTTGCGGGCCAGGGCCAGCAGGGCCCCGGCCACGCCCGAGCCCACGGCCGAGGCGTTCTCGAAGGCCACGTGCATCCAGGGCACCAGCCAGGAGGTCTGGGGATAGGGGGTGGTGATCACCTCCATGCAGCCGGTGGCGCTGACCACGATGATCCGCTCTCCCAGGGCCTTCATGGCCAGGCGCATGGCCAGCACCTCGCCGCATCCCTGGCAGGCGCGGTGGCCCGAGGCCAGGGCCTCGAAGGCGGGCAGGCTCTTCATGGATATCTTCTGGGTGTCGATCGCTGCTTCCATTTTATGCGCACCTCACGTCCAGGAGGGTGAATTGACGAACCTGCTCTTGCCCGGCCAGGGCCTGGCGCACGATCTCCTTGAAGGTGCGCCGGTTGATCTCCCGGCCTCCCAACCCGGCCACCACCTCATAAATGCGGGGCCGCACGGGGGCGTCGTAGAAAATGGAGCGCAGGGCCTCGCCCACCGGGCCGCCGGTGCCGCCGGTGCCGCCGGGGGTGAGCATCCGGTCCAGCACCGCCACCACCTTGGCCCCTTCCAGGGCCTGGCGCAGCTGTTCCTGGGGCAGGGGCCGCCACATGCGGATGCGCACCAGGCCCACGGCTATGCCCTGATCGCGCATCTCGTCCACCGCCGCGCGGGCGGTCTCGCTCACCGCCCCCATGGTGACCAGCACCACCTCGGCGTCGCCGGTGCGGTAGGACTCCACCGCGCGGTAGCGCCGCCCGAACTGGGCCTCGAAGTCCTGCCAAATCTCCTCCATCACCCCCTCGGAGCGCAGCAGGGCCATTTCCTGCTGCATCTTGGCCTCGGTGTACACGTCCTGGGCCCCGAATGGGCCGATGGAGCGGGGGTGATCCGGGTCCAGCAGCCGGGCGGGCTCGATGGGCGGCAGGAAGCGGCGCACCTCATCGCGCTCCATCATGGTGATGGGCTCGATCATGTGCGACAGGGTGAAGCCGTCCAGGTTGACCATCACCGGCAGCAGCACGCGGTGATCCTCGGCCAGGCGGAAGGCCTGCACCATCAGGTCATAGGCCTCCTGGCCGTTCTCGGCGAACAACTGCACCCAGCCCGTGTCGCGCTGGGGCATCACGTCCGAGAGGTCGGCCCAGATGTTGATGGGGGCGGACACCGCGCGGTTGGCCACGGCCATGACCACCGGTAGGCGCAAGCTGGAAACGGCGAACAGGATCTCGTGCATCAGGGCCAAGCCCTGGGAGGCCGTGGCGGTGAAGGCCCGGCCTCCGGTGGCCGAAGCGCCCATCACCGCGCTGATGGCCGAGTGCTCCGACTCCACGGCGATGTACTCGGCGTCTAGCTTGCCCTCGGCCACCAGATCGGCCAGGTGCTCCACGATGTGGGTCTGGGGGGTGATGGGGTAGGCGGCCACCACGTCAACGTCGCACAGGCCCACCGCCTCGGCCACGGCGATGGAGACCTCGATTCCCACTCTATTGCTCATGGCTTTCCTCCCGCATGCTGATGGCCCCCTTGGGACATTCCTCAGCGCAGATGCCGCAACCCTTGCAGTAGCGGTGGTCCCATTCGATGGCGCCGTCGTCGGTGAAGTTCATGGCCAGGTCCGGGCAGTAGACGTGGCAGAAGCCGCAGCTTACGCACTTTTCCCGGTCGATGTAGGGGCGTCCCGCGCTGCGCCAGTTGCCGGTGTGGAAGGCGGCGGTGCTGCCGGGGAGGTCGATGTCGCAGCCGATCTGGAGCTGGTCCCACACCAGCAGGGCCTCCCGTTGCAGCAGCTCCGCATAGGTGCATCCTTCTTGGCCCGCCGCAGGGGCCGCGGGCGAGGGCGCGGCGGGAGCCTCGGGCACCTCGGTCTCCTCAAAGGCCCGCTGAAGGGCCAGGAGATTCTTGGCGGCCAGCCGCCCGAAGCGGCGCTGCATGGGGCCTTCCATGGTCTTTAGCGAGGTGATGCCGCAGGCCTTTATCAGGGAGCCCAGGATGGCGGTGTTGGTCACCGGTATGCCGATGGTCTCCACCGCGATGCGCGAGGCGTCCACCGCCGCCACCTGGAACTGGTCACCGTATTTGGCTAGGGCGCCCCGCCCGGAGGCGGCCAGGTTCATCACCATCATCCCGCCGGGTTTCAGCCCGTCGGCCACGTTGACCAGGTCGATGAGGGTTGGGTCCAGGACCACCACCGTATCCGGGGACTCGATCTTTTCACGCAAATATATGGGCTGCTCGGAAACCCGCAGAAAGGCGGTCACCGGGGCCCCGCGGCGTTCTGGCCCGAAATTGGGAAAGGCCTGGGCGTATTTTCCGTCCAGTATGGCGGCCCGGGCCATCAGCTCGGCGGCCGTGACCGCCCCCTGGCCCCCTCTGCCGTGAAATCTAATTTCCATCATGCGCTTTTCCTTGCTCTGTGATGTTGAACTCCTGGGCTCGTCCGCTATGGGGTCCACTGGGGCACGGTGGACCGGCCCAGGCGCTGGGGGATTAGACCAGCGCGATCATATTTCAAGCACGGCGCCCTGGGATGCCGGGGTCACCATTTGGGAGTAGCGATACAAATAGCCGGTGCGCACCTTGGGCTCGGGCGGCTGCCACTGGGCGCGCCGCCGGGCCAACTCTTCCTCGCCCACCAGCAGCTCCAGGGTCCGGCCGGGAATGTCGATGGCGATGAGGTCGCCCTCCATCACCAGGGCCAGGGGGCCGCCCTGGGCCGCCTCCGGAGAGATATGGCCCACCGCCGCGCCGCGGGTGACCCCGCTGAAGCGACCGTCGGTGACCAGGGCCACCGACTCGCCCAATCCGGCGCCCACGATGGCCGAGGTCGGCGAGAGCATCTCCCGCATGCCCGGCCCGCCCTTGGGCCCTTCGTAGCGGATCACTACCACGTCGCCCGGCAGGATGGCCCCATCCATGATGGCTTTCACCGCGTCTTCCTCGCACTCGAACACCCGGGCCGGGCCGGTGCGCTCCAGCATGCTCTCGGCCACGGCGGACTGCTTGACCACCGCGCCGTCCGGGGACAGGTTGCCCCGCAGGATGGCCAGGCCGCCCTCGCTGTGTATGGGCCGCTCAAAGGGACGGATGATTTCCTCGTCGCGGATGGCGGCGGCCTCCAGGTTGGCCCCCAGGGTTTCGCCGGTGGCGGTCATGGCCTCCAGGTTCACCAGGCCGCGCTGGGCCAGGCGCTTCATCACCCCCTGCACCCCGCCCGCCCGGTCCAGGTCATCCAGGTGGTGGGGGCCAGCCGGGCTCATGTTGCACAGGTGGGGGACATCGCGGCCGATGACCTCGAAATCGTCCTGGTTTACCGTCAGCCCGGCCTCGCGGGCTATTGCCGGCACATGCAAGATGGTGTTGGTGGAGCAGCCCATGGCCAGGTCCACCGCGATGGCGTTGGCAAAGGCCTCGCGCCCGGCTATGTCCCGGGGCCGGATGCCCGCGGCCAACAGCTCCATCACCTGCATGCCCGCCCGCTTGGCCAGGCGAGTGCGGGCACCGCTGACCGCCGGGATGCTGCCGTTGCCCGGCAGGGCCAGGCCCAGGGCCTCGGCCAGGCAGTTCATGGAGTTGGCCGTGAACATCCCGGCGCAAGAGCCCGCACCGGGGCAGCAGCAGGATTCCAGGTCATCCAGCTCTTGCAAACTCATCCGCTTGGCCCCCACCTTGCCCACCGCCTCGTTGACCGTGGTCAGGTCGGTTTCCTGGCCGCGCCAAACCCCCGCCTGCATGGGGCCGCCGCTGAGGATTATGGCCGGGATGTTGAGCCGCAAGGCGGCCATGATCATCCCCGGGGTGATCTTGTCGCAGTTGGTCACCAGCACCAGGGCGTCGAAGGGATGGGCCATTGCCATGGTCTCGATGGAATCGGCGATAAGCTCACGGCTGGCCAGGCTGTAGCGCATCCCGGCGTGGCCCATGGCTATGCCGTCGCACACGGCTATGGTGGGGAAGCACACCGGAGTGCCGCCCCCGGCGCACACGCCGCGCACCACCGCCTCCACCAGCCGGTCCAGATGGATGTGGCCGGGTACGATCTGGTTGCCGGAGTTGACCACCCCCACCAGGGGGCCTTCCATCTCCCGGCGGGTATAGCCCATGGCATAGAAAAGCGAGCGGCTCATGGCCCGCTCGATCCCCTTTTTCATCTGGTCGCTTCTCAGTTGCATCGGAATCCTAGTGGCGGGCTCAGCGGCCTCGCTGACGTTTGTTTAATCCTCGGAGTCTATTTCCTGCATCAGGCGGCACTGGCGGATAAAGGAGCTGTCCCGGCGGTCCAAAATGTGCCCGGCGGCATCCTGGCCGTAGTCGTAAAAGCCCTGCCCGCTTTTCACGCCCAGGTGGCCTGCGGTGATCAGGTCGGCCAGCATGGGCGGAGGCGTCTTGGCGTCGCTCAGGTGCTGGAAAAGGTATTTGGAGATTTCAAAAAACACGTCCAGGCCGCCCAGGTCAGCCGTCTTCAGGGGACCGATCCAGGGATAGCGGAACCCGAGGCCGTAGCACATGATGCGGTCCACGTCCTCGGCGGAAACCACGCCCTCCTCCACCATGCCCAGGGCCTCCCGGAAAAGGGCGAATTGCAGCCGGTTCAGGCCGATGCCGGGCACTTCCTTTTGGATCAGCACCGGCTTTTTGCCCAGCTTCACCGCCAGCTCGTAGATCAGGCCGATGGTTTCATCGGAGGATTTCTCGCCGCGAATGATCTCCACCAGGGGCACCAGCTCCGGAGGGTTGACCCAGTGCATGCCGGCGCTCAGCTCCGGGCTGAGGCTTTCTCGGGTTATTTCCGAAACGCTCAGCCCAGAGGTGTTGGTCACTCGGATGGCGTCCGGGGGGCAGGCCTCCTCGATTTGCCGGAAAACGCGGCGCTTCAGCTCCAGCTCTTCGGGGACCGCCTCGATGATGAACTGGGCCTGGGCCACCGCTTCCCCCAGGTCGGTGTAGCAGTGGATACGCGCCAGGGATTGCCGCGCCTGCTCATGGCTCGAAATTCCCTCGCGGATCAAGACCTCCTGGCAGCTTTGCACTCGGGCCAGGGCCTTTTCCAACTGGCGGTCGGAGACATCGAACAGGTTGGCTTGGTATCCGGCGGCGGCCACGCAAAGGCTGATGCCCGAGCCCATAGTGCCGGCCCCGATAATGGCGACGGTGTTGATCTGGTCGATGTTCATTTTTTACTTTTGGGGCCTTTTGAAGGGGAGCCGTAGAACTGCTCCAGGGTTCGTTGGATATCCTCGATGTGTCCATTCATGGCCGCCGCCGCCGCATCCTCGTCACGGTCGCGCAGGCCCTGATAAATTTTCTGGTGGAAGCGCATGGAGCGGGCCAGCAGCTCGGGCAGCAGCCAAAAGGCCTCGGCCATGAACTGCTCCATCATGCTGCGGATGGTCACGAAGAAGTGCAGCATGATGTCGTTGTGGGAGCAAACGGCCAGGTGGTAGTGAACGCGGGTGTCCAGCTTGGTGTATTCCTCCCGCCGCCCCTTTTCCAAGGCCTCGGCCATCTGCCGCACCATGGTGCCGGTCTTGCGTATCTCGCTCTGGGTGGCGTTGCGGGCGGCCAGTTTGGCGATGCCGCCCTCGATGAACATGCGGGCTTCCAGCAGTTGGCGGGTGGCCGCCTCGTCATTCACCAGGGGCGTGGCCAGATGGGAGGCGAACAGGGCCGGGGTCAGCGACTTGATGACCGAGCCGTAGCCCGGCCGTTGCTCCACGGCTCCGACCATGGCCAGGGTCTGCATCGCTTCACGCAGGGAAGGGCGGCTAACCCCCAGGCGGGCGGCGAACTCGGTTTGATTGGGCAGCCGGTCGCCCTCCTTGAGCTCTCCCGCCTCGATCATGCGTTTGATTTCATCCAGGACAAAGTCGGCCAACTTCTTTTTCTTGATA
Organism: Pseudomonadota bacterium; assembly: GCA_018902755.1. Taxonomy (GTDB): domain Bacteria; phylum Desulfobacterota; class Desulfarculia; order Desulfarculales; family Desulfarculaceae; genus Desulfoferula. The sequence continues at coordinate 303 of JAHIQI010000017.1, read as the reverse complement.
CCTGCCAAGCTACTATCCCTTCCATCTTTCCGAGTTAGTAAGATAGTAAGATTATCTTACTAAGTCCGAAAATATGGCGTCAAGCAAATTTCATTTTCCAAGCGCCCAATTTTTGCGTCGCTGCCAAGAAAGCGGCCGCAACCATGCCTTAAAACGGCAACAGCCCGCCCTCGCCTTGCGGCAGGGGCGGGCCGTTGGTTTTTAGCTGGCCGGAGGCCTAGGCTTTTTCAAACACATAGTTCAGGTTGCCGTTGGGGAGTTGGTTGACCCGGGTCACCATCTCCATGCCGATCTGCACTTCCT
>JAHIQI010000016.1 GCA_018902755.1 Pseudomonadota bacterium | reverse complement strand
CTACCCCATCCTGTGGGGCGTGGGGCTGGACAAATAGCCCCTATTAGCTGAACGTCCCTGAGGCGGCGCCCACGCCCGCCTCCGCGACGCCCCCAACTCCGGTGGCGGCCCAACGATGTTAAAGTTTGTTTTAAAACGCATCATCTATCTGATACCCACCCTGGTCCTGGTGGCGGCCTTGGTGTTTCTGCTCATCCACATGATCCCCGGCGACCCCGCCGCGGTGATCCTGGGACCGGACGCCACCGCCGAGGACGTGGCCTCGGTGCGCCAGGCATTGGGCCTGGACCGGCCCCTGTACGAACAGTTCGTGGTCTGGCTGGGCAACCTGGCCCACGGCGACTTCGGGGTGTCCATCCACTCCAAGCGCCCGGTCATCGACTCCATCGGCGAGCGCTTCCCGGTCACCCTGTGCCTCACCACCCTGGCCCTCATCTTCGCCCTGGTGGTGGCCCTGCCCTCGGGGGTCTTGGCCGCGGTTTACCACAACACCAACAAGGACTACCTGTTCATGATCGGGACCATCCTGGGGGTGTCCGTCCCCGGCTTCTGGCTGGGGCTCATGGCCCTGCTGGTGTTCTCGGTCAACCTGGGCTGGTTCCCTTCCACCGGCTTCGTGGCCATGTGGGAAGAGTTCTGGGAAGGCCTGCGCTACATGATTTTGCCGGCCATCACCCTGGGCCTGTTCATGGCCGCGGTGGTGGCGCGCATGGTGCGCTCTTCCATGCTGGAGGTGCTGCGCCTGGAATACGTCACCCACGCCCGGGCCAAGGGCCTGAGCGAGTGGAAGGTCATCACCAAGCACGCGCTCAAAAACGCTTTCGCCCCCACCCTGACCACCATCGGCATCCAATACGGCATGCTCCTGGGCGGGGCGGTGGTCACCGAGACGGTGTTCAGCCTGCCCGGCCTGGGCAAGTACCTGGTGGTCTCCATCTACATGCGCGACTATCCCGTGGTCCAGGGCTGCATCCTGTTCATCGCCCTGGTCTACGTTTTCATCAACACCATCGTGGATCTGCTCTACGGCTACTTTGATCCGCGAGTGCAGTACTCATAGGGTGGCCCAAAGTGTTTTGGAAAAAGTTTCTGCATAACCCCATCGGGATGATCGGCGTGGTGGTGATCACGCTCAACATCTTGATGGCCGCCTTCGCGCCGGTGTTGGCCACCCACAACCCCCTGACCATCAACGTGGCCCAGCAGTCCGAGGAGCCCTCGGCCCAGCATTGGTTCGGCACCGACGAGTTCGGCCGCGACATCTACAGCCGGGTGATCTACGGCTCTCGCATCTCGCTGTACATAAGCCTGTTTTCGGTGCTGGTGGCCACCTTCCTGGGCGTGGCCATCGGGGCGACCTCCGGCTATTACGGCGGCTGGATGGACAACCTCATCATGCGGGTGATGGACGCCATAATGTCCTTCCCGGCCATATTGCTGGCCATCGGCATCTTGGCGGTGTTGGGGCCAAACCTGTCCAACGTGGTGCTGGCCCTGGGCATTGTGTATACGCCCCGCTTCGCGCGCATCGTGCGCGGCTCGGTGCTCTCGCTCAAGGAAAAGGAGTTCGTGGAGGCCTCCAAGGCCATCGGCAACGGCGACGCCTACATCATCTTCCGCCACATCCTGCCCAACTGCACCGCGCCGCTCATCGTGCAGGCCACGGCCAGCCTGGCCTACGCCATCCTGGCCGAGAGCATGCTCTCCTTCCTGGGCCTGGGCGCTCCGCCGCCCGCGCCCTCCTGGGGCAACATCCTCAGTGACGCGCGCAACTTCATGATGGACAACGCCATGATGACCGTGTTCCCCGGCCTGGCCATCACCCTGGCCGTGCTTGGCTTCAACCTGGTGGGCGACGCCCTGCGCGACGTCCTGGACCCCCGGCTCAAGTGACGCCATGGAATCACTGCTCAGCATAGAAAACCTGGAAGTTAGCTTCCACACCAGCCAGGGCGTGGCCCAGGCGGTGTGCGGGGTGAGCTACGACATCGGCCGCGGCGAGGTCTTGGGCGTGGTGGGCGAGTCCGGCTCGGGCAAGAGCGTCACCGCCCTGTCGGTGCTGCGCCTGGTGCCCTATCCGGGGCGCATCAGCGCCGGGCGCATCAACTACGAAGGCCGCGATCTGCTGAAGGTGCCCGAAAAGCAGATGCGCAAGGTGCGCGGCGACCGCATCTCCATGATCTTCCAAGAGCCCATGATCTCGCTCAACCCGGCCTTCACCATCGAGAACCAGCTTACCGAGGCCCTGCACAACCACCGCAAGATGAGCCAAAAGGAAGCCCGTGAGCGGGCCATCGAAATGCTGGCCCTGGTGGACATCCCCGACCCGGCCAAGCGCATCAAGGACTATCCCCATCACCTGAGCGGCGGCATGCGCCAGCGGGTGATGATCGCCGAGGCCCTGTTGTTGGACCCGGACGTGCTCTTGGCCGACGAGCCCACCACCGCCCTGGACGTGACGGTGCAGGCCCAGGTCCTGGATTTGATGCACCGGCTCAACGAGCGCATCGGCACGGCGATCATGCTCATCACCCACAACCTGGGGGTGGTGGCCGAGTCGGCCCGGCGGGTGGTGGTGATGTACTGCGGCCGGGTGGTGGAGCAGGGCCCGGTAAAGGAAATTTTCGAGGAGGCCCGCCACCCCTACACCCAGGGCCTATTGAAATCCATCCCCAAGCCGGGTGGCCGGGGCAAGCTTTTTGAAATGGAGGGCATCGTGCCCAGCCTGTTCGAGCTTCCCCAGGGTTGCCCCTTCAACCCCCGCTGTCCCCAGCGCCGCCCCGAGTGCGCCCAGAGCGCGCCCCCCTGGCGCGAGGTGCAGCCGGGACATCATGCCCTTTGCTGGCTCTACGCGTGAAAAGCCATGTCGCTTAAAACCATACTCAAGGTCGAAGACCTGACCAAATACTTCGTGGTGGGCCGCTCCCTGTTCAACTCCGGGGAGGTGGTCAAGGCGGTGGACGGGGTCAGCTTCTCGCTCATGCAGGGCGAGACGCTCAGCCTGGTGGGCGAGTCCGGCTGCGGCAAGTCCACCACCGGCCGCCTGGTGCTGCGCCTGATACCCCCCACCAGGGGCACGGTGATCTACCAGGGCCAGGACATTGCCAAGCTGCCCGCCGACAAGATGCGCAAGCTGCGCAGCGATATGCAGATCATCTTCCAGGACCCCTGGTCCTCCTTGAACCCCCGCATGACCGTCAAGGAGATCATCGGGGAGGGGCTGCGCCGCCAGCCGGAGCTGAGCCGGGCCCAGCGCAAAAAGATGGTTCTGGAAATGATGGAGACGGTGGGCCTAAGGCCCGAGCACTACGACCGCCACCCCCACGAGTTCAGCGGCGGCCAACGCCAGCGCCTGGGCGTGGCCCGGGCGCTGATCATGCGCCCCAAGCTGGTGGTGGCCGACGAGCCGCTCTCGGCCCTGGACGTGTCGGTGCAGGCCCAGGTGGTCAACCTGCTGGCCCGGCTCAAGCGCGATCTGGGCCTGTCGTACCTGTTCATAAGCCACGACCTGGCCATCGTGGAGCACATCAGCGACCGCATCGCGGTGATGTACCTGGGCAAGCTCATGGAACTGGCCTCCAAGCGTCAGCTCTTCGCCCAGCCGCGCCACCCCTACACCCAGGCCCTGTTCTCCGCCGCTCCCACCACCGAGGTGGGCCGCGAAAAAAACCGGATCATCCTGAGCGGCGACGTGCCCAGCCCACTCAATCCGCCCAAGGGTTGCCGCTTCCACACCCGTTGCCCCTTGGCCCAAGAGGACTGTGGGCAATTGGAACCCGAATTCAAACTTCTCGCACCGGGGCACTGGGTCGCCTGCCACCACCCCCTAAACGACTAGTTCAGCGAGCAGGTAAATTTAAGGAGACTATCGATGCAATCAGCCGAGATAAAAGAGCTGCTTTTTTCCGCCGTGGATGAATTGCGGCCCCAACTTGTTCAGACTTTGCAAGATTTGGTCAGAATACCCAGCGTGGTGGGCGACGAGGTCCGGGCGCAGCAATACATGAAAAAGCTCTACCAGGACCTGGGCCTCACGGTGGAAGTGGTGGAGCCGGACATGGAAGCGGTGCGCAAGCATCCCGCCTTCATCGACACCAAGGTGCCCTACGAGGGCCGCCCCAACGTCATCGGCACCCTGCCGGGCGAACAAGGCGCTTCCTCTATTGTTATCAACGGCCACGTGGACGTGGTCTCCATCGAGCCGCGGGATCTCTGGACCCGCGACCCCTGGAGCGGCGACGTGGAAGGCGGCCGCCTCCACGGCCGGGGTTCCGCGGACATGAAGTCCGGCCTTTTGGCCAACTACTTCGCCCTCAAGGCCGCTCTCAAGGCGGGCCTTCGCCCCAAGGGCATGGTGCGCCTGATGAGCGTCATCGACGAGGAGGCCGGCGGCGCGGGCGGCACCCTGGCTTGCCTGCTGGCCGGCTACAAGGCCGACGCCCTCTTGATCACCGAGCCTCACGGCATGAACGTGACCATCGCCAACGCCGGGGTCAACCACTTCCGGGTGCACCTCAAGGGCCGCTCGGCTCACGGCGGCACCTCCCACCTGGGGGTCAACGCCATAGGTAAGGTCCTGCCCATCTACAAGGCCCTGGCCGACCTGGACGAACAGCGCGGCCGCGAGGTCAAGTACGAGCTGTTCGAGAAAGGCTCGGGCCGCTCCTGCCACGTAACCGTGGGCACCCTGCACGCGGGCGACTGGCCCTCCACGGTGCCCGGCGACGCGGTAATGCAGTGCCGCATCAGCTTTATCCCCGGCGAGACCCGCGAGGAGATTCGGGCCATGGTGGAGAAGCTGGTGGCCGACACCGCCGCCCAGGACCCTTGGCTGCGGGAGCACCCGCCGACGGTGGAGTGGTTCGCCTGGCAGACCAGCCCCTGGCAGCAGGACCCTGAGCATCCCTTTGTGAAGGCGCTGATGAGCGCGGCGGTGGACGTGGCCGGGCGGCCGGTGGACTTCATCGGCCGGGCCTCGGGCCTGGATTCCCGCTTCGCCCCGGACTTCGGCATGGTGGCGGCCTGCACCGGCCCCAAGGGCGGCAACATCCACGGCATCGACGAGTACGTGGAGTTGGACAGCGTGGTGGAAACCGCCAAGGTGGTGGGCCTGACCATGTTGAACTGGTGCGGCGTGGCCGGGAAATAACCCGTAGCGTCCAAGCGCAACCTGGAGGAGCTCAAATGAACGACGCACGGCTCGCGGAGAGAAAACTTCGCCAAGTGCCCCAGGGAGTGGGCACGGTCACCCCGGTGACCATGGCCAAGGCCGAGGGCGCCCTGATCTGGGACCAGGACGGCCGGGAATACATCGACTT
>JAHIQI010000015.1 GCA_018902755.1 Pseudomonadota bacterium | reverse complement strand
CTCCCAACTCCCCCGCCCAAGCCGGTGGATAAATTGAGTAATCACTCAATTTTTTCCCAAGGGCGTAGACGGGCACCGTTTTTGCTTACTTGATAGGCGGCTGCGGCGCACCCCGGCCGCCCATAAAAGGAGGATTAACATGCTTCGCCTATACCAAGCCCCTCATAAGGTGGGGCTCATAATGCTCACCGCCCTGGCCGCCCTGACCCTGGGCCTGGCGGCCCCGGCGGCGGCCCGCGGCCCCGGCGGCGGAGGCGGCGGCGACCACTGGAACGGCCGCGGCGGCGGACGCGGCGGGCCTCCCCCGGGCCACACCCGGGTAGTGGTCAGGGGCAATCCCTATTACTACTGGGGCGGCAAATACTACCGGCCCTGGCGTGGCAACTACGTGCCGGTGTTCCCGCCGTTGGGTCTGGTGATCAGCGTCATGCCGCCCGGCTTCCGGGTGGTGGTGTTCGGCGGGATCAACTTTTACCTGTATGACGGCTTCTACTATCGGCCCGCTCCGGGCGGCTACGTGGTGGTTCCCGCCCCGGCCGCCTCTCCGGCCCCCGCCGTGGCGGCCGCGCCCACCGGCGTGGTGGCCCCGGTGCAGGGCGCTACCGGCACGGCCACGGTGATCTCCCAGGCCCTCAACGTGCGCAGCGGCCCGGGCATGGCCTACCCCGTGTTGCAGGTGGTCAGCCTGGGGGCCGATCTGACCGTCCAGGGCCGCACCGGCTCCTGGCTTTTCGTGCGCGCCCCCAACGGCGACGTGGGTTGGGTGGCCCAGGAATTCACCACCCAGAGCACAATTCCGGCTAGCGGATAAAATATAGCCTGCCCCTCTGGGAGCGAAGAAAACCACACCCTTTCCTTTGGAGCGTTGCGCATGATCCGCTATCTGGTTCCCGCTGTGCTGTTGATCGCGGCCATGGGCTGCGGCGGCCCCTCCCCCCACGACGGCCCCCCCGGCGGCGGCCCCGGCGGACCTCCGCCCGGCCCGCCGCCCGCCGCCGCCCAGGAGTTGAGCCCCGCCCAGCGCCTGGAGAAAACCATGCAGGACCTCACCGTGCGCCTGAAGCTGAAGCCGGAGCAGGCCGAGAAGGTGCAGGCCATAATCAAGGCGGGCGAAGACCAAAAGGAAAAGCTCTTGAGCGAGGGAGAGCGCAGCGACAACCCCCGCGAGATGCAGAAGCTCTTCGAGCGCGTGCACCAGGTGGATCTGGAAACCCAGGCGGCCCTGGGCAAGGTGCTGACCAAGGACCAGTTGGACGAATACAAGGACTACCTCAAGGAGCAGCGCCGCCGCTTTGAAACCGGCAAGGGCTCCGGCAACCGCCCGCCCGCCGGCGGCAGGCCGGGCGGCGTCAAGCCGGGCGGCAGGCCGGGAGGAGTTTAGGAGCCGAGGGCGTGGGTGGCGCTTCGGCGAACCCCACTAACGCAGCGTCGCCACCGCGCAATCGGCCCGCCGTCGGCTTCCGGGTGGGAGGGACAGGGAGATAGCCTCTGCCCGGCCCCCCACCTGGCAGCCGACGGTTTTTAAAATTTGGTTTAGAATATTGCCGGCGGCGCGCCCCAACGGGCCCCGCCGGCAGGTTTTTTATCCGCAGCGCAAGGAGGACAGCTTGGCCCTTTACCAGTTCGAAGGCAAGGCCCCCCAGGTGGACCCCACCGCCTTCGTGCATCCCCAGGCGGCGCTAATCGGCGAGGTGAGCGTGGCGGCGGGCTGCTTCATCGGGGCGGGCGCGGCGCTCAGGGCCGACCTGGGACGCATCGAGATAGGGCCGGACAGCAACGTGCAGGAAAACAGCGTGCTGCACATGAACCCCGGCCGGGCGGTGATCGTGGGCCGGGGAGTGATCATAGGCCACGGGGCCATCCTGCACGACGCCGAGGTGGGCGACGAGGCCTTGATCGGCATGGCCTCGGTGCTCCTGGCCGGGGTCAGGGTGGGGGCCAAGGCCATGGTGGCCGCCGGGTCCCTGCTGCCGGTGGGCATGGAGGTGCCTCCCGGCCATCTGGCCCAGGGCAACCCGGCCCAGGTCAAGGGACCCTTGAGCGCCCGCCGCCTGGAGGCCACGGCCAAGGGCCTGGAGCTTTACAAGGGGCTGGCCGCCCGCAGTTTGCAAAGCCTCAGGCTGGTGGGCTGAGCCCACGCCGCCCGCCGTCCTTGCATTAAAAGGGGCCGTAAATGCCGCCCAAGTAGTGGGCGGCATTTACGGCCCCAGGGAAAGCGCTACGGCGGGCGGTGATGCTTATTAAATATTGAGCCGCGCAGCGCCCGGTAGGCCCTCGAAGGCTACTTGATGGCTATGGGCTGGCCGATGCCCTGCACCGTGCCCCGAATCTTGGGGTGGGTGAAGTTGAAGAAGAAGTCGTACTTTCCGTCAGCCTTGCAGGCCTTGGCCAGATCGGCCAGCTTCAGGTTCTGGAACTGGTAGATGCCGTTGCCCAGCAGGATCACGTGGCAGGGAACGAAGCCCGCGCCGTAGAGATCCTTGGGGAAGCCCTTGTGGGGATAGACCTCGGTGCACCACTGGTCGGTGCCCAGCAGGCGCATCCAACCGGTGTTGATCAAGACCGCGTCGCCGGGCTGGATATTCAGGTTGTGCTTGGCTAGGCAGGCCTTGAAGTCCTTGAGGCTGATCTCCTCGGCGGGGCCAAGGTTGCGGCCCAGGAAGTCCACCATGTCCACCATCACGGCCCTGGTCACCAGGGGCGGCACGGTCTCCATGCCGAACTTCTTGGCGCCCGAGGCGCTGACGATGTCCTTCTGCTTGGTGGCGTTGTAGAAGACGTGATCGTGGCCCACGTGGGCGAAACCGTCCAACTGGGTGGACAGGCCGGTGGACATGGACACGAACTCCTCCATGTCGGTGGCCTTGTCATAGCCGCGCGGGGGGTCCACCGTCAGGCCGTGGACCAGGAGCCACACAAAGACGTCCCGGGGAGGATAGGCGGGGAAGCCCTTGTAGTATTCGTTGCCCAGGTCGAAAACCTTGCCCTCCTTGACCAGCTTCACCGCCTCCAAGACCTTTTTGGGGGTCAGGTAATTGGCGTTGCCGATCTGGTCGTCCGGCCCCCATTTGGACGGCTTGGGCATGTATTTGTTCTCGGCCATGGCCTGTCCGGCCATGCACAAAAACGAAACGGCGACCAGGGCCATAATTAACCTAACGAGTCTCTGCTTCACGATAATCCCTCCCAGTTATTTCGAGATAAAAAACTCTAAAGCCTGAAAAAATTAATCCATGAAAGCCGTCGAGGAAGCAAAATCAAAGGTGTGGCTTGCCCGTTTACATCTCCGCTGATCCGCGCTTCCCCTTAAACCATATGGATATTCCTCCGCTTTTGGTTTGCATGATTACGCCCCGCACCCGCGGACCGGTTGAGCATTGGTTACGCTTATGGCTTTTGGATTTTCTAATAGGATTTATCTACTAGTTGTTAATATGTATTCCGGTCTTTAACAGCAACATGCATGCCATTGACCGGTGGTTTTAGCTTTTACGGGTTAACAGCCGGGATACATTGAATCTTATTCATTCCTGTCATTCACATCGGTTTTATCGACTTAGGCAGGGATTTTTTTAATTTGATACATGTGTGCCACTGAGTGACACACGTGCCGCGACAAACGGGCGCGGGTTGCGCGGCTCGTCCCAAAAAAGGTATTGCTGGATAAACACCAACCCATGCAGGGGTTTTGCGTGGCCCCGGGGAGAGACGTTATGAAAAGGTTCTTACTTGCCCTGGGGCTGGCCATGGTACTGGCTTCCCCGGCCTGGGCCGGCCCGGTGCCGGACTGCTGCTCGCCCCGCTACGACCGCACGGTGATGCACAGCTACCGCCAGATCATGTTTAAGATGAGCGTGTACGACCAGCCGCCCATGGCGGGACAGGGGGTGCGCCTGGGGGTCTACCAGGCCCAGGGGGCCTACGGCGAGGGGTCCATTGCCAAGAACATGGCCCGCCTGGAAGAGGCGGTAAAGCAGGCGGCCCAGCGCGGGGTGCAGCTTCTTAGCTTCCCGGAGCTGTACGTCAACGGCTACACCATGAGCATCCCCCTGGCCCACAGCGAGGCCGAGTTCGCCGACGGCCCCATCGTCACCAAGTGCCGGGCCATAGCCAAGAAGTACAAGATGGCCCTGTTGGTGCCTTACGATGAAAAGACCAAGGGCAAGGACGGCAAGCCGATGTACTTCGACAGCATCGCGGTGATCGCCGCCGACGGCGAGCTGGTGGCCAGCTACAAGAAGACCCACCTCTGGGGCCGGGACGAACGCGCCCACTGGAGCTTCGGGGACAAGCTGTGCCCGGTTTTCATGGTCAACGGCTTCCCGGTGAGCGTGCTCAACTGCTATGAGTGCGAGTTCCCGGAGCTTACGCGCATCCTGGCCCTAAAGGGCGCCAAGCTGGTGGTGGGCCCCACGGCGGCCGACTGCTACGCCACCCAGCCGGACGGCAAGCGCAGCGCCGTGCCCTATCCGGACATCTCGCGCCTGCTGATCCCGGCCTACGCCTACGCCAACAACATCTTCTTCGCCTACAGCAACCACTGCGGCTACGAGTCGCTCAAGGGGGTTGAGTGGCACTACCGGGGCAACTCCATCATCTGCGGCCCGCACGGCGACGTGATCGTGGCCGCCAACCACCAGCAGGACACCATGCTCATCGCCGACGTGATCCCGGCCTACTACGGGGCCAGCCACCCGGAGAGCGACTACCTCAAGGACCGCCGCCCGGACTTGTACAAGGAGCTGGTGGCCCCCAAGTGCGACTTCGTGCCCGGCGGCTGGGTCTATCCCCAGTACAAGGACGGCAAGGAAGTGATGCCCAAGGGGGAGAAGCTGCCCAAGGGCGAAAGGCCCACCAAGGGCAACTAGGCGCCCATCGCTCGTAAGCCAACCTTCGCCGGAGCCGCCTCGCCGGGCGGCCCGGCGGAGGTTTTTTGTTGGCGGGCCGCCGGGCCGCGCATGGGTGGTTGCCCCCTCAACAATAGTGGGCTAGTATGCCTTTAATCGGGGCGACGGCGTTTATCGCCCTGTTTTAAGCGACAAATCACCGCAAAGGGCGGACCGCGCGCCCCATGACCGCAGACCGGCAGGCAGCATGAGCGCAGGCGAAAACTCCCCTCCCAAACCCCGCTTGAGCCGGGCAGGTCTGCCCCCGGTGCACCACATCGAGGTGGTGGACCACCTGGGCAAGCGCCGGGAGGTGGCCATACCCGGCGAGTCGCCGCTGACCATCAAGGTGGACGGCCGGGAGGTGGTCACCCTGATGACCCTGGGCACCAACCCCGAAGAGCTGGCCCTGGGCTATCTGCACAACCAACGCCTCCTGGAGAACATCGCAGACATAGAAGCGGTGGAAGTGGACTGGGGCCGGGAGACGGTGAACGTGACCACTCGCCACGGCGAGGGCATCCCGGACCTGGAGGAGAAGCTCCACCGGGTCACGGTGACCAGCGGCTGCGGTCAGGGCACCCTGTTCAGCTGCACCGTGGACAAGCTCTACGAGCACAAACTGCCCCTGGTCACGGTGCGCCAGTCCACCATCTACAAGATCATCGAGGCCGCCGCGCCCCTGAACCCCATCTACCGCCAGGCCGGGTCCATCCACGGCTGCTACCTGTGCCATGACGGTGAGGTGATCATGTCCGTGGAGGACGTGGGGCGGCACAACGCGGCCGACGCCATCGCCGGGCGCATGTGGCTGGAGGGCATGCCCGGCCAGGACAAGATCATGTTCACCACCGGGCGGCTCACCTCGGAGATCGTCATGAAGACCGCCTTCATGGGCATCCCGGTCTTGATCTCCAAATCCGGGGTCACCCAGATGTCCCTGGAGCTGGCCCGGGACATGGGCATGGTGGTCATCGGCCGAGCCAAGGTCACCCGCTTTCTGGTCTACAACGGCGCGGACCAGGTCATCTTCGACGCCATCCCCCAGGCGTAAGCAACCAGGCCATAAAAAAACGCCCCGCAACGATGTGCGGGGCGCGCTGTGCCATTACCGGCAGGCGGGATGGGGCTCTCTAGGCTTCGGCTCCCTTGCCCTTGCGCTCCAGGGCGCGATCGGCCTCGGGGATGGGCGGCGGCACCGGCCCGCCGCTTATCTTGGTCACCGCCCCGAAGCGCGGCGGGCAGGCCTCGAAGCAGGTGCCGCACTTGATGCACTTGTCCTGGTCGATGACGTGGATGCGGTTCTTGCCGCCCTCGATGGCCTCCACCGGGCAGCGGCGCAGGCAGATCTGGCAGGCCTGGCACTTCTCCGGGTCGATGAAGTAGGAGGCCACCTCGCTGAACAGGGCGTCGATCTCCTCGGTGGTGTAGTAGTCCTCATATTCGCCGGGGCTCAGGCGCTGGCTCAGCTTGGCGTTCATTATCAGCTTGATGTAGGGGATCAGCTTGGTCACCTCTCGCAGGCGCTCCTGGAGCGCCTCGGGCTCCAGGTCTTCCCCCTCGCCCTTGCCCAGGGGCCCCAGCCCCCGCACCTGCTTGGTGAAGTTGTCCACCACCTCGGTGAACAGGTTGCCCTCGCCGGCGGACATGAACTCGATGCGCAGGCGCTCGGGGTTCAGGCCGATGTGGGCCATGATCTTCTTGCAAAGCAGGGCCATGTTCAGGGCGTGGTAGTTCCCATGAGTGACGTAGTTGCACTCACCAAGTCGGCACCCGCCGATGAACACCCCGTCCATGCCGTTGGCCAAGGCCCGGAGCACGAACTCCAGGTCCACCCTTCCGGAACACATGACGCGGATGACCCGTATCTCGGTCGTATACTGTAGCCGGGAAACTCCCGCTAGGTCAGCTGCCCCGTATGCTCACCAGTGGCACAAAAAGCCGAGTATCTTGGGCTTGAACTTGCCCCCTGCACTCATCGCCTTTTTCTCCTTGGTCCCCAGGCGCAGCCCACGCCGCGCCCACACTGTTACGCAGTAGCGCTCATGGCGTCAATCTGGCTCAACAACTCTTCGTCGGTAAAGTGCTTCAAATAGATGGCCCCGGTGGGGCACTTGGCGTTGCACAGGCCGTCGCCCTTGCAAAGCACCGGGTTGACCACCGCCTTTTTGCCCTGCTTGGTCTTGCGGAACTCGATGGCCCCGTAGGAGCAGGCCCGGCCGCAGGCCTCGCAGCCCATGCAGCGGGCCTCGTCCACCTCGCACACCGAGCCCGACACCGTGACGATGTCGTTGGAGAGCAGGGTGAGGGCCCGCCCCGCCGCGCCGTAGGCCTGGTTGATGGCCTCGGGTATGTGCTTGGGGTAGTGGGCCGTGCCGCAGAGGTAGACCCCGTCGGTGGCGAAGTCCACCGGCCTGAGCTTCACGTGGGCTTCCTTGAAAAAGTCGTCCGGCCCCAGGGACACCTTGAACAACTGGGAGATGTCCTTGTTGTCCTCACGGGGTATCACCGCGGCGGCCAGCGTCACGATATCCGCGCCGATGGCCAGCTCCATGCCCAGCACGTAGTCCATGAGGCTCACCTGCAACACCGGGCGGCCTTCTTCTTCCGTAGCCTCCACCTGGGGCGGGTTTTCCGGCTCGTAGCGGATGAACTTCACGTCCTCGGCCGAGGCCTCGCGGTAGTAGTCCTCCAGCATACCGTAGGTCCGGATGTCCCGGAACAGGATGTAGACATCCATCTCCGGGTTGATCTCTTTTAGCTTCAGGGCGTTCTTGATGGACTCGGAGCAGCACACCCGGGAGCAGTAGTTGCGGTCGGTGTTGCGGCAGCCCACGCACTGGATCATCACCAGGGTCTGGGCTCCGGTCACCGCCTCGTCGCCAGAGGAGATGCGCTCCTCCAACTCCAGGTGGGTCAACACCCGCTCGTCCTGACCGTAGAGGTACTCGGTGGGCTTGTACACGTCCACCCCCACCGCGACGATCGTGGCGCCGTGCTTGATCTCGCTGGGCCCCCGGTCGGAGGTGAGCTTGGTCACGAAGTTGCCCACGTAGCCGGTGGCCTCGACGATTTCGGCGTTGGTGTAGACGTGGATGGCCGGGTGACGGTAGACCTGGCGCACCAGGCGGTCCAGGTACTCCTGCACGTCCAGGCCGTCCAGGGTGTAGTGCAGCCGCCGGGCCATACCCCCCAGGTCGTTTTCCTTTTCCACCAGATGGACCTCATGCCCCTGGTTGGCCATGGACAGGGCGCTGGTCATGCCCGCCAGGCCCCCGCCCACCACCAGGGCGGCCTTGTTCACCGGCAGGTCCATCTCCTGCAAGGGCTTGAGGTGCCCGGCCCGGGCCACGGACATGCGGATGATGTCCTGGGCCTTGCGGGTGGACTCTTCCTTTTCCTTGGAGTGGCACCAGGAGCAGTGCTCCCGGATGTTGGCCATGTCGTAGTAGTACTGGTTCAGCCCCGCCTCGCGCAGGGTGTCGCGGAACAGGGGCTCCAGGGTGCGCGGCGAGCAGGCGGCCACCACCACCCGGTTGAGGCCCTTCTCCTTGATGGTGTCGGTGATCTCCTTGGCCGAGTTGGTGGCGCAGGAGAAAAGCTGCTCCTGGGCGTAGACCACGTTGGGCAGGCTCAGCGCGTAGTCCACCGTGTTGGGCACGTCCACCACCCGGCCGATGTTGGAGCCGCAGTGGCACACGAACACCCCGATCCTGGGCTTCTCCTGGGAGACGTCCTTTTCCGCCGGGTACACCCGCTCCCTGGTCAGCCCGCCCCGGCGGTAGTCCAGCAGCTCGCCGCACTGGGTGCCCGCCCCGCTGGCGGTGAACACCGACTCGGGGATGTCCATGGGACCCTGGAAGGCGCCGCACACGTACACGCCGGGCCGGGTGGTCCCGATGGGGTTGGTGGTGGATGCCAGGCAGAAGCCGTGCTCGGTCAGCTCGATGCCGAACTTGTCGGCCAGGCCCTGATAGTCGGCCGGGGGGTTTAGCCCCACCGACAGCACCACCATGTCGAACTCTTCTTCTTTCACCCCATCGTTGGCGGTGGCGTAGCGCACGAAAACGTTCTTGGTCTCGGGATCTTCCCTGGCCACGGTGGTGTAGGAACGTATAAAACGCACGTCGGAGAGCTCTTCGGCGCGCTGGTAGTAGCGTTCGAAGTCCTTGCCGTAAGAGCGGATATCGTTGTGGAACACGGTGAGCTTGGCGTCGGCGTCGTGGTCCTTGGTAAGGATCACCTGCTTCTGGGTGTAGGAGCAACACACCGCCGAGCAATAGCTGTTGTCCCCCGGCGTCACCCGCCGGGAACCCACACACTGAATCCAGGCGATCTTGTGGGGGTGTTTGCGGTCCGAGGCGCGCAGGATCTCGCCCTCGTAGGGGCCGGTGGCGCACAGCAGCCGCTCAAAGTCCATGCTGGTGACCACGTTGGTCATGCGGCCGTAGCCGTATTCATTCTTAAGGCTGGGGTCGTAGGTGTCGTAGCCGGTGGCCAACACGATGGCCGCCACCTTGATCTCCATCTTCTGCGCTTTTTGCCCCAGGTCGATGGCGTCGGCCTTGCACACGTTCTCGCAGATGCGGCATTTCTTTTCTTTTAAATAGAGGCAGCTTTCATCGATATAGGCGATCAGGGGAATGGCCTGGGCGAAAAATATATGTACGGCCTTGTTTTCCGATATCTCCTGGTTGAATTGGTCGGGGTACTCCACGGGGCAGTACTCCACGCAGGTTGTACAACCCGTGCACCGATCCTCTATGACATAGCGGGGCTTGCGGTTCAGGGTCACCGAAAAATCACCCACCTCACCGTCCACACTGGTTACTTCAGTGTATGACAGGACCTCGATATTTGGATGCCGGCCGACCTCGACCAGTTTGGGCGAGAGAATTCACATAGAGCAGTCATTGGTGGGGTATGTCTTGTCCAACTGCGACATGTGCCCACCAATGGCTGGTGATTTCTCGACCAAATAGACCTTGTAACCGGCGGTGGCCAGATCCAGGGAAGCCTGAATCCCGCTGACCCCTCCGCCCAGGACCATTACGTCGCCGTAATTGCCGTCGGCGGGGATCTTTAGAAGCTGTGCCGTTTCCGTTTCCATTTACTTACGCCTTTACCAGTGCTAAAGCGTTTGTCAGATGACCTCTTGGACTATCTCCGAAATGTCCTTCACCTCCACCGACTCGCCGTTGTCCAGAGTCAACCTGCTGTCCTCGAAGTTGGTGATGCAATAGGGGCAGGCGGTGACCAACACCTCCGCCTCCAGGTCCATGGCCTGCTGCAACCTAAGGTCGGAAAAGCGCTCCCCCTTGGGGGTCTCCATCCAGATGCGCCCTCCCCCGCCGCCGCAGCACAGGCTGGCCTCCAGGCAGTCGGGCATTTCCACCAGTTCCAGTCCGGGCACGCTGCCCAACACCTCGCGGGGCTCGTCGTATATGCCGTTGTGCCTGCCCAGGTAGCAGGGATCATGATAGGTGATCTTCTTGCGATATTCCTCTTTGATCTCCAGCCGCCCCTGCTGGATCAGCTCCAACAAATACTGGGTGATGTGCACCACCTCGAAGTTGACCATGAACTCGGGGTATTCGTTCTTGAAGGTGTGATAGCAGTGGGGGGAGGAAACCAGGATTTTCTTCACGCCCGCGTCGATGAAGTTCTTGATGTTTTCCTTGGCCAGGCGGCGGAACACGTCCTCGTCGCCGGTCTTGCGGATGCTCTCGCCGCAGCAGCTTTCCTTTTCGCCCAGGATGCCGAAGTCCACTCCCGCCGCCTTCAGCACCTGGGCGGTGGCCTTGGCCACCTTTTTTAGCCGCTGGTCGTAGCTAAGGTAGCAGCCGGGGAAGTAGAGAATCTCCATCTCCTGGCTGAAGGTCTTGACCCCCAGGCCCTCGGCCCACTTGGCCCGGTCCTTGCGCTCTTCGCTGAGTGGGTTGCCCTCGCCCATGAGGCTGCCGCTGATGGTGCGGATGGGTTTGACCGCCGTGGGGAACACGCCATATTCGGTGGCGATGCGCCTGAGCGCCACCCCGGATTCGATCTGTTTGACGTCCCGGGGGCAGCGGCTGGGGCACAGGCCGCAGGTGGTGCAGCGCCAGATGTCTTCGCTCTCGATGTCGGTGAAACCAAAGGTGGCCTGGCGCACGATCTTGCGCATGCTGAAGTCGCGGACCCGGTTCCAGGGGCAGACCGTATCGCAGAGACCGCATTGGAAGCAGAGTTTAAAGGCGTCGCCGCCATTGTCCTTTATGACCTCTACGATCTCTTTATAATCGGCTACGTTTTCCACTGTCCGCCCCAACCCCCGGTCCGGCCGTTAGAGAGCTAGTCTTTCTTCTGCTGCGACATGCGGGCCACGGCGTCCATTATCTTGTCCATGCCGTATTTGTCGGCCAGCGCCTCGATCCCCACGTCTATGTCCTCGGGCTTCTCGTCCTCTTCGGCTTCCTCTTCGCGCTCTTCATAGGTCAGCGCGTCCACGATGCACCACTTCACGCACAAGGGCTCGTCCTCGCCCTCGCACATGTCGCATTTCAGGGGAAGGCCGGAGTCGGGCTCCTTGAACAGATCCCGCGAGGGGCACGACGCCCGGCAGAAGGCGCACTCCTCGTACTCTTTGCCGTCGATGACGTACTTGTCGCGGCCCAGGCACTCGGCCGGGGTGTATTCGCCGGCATACACCGGGACGTACAGATCCCGGAGCGGTTCGCGGATCACCCGGACGCGCGAGCGCTCGGGGTTGTTGCCGCTGTACTTGGGCGCGGCGTGATAGGCCGAGCAGATCATTTCGCAGGCCCGGCAACCGTTGCATTTATCAACATCGACTTTTATGGTCTTGACGGTCTTGGTCTTTTTCTCTTCCGGCACGGCTACGCCTCCTTGTCCTGATCAGGCGTATCGTCCTTGGGAGGCGCATCCCCGTCCTTCTTGAGTATGCCCCGCGCCAGGAAATCGTCGGCCACATAGTCCAGGCCGAACTCGCGCAGGGTGGTCTCGGTGGGGATGCCGTCCTCGTTCCAGCCCTTGAAGGCGTAGTAGGTGTCCAGAAGCTCCTTTTCGAGCTCGGGGAACCTTTTCTTCCAGTGGTCCTTGGGGGGCTTCTCGTCCTTGCGGCTCATGCCCCGCCTGGTGTTGTTGGCCCGCACCAGGGTCCGGTAGCGCTTGGCCGCCTGGGTCAGCTTTTCCGTGTCCATGTCGATGCCCGCCCCGGCCGAGATGAACTTGGGGTAATTGTGCAGGTGATACGGTGGCTTGAGCGGGAAGGACGACAACCCGGCGCACATGCCCAGGGCGTCGTCGATGTAGTGCATCCTCTCCTGCCAGTCCACGATGTCGCAGGCCATGGGCGGCGTGGGGTAGTAGGGGATGGAGTTGTCGCCGCGCGGCTCCCAGTCCAGGAAGTACTGCTTGAACTTCTCGTCCGGCACCTGGAACCAGTCCTTCACAAAGGCCTCCCGGTGCTCCCGCTTGGGGAAGGGCGCCTGGGGGAACTGGCCTTCGATCTGGGTGATGTTGATCTTCTCGCCGGTGGCGTACATGAGGAAATAGATGGGGTTGAGCATGGACAGCTTCAGGGGAAGCTGCTCGTGCTTTTTAATATTGTTGTGGGCGTATTCCTCGGCCCCCTTGCCGATCTCCTTGGCCGCCCAATAGGTGCCGTTGGCCAGGATGTCGCCGATGCCCTCGCGGCGCACTATGTGGTCCAGCAGCCAGTAGAAACGGCCCTCGTTGTCCTCGGGCATACCCGGGAAGTCCTCGTCGGTGAGGATGCCGTCTTCCAAAAGCTCCAGGGCGAAGGCCATCACCTGGGGGGCCGAGAAGCCGTCCACCCCGTATTCCGTGGCGCTCTGGGCGATGCCCAGGCCGAACTCCAGGTCGGACATGGCGGCCATGGTGTAGGTGAGCTTGGAGAAGCATTTCATCATGTAGGTGGGCATGCCCGGCGGGGAAATGGTGGCCCCGCAGGTCATGGGGCAGTTGTAGCAACTGATGAGCCGGGTGCGCATGGAGTCCAGGGTCTCGGTCCACTCCCGGGCCACGTCCTCGTTCCAGAAGTCTTTGCGCCGCGTCCGGGAGTTGCCCCAGGAGAAGTTTTCGGTGTGCCACTTTTCGTCGTGGACCTTCATCTCCTGGGGAGAGCCCAGCCCGGCCAGAATGGGCATGACCCCGGGGATGGGGTGCTCGTTGCGAAACTTGATGTACTCCAGGACCTCGTTGCAAAGCTCCATGTATTCCATGGGCTTGGCGATGCTGACGTCCTTGGTGCCGCGCACCACCACCGCCTTGAGGTTCTTGTCGCCCATCACCGCGCCGATGCCGCCGCGGCTGGCGCTGGAGCGTCCCTGCTCGATGGAGGCGAAAAACACCCGGTTTTCCCCGGCCATGCCGATGGCCGCCACCTGGGCCTTGGGCTCCTTCAGCTCCTTTTGGATAAGCGCCGCGGTCGCGATGGACCCCTTGCCCCGGAGGTGGGTGGCGTCGCGCAACTCCACCTTGTCGTTGTGGATGTACAGATAGACCAGGTCCGGCGACTTGCCCCGGAAGATCACCTTGTCGTAACCGGCGTACTTGAGTTCCGGGGCCCAGAAACCGCCCATCATGGAAAAGGCCATCAGCCGGGTTTGGGGGGAGATGGTGGTAACGATGGTGCGGTTGCAGCCGGTGGCCGGGGTGCCGCACAAGAGGCCGGCGGCGAAGATCAGCAGGTTGTCCGGAGAAAAGGGCTCGACCTCGGGGGGAACCCGGTCCCAGATGATCTTGGCGTTGGTGCCCAGGCCCCCCAGGTACAGCTCGGTGTCCCGGGGATCGGTCTCCACCCTCTCGATGTTGCCGCGGGACAGATCGACTTCTAAGTTATACCCAGTCTCTGCGTACCTCATTTTCAGTCCTCACGAGAGTGGTGTGCCCGGCTTGCGGCGATCAGGCTTCCAATGCCTTAAGGCCCGGCAGCCCAACCGGTTGCCGGGCAGGTATCGCCGGCCAATGCTGCCGCCGAGCCTGCTCTACTCCTGTGCAAACTCCCTGTGATACGCCTCAGGCGTGCGCTGTCGCGTCGACCACCGGGAGAGGGGCGTCTGGACCCGCTGGTGCTTTCTTAATCCAGTATTGAGCCCGGCCTAAAAACACCTTGAATTTACGAGTAAAAACAACCCCTATCGAAAAAACAATTACATTGTAG
The DNA here is from genome assembly GCA_018902755.1 of Pseudomonadota bacterium. Taxonomy (GTDB): domain Bacteria; phylum Desulfobacterota; class Desulfarculia; order Desulfarculales; family Desulfarculaceae; genus Desulfoferula. The sequence goes on along the minus strand of JAHIQI010000015.1, from coordinate 48,452 downwards.
CCACAATATAACTATTTGTCAAAGCCTTTTGCCGGGGAAATTGGCGGCCAGAAATTGCCCACAGGCATCTCCCGCTATAGCTTTTCGCGAGAGTTGGCAGGGTGTTAGTATTTTTTTTCAGGTTACGGCCTCCCGCCGGCCCCTTCCCGCGCGAAAACTCGCCGCCCCGGCGGTCCAGATCGCGCCGAGGCGCAGTCAACCATATTAAGAGGCCCGCCCGCGTCCCGCCCTCCCCGGCGGCGCGGAACCCTCCCGGCCCACGGGTTTTCCGCGGCCCAAACTCGCCTCCGAAGTTTTTCACTGCTTTCATCACTTCGCCGTTGAATTTTGAAACACTTACCACGGGGTAGGCTATAATTGATATAATTGGTTGTAATAGCCCGGTAATTTACCTAATTGGCCTCCCTTTGATGTTGCATAAATCAACACCACCCGAGACCGGGCATGAGGGGTGATTGAGGGACATTTCACAACGATAATCGCCGGTTGAGTCGCGGCATATGACCCCTTGGCATGATTCTTACATGCATAAGAGGTCATGCATGCCGGACTTGCGCATAGGCTCACCGCGCCGCTGCCCAGACCGAGAGGCCTTTTTGACGGGCAAAGGGGCCGCCGGGCCGGGGCCGGGGCGGGAGCGGAGAACGCCATGAGGCTTTTACAGGGACTCAGCAAAATCAGGGTCCGCCTGGCGGTGGGGTTCGCGGCCGCCTTTTTGGGCATGGCCCTGTTCGGCGTGCTGAGCTACAGCTATTTCCTGGGCATGGAGCAAAAACTGGTCTTCCTCAGCCAGGCCGACGGCATGGTCAACATGGCCCTGGAGGCCCGGCGCTACGAGAAGAACTATTTCCTCTACCGCCACGACCAGGACTTTGAACAGGCCCTGGACTACCTCAACCGCTACGAGGCCATGCTGGGGGCCGACCGCGAGCACCTGGTGCGCGGCCACGGCGAGGCGGCCATCGCCGGACTGCAAAAGCTCTCCGCCGACTACCGCCGCCAGTTCGTCTGGGTGCACGACCACTTCGGCGGCGACGCCGGGGTGGCCAAAATGGACCAGGCGGTGACCGAGCTGCGCGCCTCGGGCAAGGAGCTGATCGAGCGCCTGGAGGCCTTGGCCCGCACCGAGCGCCAGGGCGTCACCGACCTGCTGCGCGAATACCGCCCCCTGCTGGTGGCCTTTTTGGTTCTGTTGGCCGGGCTGGGGGCCATCCTGGCCTACTCGCTCATCGTGCGCCTGGTGCGCCCCCTGCAAATCATCGAGGAGGCCACCGAGGTGGTGGCCCACGGCGACTACCAAACCATTCCCTGGTCCCAGCACCGCGACGAGATCGGCAGCCTGGTGCAGGCCTTCAACCGCATGGTCACTCAACTGAGGCACAACAACGAACAGATGATCCAGACCGAAAAACTCACCGCCCTGGGCACCCTGACCAGCGGCGTAGCCCACGAGCTGAACAACCCGCTCAACAACATCTCCACCTCCTGCCAGATTCTCTTGGAAGAGATGGGCCAAGAGGTGGACGAGTACCACCGCGAGCTGCTGGCGGCCATCGACCAGCAGGTGGCCAAGGCCCGCGACATCGTCAGCTCCCTTCTGGAGTTCTCCCGCCAGCGCGACTTCCGGCTTCGCCGGGAAAACCTGCGCACCGTGGTGGAGGAGGGCCTCAAGCTGATCCGGGGCGAAATCCCCTCCGGGGTGCAGGTGCGCCTGCTGGTGCCCGACGGCATCCAGGTGCAGATGGACAAGGCCCACATGGTGCAGGCCCTGCTGAACCTGGCCATGAACGCCGTCCAGGCCATGGGCGAGGCGGGCGTGCTGACCATCACCGCCCGCATGCTCACCCAGAGCCGCCGGGTGGAGCTGGTGGTGGAGGACACCGGGCCGGGCATCCCCGCCCAGGTGTTGCCGCGCATCTTCGACCCCTTCTTCACCACCAAGGATGTGGGCTCCGGCACCGGGCTGGGGCTTTCCATTACCTACGGGGTGGTGGAGCGTCACCACGGCCACATCGAGGTGGAGAGCACCGAGGGCCGGGGGGCCCGCTTCACCATCACCCTGCCCATGGACACCGAAAGGAGCTGAGCGATGAGCCCCAAGCCCAAGCTCCTGATAGTGGAAGATGACGCCCTGGCCCGCAAGAACCTCCAGCACATCCTGGAGCACGGCGGCGAGTATCAGGTGACCGCGGCCTCCGGCGGGGCCGAGGCCTTGCAGCTGTTCGCCAAGAAGTCCTACGACCTGGTGCTCACCGACCTGCGCATGGAAAAGATCGACGGCATGCAGGTCCTGGAAGAGGTCAAGCGCGCCAGCCCCACCACCGAGGTGATAATGCTCACCGCCTTCGCCTCGGTGGACTCGGCCATCCAGGCCATGAAGCGCGGCGCCTTTCACTACATCGCCAAGCCCTACAAGATCGACGAGGTGCGGGCTCAGGTGGCCCACGCCCTGGAAAAGGCCCGCCTCACCCGGGAGGTGGAGACCCTCAAGCAGGACCTCAGGGCCCGCGACGGGGCCGACAACATCGTGGGCAACCATCCGCGCATCCAGGAGCTGATCCGGGTGGTGGCCCAGGTGGCTCCCAGCGACAGCAGCGTGCTCATCGTGGGCGAGACCGGCACCGGCAAGGAGCTCTTTGCCCGGGCCCTGCACCACGCCAGCCACCGGGCCGAGAAGCGCTTCGTGGCCTTCAACTGCGCCGCCTTCGCCCAGGAGCTTCTGGTCAGCGAGCTGTTCGGCCACGAGAAGGGCTCCTTCACCGGGGCCAACGCCACCAAACCGGGCCTGTTCGAGGCGGCCAACGGGGGCACGGTGCTCTTGGACGAGATCGGCGACATGCCCAAGGCCATGCAGGTGAAGCTCTTACGGGTGATCCAGGAGAAGGAGCTGACCAGGGTGGGCGGCACCGAGCCCATCCCGGTGGATGTGCGCATCGTGGCCGCCACCCACCGGGACCTGGCCTCCCTGGTGGAGCAGGGGGTGTTCCGCTCGGACCTCTACTACCGCATCAACGTGGTTCGCCTGGAGCTGCCGCCCTTGCGCTGGCACCGCGACGACATCCCGCTATTGGCCAACCACTTCCTGCACAAGCACGCCGAGCGTCAGGGCAAGGACACCAGCGAGCTGTCCCAGGAGGCCATGGAAGTGCTCATGGCCTACGCGTTTCCGGGAAACGTGAGAGAGCTGGAAAACATAATCGAACGGGCGGTGACGCTCAGGGCCGGCGGACGGCTGGAGCTGGCGGATCTGCCCGAGGAGGTGAAGGCCGCGGTCGAGGCCGCGGGCCAAAAGAATGGGAAGGGGCGGCTGCCCACCCTGGAAGAGAAAGAGTGCGAGTACATCAAGCACGTGCTCGATTACACGGGGGGCAACAAGACCAGGGCGGCCGAGATACTGAGCATCGATCGCGTGTCCTTGTGGCGCAAGATCAAGAAATTCGGACTGGAACCATGAAAAAAACCTCTGGCAACAATTCGGAGCCGGGCATCCTTTACCGCCTGCTGCCCTTCTTGGGCTGGTTCCGAAACTACAGCGCATCGGCCTTCAGGGTGGACGCCATCGCGGGCATCACCGTGGCCCTGGTGCTGATACCCCAATCCATGGCCTATGCCCAGTTGGCGGGACTGCCCGCCTACTACGGCCTGTACGCTGCGTTTTTGCCGCCCATGATCGCGGCCATGTTCGGCAGCAGCATGCAGCTGGCCACCGGCCCGGTGGCCGTGGTGTCGCTGATGACCAGCGCCTCCCTGGAGCCTCTGGCCACGGCGGGCAGCGAGGCGTTCATCGCCTACGCCATCCTGCTGGCCCTGGTGGTGGGCATCTTCCAGCTACTGCTGGGAGTGCTGCGCCTGGGCCTGGTGGTGAACTTTTTGTCCCACCCGGTGGTCAACGGCTTCACCAACGCGGCGGCCATCATCATCGCCTCCAGCCAGCTCTCCAAGATGTTCGGGGTCTACGTGGACAAGGCCGAGCATCACTACGAGACCATCTGGCGGGTGCTGAAGGGAGCGGTGGACTACACCCACTGGCCCACCCTGGCCATGGGGGTAGGGGCCTTCGCGGTGATGTACGGCCTCAAACGGCTCAACCCCAAGATCCCCTACGTGCTGGTGGCGGTGGCGGCGGCCATTTTGGTCTCCTGGGCCACCGGCTTCCACCACGACACCAAGGCCGACATCGCCGCCATCGTCTCCCCCCAGGTGCGCCAGGAAATAGCGGCATTCAACCATGAGGTCAAGCGCATCAACGAGCTGGGCGACGCCCGCGCCTCGCTGAACAAGAAGGTGCAGCAGGTGCACCAGACCAAGGGGGCGGAATCCCTGGAGGAGCTCAAGCTCAAGCAGGAGGCCTCCCTGGACACCGCGCTCATCGAGCGCGAAAAGCACAAGGCCCACGAGCTGCGCACCCGCCTGCGCGACCACATGTTCGTTGGCGTGCCCCAGCCGGACGGAAGCCTGCGCTTCTACCTGGAGGGCCGCCAGCCCGCGGGGTCCCAGACCGATGGACGCGTCTGGCGCATCAAGGTGGGCAACCGTCCCCTGGACACCGCCAAGCTGACCATGATGGGCGGCGGCGCGGTGGTGGGCGACATCCCGCCGGGCCTGCCCACCCTGTCCATACCCCAGCTGGACTGGAACGTGGGCCTGCAGCTGTTCCCTTACGCCATCATCATCTCCCTGCTGGGCTTCATGGAGGCCATCAGCATCGCCAAGGCCATGGCCGCCAAGACCGGCCAGCGCCTGAACCCCAACCAGGAGCTGATCGGCCAGGGCCTGGCCAACATCATAGGCTGCCTGGGCAAGAGCTACCCGGTCTCCGGCTCCTTCTCCAGGTCCGCGGTCAACCTGCAGGCCGGCGCCTTCACCGGCCTGTCCAGCGTGGTCACCAGCCTGATGGTGGTCATCGTGCTCTTGTTCTTCACCCCCCTGCTCTTCAACCTGCCCCAGGCGGTGTTGGCCGCGGTCATCATGATGGCGGTGGTGGGGCTGATCAACGTCACCGGTTTCATGCACGCCTGGCGGGCCCAGTGGTATGACGGGGCCATCAGCATCGTCACCTTCATCGCCACCCTGATGTACGCGCCCCACCTGGACAAGGGCATCATGATCGGCGTGGTGCTCTCCCTGCTGATGTTTTTGTACAAGAGCATGCGGCCCAAGGTGGCCGCCCTGGCCATGCACCCGGACTGCTCCCTGCGCGACGCGGAGCACTTCAAGCTGCGCCAATGCGAACACGTGGCCGTGGTGCGTTTCGACGGCCCCCTGTTCTTCGCCAACGCCAGCTTCCTGGAAGACCAGATAGACGAACGCATCCGTCAAATGCCCAACTTGCGGCATATACTGGTGGTGGCCAACGGCATCAACGACATCGACGCCTCCGGGGAGGAGGCCCTGTCGCTGACCATAGACCGGGTGCGCAGCGCCGGCTACGACATAAGCTTCTCCCATATCAAGGAGGGCGTGCTGGAGGTGATGAAACGCACCCACCTGTTGGCCAAGATCGGGGAGGACCACATATATCCCCTGGCCGCCAACGCCATCGCCGCCATACATGAGTCGGCCCACCGGGATTCACGGGAAGAGTCCTGCCCCCTGACGACAGTCTGCCCGCTGGACAGGGTCCACGTGGGAGAGGGAGCATAATCATGAGTGTGGTTACAATAATGAGCGGCTCCTTTTGCGGAGCCGAGGAAGTGGCCCAAGGCGTGGCCTCGCGCCTGAGCGTGGAGCTGATGCGCGACGAGGACGTCATCGGGCGGGTTGACCGCAACGGTGGCCCCACGGCCGGCAACCTGCGCCGGGCCATGTACGGCCGCACCTCCATATTCAACCAGTTTTCTCGCGAAAAAGAGCGGGCCGTCGCCGCCCTGAAGCTGGAAACGGCCAAGCTGCTCACCGAGAATCAGAACCTGGTCCTGCTGGGGCACGTCTCCCTGCTGGTGCCGCGGTCCATCAGCCACGTGCTGGAAGTGTGCCTCATCGCCGAGACCAAGCACCGGGCCGCCCAGGCCGCCCGCGAGCTGGGCCTCAGCGAAAAGGAGGCCCTGGCCAGGGTCCACCGCGACGACGAGTCGGCCATCCGCTGGGCGGAGTACCTGCTGGACCGCGACCCCTGGGACGCCAAGCTCTACGACATCCTGCTGCCCATGGAAAAGCGCGACCCCGAAAACGCCGCCAGGTTCATCGCGGACCAGGCCCGGGGAGGCCCCCTGGCGGTGAGCGAGGCCTCGCTCCAGGCGGCCAGGGACTTTTTGCTGGCCGCCCAGGTGGAGCAGGTCTTGACCACCCAGGGTCACAGCAACAAGGACATCCAGGTCACGGCCTCCCAGGGAAAGGTTGACATCCAAGTGAACAAGAAGGTGTTGCGCCTGAGCAAGCTCAGCAAGGACCTGGAAGACCAGGCGCGCCAGGTGGAGGGGGTCGGCGAGGTGTCGGTGGAGCCGGGGCCCGGCTTCTACCATGCCGACGTCTACCGCCAGGCCGACTTCCAGCTTCCCTCCAAGGTGCTGTTGGTGGACGACGAGCGCGAGTTCGCCCAGACCCTGTCCGAGCGCCTCCTGCTTCGGGAGATCGGCTCTGCGGTGGCCTACGACGGCGAGCAGGCCCTCAAAATGGTGGCCGAGGACGAGCCCGAGGTGCTGGTGTTGGACCTCAAGATGCCCGGCATCGACGGCATAGAGGTGCTAAAGCGCATCAAGCACGACTACCCCAAGGTGGAGGTGATCATCCTCACCGGCCACGGGTCCCAGCGCGACATGGAGCAGTGCATGAGCCTGGGCGCCTTCGCCTACCTGGAGAAGCCGGTGGATATCGACAAGCTCTCGGAAGCCATGCAGGCGGCCTATGACAAGGTGCGGGGGCAGGAGGGCTGAGTTTGGGCATTTGGCGCAAAATCAAGCCGCCATTCTGGGACCGGCGCGACTCGGAGCTGGAGCTGCTCAACTACCGCAGGCTGTGGCGCACCACCCTGTTGTCGGCCATAGCCGTCACTCTGGCCCCCTTGGTTTTTCTGGCGGGCATCAACTTCTACCAGTTCGAAGAGCAGTACCAGCTTCAGCGCAACGAGATCACCTCCCACGTGCAGCGGCTGTTGGCGGTCAACAAGGTGCAGCTTGCCAACTTCCTGGAAGAGCGCCGGGCCGCCCTGACCTACGTGAACCTGGCCAACACCTTTGACCAGCTGTCCGACCGTCGCCATCTGGCCACGGTGTTTCGGCGCCTGCGCCAGTCCTTCGGCGGCTTCGTGGACCTGGGCCTCATCGACGGCCGGGGCATCCAGCACGCCTACATCGGGCCCTACAACCTGGAGGGCCGCGACTACAAGAACCAGGACTGGTACAAGGAGGTGCAGATCCGGGGCATCTACATCAGCGACGTATTCCTGGGCCACCGCAACTTCCCCCACTTCGTCATCGCGGTGCGCCACGAGCGCGCCGACGACCAGCCCTACGTGCTCAGGGCCACCATCGACACCGGCAAGCTCAATAGCCTGCTTTCGGCCACGGACCTGCACCCCATCGGCGACATCTTCCTGATCAACCAACAGGGTGTCCTGCAAACCCCCTCCACCCTGTTCGGCGGGGTGCTGACCAGCTTCAAGTCCATGGCCCAACTGGCCGGGCAAATGGGCAAGGTCGCCGAGGTCAAGCAGGGCAACTCCCCGCCCTTTTTGGTGGCCACGGCCAAGGTGGAGGGCTCCCCCTTCCTGCTGGTGGTGGTCAAGCAACCGGCCGCCCTGCTCCAGAAGTGGGACCTCTTGCGCATCAACATCATCGTAATGGTGGGGGTGTCGGTGGCCGCCATCCTGGTGGTCATCTGGTGGGGCTCGGCCACCCTGGTCAACCGCATCTACGAGGCGGACCTTCGGCGGGTGGCCATGTTGCACGAGGTGGAATACACCAACAAGCTGGCCTCCATCGGCCGCCTGGCCGCGGGGGTGGCCCACGAGATCAACAACCCGGTGGCCATCATCAACGAGAAGGTGGGCCTCATGGGGGACATCCTGGGAATGAACCCGGACTTCCCCCGCCGGGACAAGTTCATGGACCAGATCAGGGTGATCAAGGACTCGGTGCGCCGGGTCAGCGAGATCACCCACCGCCTGCTGGGCTTCGCCCGCCACCTGCCGGTGAAGTCCGAGCAGATACACCTGGAGCCGCTGATCAAGGAAGTGCTGGGCTTCCTGGGCCGGGAGGCGGACTACCGCAACATCTCCATCAACGTGGACATCCCCCCCGACGTGCCCACCTTGGAGGCCGACAAGGGCCAGATCCAGCAGGTGCTCTTGAACATCCTGAACAATGCCCTGGCGGCGGTGGAAGACGGCGACAGGATCGACATCTCCGTGGCCAGCCGGGACAACGAACAGGTGGCCATAACCGTCACCGACAACGGAATAGGCATAGCCTCCCAAGACCTCCAGAACATCTTCGAGCCCTTTTTCTCCACCAAGGGGGAGAAGGGCACCGGCCTGGGCCTTTCCATCACCTACGGAATCGTGCAGAAGCTCGGCGGCCACATAGACGTGACGAGTCAGCCCGGCCAGGGCACTTCCTTTATCGTGTATCTGCCCGTGAAGCAGCGACCCCGCCGCCTGGAAGGCGCAAGCGGCGATGACGCCGTAAGAATGGAAGTATGACATGAAGGTTTTGCTCATCGACGATGAGAAAGAACTGGTAACCACCCTTTCCGAGCGCATGGAGATTCGCGACATCGACAGCGAATGGGCCACCAGCGGGGAACAGGGCCTGAAGATGATCCAGGACCAGGCCTACGACTGGGTGGTGCTGGACCTGAAGATGCCGGGGCTAAGCGGCTACGAGGCCATCCAGGCCATCAAGGCAGCCCGGCCCGAGGCGCGCATAATCCTGCTCACCGGCCACAGCGCCCCGGAGGACCTGGACCGCGCCCTGGACATGGGGGCTGACCTGTATTTGGTCAAACCGGTGGACATCGACGACCTGATCGCCTTGATGCAGGGCGGCGGCAAACAGGAGCTGAGCTGATGCCGGACACCAACCCAGGCCAAGCCGGCTATGCCGAGCTGTTCGGCCAGGTGACGCGCAACGCCACCCACGAGATCAAGAACGAGCTGGCGGTCATCAACGAGCAGAGCCGGCTCATCAGCGAGATGCTGGAGATGGGCGCCAAGGGCCGCGAGCCCGACCCGGACCGCCTGTACCAGCTCATCGGGCGGGTTATCGAGCGGGTGGGCAGGGCCGACCAGGCGGTGAAGCGCCTCAACGCCTTCGCCCACAGCGCCGAGGAAACCGGGCCCATCTGCGACGCGGTCAAGGGCGTCACGCTCATCTGCGGCATATTCGCCAGGCAGGCCGCCCTGCACAACGTGACCCTGGAGCTGGAGCTGCCGGAGGCCCTGAGCGTGGGCCTGCCCACCTTGGACTTCGAGCGGCTGTTGTGGCGCTGCCTGGCCACGGTGGTGAAGGCGGCGGTGGGCGGATCGGTGTTGCGCCTTGTTTTACAAAGCAGCGGCGACGCGGTGGCGCTGCGCCTGGTGGGAGAGATGGAGCGGGCGCCGGATGCGTTGCCTTCGCAATTTTTACAAGAGCTGGGAGTACGCCCGGGGGAGGGCGGCGCGGCCCTGGAGTTGGAACTGCCGCCGGCGCGGGCCACGGGAGGGTAAAATATAATGAGCAAGCACAAGCACGCCACACACCACGCGCGGCCGGACAAACCCGAGCCCAAAAAGGTGTTGGACGAACTTAGCAAGGGCAACCACCGCTTCACCAATGACCGCCGCCGCCATCCACGCAGCGGCTTGCTGCGGCGCAGGCAGGCCCACCTTGGCAACCAGGCCGATCACGCCATGGCCACGGTGCTCTCCTGCTCGGACTCGCGGGTGCCGGTGGAAATGATCTTCGACGTGGGCATCATGGACCTGTTCGTGGTGCGCACCGCGGGCCACAGCCTGGATTCCGCCGCCCTGGCCTCGGTGGAATACGGTATGCTGCACGTGCACACCCCGCTGTTGGTGGTGCTGGGCCACAGTAACTGCGGGGCGGTTACCGCCGCCCTGGACATGGTGCAAAACGACGCGGTGCCCGCCGAGGCCAGCCTGCGCGGGCTGCTCAGCGGCATAACCCCGGCGGTGCACCAGGCCATGGCCGACCTGCCCGAGGCGAACAGTGGGGCGCTTTTGGACCGGGCCATCGAGGAAAACGTCAAGCAGACCATGCAGACGCTTTTCCGGCAAAGCGAGGCCATCAGGGATGGAGTCGCCTCCGGCGCCTTTGCCGCGGTGGGGGCCATATACGACCTGGCCCATGGTCGTGTAAAATGGCTGGAGCCTGGGCAGCCCGCATGGGCGCCCGACCCACAAGATCAAGCGGCCGCCGAGAGCCGCAACGAAATAGGAGGGTAGCGATGCAAGACATCAGGGTGTTGGTTGTCGATGATGATCCGGACTTCCTGGAAAGCGTCAGTGAGCGTCTGAGCAACCGTGGCTGCATTGTGGATACGGCCCTGGACGGGGCCATGGCCCTGGAAAAGATCGGGCAAAACCTCTATGACGCCATCGTGCTGGATCTGCAGATGCCCAAGGTGGACGGCATGGAAACCCTGAAGCGGGCCCTGGTCAACAAGCCCAGCCTTCAGATCATCCTGCTCACCGGGCACGCCAGCGTGCAGGTCGGGGTGGAGGCCATGCGCCTGGGCGCCCTGGACTTCATGGAAAAGCCCGCCGACCTGGATCTGCTGGTGGAGAAGATCAAGGAAGGCCGGGCCCGGCGCATAGACATCGACGACCAGACCAGGGAAGCGGCGGTCCGCGAGGCCCTCAAGAAGTACGGCTGGTAGAAACCGCCAAGACCGATCGGGGCCAAACGTTTCCGCCCCCTTTCTGCCCGGCGGTTTGGCCGCCCACGGGCGCGGACCAAATGCGATAAGCCCTGGCAGGGCAAAAAAACAGGGCCATGAGCCATGGCGAGGCCGCGCGGGGGCGGGGACGTGGCTCGGGCCCACCATCAAAGTCGCAAGACCCGCTTGTTTTTCATACCCAGCCAGTGGGCGTCCCCCTCCCCTAGGCCAGGGCGGAGAACATCCTATTCTTGCCCTCCGGTCTCTTGCCGGATATGCTCAGGTGAAACGGCCAGACCTTGGGCACCGCCGAAAAGAAGGCTCCATCATCCATGGGGCCAACGGTGCTTGTTGAGCCCTCCGGCCTTGTGCTAAACAGCAATCACCTTATGACATTATCGAGGTGAGGTAAGTTTCATGCGCCGCCAGGTTCGCCTTTTATTAGTGGAGGACAGCAAGACCTACAGCATGCTCATAAAAGGCATTTTGCAGGAAATGGCCAAGGATGAGTATTTGCTGCGGGCGGTGGAGACGGTGGGGCAAGCCGCCGCCACGCTCCAGGACTTTGATCCGGACGCCATCCTGCTCGACCTGTTCCTGCCCGACAGCGAGGGGCTGGACACCCTGCGCCGCGTGAAAAATATCTTCTCCAACAAAGCCATAGTGGTGTTGAGCAGCCTCGACGACGAGGAAACCGCCTTTCAGGCCATCCGAGAGGGGGCCCAGGACTACCTGGTTAAATCCGAGACCGATCCCAAGACCATGGAGCGGGCCATACGCTACGCCAGGGAACGGAACCAGATAGAGCAGGCCCTGCTGCAAAGCCAAAAGCTGGTGCGCGAACTGTTGGACTCCATCCAGGCGGGCATCTTGATCATCGAGCCCACCGACCACCGCATCGTGGACGCCAACTCCGTGGCCATGGAGATGTTCAAGGCGTCCCCTCAGGAGGTGATCGGGTCCGTCTGTCACCGCTTCGTGTGCCAAGATCAGCTGGGGCGATGCCCCATCACCGATCTGGGCAAAAAGTCCGACAACTCGGAGCAGCAACTGCGCCAATCCGACGGCCGGTTGTTGCCTATCTTAAAGACCGTGGCCCAGGTCAATCTGGACGGCCGGGAGCGCCTGGTGGAGAGCTTCTTGGACATCTCCAGCCTCAAGAAGATGGAGGAGGAGCTGCGCTTCCTGTCCCTCACCGATGAGCTGACCGGTATCGCCAACCGGCGGCAGTTCATGTACACGGCCTCCCTGGAGGTCAAGCGCGCCCGGCGCTACGGCCACGCCATCGCCTTGATAAACGTGGATGTCGACGAATTCAAAACGGTCAACGACAGCCTGGGGCACCATGCCGGCGACCTGGTGCTCAGAAAGCTCACCCAGCTAATAAGCCAGGAGCTGCGCGACAGCGACCTTTTCGGCCGGGTGGGCGGCGAGGAATTCGCCATAATCCTGCCGGAAACCGACCTGAAAGCCGCCGTGGAGGTGGCCGACAGGTTGCGCGTGCGCGTCCAGACCCACACCTTCAAGGCCGAGGGGCGTCATATCGCCTGCACCATAAGCCTGGGAGTGGCGGCCTTCGATCCCCAGTCCGACGACCTTGATTCCTGGCTCAAACGGGGCGACCAGGCCCTGTATCAGGCCAAGGGAAAAGGCCGCAACCGGGTGGAGGCCCTGGAGGCCTAGGACCGCCACGGCGCGCCGAGGGCGACCAGCCGCAAGTCCCTTCCGCTATGCCTGGAAAAACCCGAGGGCCAGGCCGAGCCGCAAAAAAATGATCGGACCAGCACCGTGAGGCTGCTGGTCCGTTTTTTTTGACGTGCCGCCGTTTTCGGGCGGCGCCCTCAGAACCGGTACTCAAGCCCCGCGGTGACGGCCTGGGCGTAGTAGTCGTCGCCCAGGGCCAGGGTCAGGGCCAGGTTGGCCTCCAGGGTTTGGCTAAGCAGGGCGGAGAAACCTATGCTGGCCACGCCATAGTCCGAGGGCAGCTTCAGGCCGTCCACCGTCAAGGGGGACACCCCGTAGTCCTCGAAACGAGCCGTGATCTGCAAGGGATCGTCCTTGAATTCGTGCCACCAGGCCGCCGCCAACCGGGGCAGCATCCGCACCCCGCCCAGCTCCCACAGGGTGGAAGCCTCCCAGCCCAGGGCGCTCTGCATCGACTCCGCGTCCTGCTCCTCCACCGCCAGTCCCAGGGCTCCCACCCCGGACTCGCTGAAGCCGTCCTGCTTCAGGCCGGTGTAGCGCACCATGGCCGTGGGCCCGGTCTGCCAGCCCCCCAGTTTGAAGTCGTAGCCGCCCTTTAGGCTGCCCAAGCCGGCCAGGCCCTGGAAGTCGCTGCGAGCCGTGCCGTTGTAGCTGGCCAAGTTCAGAGACCGGTGAGCGGTGGAGTCGTTGTAGGCCAAGCCGAGCTGGCCCCGCAGATACAGCGCCCCCCAGACGGCCTTGGCGTAGAGACCGGCGTGGAAGTTGTCCATGCGCCCGTAATAGGAGGGCCGGTCCCAGCTCAACTCTCCCCGGCTGACGCCCAGGGCCAGGCCCAGGTTCAGCCATGGGGCCAGTGCGCCGTCGCCCCCCAAGGCCACGCCGTCCAGGGTCTGGCCGTAGCCCAGGTTTTGGGCGTCGCCCTGGCGCTGGGCGGTGCTGCCCCAGAAGCGGGCCCACAGGTTCAGGCCCTGGGGGGAGCCCTCGGCGGTAGGCGTCCCCAAGCGGAGCGCGTCGCGCTCCTGGTCCATCTGCTGGTCAATTACATCGCCGAAGGCCTGGGCGCTTTGCAGCGCGGACCAGGCAAAGGCGCTGTACATCTCCGGGCTCAGCTGCTCCAGGGCGGCGCTTATCTGGGCCGCGCTGTAGGCGAAGTCCATGGCGGTTATCAACGTGGCCATCTCGTCGTCGCGGTCCACCGCCAGGGGCACTATGTCGTCCAGCCGCCCACCGACGACTCGCTGGTTCGCGGTCTGGCCGAACTGGGCGTAGGAGGCGCGCGACAGGGTTATGGAGATGCAATCGCTGGAGGCGCCCATGGACAGGGACAGCACCACCGAGTCCAAGAGCGACTGGAAGCTGGAGAAGCCGCCCACGATGTTGCCCGCGCTCAGCACCGTCCAGGAGGTGCCGCCGGTGTAGACCCCCGGCTCCAGGGCGGCCCGCAGGGTTCCGCCGTTCAGATAGGCGGTGCCGGTGACCACCAGGCGGTCGCCCGATCCCAGGCCCAGTTCCACGGCCAAAACCCCGCTGCCGCTGTTGATGAAGTCGCCGTCGATGGTCAGGGTGCCGATGCTGTTGCCCGGCGAGATGACGCCGTTGTTGGTCACCTCGCCCACGATGGTGCCGCGGCCCCCCAGGGTGCCGTTGTTGGTCAGCGTGTCGCTGGTCAGGGTGCCGTTGATCGCGGCCACGCCGCCCGCTTCCACCGTGGTGGTCCCGCTGATACTCCAGTCGCCGGTCAGGGTGGTGCGCCCGCCATAGAAGGCCAGGTTCTCGAAGTTCAAATAGGTGGTGCCCCAAAGGCTGCCGTCCTGGTTGCCCATGCCGCTGAAGGCCAGGGTGTCGGTGCCGCTGCCGCCGCCTACCGTGCCGCCCACCGAGGAGCCGCCTTCCAAGTTGACCCGGTCGTCGCCGTCACCCGCGTAGATGCTGCCGCCCACCGTGCCGCGGTTGGTTATGGTGTCGTCGCCGCCGCTGCTGCCGCTGCCTGTGTTTCTGCCGCCGTAGATGTCGCCGCTCACCGTGCCGGAGTTGACGATGGTGTTGCCGGTGCTGCTGCTGTTCGCGCCCGAATTCAGGCTCCCCCAGATGTTGCCGTTCACCGTACCGCTGTTGGTTATGGTGTTGCCCCCGCCGCTGCTGCCGTCGCCATCGTTAAGGCTGCCGTAGATGCCGCTGGTGACGGTGCCCGCGTTGTTGATGACGTTTCCGGCGCCGCTGCTGTTGCTGCCCGTGTTCCGGCTGCCAGCGATAAAGTCCGTCGTTCCGGAAGCTGTGTTGGTGATGGTGTTGCCCCCGCCGCTGCTGGAGTCGCCCTCGTTGGAGCTGCCGTATATCACTTGGGCAACGCTGCCGGAGTTGGTGACGGTGTTGCCCCCGCCGCCGACGCTGCCGCTACGGTTGCGGCTGCCGAAGATATAACCATCCACCGTGCCGGAGTTGACGATGGTGTTGTCCCCGCCGCTGCTGCCCGCCCCCTCGTTGATGCTGCCGCAGATGTAGCCATCCACCGTCCCTGTGCTGGTGATGGTGTTGGAGCCGCCGCTGCTGGAGTCGCCATCGTTAAAGCTGCCGTAGATGTCGTAGGTCACCGTGCCGGTGTTGCTTATGATGTTGGAGCCGCCGACGCTGTCCACCCCGCCGTTGCCGCTGCCGTAGATGTCGCCGTCCACCGTGCCGGTGTTGGTGACGGTGTTGAAGCTGCCGCTGCTGTTGTCGCCTTCGTTGAAGCTTCCGGCGAGACCGGACACCTCGAGGCCGGTGTTGATGACGGTATTGTAGCCGCCGCTGCTGCCCTCCCCTTCGTTTTGGCTGCCGACCAGGCCGCCGTAATCCTCGCCGGAGTTGGTGATGGTGTTATAGCCCCCGCTGCTGCCCACACCTTCGTTGACGCTGCCGAAGGAACCGAAGCCGCTGGAGGCATCTGTAAGGGTGATGGTGTTGGAGCCGCCGACGGCCCCCGCCCCGTAGTTGTAGCTGCCTAAGATAGTGACGGCCACGCCGCTGTTGGTGATTAGGTTGTCGCCGCCGCTGGTGGAGGCGCCATCGTTAAAGCTGCCGATGATGCCCAGGGCCAGGACGCTGTTGGTGATTGTGTTGGAGCCGCCGCTGCTGGAGTCGCTTTGGTTATAGCTGCCGTAAATGCCGTCCAACTCGCCCGAGTTGGCGATTGTGTTGGAGCCGCCGGTGGACCCCGCACCGGTGTTGTTGCTGCCGTAGATTTCGGATTCACCCGTGCCGGAGTTGGTTATGGTGTTGGAGCCGCCGCTGCTGTTCGCGCCGCTGTTGCTGCTGCCGTAGATGTTGCGCACCGTGCCGGTGTTGCCGATGACGTTGGAACCGCCGCTACTGTTCGCGCCGCTGTTGTTGCTGCCGTAGATGTCTAAGGTCACCGTGCCCGAGTTGGTTATGGTGTTGGAGCCGCCGCTGCTGTTGTCGCCCTTGTTGCGGCTGCCCATGAGGTTGTTGCCTATGGTCCCGGCGTTGATGAGGCTGTTGGAGCCGCCGTCGCTGCCCGTGGCGGTGTTGTTGCTGCCGAAGACGCTTGCGCCTATGGAGCCGCCGAGCTGGTTTTCCACCGTGTTGGAGCCGTCGCTGCTCATGAACACGCTAAGGCCCACGCCGCCGGAGTTGGTGAATACGTCGTGCCCACCCTGGGTCATGTTCACCTGGCCGGTGACGGTGCCCTGGTTGTCGTAGTCGTCGTCCTCGGAGGTGCCGGCCCAGTTGCCGGTGATGGTGCCGGTGTTGGTTTGGTCGGCGGCCGGGGCCGGAGCGGCGGCCAGAATCAGGAGCAGAACCACGACCGGCAGGAGCAAAAATTTTCGGCCCAACTTACGCTCTAGGTAGCTATGCATTTTTTTCCTGACGCCACATGAAGCCAAACGCCCCACGGGTTACTCTGGAGTTGTCACAGGAAAACGCAATGCTGGAGGCTTGCCCTAACCTCTTGGGGTGCGGCGGGGTGACTGCAAAGCATACCGATACGCCCCAGGGTTAAGAGAGCCCTCGCCTTGAGCGGACGCGGCGAGATGTCGGCACAGCATTTGGTTCACGGGCAGGCGAACACGGCGGGAATCGTAACTCTAAATATCTAATATGTACAGGTTTTTATAATTCGCCCTTACGCAAGGCGCATACCCCGGACAACCATTAATCAATTCTGCGGATAGCGTTTTGACCGATAGGCATGCTACGATACTAAGATATTTTTAACATTACGACGCCGTTACGTTTCGCGGCATATATGGCCAAGGACAAAATCGTGCCCTGCTCCCAAGCTACCGCGCATGAGACAGGTTCTGTCTCCCCTGCCGCGCCGGCGGTTTCCATAATCGTGCCGCTTTACAACGAGCAGGAAAGCATCCCCGGTCTCTATAGCGGGCTGGCGGGGTTGGCGGGCTCCCTGGGGGCCGAGGTCATCGTGGTGGACGACGGCTCCGACGATGACGGGCCCCGGCTGTTGCAGGGCTGCGAGGGCTTCACCTATCTGCGCATCGCCCACGCCGGCAAAAGCGCCGCCCTGGCCGCCGGGTTGGCCCGGGCCAGGGCCCCGGTCAGCGTGACCATCGACGCCGACCTCCAGGAGGACCCGGCCCACATCCCGGCGATGGTGGCCCTGGTGGAGCAAGGCTGCGATTGCGTGCACGGCGTGCGGGTGCGCCGCCGTGACGCCTTCTGGGGCAAGCGCCTGCCTTCCTGGTTCTACAATCTGCTTATCCTGCTGCTTTTCGGCCACCATTTCCGGGACGTGAACTGCGGCCTGCGCGCCGCGCCCACCGCGCGGCTGCGCTCCCTGGAGTGGAGCCGGGGCACCCATCGCCTGGTCCCCCTGCTCATCTACCTACAGGGCGGCCGGGTCAGGGAGGTGCCGGTGCGCCACCGCCGCCGCAGGTGGGGCCACTCCAAGTTCGCCACCTCCCGGCGCTACCCGGTTTCCCTGCGCCACCTGCTCAACCTGCGGTTGAACGGCCATGTATGACGCCGTGGTGCTGGGCGGCGGTTACTCCGGCCTGGCCGCCGCCCGAAGCCTGATGCGGGGCGGGGCCGGGAGTCTGCTCTTGGAGGCCTCCGGCGGCCTGGGCGGGGCGGGGCGTTGCGGCCCGGTGGCCGGTGAATCGGTGGAGTGGTTCTATCACCACATCAAGCCCCACGACACCGAGCTGCTGGAATTGATCGGCGAGATGGGCCTCACAGGCTCCCTGCTGTGGCAAGAGACCTCCATGGCCTTCTACCTGGAGGGACGGCTCTATCCCTTCAGCCGCCCCCAGGATCTGCTGCGTTTCGCTCCCTTCAACCTGGCCGACAAGCTGCGCTTCTGCGCGGGAATGCTCAGCTCGCGCTTCACCCAGAGCCAAAACTTGACCGGAATGAGCGCCAAGGATTGGATCGTGCGCCACTGGGGCCAGAGCGTGTACCACAAGATGATGGCCCCCATGATGCGCAACAAGTTCGGCATCCCCCCGGAGCGGGTGTGCGCCGGTTTTCTGCACGGCCGCATCAAGGGCCTGGCCGCCACCAAGGCCAAGGGAGTCAGCGGCGAGATGCTGGGCTACCTGGACGGCGGCCTGGACCGCTTGGCCCGCCGTCTGGGGGATGAGCTGACCCAGGGTGCGGATGTCCGGCTGAACTCGCCGGCGACCGCCTTGGAGCGCACCAAAGACGGCTACCTGGTGCACGCCGGTGGGCAGAGCCACGCGGCCAGGGTGGTGATCAACACCCTGCCGCTGAACCGCTTCGCCCTGCTGCCGGTGAACTTCAGCTTCGAGAGCCGGGTGAAGTACCAGGGCGTGGCCTGCGCCCTCATGGCCCTGGACCGGACCCTGGAGCTGCCCTATTGGACCAACATCCTGGAGCCGGGCTTTTCCTCCAAGGTGGTGGTGAACCAGTCCCTGCTGGGACATCACCGCGCCAACCTGGTCTACTGCTCGGCCTATCTGGCAGACGAGCATCCCCTGATCACCGCCCCGGCCAACCAGGTGCGCGACACCTACCTAAAGGACCTGAGGGCCATGGTGGGGCCGGTGGAGCTGGTCGATTGCCTGGTGACCCAAAGCCCGGTGGCCACCCCGGTGTTCGACGTGGACTACCACCAACAAACCCATGATCTGCAAAACCGCCTGCCCGGGGTGTTCTTCGCGGGCAACGCCACCATCTATCCCCACAGCCGCACCATCAGCAGCGTGATCTGCTCGGGGCGGCGGGCGGCGGGCATGGCCCTGGAGCGCCTGGCCTCCGGGTCCCGGGCGGCCTGAGGGCCTCAAAGGAGAGACGTCAGCGGTGCAGGTTCTTTTCGTGGCGGACATAAAAAACTTCGCCCTGGGAGGCTTCGAGCCCCTGGGGGTGGAATACCTCTCGGCCTGTCTGAAAAAGGCGGGCCACACTCCGCATATCTGCGACCTGGACCTCACCGACGCGGTGGCCACGGTTAAGGAGCACGGCATCAAGCTGGTGGCCTACAGCGTGGTCACCGGGGCGCACCAGCGATTCGCCGACTTCAACCGCCGCCTCAAACGCATCGCCCCGCTCACCAGCATCTTCGGCGGGCCCCACCCCACCTTCGTGCCCTCGGTGTTGGAACAGGAGCCGGGCCTGGACTTGATCTGCGTGGGCGAGGGCGAGCGGGCCCTGGTGGAGCTGTGCGACCGGATGGACCGGGGGCTGGGCCTGGAGGGCATCCCCAACCTGCGCCGCAAACAGGACGGGGAAATCGTGGCCGGTCCGGTGGAGCCGGGGCAGCGCTCCCTGGACGACCTGCCCTTCCCGGACCGGGCCCTGCTCTACGACAAGTTCCCCCACCTGGCCCGCACCCCCATGAAGACGGTGCTGGCCGGGCGGGGCTGCACCTTCAAGTGCTCCTACTGCTTCCACCGAGACTTCATGAGCAAGCACGGGCTAAAGAACAAGGTGCGCATGCGCCGGGTGGATTTGCTGGTGCAGGAGCTGGCCGGGCTCAGGGATCACTACCCGGTGCAGTTCTTCCGCTTCGTGGACGCCTCCCTGGGCTTCAGCAAAAAGTGGCTGCGCGAGTTCTCCCCGGCCTACGCCCAGGGGGTGGGGGTGCCCTTCAGCTGCGCCCTGAACCCCCTGCAGGCCGACGACGAGGTGATGAGCCTACTCACGCGGGCGGGCTGCCACAGCGTGAACTGGTCGGTGGAGACCGGCGACGAGGGGCTCCGGCGCTCGGTGCTCAACCGGCCGGTGCCCGACGACAAGATCCACGAGATGGGCCGGTTGCTGAAAAAGCACGGTTTGGTGAGCTGGGTGCAGAACATGGTGGGCCTGCCCGGCGGCTCCCTGGCGGCCGACTTCAAGACCCTGGACATGAACATCGCCCTCAGGCCCGCCTTTTCCACGGTGTCGTTCCTGACCCCCTACCCCGGCACGCCCATCCACGATATGGCCCAGGACATGGGCCTGTTCGACGGCGACCTCAGCGGCCTGGACCAGGCCTACTTCCACGGCTCGGTGCTCAAGGTGGAGCACCGGAAGGAGTTGGCCAACCTGGGCAAGCTTTTCGCCCTGTGCGTGGAGTTCCCCTGGATGCGGCCCTACCTGCCCGGCCTGATCCGCCTGCCCTTGGGGCCGCTGTACGAGGTGCTGCGCAAGGGGTGGAAGGGCTGGTGCATGGTCAACCGGGTGATGCCCAACCGGCCCACCGCCGGGGATTTCGCCCGCACCGCCTGGCGTCTTTTATCCGGGACCGCCGGGTAACAGCTCCAACCGGTCCACCAGCAGATAGCAGTCGCGCCGGGGGCAGGAGCGCCAGAAGAGGCTCACCTGGTGCCAGCCTCGGTTCACCGGCGCCAAGGTGACTTCCAGGCTGCGGCCCCGGTTGAAGGCCAGGCCGGGCAGGGACCGCCCGTCCAGGCTCAGCAGAACCTCGCCGGGGCTGCCCGCCCTGGCCACCAGCCTGAGGCGGGCCGCTCCGCCCGGGAAGAACAACCTCCCGCTGATCCATCCGCCGTTGCTCAGGCTGCGGCCCCGCATGTCCCAGGGGAAGGCGTTTTCCACCCACAGCGGAGAGCGGTGGCTGCCGCGCATCAGCTCGGCCTCCAGGGTTCGAGGGGGCCAGAGCTTGGCTCCCGCCAGCGGGGCCGCCATCAACAAGGCCAGGCCCACAACCAGCGCCACCGCCTCCTTGGCGGGCAGCCGCCAAGCGCCTGCCTGAGCGGTGGCGGAGTTTCTCCAGGCCAGCCAGGCCAGGACCAACAGGCCCAGGGCGGTGAGCCCGACGAACCAGGGCAGCAGGGGCGAGTAGACGAAGGTGCTGGGCAGCAGGTGGTAAAACGCCAGGCCCAGCCGCTCCTGCGCCAGGGACACCGCCGGGTTGATCATTCCCGAGCGGCCCCAGCGCAGGGCCGGGATCAGCACCACCACCAGGGTGTAGGCCAGGCCCCCCAGGGCCGCGCCCCAGGCCACCAGCCGCCACCAGGGCCGGGCCAGGGCCGAGAGCACCACCCCCAGGAACAGGGCCAGGGCCGGAAAGACCACCAAGTACAGCCGGGCGGGCAGGTCGAAGCCGCCTTGCCAGCGGTACCAGCGCATCAGGCACACCATGCCCACGTACACCACCACCGGGGCCAGGGCGGTGAGGGCCGGGCGGGGAATGCGGCGCAGGGCGGCGGGTATCCCGGCCAGGGCCAGGAGCGCCACCGGCGCGGTGATCAGCAGGCCGAAGGCCTGATCCAGGGCCAATCCGCCGAACATCACCCGCAGGGGAGTCCACAGGCTGCCGTTGCGGCCCCACAGGCCCAGGCCCTCCCGCAGCTCTTCCAAAAAGCTCTGGGGCCAGACCCATCCCGGCAGCAGCAGCGCGGCCAACAAGGCGGCCAAGGCCGCGCCCAGGGAAGCGAACAAGGCGCGGCGCGTCCCCAGCCGGGCCTCCAGCCACCAGAACCCGGCAGCGAGCAGCAGGCCGCCGCCCAGGGCGGCCAGTCGGAACTTGACGAAATACAGGCAGGCGCTCACCGCCAAAAGGCCCAGGAGCGCGGCCAGGGGACGGCGCGGCGCGGCCCCGGCCAGGCGCAGGCCCACCACCAACAGCAGCATGCCCGGCGCTTCGCTCAGGGCGTGCTGCCCCAGGCATAGCACCGGCCCCGAAAACAAGACCAGCCCCGCGCTGAGCGCGGCCACGCCCTTGCCCAGCCCGGACCGCAGCAGCCAGGCGTAGAGCTGCCCGGCCAACAGGGCCATGATGCCCGCGAAAAAGAGCATCACCCCCAGTCGGCCGCCCAGGGCATAGGGCGGGTACAAAAGCAGGGGGAAGTAGGAGTGGGAAAACTCCATGGTCCAGCGGAGGCCGCCGCTCCAGCGGCAAAAATAGAAATCGCGGTACTCCTTGCCGCGCACCGTGGCCTCCTGGTCCAGGGTGCCGTGCTGAGCCAGGCTCTGGGCCATGAGCAGGTAGGAGACCTCGTCACCGGCGGTGCTGGAGGCCTGCTTCATCCAAAGGCCGGTCATGCTCAGGATGCACAACACCGCCAGGAAGATGGCCGCGTGCCTGCGCCAGCCCAGGGCGACGCCCTCCTGGGGCCGCAACCAGGCCGACCACAGCAGGCGCAGCAGCAGGGCGGCCTTGGCAGTAAGCAAGGCCACCACCGCCAGGGCCAGGGGCAGCATGCCCGCGCCGGGAAGCCCCCACCACCAGGCCCCCAGGGCCACCGCCCCCAACAGGGCGTAGGAGGCCAGGTCCCAGACGCGAGTGCTGGAAGATACGCCCGCCAGGGCTGGTCTGCGCTCCGGCGGGACTAGCCACAGCAGCAGCTCCAGGCACAGGCTCCCGGCCAGGGCCATGGCGGGAAGGGTGAGGAAGGCGAAGCGCCTGAGGCCCCAGGGCTGGGCGCAGCCCCAGAGATCGGCGGGCACCGCGTCGGGCAGGACGTATAGGCCCCACAGCCAGCGCAGGAGCGCGCAGGCGGCCAGGGACAGGAGCGCGCAGGCAGCCAGGTGAAAGACGGCAGGCTTTTTAATCACGCTGGGCAAGACAGGCGGTCAGCTCCCAGGAGATTGGGTTGCGGTGGAAAGTGGTTTTGACCCATAGATTATTAGCACATTCCAGGCCCTTTTTGCCCAAAGAGCCTGAAGGCGCTTCCCTCCCGGCCCAAGGGCCGCGTGGCCACGCAAGGCGCAACCGCATAAAAAGGGGCCGAGCCTTGCGGCCCAGCCCCTTGCCGTTTCAGCGGCGTGGAGGAAAAATCACATCATGGTGGACGGCAGCCAGAGCACCAGCCAGGGGAAGATGATCACCAGGGCCAGTCCCAGGATGTCCAGGATCATGAAGGGCACCGAGCCGATGATGATGTCGTTTAAGGTCACCCCCGGAGGGGCCACCGCCTTCATGACGTAGAGGTTCAGCCCCAGGGGCGGGGTGATCTCGGCCAACTCCATGTTCACCACGAACATCACCCCGAACCACACCAGGTCGAAGCCCAGCTCGTGCATCAGCGGGGCCAGCATGGGCACGGTGACCATGATGATCGCCGCCGGGTCCATGATGCAGCCCAGCGCGAAGAGCAGCAGGTTCACCGCGATGAGGATCACGTAGGGCGACACCTGGAGGCTGGAGGACCAGGTCACCAGGCTTTGGGGCACCTGGAGGAAGCTGAGCACGTAGCCGAAGGCCGAGGCGGCCACCAATATCCAGATGATGAAGCAGGTGGTGCGGGCGGTGCGTTCGAAGGCCTCTTTCACGCAGGCCCAGCTCAGGCGGCGATAGGCCGCCGCGATGATCAGCGAGGCGAAGCAGCCCACGCCCGCCACTTCGGTGGGGGTGGCGATGCCGGTGTACAGAGCGCCGAACATGAACACGGCCAGGAAGATGAGAGGAAGTATCTTCCACAGGGCCCGCCAGCGGGCGTTCCAGGAGACGACCCGTTCCTTGGGGGCGCTGGACGGGTCTATGATCACCCGGCCCATGAAGTAGGCGATTCGCAGCACGGTGAGCAGGATGCCGGGCAGGATGCCCGCGATGAACAACTGGCCGATGGAAACCTCGGCGATGATGCCGTAGATGATCAGCAGGATGCTGGGTGGGATGAGCACCCCCAGGGCCCCACCGGCGGCGATGGACCCGGTGGCCAGGCGCTTGTCGTAGCCCCGGTTGATCATCTCCGGCACGGCCATGCCGCCGATCACCGCCGTGGTGGCGGTGCTGGCCCCGCACACCGCCGCGAACAGGGTGCAGGCCACCTGCGAGGCTATGGCCAGGCCAGCGGGCAGGGCCGAGATCCACTTGTCCAGGGCCTCGAAGGCGTCCTTGGCCGCGCCCGAGACCAATATCATCTCGGCCATGAATATGAACAAGGGCACGGCCACAAGGCCGAAGGAGTTCACCTTGCCGAAGGCGAGGCTGCCGAAGAGAAACAGGATGCGGTCGCCCACCAGGATGGTGCCCAAAATCAGGGCCAAAAAGCCCAGGCTGTAGGCGATGGGCACCCCCAGCATCATCAGCACCAAAAGCATGAGGGAGCTGAAAAGCAGTATCAAACCCCAGTCCATTTTATTCCCCCCCCTTCACCAGCGCCGCCGCCGCCTTGACGATCTTGGCGATGAGCACCAGGCCCAGCAGCGCGCCGCCTATGGACACCAGAATTTGGGAAGGGAACAGGGGCCACTCCATGGCCTGGGAGGAGCGGGCGCCTATGGCCAGGGACTTGAAGGCCAGGCGGCCTCCCTGCCAGACCACGATGACCGCCCAGGTGAGGCCGATGAGGGGAATTATCATGTCCACCACGGCCTTGGCCCTGCCCCGAAAGCGCTCATATATGAAATCGATGCGGATATGGCCGTCCATCAGCTCGGTGTGGGCGGCGGCCAGGTAGGAGAGCCCCACCAGCAGGTAGCAGGAAAGCTCCAAGGACCAATCCGAGGGCGAGTTGAAGAAATAACGCCCGATCACCTCGCGCATCACCGCGATCATCATCACCGCGGTGAGCCCTCCGCCGATCCAGCCCAACTGGTTGGATAGCCATTCCAAGCCTTGATAAATTTTTTTAACGCCTGTAACCAGGGATCCCATTGCAAGCAGCCTTTATGCGTGGTGGTCGGATTGCTCCCGCGTCAGACCGGCAAGCGGCGAAGGGTTCGGGGGGAAGGCCCCCCGAACCCGGCGTTCGCTAGTCGTAAGCCTGGAAACGCTTCTCCAGGATCTCCTTGATCTGGATGGCTTCCTTGCCCAGGCCCTGGCGCTTGCAGTTCTCCAGGTAGATGTCCCAAACCGGCATGGCCGCCTTGTACATCTTGGCCGCCTCCTCCGGGGGCAGGGTGTAGAACGTGACGCCGTTCTTGCGCGCCTCGGCCCGCACCCGGGCGTCGTCCAGCTCCACGTAGCAGATCCAGCGGGCGGTCATCATGCGGGCGGTGTCGATGAACACCTTCTGCACCTCTGGAGACAGCGAGTTCCACTTGTCCAGGTTCATCCACACGCCCACGAAGCAGTGGGGGAAGATGGGCGGGTTCACCACCTGGTCGGCCACCTCCCAGATCTTGTAGGTGCGCAGGGAGTAGCTGCCCATAAGGCCCGCGTCCACGGTGCCCTTTTGCATGGCGGTGTAGTACTCGCCGCCCACGGTGGCCACGGGCGAGCCGCCGATGGCCTTGACGGTGTAGTTGGGCATGCCGCCGCCTGCCCTGATCTTCATGCCCTTGAAGTCCTCGAACTTCACGATCTTCTTGGAGCGCTTGGCGATCTGGAAGTTCTGGGGGGCGAAGATGGCCGGGAACAGGAACTTTGCGTTGGCCCGCTTCTGGTAGCCCTTGTCCACCAGCTCTCCCAGGGGGCTGTTCCACCACAGGTCGTAGATGTCGTCGTAGGAGTGGAAGTTGGCGGGCATGGCCGCGATGTCGGCGATGGCCACCTTGCCGCTGAAGTAGGGGGGATAGGCGGCCAGCATGTCGATGGTGCCCACGGACAGGGCTTCCAGGGTCTGCTTGGTGGGCACCGGCTCGCCCGCCCAATGCTTCTGGATCACCACCTTGCCCTTCAGGGCCTTTTCCACCTCATTGAGGTACATGCCGATAACCGCCTTCTCGCCCAGGCGGATGTGGGAAGTGGAGTAGACGTTTTCAAAAACTATGGTTACCGGTTTGTCCGCCGCCCGGGCGGGGCCGATGCTCATGCCCAGCAGAACAATCAGCCCCAGGGTCAAGCATCCCCAATATTTTTTCATCCTTGCCTCCTCCCGAATTAATGTTGAGCCGCGTGCTTGGAGCAAACCCTCTCATGCACGCGCCAAGCTTTTCACGGCCCTGGCGCCAAGGTGGCCCGCCCCGGTTGTGGGGCGGCCTTGCGGCATGGGGCCGCGTCCTGTTTCCCGTGTTGATCGACAAGATGACTCGAGAGCCGGAGGGCCAGGGGGTCAAGATGGGTTGCGCGAGGAGGCAGCCCCCTGGCTTGGTTAGCCTGATGAAAGATCAAGCCCTCAAGATTTAAAAACCTCTACTATGCCCGCCGCGCCGTCCACCCGGACCAGGTCGCCGGTGGCGATCACCGCCAGAGGGTCCTGGTCCAACTGGTCCACCACCGGTATGGCCGCGCCGTAGAGCAGCTGGCCGTAGAGAAAGCCGGTGGTGATGATCAACTCGGTCTCCCGGTTGATGATGGCCGCCGGGGCGTTGCCGCAGCGGATGGTCTCCAAGATCCAGGTGCTGCTGCTGGTGGAGCCTTTGCCGTAGGGATAGACGAACACCCGTCCCTTTATGCTCTGTCCGTGCAGTTTCACCTTGCTGTCGTCGATGACCCCCTTCCATGGCTCCACCCCGTGGGACCACACGATCTGCTCGTCGCTCACCAGGGCCCGGCCCTCGGCCACCCCGGCCAAAATTCCCCTGCCCTTGAGAATGATCTTTTCCATGGGCCTACTCCCCCACCAGGGCCGACACCAGCTCGGCGGTTTCGGCGTAGATCATTTGGACCTCGTGTTCCGAGGGCAGATAGTAGGCCGCCTTGGCCGAATCGGTGATGATGGTGCGGAAAGGGGTCTTGCCCAGGGGTGAGATGATCAGGCAGTTGCCGTCCATGATGCGGGCTCCGGAGGAGGTGATGTCGGCCACGCAGCCCATGCCCTGGGCCAGCTCGTAGACCGTGGGCGAGGTGTAGACCCAAAGCTCGCGGCCCGGCTTGAGCCGCTGCCCCTTCAGGAGCCCGGCCAGTTGCTGCATCTCCGGCACCGAGTAGTGGGGGCAGCCCACCACCCCCAGCTCTGCCTCGCCGCTGGCGGTGTTCATCTCCCGGCGCATGGCCGTAAGCTCGTCGCGCCCGACGCGCAGGCGCTCCAGGGGCTCTTCCCCGCCGAAGGGGTCGCCGGCCATGGCCTCGGGGGTGAGGCCGGGGGCGTGGTACAGGGCCACCACCCCGCTGGAGGCCGCCGCCGCGCCCAGGTACTTCAGGTCGTCCACCCCGGCGCTATCGGGCAGGCCCTCCACCACCGGGACGCGGTTGCCCACGCTCTTGCCGATGATGAGTCCCAGGGTGTTGTAGTCCAGGCTGCTCAACTCGCCCGCCTCCACCCGGACCAGCACCTGGCCCCTGCGGTTTTCGGGCCGGTAGAGGCCCATGCGCGGCATGCGCCCGGTGAGGGCGGCGCAGTAGTTGAGCCCCGCCGGGGTGCGGTTGGTGCGCGCCCCCAACACCGAGTTGGCGAACGACACCGCCGAGGACTCGGCCCAGGAGACGTTCTGACCGAAGCGGGGCAGGTTGCCCGCGAAATAGGGGGTGCAGGTCCAGACCGGTTGGGCCCCCAAAGTGAGCACCGCTTGGCGCAGGCGCTCCTGCTTGGCCGCGTACTCCTCGGCGATGCCGATGTCGCGCCAGTGGCGCTCGCAGATGGACAGGGGGTCTTCGGTAGTGGGGATGATGAAGCGGCCACCCAGGGCCACGAACTTCTCGGCCAGCTCCAGGCCCGCGTCGTGCAGGGAGCCGTAGTGGGCCATGATCTGGGCGGAGGCCACCTCCACCATGCGGTCCGCCCCGTAGATCTGGCCCAGCTTGACCAGCACCTCCATGGCGAAGCGGGGGGCCGGGCCGTGGGCCCCTTCAAGCATCTGGTTTTCGTAGGCGGTCAGTTCCATGCGCTCACCCCAGGCCTAAACGGCGCGGCCGCCCGGCGCGCCGCCGGAGGGGCCCCACACCGGGCGTCCCTGGCGGCAGGTGAAGCTGGCCGGTTGGGTGGCCAGGACCTCCTCGATCAGGGCGGTGACCTCCAGCAGCTTGGCGAAGTCCACCCCGGTGTCGATGCCCATCTCCTCCAGCATGTTCACCAGGTCCTCGGTGGCCACGTTGCCCATGGCCCCCACCGCGGTGGGGCAGCCGCCCAGGCCGCCCACCGAGCTGTCGAAGATGCGCACCCCGGCCTGGTAGGCGGCGTAGGCGTTGGCCAGGCCCAGGCCGCGGCTGTTGTGGAAGTGGGCCGCCAGACGCACCCCCTTCAGCTCCCCTGCCAGACGCCCCATCTTTTCCGACACCATGCGGGGGTTGGCCATGCCGGTGGTGTCGCCCAGGGAGACCTCGGCCACGCCCATGTCGGCGTAGGCCCGGGCGATGGACAGCACCCGCTCCTCGGGGATGGTGCCCTCGTAGGGGCAGCCGAAGGTGGTGACCACGTAGCCCCGCAGGCTGCGCCCCTCGGCCAGCACCAGGCGGGCGATCTCCTTGAAGCCCGCCAGGGAATCGGCGATGGACATGCCCACGTTCTTTTGGTTGTGGGCCTCGCTGGCCGAGACGAACAGGGCGATATCGTCCACCGGGGTCTCCAGGGCGCGCTGGCATCCCTTGAGGTTGGGGACCAGGGCGCTGTAGACCACCCCGGGAGCCTTGCGGATGCCGTTCAATACTTCCACCGCGTCGCGCAGGGCGGGAATGACCTTGGGGTGCACGAAGGAAGTCACCTCGATGCGCTTCAGCCCGCTGGCCGACAGGCGGTCTATGAGCTCGATCTTGCGCTCGGTGGGAAAAAAGCCGCTCTCATATTGCAGGCCGTCCCGGGGCCCGACCTCCACGATGACCGCTTTTTCCCTGGGCGCGTTTTCCGTCTGGTTCATGCTCGGATCTCCTTTGGCTCAGCCTTGGGGCTCAAAGGGCGCGGGCCGGGTGCAGCCCAGCAGGCGCGATATTTCCTGGCAGGCCTTGGCCACCGCCGGGGCGAAGTCCTCTATGGCCTCCTGCTGGGAGTGGCGCAGCAGGGGGAAGGCGATGTTGAGCGAGGCCACCGCGTATCCGGTGTAATCCAGGATGGGGGCGGCCACCGCGCACAGGCCCTTTTCCAACTCCTGGGCATTGAGGGCAATGCCCCGGCGGCGGATGAGGGCCAACTCCTTTTTTATGGCCTGGGGTGTGGCGAGGGTGTGCTCGGTGACCGCCCTGAAATCGATCTGGCCCAGCAGGCGCTCCAATTTTTCCGGCGGCGAGAAGGCCATGATCGCCTTGCCCTGGCAGGTGCAATGGGCGGGCAGGCGCTCCCCGATGCGGTGGCGGGTGTTGATTATGTGGCTGGCCTCCAGGCGCGCCACGAACACGATGTCGGTGCCTTCCAACACCGACATGTTCACCGTCTCGTCGCTCAGGGCCCGGAGCTTCTCCATGAAGGGCATGGCCACGTGGCGCAGGCTCAGGCTGTTCAGGGCCGAGGCCCCGATGGATATGTTCTGGGCGCCTAGGCGGTAGCGCTTGCTCTGGGCGTCCTGCTCCACGAAGTTCATCTCCTTGAGGGTGGCCAACAGGCGGAAGCAGGCGGTCTTGGACTGCCCGGCCAGCCTGGTCAGCTCGTCCAGGCTGGCGTCTCCCTCCTGACGGCTGAGCAGGATCAGCAGGTTCAGGCCGTTGGCCAGGGTCTTGGCTAGCTGTCGGTCAGGCATGGCTCCCCTTGCCTACTTGAGGGCTTCCTGGAGCAGCTTCACCACCTGGGCGGGCTCCAGGGCTACCCCGATGCCCGCCCGCTCGAAGGCGGCCAGCTTGCTCTTCATGGTGCCCCGGGTGCCGGAGACTATGGCCCCGGCGTGGCCCACCTTGGTGCCTTCGGGGGCGGTGTGGCCCGCCACGTAGGTGACCACCGGCTTGGTCACCGCGCCGCCGGCCACCAGCTCCGCCGCCTCCTCCTCCATGGTCCCGCCGATCTCGCCCACCAGGACCACCGCCTCGGTCTGGGGGTCGTCCTGGAACTTTCGTAGCGCCTCGCGGAAGCGCAAACCCACGATGCGGTCGCCGCCCACCCCGATGCAGGTGCTCTGGCCCAGGCCCGCGGCGGTGAGGCGGGAGACGAACTCATAGGTCAGGGTGCCGCTGCGCGAGGCCAGCCCCACCGGGCCCGGCCGGAAGTAGCGGGCCGGGACGAAGCCCAGCATGGTCTTCTCCGGGGGAGAGATCATGCCGGGGGTGTTGGGGCCGATGATGGTGGCCCCCAGGCGGCGTTTGGCCTCCATGATGGCCATGGCGTCCTGCAGGGGCACGTGCTCGGTGACGATCACCACCAGCTTGATGCCGTTTTCCATGGCGTCTAGGGCGGCGGCCTTCACCCCGGCGGCGGGGATGAAAAGGATGCTGGCGTCTATGGGCCGGCTGGCGCAGGCCTCGGCCACGCTGTTAAACACCGGCACCCCCTCCACCTCCTGGCCCCCGGCTCCCGGCCGCACCCCGGCCACGATCCGGGTGCCGTAGGCCAGCATGTTCTTGGTGTGGTGCCGGGCGGCGCTGCCGGTGATGCCCTGGACGAGGACCTTGGTGTCCTTGAAAGCTATGATGCTCACGAGAGGCTCTCCGTAATCTTGATCACCTGGGTCACCGAATCCTCCAGGCCCGCGATGGCCTCGATGCCCACTTGGCGCAGAATCTCCCTGCCCTCGTCCTCGCGGTTGCCCACCATGCGCACCACCACCGGGAAAGAGGGCCGGTACTCGGTCATGAAGTCCTGAATGCCCAGGGCCAGGTCGTCGCAGCGGTTGAGCCCGGCGAAGATGTTGACCAGCACGGTCTTGATGGCGGGGTCGTCCAAAAACAAGTGGAAGGCGTCGTATATCCCCTGGCGGTTCATCTGGGCAGTGTCCAGGAAGTTGGCCGGGCGCCCTCCCCCGGCGCGCATCAAGTCCAGGATGGCCATGGTGATGCCCGCCCCGCTGGACAAGATGCCGATGTCGCCTTCCATGCGCAGGAAGGTCCAACCCCGCTTGCGGTGGTCCTTTTCCAGCTCGAACTCGGCCTCGCTCTGCCCCCGGGGCCGCACCATCTCGGCCTGGCGAAACAGGGCGTCCTCGTCTATGGCCGCAGTGGCGTCCAGGGCCAGGAAGGAGCCGCCCGCCAGCACCAGGGGGTTGACCTCGAGCATCTCGCAGTCGAACTTGGTGTAGACGCCGTAGAGCGCGGCGATGATGCGGCGCAGCTCGTCGCTCCGATCCACCGCCCCGTCCTTCGGCGGGCACAGGAAGTCGGCGATCTCCCCAGCCTGCTCCTTGGTGAGGCCTTGGCCGGGGGAGATGGACCGCTTGATGACCCGCTCGGGATGCTCCTGGGCCACGCTCTCGATCTCCACCCCGCCCTCGCTGCTGGCGATGAACACGGGGCAGCCCTCGGTGTAGTCCACGGTGATGCCCAGATACAGCTCCTGATCGAAGCCGACCTTGGCCTCCACCAGCAGGGTGTCGATCTTTTCGCCCGCATGCTCCCGGCCCAGCAGCTCCCCGGCGGCCTGCCCGGCTTCCTGGGGAGTGTCGGCAAAGGCGATCAGCCCCGCCTTGCCGCGAGCCTTGATCATGGTCTGGGGCTTCAGGACCACGGGGCCGCCCAGGCGTTGGGCCGCCTCTTGGGCCTGGGCCGCGGTGGACGCCAACTCCGAGCCCGGCACTGAGACTCCGGCCTGCCGGAGCAGTTGCTTGGCTTCGTGTTCGTAAATCCTCATGAGCGTTCCTTGCGGGGAGGACGGGGACCACTTATTCCGATTATCGGAACTGCGTTTCTTTATTTAAAAAGTTAGTAAATCCGCCCCTCCCGTGTCAAGGGCAAATTTGGCGGAAAAAGTTGGCGAGAAAAGGAGGGGGATTCAGGGACAGACGCGGCGCATCATGCGCCGGAATTTGCCTGGCCCGCCTGCCGGATGAACCGGCAGGCGGGCCACAGGGGGGGAAAAACAGAATGAAGGCGTGCGGACAGCGCCAATCAGGCCGCGCTACAACAGAGCCCCGCGCCGCCTAGAAAGAGAAGTGCACGGCAAATATGGGGCCCTGCATGGTCACGTCGTATTTGAAGGCGCTGCTGCCGCTGCCGTCCTCGTAGTCCATGTAGAGGTAGCGGTAGCCCACCACCAGCCCCATCCAGTCCACCGGCTTGTATTGCAGCAGGAGGCTGTTGTTCCAGGCGACCTTGGAGCCGATGTCGAACCCGCCGATGTCCGATCGCAGGATCAGCTCAAAGCCGGGCAGGAAATCCCAGCGCGCCCGCCCCCCCACGAAGGGATCCACCCAATCCTGCTTGCCGTCGGGCTGGTAGCCGGTCGGGAGCTCCAGGGTCCCCTTGAGGGAGTTGTAGCGCCCCCCCACCAGCAGCTCCAAGGCGGCTATGCGTTTTTGGCCCTGGTCCAGGGGCTTGTTGAGCAGGCGGTAGATTCCGCCGAACTCAACCATGGCCACCTCGGTCTTGACCGATATGGGGACGCCCTGCACCGTGGCATCCTGGGTGTTCTTGAGATAGGTGGGGTCCAGGAAAAAGGCCCACGGCCCCTTCCAGACCTCCAGGTGCACCTCCGCAGCGAAATCCAGGCTGTCCCAGATGTCGCTGAAGCTGACGTTGCTGGAGGATTCGATCCCCCGGACGGTCACGTCGCCGGATATGTTGACCATCCAGATGTAGGGCGCCAGCTCGACTCGCCAATCACTGTCGCCCGCGCGGGCCTCCACCGCCCCGGCCAGGCCCAGGGCCGCGGCCAGGGCCAAAACAAGCACGCCCGCCAATACCGCCTTTCGCACTCCAGCGCCGGCAAACATTTTATGGCTCCATATGCTGTGGTTGAGGCCCCGCTCCCGGCCCCAGGGCCGAGCCTCCGCCCTGGAGGTCCGGCCCCTTGCCCATGCTTTCAGCCCGGCTCCTATTTCCCGTCGAAGCCGATCTTGGTAACGGGCGGGTACTTCTTGAGCACCTGCCTATAGCGGTCCGCCTCCGCCCCCATGATCACCGCCATGGGGATGTGGCGAATACCTATGCTCACGTCCTCCTGGGGGTCGGTGTACAGGTTGTTCATGGTCACCCCGCCGGTTGCGGTCACGATGGCCCCGCTGAACCCCCCGGTGTAGCCCTTTTGGTAGATGGCCTTTTGCAATTGCACGATGAAGTTGGTCTTGAACTCGTCGATGCGCAATCCTGAGAAGAACTGGTTCATGGTGTAGATCCGGCTGCGCCGGTTGGACTCGCCCTGGTCGGCCAGCAGGAAGGAGGTCTGGTCTATGCCGTCGATGTAGTGGGTCTTGGGCACGAACTGGGCGGCCTGGGCGCCCGGGGCCCCGGCCAGGGAGATGGCGGTGTTGAACAAATCGGCCAGGTCGAAGATGCCGTCGGAGCGGCGCGGCTTGATCATGCCCTTCCAGTAGACGAAGGTGGGCACCCTAACCCCGCCCTCCCAGCTGGAGCCCTTGCAGCCCCGGAAGGGGGTCCGGCCGTGGGGGGGCACCTCGCACTCGGGCCCATTGTCCGAGGTGAAAAAGATGATGGTGTTGTCCAACTGCCCGGTCTCCTCCAGGGCCTTGACCAGTCTGCCCAGGATGTCGTCCGCCTCCACCATGCCGTCGCTGTACACCGTCCTGGCCGGGGATTTGCCCGCGTAGGTGGAGTTGGGGTAGTTGTCGAAATGGCAGGCCCTTGTGGCGTGGTAGAGGTAGAAGGGCTTGTCGCTCCCCGCCATCTTGCGGATGAACTTCTCGCTGTAGCCGGCCCAGTCCTGGTCCAGGTTGGTGATGGTGGTCAGGTTGATCTCATACACGTCCCGGCACTGCTTCTTGTCGCTCTTGGAGCAGTGCACGTTGTTGTGGTTGAAGGGCATCTTTTTCATCAGGGCGAAACGCGAAGGGCTCAGGGCGATCTCCGGGTTGAAGTACTGGTCCCGCCATTCGGTGTACATGTCCGAGACGCTCAGGAAGCCGTAGTAGTCGTCGTAGCCCACGTTCTGGGGGAGGCTGCCCTGGTTCTCGCCCATGTGCCACTTGCCCACCCCCTGGGTCACGTAGCCCAGCTTTTGCAGGGCCTGGGGGAAGGTGGCCGCGCCGTCCAGGCCACCGGGCTCGCCGTACATTGGCGGGCGCAGCAGCCCGTGGTGCAGGGGGGTCTGGCCGGTGTGGATGGTGGCCCGGGTGGGCGAGCAGCTGGGGGTGGAGTAGGCCGAGGTAAGGACCAGGCCGTTTTGGGCCAGGCGGTCCATGTTGGGTGTGGGGTTGCCCACCGCCTCGCCGCCGCCGCTGAAGCCGGGGTCCATCCAGCCCACGTCGTCCATGATGAAAATAAGAATGTTGGGCTTTTTGCCGATGCGCTTTTCCAAGTCGGCCAGCTTTTGCCGCGCCTGCTTTTCCTGGTCCAGGTGCTGCATCACCGGCTCCATATTGGGCGCGATCTGCTGGGGCCTCAGATGCATGTATTGATTAGGGTGGTCGTAGCCCTTGGCCGTGGTCTGGCCGGTTACCGACCCTCTGGTGATTTCTTCCCCATGGGCCGAGGCCGCCGCAAGGCACAGGGCCGCCGTCATGCAAAGCGACACAACGAGCGCTTTGCCCCAAAGGCCGCCACGCACTGGATTAAGGCTCATCTCCCAATCCTCCTCATGTTCTCCGAAATAACGATTTCGGTTTCAATGCAGAATGGGTCCTATCGCCAAATCTTAGGTGTCGAATCGCTCAGAAAAGGGAGGGGATGACCGGGGTGATCACCAGCTTGATGAGGTAGTCCCGCCCCCACTCGTCTTCCTGCACGATGCTTTTTTGGTATTCCAGGCCGATTTTGATGGGCAGCTTGCCAAGGCGGAACACCTTGGACACGCCGATGCCCAGGGGTACGTTGAACCTGTTGTCCTGGTCCGCCATCCAGTTGGCGGTGATGACCGGCGAGCCGCCCACCTGCCATCCTCCGGGGAAGTTCAGGAAATAGAACACCTGCAGGGCCGACAGGTTGGTGTCGTCCCGGTCGTCCTGACCGGCGAATGACCACCAGTGCTGATACAGGGCCCCCAGGATGTATTTCTTCTTCAACACGGCCGCCACCAGGGCCGGGCCGGCCTGCCACTTGCCCATGCCCAGGGAGTCATGGGTGGCGGTGGGGAAGATGGTGGTGATTCCGCCGGCCAGCACCAGGCCGTCGGGAAAGTTTTTGCCCAACAGCCCCAGGTACTGGATGTCGCCCAGGCCGGAATCATCGTCCCACTGGAAGTCGCTCATGTTGAAGTAGGGCTGTTTGAAAACCACCGGCACGGTGGGGCGGTTCACGTACACCCAGCCGTGGCCCATATCCAGGGGCATCACCGGCTTGAGGTTCCACGAGCTTTGCAGCTCCCTGTCCCCCAGGTCGCCGTTCCAATACTGGAAATCGAACTCGTTGGTGAGGCTCCACAAGCTGGTCAGGGGGTTGCTGAGCTCCTTGGCCACGTGGTCGAGGTCGGCCTTGCCCAAGGGGGTTTTGCTTGGGGCCTGGGCGGGTGGGGCGGCCTGAGCCGCCGTCGGCAGAGAGGCGATAAGCAGGGCGGCCAGGCAGAGCGCGCCCGTCAACAGCATAACCTTGACCCGCAGACAAGACATGGCTTGCACCCCTAAAGGACGTTCTTGTGGGCCGAATGTCTTACGGATGTCGAATCAAAGGAGACATGATGCAGAGAAAGGCTGAAGTTTAGAAAAAAATTTGGGGCAAGCCTTTTTCTAAATCTTAGATGGGTAAATTGAGCGTACTTAATATGAAGATTTTATAGCAAGCACAAAATGGGAAACCTCGCCTAAAAAGGAGGCTCTGGGGGCTTGCGAGCCCCCAGTCGAGATAATTTGATTGTTCCCTGCATTTAAATGAGAATACAACCTGTTAAAATTGAGATGCGGCCGGTGTTTCCAGTAATCTTTACTTTCACATGGGCCCTTGTCGCTCAGTATTATTATTAGGTGGCCAACTCCCTCGTTAGCCCCGGCGGGTGGACAAATGGACGCGATAAAAACCGGCATATGGGCTTGGCTTTTGGCCGCATTGCTCCTGGGCGCGGCCTGCGCCGCCAACCCGGTAACCGGCGAGCAGCAACTGGCCATGATGTCCGAGCAGGAGGAGATCTCCGTGGGGGCTCGCGCCTACCCCGTGGCCATAGACCAGTACGGCGGGGGGCTGCCCAAGGATTCGGCCATGCAGGCCTACGTGGGGCGGGTGGGCCGGCGGGTGGCCGGGTCGAGCCACCGCCCCGAACTGCCCTGGGAGTTCACGGTGGTGGAGTCCGAGGAGGTCAACGCCTTCGCCCTGCCCGGCGGCAAGATCGCCATCACCCGGGGGCTGTTGGTCCGCCTGCCCGACGAGGACTCCCTGGCCTTTGTCCTGGCCCACGAAGCGGGGCACGTCACCGCCCGCCATTTCGTGTCCCGCCACGCCAAGTCCTCCTTGATAAACCTCGGGGTGGTCGGGGTGGGCGTGGCCCTGGGGGGCAGCGGTTGGGGCGGGGTGGCCCAGCGCACCGCGGGCACCGCCGGCAACCTGATGCTGCTGTCCTACTCCCGCGACCAGGAGCGCCAGGCCGACGACCTTGGCTCCATGTACATGATCGCCGCCGGGTACAACCCCAAGGCCCAGGTGGCGGTGATGGAACTGCTGTTGAAGCTGCGCGACAAGGAGCCGTCCTATGTGGCCACCCTGTTCTCCACCCATCCCCTGGACCAGGAGAGGTTGCAGACGGCGAAGCGCCGCGTGGAAAAGGTGAGCCCCGAGGTTCTGGCCCGGCCCATGACCCCGGTTCCCGGCCCCCCCAAGCCGCCCACCCTCAAGCGCAAGCGCCCCTCAGGCTATCAGCAGCAGGGCTAGGCCCCGCCCGGCCCCCCTAGTAGGACAAGCCTTTGCCCGGCTGGGGCCGGGGCGGCTGGCTGGTCACCCCGGACGCGGCAGGGGCGGAGGCAGCCGGGGCGGCTGGCTCGGCCGAGCGGCCGGCTTTCATCTGGGGCGCGTCGGACCAGGACTTCATCTGGGGCTTGGGGTATTCGGCCAGGTACTTCTGGGCCTCGGCGTGGGGGATGCTCTTGGGCTGATAGCTGATGGCGTCCATGTACAGGTAATAGGTCATGCCGCTCTCCACGGCCAGCTCCACCTTGGACATGGATGCGCCCAGTTGCCTGCCGCAGGGCCCGAAGCAGCCGTAAAGGTCGATCACCGCCTCCCCCGCCGGGCGCTCCCAGCAGAGGTAGCTGCCGTTGCCCAGGTCTCCCACCATCCTCCCGTTGTCCAGGATCTGGTTGCCGCCCCCCGAGCCGATGTAGAAGATATAGCCCCGGATCATGTACAGCCTGGCCATGCCCGGCGCGGGGGCCTGGTCGCGCTGCTCGGGAAAGGGGGCGTACTGGGTGGCCAGGGGCACGCAGCCGCCGCATGCGGCCAACAACAGGACCACCAGGATCACGCGTGTCGCCATCATGGGCGTCCTCCCGTCTTGGGGAGCCCCGGCGCGCTCCTTACCGCCGAAGCCTCCCTGCTCAGTAACCAGCGCCCTTATTGCCTGGGACGCCCCCGCTGGTGCTGGGCTGGGCCCCGGCGGGCGCGTCCGGGGACGGAGTCTGTGCCTGGGGCGCGGAGGACCGATCCCTTGCCTGCACTTGCGGCCGGGGGTATTCGGCCAGGTACTTTTGGCCCTGCGCAGGCGTGATGCTTACCATCGGGCTCACCGCGTCCATATACAGGTAGTAGATAAGGTTGGCTTCCACCGGCAAATTGCCCCGATAGAAGATGTCGTCCAAATTACCCATGGAAAGCTTGACCACCCCTGGGGGGCGTTCCCAGCAGATATAGCTGCCGTTGATCAGGTTTCCCATGAACTGGCCGTCCTCATAGATGTAGTTTTCAACACCCGAGCCTATGAAAAAGACGAACCCCCGGATTACGCAGACACGGGCTTTCCCCGGCGCCGGGGCCGCGTTCAGATGCTCGGGCAAGGGAACGTACTGCGTGGGGCCGGTGGCGCAGCCTGCCAGCAACATGAACACAATCAAGGAGCCGGTCAGGCAGGCCGCGTTCACAAGCTTTTTCATTAACAAACCTTTGGCGGATAATTTAGTTGCGATTTTATGCCTCCCGCCGCCGAAGCCTTCCTACTCAGTAACCAGCGCCCGTATTGCGGGGAACGGCCCCGCTGGTGCTGGGCTGGGCCCCGGCGGGCGCGGCCGGGGATGGAGTCTGCGCCTTCGATGCGGGGGGCTGGTTCCTTATCACCACGTGCGGCTTAGGATATTTGGTCAGGTGCTTTTGGCCCTCCGCCGGGGTGAGGCTGGTCAATGGTGGGGTCATAGCGTCCATAAACAGGTAGTAGACCATGCCGGGCTCCACCGGCAGATTACCCCGGTAGTAGACGTTGTCCAAATTTCTAATGGAAAGTTGGGCCACGCCTGGGAGGCGCTCCCAGCAAATATAGCTGCCGTTGATCAGGTTTCCCATGAACCGGCCGTCCTCATCGATGTAGCTTACCCCTGCCTCGCCTGTAAAAAAAACATATCCCCGGATGACGCAGACACGGGCTTTGCCCGGTGCCGGAGCCGCGTTCAGATGCTCGGGCAAGGGAACGTACTGCGTGGGGCCGGTGGCGCAGCCGGCCAGTAGTATGAACACGAGCAGGGATCCTGTCAGGCAGGCCGCGTTCACAAGCTTTTTCATTAACAAACCCCTGGTAGATAATTCCGCCGCGTTGGCCGGCGTTCCGCCGCCGTGGAAGCTGCTTAATACCCCGCGCTTTTGTTTGCCGGAGGGGACGGCCCGCCACCCTTGGTAACGATTGCCTGAACAGAAGCTCCCGCCGACGGAGGCTGAGCCGACATGGCGGGCGAGGATGCGCTACGGTGCGCTACGCGGGGCCTGGAGTACTCGGCCAAGTACTTTTGGCCTTCCTGTTGACTTATGCTCTTAAATTGCTGATGGAAATAATCCATGTACAGGTAATAGAGCATGTCGGATTCCACCTGCAGGTTGCCCTGTGCAGCAAAAAGGGGGTCCCAGGTGTGCAGGGAGAGCCGGGCCACGCCGGGCGGGCGCTCCCAGCAAACGTAGCTGCCGTTGGGAAGCTCCCCTATGAGTATTCCATCATCCTGGAGACGGCAACCGACCTCCATGGCCCACATAAGCCAACCTCGGATGACGCAGATGCGCGCCTTGCCGGGCTCGGGGGCCGCACGCAGGTCGGGAGGCAAAGGCGCGTATTGGGTGGCTCTGGTGGCGCAGCCGGCCAGCAGTATGAACACGAGCAGGGATCCTGTCAGGCAGGCCACACTCATCAGCTTTTTGGTTAATAACCCTTTGGCGGATAACTTGGTTGCGATTGTCAGCTCCTTGCAGCCGGGGCAATAAATGGTTTTGCGTTCTTAGTAACCCGCAGGATTTTGGGACGGAGAACTCGGCCCGCCCCCCTGGACGCCGCCGGCCTGGTTGCCGATGACCGGAGCGCCGGCGCCCTGCCCGGGCGAGGCGTACGGGGCCGCGCGACCCGCCACCACCCGCGGCCTTGAGTACTCGGTCAGGTACTTCAGGCCTTCCTTGGCCGTTATGCTTTTCAGTTGCGGGCTGAGGTAGTCCATGTACAGGTAGTAGACCATGCCGGGCTCCACCGGCAGATTGCCCTTGTAAGTTAAGACGTCCCATGCGGGCATGGATAGCCGGACCTCTCCTGGAGGACGCTCCCAGCAGATGTAACTGGCGTTTATCAGGCTTCCCCTGGGCACGCCATCCTCCTGAAGCGGACACTCGACCG
Source organism: Pseudomonadota bacterium (assembly GCA_018902755.1). Lineage (GTDB taxonomy): Bacteria > Desulfobacterota > Desulfarculia > Desulfarculales > Desulfarculaceae > Desulfoferula. The sequence continues at coordinate 9,012 of JAHIQI010000015.1, read as the reverse complement.
CCATGGCCGCCAATGCGAAACCTCGGATGACGCAGATGCGCGCCTTGCCGGGCTCGGGAGGGGCTTGCAGGTCGGGAGGCAAGGGCGCGTATTGGGTGGCGCTGGTGGCGCAGCCAGCCAGCAGCATGAACACGAGCAGGGATCCGGTCAGGCAGGCCCCGGCGATCGACTTTCTCATGAATTACTCCCAGGTGTAGGTCCCTCAACATCGGCCGAGCGCCGAGGGTGCTCCCCCCTATTGCCGCGCATTCTTCTGCGCCTGGCGCATCTTTTCCATCTCTTTGCAGTACTGCTCCCAAGCGTGGTTCTTAAAATCCAGACTCGGCTGGTACTCTCCGAAAAATCGGTATTGCACGGCGGGGCCGTTGGGGGTCCCCGGCTTGGTCTTCACCAAACCGGCGTCCCGGAGCACGCCCCCCGCCGGACTGGTGAGATAGGGCACCGGGTCGCCCCGGTTGATCCACACCGTCACCTTCTTCACCGCGCCGCTGTCCAGCAAGTCCTGGTAGGCCTGGCCCCGGGACAGGGCCCGGTCGCCGCCCATGACGTTCAGCTCATCGGCCCTTATCACTCCCTGGCGCAGCAGGGCCTCGGCTATGGTGGCTCCGTTGCTGTGGGCGTTGAGCACCTGGTAGTGGGTGCCGTTGATCTGGGACAGCAGGTTTTGGAAGTGCTCCTGGTCCAGGGTGTATTCGCCGTCGCTGAGGCTGTCCCGGGCGCCCCGGGCCAGTTCCATGGGCAGAACGTCGGTCTTGCCGAACCCGTAAGCCCTGGCCTCCCCCTCCTTGAGCATCTCCGCGTAGGGCTGGCCGGTGATGGGGCTTTGGCCCTTGGCCATCAGCTCGTTGGCCTGGTACTGGGTGTTGGTCAAACCCAGGAACACCCCCTCTTTCACCTCGCGCACCGTGCCGCCGGGCAGGGGAGGAGGAGCCTTCTGGTCGCGCAACAGATTGTTCAGGTTCTGGTCCAACTCCCGGCGCTGGGCGAACATCTGCTTTTGATACTCCTGCCAGGCCTGGTCCTGGGCCGTCGGGGCGGTGGTGCCCTTGGCCTGCACCGACTGCGCGGCAGTGGAGCCGGAAGCGGCCCCCTGGCTTCCGCCCCGGTCCAGCGAGGCCGGTTTGACCGGGAAGGGGTTGGTCGGTCCGCCCGCTGCCACCACCGCGGGAAGCAGGGCCTGGGAATCCTTGGGGCTGGGCAGGAAACCGGCGGGCAGCTTGGCCCCTGCTCCGTTCTTCAGGATCTCCTGAAGGGCTGAACGCAAATTGGAGTCCAGGGGCAGCAGGCTTATCGCCTCGTTCAGGTCCCGGATCGCGCTTTTATGATCTCCCCTACCCAGGTTGTCCAGGGCCCTGGCGTAGAGGCTGTCCACCTGCTCCCTGGCGCCCGGCGTGGGCGGGGGCGGGGCATTTTCTTCCCCGGCGGTCAATCCGGCCCCTCCCGCCGCCTGCTGGGCGGCCTCCGCCGTGGGCGGCTGGACCGGGGGAGCCTCAGGCTGGCCATCGGTGCCGCGCAAGAGGCTGGGGGTCAGGGTCTTGCTCTCGCTTAGGTCCACCACCGAGGGGTCCCCGGCGTATGGGTTTTGAAACTGCCCGCCCCCGGGCTGGGCCTCCTGCCCCGGCAGGCCGCCCGAGTCGCTCCTAAGGTTGCCGGTCAACGCCCCGAGATGGCTGTCGGCCTGCTGGCCCAGGGAGCCGCCGGTGGGGATGGCCGGGCCTTTCCCCAGAAAGGCCAGGGCCTCGCTGATGTCCTGCTTGAATTCACCCGCCCCGCCGCCGGTCTCGGCCTTTTTGGTTATGGTGTGCAGCTCCTTGGCCCATTCCTGGGCCCGGGCCACGATCCCCGTGGGGTCCAGGGAGCGGGTTTGCAGCTTGCCGCCGTGATTGCGGATGTTCGTACCGTGGAAAACATAGTCCCCAAAGGGGTTGATGGTCTGCAGTTCCTTGTTGTTGTAGGGGTAGGTGGGGAAGGTCCCGAAGCGCGACGGGTTGTTCCAGTAGTTGTTGAGCTGCCCCTGGGCCCAGCGCAGGCGGCTTTCGATATGGGAGGGGTTGTAGCCCAGCGCGCGCAGGCGGTTGCAGTTGCCGTAGGCTTGGCCGAACAGGGAGTTGAGTTGGGAGCGGTTGTAGGCCGGGGCGCCCTGCCCCGGCCCGGCCAGGCCCAAAAGGCCCACGGCGACAACCGCGGCCAAACATGCCTTGAACCACTTCGATCTCATGGCTTCACAAGCTCCAAGCGTACAAGGATTCCAATTCCCCCGTCCTACAGCTTGCCGGCCTGGGACAGGGAGCGGAGGGTCTTCTCCCTCTGGTACTCCATCTCGTACAACCGGCCCAGGACCTGATCCACGTTGGCCGCCTGGGTGGTGCCGGTAAGGTACAGCTTCAGGTTGGCGATGGCCGGGCGGTACTTTTGCAGCAGGCCGTAGACCACCGAGGTGCTCAGGTAGACGTTGGCCGCCCAGGGGGCGTAGTAGGTGGCCCACTTGTACTCGTACAGGGCGCGGTAGAGGTCCAGGGGGCCCTTGGCGTTCTTGAGCGCCGCGTTGCCCCGCAAGAAGCGCCGTTGGGCCTCCTGCCCCAGGCGGGGCGCGCCGCCCGGTTTGGCCGCCAGGGAGAGCATCTTGCCGCGCAGCTCCTCCTTTTGGCTCCCCACGGGCATCAGGTGGTAGAGCTGGGCCAGATAGTTCACCGCCTGGGCCGAGCTGCCCTTGCCCTGGGCCTGCTGGGCCTGACGCCACAGGCGCTCCCGGTGGGAGGCCGTCTTGTCCGCCAGCCGTTGCAGGGTCTTGGTGGCGAACACGTAGCGGGGGCTTATCTCCACCGCCGTGTTCAGGGCCTCGATGGCCTCGGTGGTCCGGCCGCCCTTCTCATAGACCAAGCCCAGCTTGAAGTAGTCGTAGACCGCGGTGGAGCCGAAGGGGTTGCGGAAGAGCTTTTCCTCCACCATGGTCACTGCCCGGCGCTGCTGGCCTATGGCGGCGTAGCCCACGGCCACCCCGCCCAGGGGCATGCCCTTGTCCGTGCCCGCCGCCTCATAGGTCTCCACCAGCTTTTGATAGGCGGCGCGCGCCTTTTCCGAATCCCGGGTCTCGTCGTAGATGCGGCCCAGGATGTAGTAGTCGTTCACCTTGCCCCCATCCAGCTTCAGCTTGCGCTGGGCCGTTTGCAGGGCCAAGTCGTAGCGGCCCTGGGCCATTTGGCAGATGGTGAGCATGCCCAGGGCGTTCACGTCGTTGGGGTTCTGCTTGAGCAGTTGCTCGGCGTAAGGCTGGGCCTTGGCGTAGTCCTTGTGCTCCAGATAGGACTGGACCATGCCCGCCAGCGCCGCTCGGTCGCCGGGCTTGGCCTTGAGGCGGAGCTCATAGTCATCCACGGCCCGGCGGAAGGCCCGCTCCGACTCGCTGGGCATGCCCAGGGCGGTGAAGTTCTTGGACAGCAGGATGTAGTTGCCCGCCAGGGAAGACAGGCGGCTCAGGGTCATGTAGCGGTTAAGGGCCTCGATGGAGCGCTCGTAATGCGAGAGCTCGTACTGGGCGTGGGCCTGCCACTCCAGCAGGCTGACCAGGGAGGGGTCCAGGGCGATGGACTTCTCGAAAGAGGTGACCGCCTCCTGGTAATCGCTCTTTTGGTAATAGGCCCGGCCCAGGTTGGAGTAGATCAGGGCGGTTTCGCGCCGGGGCTGCAACTGGGACGGATTGGACAACTCCGGGAAGTCGGCCATGCTGGCGTTGGGCATGGAGGCGGCGCGGGACACCCCCTCTATGGCCGGGATCATGGCCTGCAAGGCCTGCTGACCCACGGAACTCATGCCCGGTATGGGCGCGACGCCCAACAGGCCCGAAAGCAACGAGCCCATCACGGCCGACTGCTGCGCGGCCGCCTGGGCCTCCTGGGCCCGCTGCATGGCCTGCTTCTGCCGCTGGGCCGCGTCCCGCTGCCGCTTTTCGGCGTCCATCACCGATGAGATGGGGTGGACCGCCAGGGCCTGCTGGAAGGCGGCTATGGCCTCGTCGTACATGCCCTGGTCGTAGTAGGCCACGCCCAGGTCGTTATAGGCGCTCCAACTGGCGGGGTTGGCCGCCACCTTGGTCTTGGCCAGGTCGATCTTGGCCAGGTCCCGGCCGCCCGCAGCCTTGGGCTGCGCCCCCTGGTCCGTTCCGGTGGAAGGGCCGGCCTGGGCGCTGGTCGAGGTCTGGGGTTTGATGGCATGGGGGATGGGCTTGATGTTCACTGCCTGGGGCATGGCGCAGCCGCCCACCAGCAAGCCCAAAGATACGATCGCAATCAATGCCCGGAGTAGGGACGATTTCACCATGCACCACCTGTTCTTATGTTCCATTCAAGGGGACAAGGTCCCTGGCGAAACAAGCAAACGGAGCTTTTGGCCAGCCGGCCAACAGGCGGTGAGCAAGCCGGGCAGGCTGGCTTGATATTGGCAGTGAGAGTTGCGTCTATATGTATTTTACCAATACCGAAACGTAATATTAATCCTCTTTATCAATAATTAAAAGGGGTTCATCATGCACCTTACGCTATTCGCTAGAGGGCCACAACATATTTTTACTTTAATTTCGCTATGTTAACCTAACGCATGGAAGCGAAGCGTACTCTTTAGCCCGGTTTTTTGGCCAGCAGATCCTTGCCCAGGTCAAAGGCCGCCCCCACCACCCGGCTCAGGCCCAGGTATTGCCGGGCTTCGGGCAGGAAAGCCAAGGGCTCGAACTTGGCCGGGTCGATGTTGCCCTGCGGGTCCAGGCAGGCCTGGTCCAGCTTGACGTCGAGCACCTGGCCCACGAACTGGGTGTGCAGACCCAGTTCGTTGGTGACCACCACCTTGCACTCCAGGGTCAGCGGGGCCTCGGCCACCAGGGGGGCGTTGACCAGGTCGCTCTTCACGGCGGTCCAGCCCAACTCGGCGAACTTGTCCCGGTCGCGGCCGCTGGCCATGCCCACGAAATCCACTTCCTTGACCTGGGAGGCGCTGGGCACATTGAGGGTGAAGGCCTGGTTTTTGACGATCTGCCGGTGGCTGTAGGTGGCCGCGCGCAGGCTGACGTTTACGCACACCGGTTTGGAGCAGCAGATGCCGGCCCAGGCCGCGGTCATTATGTTCGGCTTGCCGTCCTGGTCGTAAGTGCCTACCAGGACTACAGGCGCGGGGCACAAGAGGGTTTTGGGGCCCAGGGATTTTTTCATGGCGCTCTCCTTTTGTTTTACCAACCATTCTAATGCGGTTTGCTCAAACCACCAAACCGCTTACAGTCGGCCGCCCCGGGTTCGCGGCCCAAAATAAAGGCAAAAAAAGGGCCAGGATCGCCGAACCCTCGCGGGCCCTGCAATCCTGGCCTCTAATTTGCGCAACTTAAAGGGGCAGGCAGTCGGATGGGACTACTTCTTGAACTTGATCTCCACGCCGCCGGGAGCCAGGGTGAGGCGCGCGGCCTGCTGCACGGCCTTCAGGTTCATCTTGACGCCGGCGTTGTTGACCAGCTGCTCGACGGCGATGCCCTTGCCCAGGGCCGCACCGGCCTTGGCCGAGGAGTAGCTGCCTTCGAAGTCAGCCAGCTTCTTCAAGTTGTAGACGTTGCCCTTGGCCTCGACGTCGCCCATGCCCAGGTCCAACAGGCTCAGGCCCTTGATGGTGAACTTGTACTCTTTGCCTTGGTAGGTAAGGGTTCCGTCACCCCAGGTTACGCCTATGCCCACCGCCACGTTATGGGTCTTGAAGTAAACCGTTCCGTCGGGTTTGTCTTCGGCTTGAGCCATCAAAGGAATGGCCAGGGCCATTACCGCCACCAGGGCCAAAGCCAGGAAATACTTTCTCATAGACCTTAACTCTCCTTTAGTTCCGCACATTTGTAATCATCCAGCTCCGTAGGGTAGCTGGGTCTGAGAAGCAAAGCCAGTGGTTGCACCCCGACCTCCGGCCAGAAAGCGCTGTCGATGCTTAGCCACCCATTTGTCTTCTAATCTTCAAATTGTACGGAAATTTTATTCGGCAAGCATATAAAAATCACCACAATCAACGACTTTCGTAAAAAATATTTTGGAGATGGCCGCAGGATTTTGACTCTGATTTATGGCCACGACAATAAAAGGAACTAATCACAAAGGGAAGTCAGCACCAGAAAAGTATCTCCCCATAAAAAACCGATACGGGCGGCTCTTAAGATCGAGGGATTTAACATTATGTAATGTTTATAATTGTGGCGTTAAGGCGTCATAAAACTATCAAAACCCACTTCTATAATATATACGCCAAGCCACGGTAATGTTTTCGGAGAGTCCCCACGAAATTCGGGCGGCCCGTATCACGCCTGGATGGCCACGGAACAGTTGACCGGACGGTTCAAGGGCACATGAGCGGCAAAACGCCGTCCGGCGAGCTCACCCGGAGGAGGTTGGGCGGTTGCCCTGACTCGGCTCGCAATACATGGTCGACGCATGGTTTTTGAGGGGCTCGCCGGCAAGGTAGTAACGCTTTAGCAGAAGCCCAGGCATGCTGAACAGGGTAAGGGCGCACAAGGCCAATAGCAACACCAGGGCCGTCTTGCGCGGCAAGCCCTCAAACGCTTTGGCTCGGCCCGCGATGGCATATGAAAGCATGATGGCCAAAGGCAAAAAGTAACGGCCTTGGACGCCCTCGATAATGGCGGCCGGGTATTTGTTCCAGGTGACGAGCAACAGGAAAAACATGATAAGAATTGCGGATACAACGCAGAGCAATATGGCCGACCGCGGCAGCCAATCAGCGCGCAAATCCTTTGCTGAGATGCTGAGACCGCAAATAGAAAGCAATAACAACAAGAACAAAAGATATTGCCATTTATAAAATAGGGTGTCCAGCCACCCCAGCACCCCGACAAAGGAATAAATATAATTGGTCACCATGCCCGCATTGGAAATGGTGGAGGCGAATGCGTGGAGCAATATGGAAGGATGTCGCAGATATAGCAGGGCGATTTCCAAGGTGGAAGCCCCCAGCACCAACCTTTTGTCGACGGTGGTAAGGACGGCGACAAGGAACCAAAGCACGATGAGCACTACGGACAAGCCACACAGATAGCAGTAATTTCGGTCCTTTAAATAATAGCAGGCCATGAAATTAAGCAAGATCAACGGGGCCAGGTAGATCCTTCCCGTGGAAAGGACCAATACGGCGCAGGTCAACAGGTAAAAGAACAGCGGCTTGGAGCTGGTTTTGTCCTGAACTATCCGCAAAAAACAGGCCATGGACAGGATGGTCAGGGCCATGGAAAGGCCGTCTATGCTGGCGGAGGAGATTTGGAACAGGCTCATCGGTAGGGCCAGCAGGGCCATGACCAACGGGTTGGGGCTGTAGATGTTGAAGGCGACAAGTACGATGAGGGCGATCGCCAGCAGGCTCAGCAGCCTCGCCAGCCGGTATGAAAAATCGATGGAAAGGCCGGTTTTTTCTCCTATGGCCAGACCGACGGCCTGGGGAACATACAGAAGCGGGAAATAATAGCTTATGCCGTAGGCGGGCCTAAATTCCTTTGCACCGGTCCAATTGATGCTCTTGGCCCGTTCGCTGTCGGCCAAGGACAGCTTCTTGTCGGGCTTGAAAATAATGCCGCCATAAATCCTGAAATAGTCCAAAAGGCCGGTGTCGATCATGCCCCCGGAAGATTGGCCCTCGGGCGCATCGAGAATTATGGCGCCTTTACTTAGGAGATATGCCCTTTCGACATGGTCGAATTCGTCCGGTGATTGCAACGGCGGTATGAGGGAGGATAAAAACACTCCCGCTGCGAATATAAACGCGGCGGTCCACAAGCTTATCCGGTTGCAGGAAAGCTTGAGCTTATAGTCAGAGCTCATATCCCAATCAACCTGCCTGGATGCTTGCAGCTTGGCTGCCCATGCCTGTCAAAGTCCTCAACCGCTCTTCTTGATCATGTTCAACATGAACCCGCACGACGCCTTGAATAGATTGGCATACTCGCGCGCGTTGTTGGGTATCGTCAATATGCGCTTGATAACTTTGGGGTTGGTGTAGAACCTCCTATAGTTGGCCTTGCCAATCGTCTTTGCATGCCGGTTCACAAGTCTCGCTTTGCCGTTTGGCTGGGCACGACCAGGACCAGCCTCCAAAGTCCTGTCATCAGCATGGGGTTTAACTATTTTTATTAGTCAGAATCCCGTATTATCATAGTTAACGATGGTAATTAAATTAATACGTGGAGGATTTCGATGGCTGTTTATCCAGACACGTTGGACCCAACCAAACTTTCCGACCGGCAGGCTGTGGAGGCGTGGAGGCGAACCGTCACCATCGGGAAAGGCAGCATCGTTCTTCTCGCGGCTTACCACTCCGTGGAGCACCCTGAGAAAGGCAGGCAAGTTGAAGCCTGCATAACTGTCACCAACTTTTGCTGCCCTAGATGCATCCCGGTCAGTAGCGTTGTGCTTTGGACCGAATACGGTGATGAGGCAATACAACAACTTAAAGATATGGAGGAGACGGTTTCATTCAATACTTGATTATTCAAAGCCTCATAACTACTCGGACTTGCCTTGGCCCGTCTTACAAATGAGTGCGGCCTGCCATTATGGATGCAAAACTGAACTTAAAAAAACCAATATTACCCTCGGCCATGGCTGAGAAGCTCCTTACAGCTGCGGCTGAAATGCTTGAAGACCCTTTTTCATTCGGCGTGGAAATAGCTGGTTATGGTGCCGCGGTTTTAACGACTGGTAATGCCATATATGGTGGCAAGAATCGATTCTCACCGTCACACAACCTTACCTTACATGCGGAGCAAGTAGCTTTAGCCCATTGTTTTGCGCACTGCGACCCATTAATATCAGCCATTGCGGTGTCCAGCACGGATCGTTCCGTCGAGCCTGTGAGGACTCCGACCTCGCCGCACATTGATCATGCCGATTGTAGCTTTTCCCTGAGGACTTCGTAAGGGGTTTTTCCCCTGAGCGACCTGTGGGGCCGGCAGTAGTTGTAGAAGTCTTCCCATTCGACCAATTTTCGGTT
>JAHIQI010000014.1 GCA_018902755.1 Pseudomonadota bacterium | reverse complement strand
TCCGGCCCCCGCGCCCGTGGCCCTGGGCGCCCCGCCCGCGGCCCCGGCGGCCCCCGCCCCGGTGGCCCAGGGCTACAAGGAGATCAACGAGCCCAACTTCGGCTTCGCCTTCCAGATCCCCAGCGCCTGGGGCTGGCAGCTCACCAAGACCAAGGACTACCTGATCAGCGGCCCCAAGGGCATCCCGGCCAACGAGGTGTCCCTGGTGGTGCAGATCATCGACAAGCAGGCGGGCGGAACCACCTTGATGGCTCAGATGAAGGCCATGGTGGCCCAGATAAGCCAGGTGCCCCAGGGCAAGATACTCAAAAAGGGCGAAGTGACCATGGCCGGTCAGCAGGCCCCATATTTCCTGGCCTCCTACCAGGCCAATGACCTGGCCAGGCAACCTGTGGAGTTCGGCCACGCCCAGGTGGGGATGGAAAGGGGGCGCCATCTTTTCCTGATCAGCTACAGCGCGCCCACGCCCATCTACAAGGCCAACCTGGGGGCTTTCCAGCGGGTGGTGGACAGCTTCCGCTTTACCAAACCTTAAGGCTTCCAGCTACCGGCTGCGCCAGCGGCCGGCATACGGCGTTGCCGGCCGCGCTCGGGCCTCGGCGTAGCACCAGACTACGCCTGCGGCCCTCGCGTGCCGGTCGCCTTGTCTGCCGATGCCTGGCTGTGCCGTGGTTGGCCCGAACCATGATCCGATAAACAAACAAGGCGCCAGGAGAGGCCTTCAGCACTGAGCGTGGCTATTTCCCGTATTGCTCCTTGACCGGGGGTGGGGTCGCGCCCGGCGCGCCCCACTGCTCCTTGGGCAGAGGGGGCGGCTCGGCCGGGGACTTGGCCGCGCTGGGCGGCGGGGTCTGGCCGGGGGCGGCGCCCAGGTAGCGGCTGGCCACCCAGCCCCGCTTGCCGCTGACCGCGGCCTCCACGTAGGACCAGCCCTTCTTCTCGCCGGTGGTCAATACCAGTTCCCCATGGCGCAGCACCGCCAGGATGCGGCAGGTGTTGGTGGGGCACTCGCGCAGGTTCAGGCCGCTGGTCAAGACGTAGCGCTTCTGGCCGTCCTTCAAGGCCGCGCTCCACTCCTGGGGCACGGATTTGCCGACCTCGGCGCAGCCGCCCAAAAGGGCCAAGAGGGCCAGGGCGGCCAGGGCGCGGGCTATACGCGTTGCAGACATCTGGTGCTTCCTCATCATTTTTTAAGCGTGGATTCCAGCCAGGCGGCCCGTTTTTTCACCGTGGCCGCGTCCGGGGCCTGGGGCGCCAGCTCGGCGTAGCGGCGGTAGGCCTTGACCGCCGTGGCCCGGTCCCCCGCCTTTTCCAGCAGCACCCCCAGGTTTTTGTAGGGCACCGCGTAGGAGCCGTCGGCCTGGATGGCCTTCTGGTAGGCCTGGGCCGCCTGCTGGAGTTGGCCCTGGCGGCGCAGGGTGAGCCCCAGGTTGTTCCAGGCCACCGCGTTGGTGGGGTCTTTTTTCACCGCCGCGAAAAAGGCGTCCCGGGCCTGGTCCAGCTTGCCCTCCTGGGCCAGGGCCACCCCCTGGTCCACCAGGGCCTGGGCGCTGGAGGTCTTGGGCTGGGCCTGAGGCTGGGGCTGGGCCTGGGGCTTGCCGGGCAGGGCGAAGGGGCTGTCGCCGGTGGCCGGTTGCTTGGCCGGGGGCGCGGCGGGGGCCTGGCCCTTGTCCGGCAGGGCGAAGGGGCTGTCGCTCTGAGCTTGTCCCTGGGCCGGAGCCGGGGCGGGCGGCGATGCCTGGCCCTTGGCGGGCAGATTGAAGGGCGAGTCCTTGGCCGGGGCGGGGGCGGCCTGTTGTTGGGCCTGCCCGGAGGAGGGCGCGGGCGTGCCGCCCGGCACCCATTGGGCCCAGGTCGGGGCGGCGGCCAGCAGCCCGGCCGCCAACACGGCCAACAGCGTTTTGTGTTTCATGACGTTCTACTTCTCCTCGCTCTTGGGCCTCTTGCGTATCTCCCAAACCCCGATCATGGGCTTGCGCAGGTCGGCTTCCATCTTGGGGTCGTCCCAGGACATGTTCCAGCTATTGGTCTTGGTGGTGTTCGCGAAGTTTTGCCAGCATTGGGGGCCATAGGTGGTGTGGTGGGTGCCGCTGCCGGTGTAGGTCTCCTCGGCCCGGCCGTTGACATTCAGGGTCAAGGTGTTGTGCATGGTGTAGCTGGAGGTCTGAGTGTAGTCGCAGCGAACCTGGGCATAGGTGTATTTGCCGTCCCCTCCCTTGGTCCCTTTGTTCCACAGGCTCCAGCATCGGTTGGGGGCGCTGTGTTGCTTCCAGGTGCCGGTGATGACGTTGTTCATCAGGCTGCCGCTGAAGGTGCCGTTGGTCGTGGAGGGAGAACAGCACCAGTTCTTGTTGCACCACTTTTCATAGCGCTGGACGTGCACCGAGGTGGCGCTCACCTGGCCGCCTCTGATGTAAAAGGTGGCGGGCCACTTGTTTTCCGGGTACTTGGGGTGCCACATCACCACGTCGATGGTGCCGGTCTCGGGGATCACCGCCGTGGAGTCCACCTTGGGATCGCTGTAAACCGAATTGTCCTGACGGGCGGCCAGGCGCTTGGCCTTGGCCATCAGCTCGTTCTTGCGCTTCTGCCGCTCCTCGGCGGTCTCCTTGCGGGGCTTGGCCGGTTCTGGCTTGGGTTCCGGCTTGGTCTCCACCTTGGCCCCGGGAGCTTTGGCCCCGGCGGCGGCCCGCAGTTGGAAGCCTTCGCCGCTCTTTTGCAGGTTGCTGCTGTCGAACTTGCGCTCGATCTTGCCCTGGTCGGCCTTGAGCAAATTCTGGTTGTTGAAGCTTCGCTCGATCTTCCCCTGATCCGCCTTTAGCAGGTTTTCATTGTTGAAGCTTCGCTCGATCTTGCCCTGGTCGGCCTCGAGCAGGTTGCTGTTGTCGAAGCTGCGCGACACCCCGCTGGAGGGCGGCTTGGCGTTGGCCGCGGCCTCGGCCGACTGCAACACGGGCAGAAGCACATCGCCCGAGAAGCTGTCGTTGGCCGCGCCCTCCAAGAGAGGCTTGATGGCGAAGTTGCCCGCGAAGGCCTTGAGTATCTGGCTGGTGGTGCCGGAGGTGGTGACGTTTTTGACCACCTCGCTGAGCATGGCCTTGGTCTCGGCGGCCAGGGTGGCCCCCACCGGCTGGGCGGCCATGGCCGTGAGCTTTTGCACCCCGCTTTGAATGCCGGTTACCGCGTATTTAACCGCCGCGGCCTCGGCGGGCAGCAGGGCGGCCATTTCCCGCACCACCTGCTTGCCCGCCTGCTGCACCACCGGGGCAACCATCTTGGTGGCCGCCTGGGCGGCGGCTTGGGCTCCGGCGGGCATCATGCGGCTGACCAGCCCGGCCCCGGCCTTGTAGGCCCAGGAGGCCCCGGCGGCCAGCTTGGGGGCCACCTTGCCGGCGATGGCCGTGGCCGTGCCGGTGTAGCACAGCACCGAGGCCCCCACGCTGCCGGCCAACTCGTAGGTGGCCTGGCCCTTTTCGGCGTTGCTGGTCTGGGGGTTCATGAGAACCATGACGTTTTTGGGAAGGTCGGCCACCACCTTGTAGGCGGTGCCCGCCAGCAGGCTGGCCGTGCCCTGGGCCGCCGGGCTCACCGCCCCGCCCACCTGGTTGCCCAAAAAGCCGGTGGTCACCTTGTCGGCCACCCACTTGGCAGCGGGCTCCACCTTCATGGTCTTGACCTGGTCGATGTATTCCACCCCGGTCTTGAGGGCCCGCACCCCGTATTCGCCCTTGGCGTACTCGGCCACCGCCGCATCGGTGGTCTGTTTCTTGAGCTGCATGTAACCCTGGAGGTCGTTGGCGGCGTGACCCTGGGCCATGGCCTTGAGGCGCTCCTCGATCACCGCGCGGTGCTTAGCCATCTTGGGGTCGCTCTTGATAATCTCATCGACGCTGCCCACCAGCTTTTGGGGATTGGAGGTGACCCTGAGCGGGCTGTAGGTGGCGAACTGAAGGTAATTGGAAACGTGCCTGGTGCTGGTGTCCACTCCGCTGACCACGAAGCGCCCGGCGTTGGCCGTGGCCTTGCCCGCCAGGGCCACGGACCAGAGCAGATTGTTGCCGAAGTCCTTGGCGAACTGCAAGGCCCCGGCCTGGGCGGGAGCCGGGGTGAGCGCCTCGGCCAGGCGGCGGCCCAGGCCGGGGGGCGGCGGGGCCGTGGCGGTCTTGATCTGGGCGGCGGTGCGCTCCAGATTGTCCAGGATGGCCGTGACCGCCTGCACCGCCGGGTCGCCGGGGCGGGCCTGGGCCAGTTGGGCGGCCTGGGCCCGCAGGCGGGGGATGGCCTCGCCCACCGCCGCGCCGTAGGCCCGGGTCACTTCCCGGGAAAACACCTCCATGGCCCTGATGGTCAACACGTTGCGGGCCTGGGCGGCGTTGGCCGCCAGGGTGACCCGGCCCAGGTCCAGGGCCAGCTTCCGCTGCTCGTGGTTGAGCTGGGCCAGGCGCAGCCTAAAGGCGGCGGGCAGGCTCAGGTCGCCGCTCATCTCGCCCCACAGGGCCAGGGACTGGGTCCAGACCTCTTGGTTGCCGCGCAGGATCAGGGCCTGCTGGTCGCTCACCGCCAGTTGCAGCCCGGCCAGCATCTGCACCGAGGCCAGGCTTTGGCTGACCACCTCGGGCTTGCTTTGCCCGGCCAGGGCCCCCTCCACCATGCCCCGCTGGGCCGATTGGGTCAGGGAGTAGTTGAGTTGGAGCTTGTACAGGGGCTTGAGGCGGGCCCACCAGGCCTGGCCCTGGGGCGAGGCGGCGGCCTGCTCCTCCAACAGGGCCATCTGGCGGGTCTGCAACTCGCCCAGGCGCTCCCAGGCCGCGAGCACCGGTTTCTGGGCGGCCGCCTGGTCCGTCGCCGCCCGAGCCAGTTCGGCCACCAGCCGCCCGTGCACCTGGGCCACCTGTTCACCCTGGGGGGTGCCGTTGGCAAAGGCCGGGGAGTAGAGCGGACCGGCCAGCTGGTTCAGCAGGGCCGGGCCGTAGGCGGCCACGCTCAGGCGCTCATCGCGCTCGCGCTCCTCCTGGGAAGACAAAAAGCGCAAGCTGGCCAGGGCCCGGTTGCGGTAGGGCATGCCGCCGGAGAAGCGCAGCTCCGGGGCGGTGTAGGCCAGCAGGTAATAGTAGGGGCCCTTGCGGCAGATGAACTGTTCCCGGCGGAAGGTCTCGCCCTGGGCGTTGTTGAAGGAGGCCAACAGGCGCAGGGCATCCTGCCCGGCCAGGGAGCCCTTTTCCTGAGACAGCAGACGGTAGCCACTCAGGCGCGACCACTGGGAGGTCAGCTCGCGGGCCACCGCCGTCAGGCCGGGGAAGGCGGCAACGTCCACCACTTGCAGGGTGAGGGTGGTGCGGTATTCCGGGCCGCCCTTGGGGCCGGAGAACACCAGGGAGCGGCTATTGGAGCCGGGCTGGACGCTCCAATGGGCCGGTAACTCCAGGGAATAGGAGAGGTTTTGGTCTTGCTGGACGCGGTAACTCACCTGGGCGGCCCCGGCGCTGGACAACCCCAGGCACATAAGAATAAGCAGGCAGGCGAACCCAAGTGAGGGGCGTCTCATGGGTGAGGTCTCCAGGTTGAGTTTGAAGGCGTCGGCCTTCCGGTCCACCCGTTGCGGGGCCGGACCAGGCGACGCATTTTCCTGATTATAAATAAAAGTAGCGATTATTAAAAGCAAAGGCGTTGTGGATGGCCTGAAAATACCCATGGTTGGCAGGTGATGCCGCCCCGGCCGGGCCTTGGCTGGCCTGGTGGACCAAGGCGCTTCTGCGGCCCGCGTGTTCCCTATCCCGGCGGCGGCTCAAACCAGTTTGGGGATCTTGTCGGCAAAGGGGAACCTGCCGGCCTTGAGCAGGGCGCTCACCTCTTCGGGTGAGATGGGGCGGCTGAAGTAGTAGCCCTGCACCTGCTCGCAACCGAAGCCCATCACCGTCTTCAACTGGCGCAGGGTCTCCACGCCCTCCACCACCACCCGCATGCCCAGGCCGTGGGCCAAGGAGGCCACGGTGGCCACGATGGTGGTGCTGTCGCGGTCGTCGGGTATCTGGGTGATGAAGGACTTGTCGATTTTGAGGATGTCGATGGGCAGTTCCTTTAGGTAGTACAGGGAGGAGTAGCCGGTGCCGAAATCGTCCAGGGCGATGTCCATGCCCAGGTCGTGCAGCTCCCGGAGCACCCGCGAGGCGGCGGCCACCGTGCCCATGACCACGCTTTCGGTTACCTCCAGCTCGAAGTGCTTGGTGGTCAGGCCGTAGTTGGCCAGGGTGCCGGTGATCATGCCGGCCAAGTCCTCTTCCCAGAACTGGCGGCCCGACAGGTTCACCGCCACCCGCTTGACCGGCACCTCCTGGGCCAGCCACTGCTTGATCTGGGAGCAGGCCATCTCCAGCACCTGCTGGCCGATGGGCACGATGAGGCCGGACTCCTCGGCGGCGGGCAGGAAATGGTCGGGCATCAGCAGGCCCAGGCGGGGGTGCTGCCAACGGATAAGGGCCTCCACCCCCTCCACCGCCCCGGTCTTGACCTCCACCCGGGCTGGTACACCAGGAAGAACTCCTTTTTGTCCAGAGCGGAGCGCAGGTCGCCTTCCAGGGCCAGGCGCTCCACCACCCGGCGGTTCATCTGGGCCGAGAAGAACTTGTAGCGCCGCCGCCCAAGCTCCTTGGCCGCGTGCATGGCCGTGTCGGCGTGCTGCACCAGAGTGTCCGGGTCGCGGGCGTCGTCGGGGTACAGACTCATGCCCAGGGAGGCGGACATGTAAAGCTGCTGCCCGGCCACGTCGAAGGGCGCCTGGAAGCAGGCCAACAGCTTGCCGGCCACCTCCTCGGCCTTTTCGCCGTCGCCGTCCAGGATCACCACCCCCACGAAATGATCGCCCCCCCAGCGCACCAGGCTGTCGCCTTCGGCCAGGTGTTTTTGAAGGCGCTCGGCCACGGCCAACAAGGCCTGGTCGCCCCGCTCGTGGCCCAGGGACTCGTTGACCAGCTTGAACTGGTCCAAATCCAGATAGACCAGAAGCACCCTGCGGTCTTTTTGGTCGGCCTGGGACATGGCCTGCTCCAGGCAGGCCCTCAGGGCCTGGCGGTTGGGCAGGCCGGTGAGGTGGTCGTGGCGGGCCAGGTATTCCATGCGCTCCTGGGCCTCCATGAGCGCGCTGAGGTCGGAGCTGATGGCCACGAAATGATGGGCACCCTTGTCCTTGTCGCCCACCGCGGTGATGGTCAGCCAGGCCGGGTAGATTTCGCCGTCCTTGCGGCGGTTGAATATCTCCCCGCGCCAGCTTCCCTTCTTGTTCAGGGCGTCCCACATGTCGCAGTAGTATTCGCTGTTTTGGCGGCCGGACTTGAACACGCGCGGGTTCTGGCCCAAGAGTTCGTGGCGCTCGTAGCCGCTCATGGCGCACATGGCCGGGTTCACGTCCAGGATGGTCCCCTTGCCGTTGGTGACCAATATCCCGTTGGTGGTGGTCTTGAACACCAGGCCGGACAGGGCCAGGGAGTCGGCCATGCGGCGACGCTCGGTGACGTCCGAGGCGATGGTGATCACCAGGCCGCGTCCGTCATGGAGCGCGCCCAGGGGGGCGGAGTTGAAGTCCCAAATCATCTTTTCGCCGCATTTGTTGGTGAGTTCCTGCTCTCCCTGGGCGGCGCTTCCCTGGAGCTGGTGCAGGGCGGCCAGCTTTTGGGATATCTGTGGCCACTCATTGCCGCAGCACAGGCGGGCCCAGGCCTCCACCGTGGGCATCTCCCAGTTGCCGTAGCCGGTGAGCTGGCTCCAGGCCTGGTTTATCATGACCGCATCACCGTCCTCGGCGTGGATCATGGCCGGCAGGGGTAGCTGCATCAGGGCGGTGCGGAGCCTTTTTTCCCGTTGCACCAAATTGGCTTCATCGGCCACCAGCAGGCGGTGTTGCTTGAGAGCGTCGTCCATGGCTTCGATGATGTCCTGGGCCTTGAGGGGCTTGGTTAGAAAGCGGTAGATGTGGCTGGCGTTGATGGCTTTGAGGGCCGCCTCCATGTCCGCGAAGGCGGTGACGATGATGCGCACCGTGCGCGGGGACAGCTCCCGCACCTGGTTGAGGAAGGTGATGCCGTCCATGCCCGGCATGTGCAAATCCGACATGACCACCGCGAAGGGGCCTTGCTGGTCCAGAATGGCAAGGCCCTTGGCGGCGTTGTCGGCGGTGACCAGATCGAAGCGGCCTTGGGTCAAGCTTTCGATCATTTCCAATAGGCCGAGGTCGTCGTCAACCACCAATATTTTGCGGCTGTACTCAAGCTCTTTGATGTCGCGCACCGGTGCCATGTTTTTCCTTGTGGACTTGTATGGCAGACTCCGGGCGCCTCGTTCGGACCGGAAACGCTCGCCGACGCGGGCGGTTTCCAACAAGGCGGGGCAGGAACTTATGTTTTTTCCGGAGCCCTAATCAAACATTATAAGACAATGAATATTAGTATGGGCACCTAAACCCCATGGCTTTTGCCTTTTAATCCCATGCCCTCCGTAGGGCCGTTTGTACACACAATACACCGTCACGGCCCATCTTTGAGCGAGAAATCGTAATTCACGATCAAGCGAAAGTCGCTGTAGGTGTCCCCCCCGATGGTGATGTCTTGGTCCACGTAGGCGGCGCGCAGCCTGAGCCAAAGCGGCTTGAGCTCCCCCTGGAAATAGTAGCGCAGGTCAACGTCGGTCTCCAACTGGTCGGGCCTGATGAGGGTTTTGCCGTCGTGCACCGTGGCCCTGGTGTGGGTGAAGGTGGCTTCGAGGCCCTTGATCCCGTATTGGGCCAGGTCGGCCCCAAGGCGGAAAAGCAAGGTGCACTGCCCGGCCTTGTCGTTGTTCAGCTCCATGATGGAGGTGTAGCCCGGCCAGCCCGCCCAGGGGTTGACCATGTCGTGGTCGTCGGCCACGTCGGTGAAGGCCAGGGTCAGGGTTGTCTTGCGCCAGGTGAGGGCGCTCCGCACGCCGGCCTGGAAGGCGTAGAACTCACCGTACAGGGCTTCGCCCACGTCCTGCTGGCGCATGGCCTGGGCCGAGGCGGCCAGCGACCAGTCGGCCGAGAGCTTCCAGGCGGCATCGGCCTGCATGTACAGGGCGTTCATGAACTCGTGGCTGTAGTAGTCCCACACCTGCACCTTGTAGGCCCCCCACTTGTACACTGCCCCGCCCATGGTCAACCCCTCGTCGGCGTCCAGGCCCGCCGCCCGGCTCATGGACTGGAAGGTGGTGTCGTTCCAGGACTTGACGCCCCGCACTTGGGCCAGGCTGAGGCTCAGGCCTCCCAGGTCGCAGCCCAGGCTCAGGGCCTCGTAAGTGACGGGCACCATGCGCACGTCGTTGGGGTTCAGAAAGGGCGTGTCGATGAGTTGGCGGCCGACGACGCCCCTGAAGCCCGCGTACTGGGCCTGGAAGTAAAGCTGGTCCAACACCGAGAAGCCGTTTTGGCTGTCGTCCAGGAGGTTGGTGCCTGAGCGGCTGGTGGGGGCGTAGAAAAATGGTTGGGAGGTCGAGACGCTCGCGCCGGCTGACATGCCCCGCCAGGGTTTGGTGGCGTAGGACAAACGGGCTCCTATGGCCCAGGCCGACTGGTCCGGCCCGTCGTTGTAGTCCCGGTCCATAAAATAGTTGCGCAGGTTGATCTGGGCCCGGCCCTGGGCGAGGCTCTGCAAAAGGCTGTCCCCGGCCGCGGCCCCGGGGGGAGCCCAAAGCCCCGCCAGAACGGCCAGCAGGCAGGTGAGGGCCAGGCGCGCGGTCTTGGCCAAGAAGGTCCCTCCGGTTGGGGCGGTTGTAAATCCATGCTGAAGGGCCGGCCGGGGGAGGGCGGCCGGTGTGCTCAAAAAAGCACGGGGAGGGAGGGCCCTCCCCGCTTTCGCCACGCTATCTACTTGGCGGCCTTGTGCTTGGCGGACCAGGCCTGGCAGCGGGTTTTCACGTTTTGGATGAAGTTGTTGTAGAAGAAGTCGTAGTCGTAGCGGTGGTACACGCCCTTTCCCATGGGCATGTTCAACTCGGGCAGCATGGCCGGAACCGGGATGACCAGGGCTCCCTGGCCGTTGATCTGGGCCGAGGTGAAATGGGGCACCTTCTTGGTCTTGCCGTGGCCCATGTCGATCACCGCGCCCAGGTTCAGCTCCTTGGGCTGGTTCTGTTTGGTCCGGGTCCAGACCAGGGGGTTGATGCACAAGGCGGGAGGGAAGAACATCGGGGGCTTGCCGCCGGTGCTGATGGTGTTCCAGGTGATCAGGCAGCAGTTCTGGTCGGGCCTGTCCGAGAAGGGCAGCTTCATCTGTTTGCAATCCTGCTCGGTGATGGTCCAGCCCACCAGGTAGGCGGCGATAATCTTGTCGTCATCGAAAAGCTCACGGTGCTTCTTGAGCACCCGGGAGGTGACCACCGAGCCCTGGCTGTGGGAGGCGATGACGTAGGGCCGCCCCTGGTTGTAGTGCTTCAGGTAGTACTTGAAGGCCTCCACCACGTCCCCGGCGGCGATGCGCAGGTAGGGGTCGCGCTCTTCAAATTTCTTGGGCAGCACCCCCCGGTTCACCTGGCGGTAGCGGGGCGCGTAGATGTTGCAGGTGGGCCGGAACACGCCGGTCTGCTGGGTGTTGGTGGCGTCGGTGGTGGCCCGGACCACCTTGTTGTCCAGGGACTGGTTGGGCCCGTCCACGGTGTTGAAGTAGGTGGTGGGGTGCACGTAGAAGACGTCGTAGGGCTTGTCCGGCTTTTCGGTGCGCTCCGTCCAATAGTAGGCGGAGCTGTAGTCCGGCGGGGCGGGGGTCTTGTCCTTGGCTCCGGCCATGGCCGCCGTGGTCAAGCATAGGGTCGTGATGATCATTAGCCTGTAGCTGATGCGGATAAGTGATTTTTTCATTCTGCGCGTATTCCCGGTCCCAGGTTCTGCGGTAAGCGCCGCGTTTGCTTTATCGAGCCGACCGATTGCCGCAGGCGGACGGGCAACCCGAAGCCCTGATGAGCCTATGTCTGTAAATGGATTGACCATGATAACGGGCAGGCTAAACGATAGTCGCGGCCATGGTAGCGCATTGCGTTACCACGATCAAGCAACAGAGCCAAAAAAGGGGCGGTAAGCAAAGGCGCCCGCTTGATTTGACCCGGAGGCCCGCGCGCGGCTAGAATTTTTAATACGGTCGCTTGCACCGGGGCCTCCGGCCCCCACACCCTGACCAATCCCCGCCGAAGGAGCCTGCGTTTTGAAAAACCGCATAATCAGCCTTTGGTACCGGGTGCGCTACAGCCTGTGGTTCGTACCGGGCCTCATGGTGGCCGGAGCCCTGGCCTTGGCCTATGCCACCATTGGCCTGGACGCCACCCTGCCCCACACTGGTGTGGGAAAGCTGTGGTGGGCCTACGAGGGCACCCTGGCGGGAGCCAGGGCGGTGCTTTCCACCATCGCCGGCTCCATGATCACCGTGGCCGGTCTGGTGTTCTCCCTTACCATGGTGGTGCTGAGCCTCGCTTCCAGCCAGTTCGGTCCGCGCCTGGTGCGCAACTTCATGGACGACACCGGCAACCAACTGGTGCTGGGCACCTTCGTGGCCACCTTTGTCTATTGCCTGGTGGTGCTGCGCACCATCGAGGGGGCGGGGAGCGACCCCCTGCCCAGCCTGTCGGTTAGCGTGGGCCTGGCCCTGGCCTTGGCCAGCCTGGGGGTCTTGATCTATTTCATCCACCATGTCGCCTCTTCCATCCAGGCCAATAACCTGTTGGCCCGGGTGGGGCGCGAGTTCGAGGACTCGGTGCGCCGCCTTTTCCCCGAGGCCACGGACGGACTCGCCGCCTGGCCCACTCCGGAAATGCCCCAGGGATTCGCCCAAAGGGCCGAGGAGCTTTGGGTCCGCCAGAGCGGCTACCTTCAGATGATCGACCACGGCCGCCTTTTCGACTTGGCCCGCGAAAAAGATCTTCTTATTCAAGTGACGAGGAGGCCCGGCGACTTTGTGATAAAGGGCAACCCCCTGTGCCTGGTCTGGCCGCCGGAGAGCTTCACTCCGGATTTGGCGGTGCGCCTGCAACGCAGCTTCACCATGGGGGTGGAGCGCACCGAGGCCCAGGACGTGGAGTACGTGGCCCGGCTGTTGGCCGAGACCGCTCTCCGGGCCCTGTCGCCGGGCATGAACGATCCCTACACCGCGGTCACCTGCATCGACTGGCTGGGCTCGGGCCTGGCCCTGCTGGCCGGGCGGGGACGGCGGCCCGCCTTCCGCCTGGATGAAAGCGGCGAACTGCGCCTGGTGTACCAGGAGGTGAGCTTCCCCCTGGTGGCGGAGGGCTGCCTGGAGCCCATCCGGCGCGCGGCCCGGGAAAACGTGATGTGCACGGTGCGGTTGTTGGAGGTGCTGGCCGCCCTGGCTCGCCAGGTGCGCTTGTCTCAGGACCACCAGGTGTTGGTCCATCAGGCCCAGGCGGTGAAGACCGACAGCCTGGACAACCTGAGGCTGTCCTGGGACCGGGACCTGATAAGCGAGAAGCACCAGGAGGTGCTAAGGGAACTGGAGCGGGCGGCGCTGCGTCTGGAGCCGCCCGTGGCGGAGGGAGAGGAGAAGGGCTAGGAGCCGGTTTTACCGGCGCGCTCCAGACACTTCTCCAGACAGGCGCGGCAGCGCTCCGGGCTCTTCTGGTCCCGGCAGTAGTGGTCGAAGGACTCCAGCCAATCCGGCCCGGTGCGGGGGCACTCCTCCAAAAAGGCCAGAAAGTCCACAAGGCGGTTTATGGCCGCCTGATCCATGGCGTGCTCCACCCGGCAGGCGTTGGCGTCGGACAACTCCGGGCTGAGTTGCAGGAAATCCTGGAAAAATCCCTTGAGGATGCGGTGCCGCCGGTCTATCTCGCTGGCGATGCCCTGGCCCTGCTTGGTAAGGGTGACGTAGGAATAGGGCTCGTAGTTGATGAGCCCCTTGTCGCCCAGGGTCTTGAGGGCGCCGGTCACCGAGGCCCGCGAAACGCTGAGGCGTTCGGCGATGTCCTTGGCCCTGGCCACCCGGCTCTCTTTTTCCAGGTGGTATATGGTCTCCAGATAATCTTCCAGGTTGGAGGATAGTTCCTCTCCAGGGGCGCCGGCCATGGTTTGGACTCCCTTAATTTGTTGAGAATAGGTTATTATCTTCCAGGGTTCCTGAAGCGGCAACAGAAATTTACCTGGCTTGAAAATATTTTAACGCCGTAAAAATACTTTGGCTCAAACCCGCGCGCCGAGAGGGATGAGCGTTTTGCATACCGGGTGTTCATGTTTGAAACCGATAGCTCTCTGTAGTTTGGCCTTGGCGCTGGTGCTGCTGGCCTGCGCCGGAGCCCTGGCCCAGGGGACACCGGCCTCGCCAGAGGCCAAAGACCCGGAAGAATGGGGCGAGATGGACCTGCCGCCGGTGAGCGGTTCGCTGAAAATCTCGCGCACCCTGGAGGGGGTGCCCTCTCCCCTCAAGGAGGAGCCGGACCTCAAGGGCGTCACCTGGAAGGTGTGGGGCCAGGTGCAGCTGGAGGCCTCCTGGCAAAAGGACAAGGACGCCCAGGGCAAAACCGCCTACAGCGACCGCGCCTGTCTGGCCAGGGCCGAGATTTTCGGGGAGCTGCGGCCGGTGTCCTTTGTCCGCCTGTACGGCCACCTGTTGCACGAGGATGGCGACAGCGGCATCAACCTGGACGAGGCCTTCGTGGTGCTGGGCCTTACGGCGGCTTTTCCCGGCTACCTCATGGGGGGGCGGGTGTACCCGGCGGTGGGCATCTTCGAGAGCTTCATGGTCAGCGACCCCATCACCAAGCAGATATTCGAGACCCAGGCCGTGGCCGGGGTGGCGGGCTGGGACGGGGAGTGGCTGCAGTTCAACCTGGCCGGCTACAACCCGGCGGTGCGCCTCCCCGGGGGGGGCGGCGACTTTTTCGCGACCTACCTTTTGCGCCTGCAACTGACCCCGCCTGCGGAGCCCTTGGGCGGGCTCAAGCTTGCCCTGGGCGGCTCCTACACCAACAACATCGCGGCCAGCGGGTTCCTAGAGGAGCAGGTGCCGGGGCAGCGCCTGGAATCGTTGGTGGCGGGATTTTCCTTCAGCTTCTCGGCCGAGTACGGCCCGCTCACTCTCTTGGCGGGGTATTTACGCTCCGACCCCTTTTCCGCCGGTGACCTGGATTTCGCGCCGCCGGGCTCCTCTCCCCAGCCCTGGGCCTTCAACCTGGAGCTTTCCTGGGTCCTGGCCGAGGACTGGCGCCTGACCGGCCGCTGGGAAGGAGGCGGGGACCTGTATTCCGAGGCCCCAAAGCGCCAAGGCGGGCTGTGCCTGGCCTGGTCGCCCTGGTCCCATCTGATCCTGGCCCTGGAGTATCTGCACGGCGATTACAGCGACGGGGCCTCCCAGGACCTAGTTACCAGCCAACTGAGCCTGATTTTTTAGGCGGGCGGGGGGATCAGTCCAAGACCTTTTTAAGGGTGAAGGCCCCCCGCAACTGGCCGGGGCGGTAGCCGGTGGCCTTGTCCTTGGGGTAGAGCAACGCCAACTGTTCGCTGGTTGCCTTGGACGGCGAGGGGCCGTGGCACACCAGGCACCCGCCGCCCATGGCTATGCCCTTCATCAGGCGGAAGACCCGCTTGCCTTGGGCGTCGGTGAGCACCTCGGAATACACCAGCTTGCCTGGTGCCGCCCCGGCCTGGGCCCGGGCCGCGAAATCGGCCAGCACCTTGGCCTCCCAGGGGTCCGGAGCGTTGGCCGGGTTGCGCAGGCGTCCGCTGGTGCGCCCCACCTGCCAGCCGTTTTTCTCTCCCACCCGCTTGGCGATGGCCGGGGCCTGGACCCGGCACACCATTATGGCCGCGGGCGGACCGCCCCTTTTCAGGCTCGCCTTCAGCTCGCCCTTGAGCGCCGCGGAAAACTGCTGGATCACCGCCAGTCCTTGGGTATTGAGCTGGGCGGTGTCCGGCGGGGCGGCCCAAACGGGCGCGGCGCAGAGAAAAGTGATAATACAAAATGCTAGCAGATGTTTCATGGCGGCTCCCTAGGGAATGATTCCCGGCCGCCTGCGGCGCCGCCGGGGGGAAAACCTGATGATTCTATATTTATAAGGTACTTGGGCGGCCGGTCAAATTTGTTTTATACTTAGCGGGCCGTGGCCGCCGAGGCGGCTAGCGCCTGCCGATGATCCTTGGGGGAGAGCAAAGATGGCAACAGAGAGCGAAACGCGCCGCCGGCGCATGTATTTCTATCCCGGCTTCCAGCCCAGCTTTGTCTGGGGCCTGGGCGGGGCGGTGCTGGCCGCCGGGCTGGCCGCCGTTTTCTCCATGGTCATCCTGCTCTTGGTGCATGGGCGCTCGATGGTGCCCGACGTGTTGCCCATCCTCATCGGCTTCAACCTCGTGGTGGTGCTTTCCCTCTTTTTGATCGTCTATTGGGTGGTCCTGTTCGTTTCCCACCGCATGGGCGGCCCGCTCTACCGCATGGAGGTGGCCTTCCGGGACATGGCCCAGGGCCGTCTGAACCAGCCGGTGTACCTTAGGCGCGGCGACCAGCTTCAACAGGAGGCCCAGGCCCTGAACCAGGGAGTCAGCGCCCTGCGCGAGCGTTTGGAGGAGCTGCGCGACCAGGCCCGCCAAATGGAAGAGGCAAGCGACCTCCAGGAGATGCGCGACCGGGCCAACCTCCTGCGGCGGCGCATGGACGACCTGTTCGAGCTTTAGAAGACAGTTCCCCAGCCCCCCACAACCAGCACGGAGCCGATCATGCCCCAAGCGGTGACCACGGTAATCGACCCAGAACGCTGTAACGGCTGCGGCCGCTGCATCAGGGTATGCCCCTCCCAGACCCTGAGCCTGGTCAACGGCAAGGCGGTGGTGACCGGCGACAGTTCGCTGAACTGCGGCCACTGCCAGGCGGTGTGCCCCGAGGGGGCGGTGCGGGTGGGCAGCCTGGACCCGGAGCAGGCCGGCTTCGCCACCTTCGAGTTGGACGAGACCTGGCTGGCCCACGGCAACTACGACCTGCCCGGCCTGGCCCGGCTCATGGCCTCGCGGCGCTCCTGCCGCAACTATCGCAAGGAGGCGGTGCCCCGGGACATGCTGTCCGACCTGGTCAAGATCGGCCTCAGCGCGCCCTCGGGCACCAACAGCCAGCGCTGGACCTTCACCGTTTTGCCAAGCCGGGACAAGGTCTTGGAGCTGTCCCAGGGGGTGGGCCAGGTCATGGCCGCTTTCAACCGCATGTCCGAGAAGGTGTGGTTGCGCAAGCTTATGCGCCTCATGGGCAAGCCCCAGCTGGACCAGTATTACCGCGAGTACCACGACTCGGTGAGCCGGGGCCTGGCCGAGTGGGAGGAGAAGGGCATCGACCGCCTGTTCCACGGCGCGGCCGCGGCCATCATGATCGGCTCGCTGCCCGGAGCCTCCACCCCCAAGGAGGACGCCCTGTTGGCCGCCGGGCATATGCTCCTGGCCGCCCACGCCATGGGCCTGGGCACTTGCCTCATCGGCTTCGCCGTGGAGGTCTTGGCCCATAAGCCCGAGGTGGGCCGTCCCTTCGGGGTGAGGCCGGAGGAAAGAATTCACGCGGTCATAGCCTTGGGGTGGCCCAAGGAAGAGTATGTGCGTATTACCGGGAGGCGTGCTCCGCTGGTGCGGTGGTGCTAGGGCGCCAGCTGCGCCAGACGGCGGGATACTACGTTGCCGGCGTCGCTTAGACCTCGGCGTATATAAGAATACGCCTGCGGTCTGCGCTCGCCGGCGCCTTGCCTGCCGCCGCCTGGCTGTGCCGCGCGGCTGCGCCAGACCCCGCATGGCGGCGTTGTCGGCGTCACTCGGTCCTCGTGGTAGGCCTACTACCCCTGCGTCCCTCGCTCGCCTGCCGCCTTGCCCTGCGGTGCCTGGCTGTGCCGCTAAGAAGTTCTTTGTCGTTGCGAGGAGCGTAGCGACAAAGCAAGCTCTGACACACCAGGGGTGCATGCAACGGGGGAGGGCGGGGTTTATCCCCGCCCAAGAGACTTTGTCGTTGCGAGCCACCTAGCGGCGAAGCAATACTCCAATCCAGCCATAGCGGTCATCGCGAGGAGCATCTCGTAAGAGATGCGACGTGGCGATCTTCGCCTTCCCCCAGGCGGGAGGGGCGCGGAGCGTGGAGGACGGTTTGGCCTTGTCTGGCGAACGGAGGCGTGACAAAGGAAATGGAAGATGGCCATGTCGCGGCGTGAGGGCAGTCTTTGCTTTTCCAGACCTTTGCCTCCGCTGCTCCTCGCCACGATGGCTATGGCTGAAAGCAGAGGGTGAGGCCGCTTGCCTCGCCCGCCAAAATTCCACCCGGCCCGCAAATATCTCAACGCCCATCCGGGCAATCTCCCAAATACCCACTTGACATGTAATGATAGGTTTAATTAGGGTGGTGACTGGGCGGTCAGTCATATTGAGGGAGGCGGACGTGCCCAAGGACACCCTGGAGAGAATCAAGCCCGCCAAGCGGGAGAAGCTCTTAAGCGAGGCGGCCAAGCTGTTCGCTCAGCGTGGCTTCAACCAGGCGGACATGGCCGAGCTGGCCGGGCGGGCCGGAGTGGCCAAGGGCTCGCTGTACAATTACTTCGAGTCCAAGGAAGAACTCTACCTCTACGTCTGCCGCGATGGCCTGAACCGCTCGCGCCAGGCGGTGTACGGCGGCCTGGACTCGGAGTGGGACGTGTACCGCCAACTGGAGCATGTCTTCACCCAGGGCGCGGCCTTCGCCCGCAAGCATCCCGAATATCTGATCCTCTACCTCAACGTGTCCTCGGCCGGGCTGGAGCCCTTTGCCGAGAAGCTGTCCCTGGAGGTGGAGAAGTACACCGCCGATCACCTCAAGGCCGTCCTGGCCCGGGATATAGAGCGCGGCCTGGTGCGGCCCGACGTGCAGGTGAACCACGCCGCCTTTTGGATCAACGGCCTGTACATCGTGTTCATGGCCTCCCTGGTCTCACGGCACTTCCAGATACGCATGCGCGAATATCTGGAGATCAAAGGCCGCCTGACCAAGAAGGTGGTGGAGCAGGAAATCAGGCGCACCGTGGAACTCATCGGGCGGGTATTGGCCCCGCCCCAGGGGAGGGAATAATGGCGGGCACCACCGGTGGGGCGATCATCGCCCAGATGCTGACGGCCGAGGGCGTGCGGAAAATCTTCGGCATCGTGGACGGCACCTATTTGCAGCTGATCAAGACCTGCGTGGAAGGGGGCATGGAGCTCATCACTCCGCGCCACGAGTCGGTGGCCGCCCAGATGGCCGGAGCCTACGCCCGGCTCACCGGCAAGCTGGGGGTGTGCATCGCCTCCAACGGGCCGGGGGTGGCCAACATGCTCGCCGGGGTGGCGGTGGAGCAGGTGGAGGGCAACCGGGTCTTGCTGATCACCAGCAGCAGGCGCGGGGCCATCACCTACCCCGACCGGGGCGGGGCCTACCAGTGCTTCGACCAGGTGGGGGTGATTGGGGCCATGTCCAAGTACTCGGCCTGCGCCTCGGACGCCGGGCGCATCCCCGAGCTTCTGCGCGCCGCCCTGCGCGCCGCCTGGGACGGCCGCCCCGGCGTGGTGCATCTGGACGTGCCCGAGAACGTGATCAACGGCGAGTGCAAGCCCATGGGCCTGCCGGGGCCGGAACGCTACCGGCGGAGCGCCCCCCTGGTCCCGGACCCGGACCAGGTGAAGCAGGCGGCGGAGATGCTCACCAGCGCGGCCCTTCCCATGATCCACGCGGGCAGCGGCATCATCCACGCCCAGGCCTACGAGGAGTTGGCCCAGTTGGCCGAGTTGCTCTCGGCCCCAGTGACCACCTCCTGGGGCGCGCGGGGGGCGCTCAGCGAGGACTCGCCTCTGGCCTGGCCCATGGTACACATCAAGGCGGTGAACGCTTTGCGCAACGAAGCCGACGTAGCCCTGGTCCTGGGCTCGGAGCTGGGCGAGACCGACTGGTGGGGCAAGCCGCCCTACTGGGCCGCCTGGGACAAGCAGAAAATGATCCAGGTGGACACGGACCCGGAGGTGCTGGGGCGCATCCGACCGGCCGACCTGCTGGTGTTGGCCGACGTGAAAGAGTTCATGAGGGCCCTCATCGCCGAGCTGAAAGATCGGACCATGCCCCTGGCCGAGCGCAAGGACAAGCTGGACAAGCTGGCCCAGGAAAAGGTCAAGGACCGGGCCAAGCTGGACGAGAAGCTAAATGACACCGGCTCGCCCCTGATGACCGCCCAGGTGGGCGCGGTGTGCAACAGGCTGCTGGCCCCGGACGCGGTGTACG
This sequence comes from Pseudomonadota bacterium, assembly GCA_018902755.1. Lineage (GTDB taxonomy): Bacteria > Desulfobacterota > Desulfarculia > Desulfarculales > Desulfarculaceae > Desulfoferula. The sequence continues at coordinate 5,344 of JAHIQI010000014.1, read as the reverse complement.
TGTTCGACGGGGGCAACACCGCGGTGTGGGGCAACTTCTACGTGAAGCTCTCCACCCCCGGCTGCCAGCTGGGCACCCACCACATGGGCCATTTGGGCGCGGGCACCGGCCAGGCCCTGGGCGCGGCGGTGGCCAGGCCCGGCAGCCAGGTGGTGTGCATCACCGGCGACGGGGCCATGGGCTTCCATCCCCAGGAATTGGAGACCGCGGTGCGCCACGGGCTCAAGGTGATCTTCATCGTATGCGCGGACAAGCAGTGGGGCATGGTGAAGATAAACCAGAGCTTCGCCCTGCACCCGGTGCAGACCATGCTCAAGAAGTCCCTGGACCCGGAAAAGACCTTCGGCACCGACCTGGGGCCCATCGCCTGGGAGGAGCTGGCCTATTCCATGGGGGCCTACGGGGCCAAGGCCAACAGCCCCGCGAGCCTGGAGCAGGCGCTCAAGGCGGCCCTGGAGCAGCCGCTTCCGGCGGTGATTCACGTGGAGGTGGACCCGGTCAAGCACATGTGGGCTCCGGGCCTGATCCATTTCAAGGCCATGCACCAAGAACCCAAGGGGAGGTGATATGGACGCGGCGGCGGTTGACGCGGTAAGGCTGAACTTCAACCCGTCGGGGCTTCTGGCCCTCAACGCGGTAATCGGCCTGATGATGTTCGGCATCGCCCTGGACTTGAAACCCAGCGACTTCTCGCGCATCATAAAGTCACCCAAGGCGCCGGCCATCGGCCTGGGGGCCCAGTTCATCCTGCTGCCCGCTTTCACCTTTTTGCTCACCCTGGTGCTTCCCATCTCGCCGTCCATCGCCCTGGGCATGATCCTGGTGGCGTCGTGTCCCGGCGGCAACCTGAGCAACATGATGACCTATCTGGCCGGGGGCAACGCGGCGGTGAGCGTGTCCATGACCGCCGTGTCCACCGCCGCGGCGGTGGTGATGACCCCGCTGAACCTGGCGGTATGGGGCAGCCTGAACCCGGCCACCGCGCCCATTTTGCGGGCGGTGAGCCTTAGCCCCCTGGACGTGTTCTTCACCATCGTGATGATCCTGGGCGTACCCATGGTGCTGGGCATGGTGGTGGGGCGCTGGTTCCCCCGCCTGGTGGACCGGGTGCGAAAGCCCTTCAAGATCTTCGCGGTGTGCGTGTTCTTGGCCGTGGTGGGCGGGGCCCTGGCGGCCAACTGGCAAAACTTCATCAAGTACGTGGGCCTGGTGGCCCTGGTGGTGGCGGTGCACAACGCCATGGCGCTCAGCCTGGGATACTCCAGCGCCCGCCTGGCCAAGCTGCCGCCCAAGGACGTGCGGGCGGTGGCCATAGAGGTGGGCATCCAGAACTCGGCCCTGGGCCTGATATTGGTGTTCGACTTCTTCGGCGGCCTGGGGGGCATGGCCATCATCACCGCCTGGTGGGGGGTGTGGCACATCATCTCCGGGCTAACCGTGGCCTCGTTCTGGTCGCGGCGGCCCATTAAGGAGGCCACGGCATGAGCTTTGAACCGGCCCGGCCCACCTCGGTGCTGATCACCGGCGCGGGCGGCTATCTGGGACGCCAGGTGGTGGCCGACCTGTCCGCCAACCCCGGCAGCCTGGAGCGCATCGTGGCCATGGACGTGCGGCCCGAGCCCGAGGAAAAACGCTTGCCCGGGGTGAGCTACCTCACCGCCGACGTGCGCGACCGCGCCCTGCCCCGGATCATCGAGGGCGAGAAGCCCCAGGTGGTGGTGCACTTGGCCGCCCTGGTGACCCCCGGCAAAAAGAGCGACCGCCGCATGGAGTACGAGGTGGACGTGATGGGCACCCAGCTGGTGCTGGAGGGCTGCGTGAAGGCGGAGGCCCACAAGCTGATCTACTCCAGCAGCGGGGCGGCCTATGGCTACCACGCCGACAACCCGGACTGGCTCAGCGAGGACGACGCCCTCAGGGGCAACAAGGAGTTCGCCTATTCGGACCACAAGCGCCAGGTGGAGGAGATGCTGGCCCGCTGGCGGCACGACTACCCCGAGCTGGAGCAGCTGATCCTGCGCTCGGGCACCATCCTGGGGGCGGGCACGGCCAACCAGGTCACCGCCCTGTTCGACAAGCCGTTTCTCTTGGGGGTGGCCGGCAGCGAGAGCCCCTTTGTGATCATCTGGGACCAGGACGTGGTTGGGGTGATCCGGCGCGGCATCTTCAGCTCGGCCACGGGCATCTACAACCTGGCCGGGGACGGGGCCGTCACCATGCGCGAGATTGCGGGCATCCTGGGCAAGACCTACCTGCCCATGCCCGCCGGGCTGCTGCGTGGCGCGCTGTGGCTGCTCAAACGCCTGGGCCTGACCCAGTACGGCCCGGAGCAGGTCGGCTTTTTGCAGTACCGCCCGGTGCTGGACAACAAGCGGCTGAAAGAGGTGATGGGCTACATCCCGGCCAAGACCAGCCGGGAGGCGTTCGAGTATTACCTGGCCTGGCGCGACGGACATGGCCAAACGTAGCTATCAAGGCAAGACGGTGGTGATCACCGGCGGGGCCGGCGGCCTGGGCGCGGCCTTTGCCCGCCAATTCGTGGGCCTGGGGGCCAAGGTGGCTCTCTTGGACCTGGACGGCGAGGCGGCCCGCCGCATGGCCGTGGAAATGAGCGGCGCCGGGGCCCAGACCCTGGGCCTGGCCTGCGACGTCACCGACCCGGAGGCCTGCGGCGAGGTCATGGGCCAGGTGTGCGAGCGCCTGGGCGGCATCGACCTGTTGATAAACAACGCGGGCATCACCCACCGCAGCGCCTTTGCCGACACCAGCGCCGAGGTCTTCGCCAAGGTGATGGCCGTGAACTATCTGGGCAGCCTGCACTGCACCAAGGCGGCCCTGCCCAGCCTCCTGGCCCGGCGGGGGCAGATCGCGGTGATCTCCTCGGTGGCCGGGGTGGCTCCTCTCTATGGCCGCAGCGGCTACTCGGCGGCCAAGCACGCCCTGCACGGGCTGTTCGAGACGCTACGCACCGAGCTGGCGGGCACCGGGGTGACGGTGACCATAATCTGCCCCGGCTTCACCAACACCGGCATCGCCCACGCGGCCCTGGACGGCGACGGTAGCCTGACCAAGCATCGCCAGTCCACGGTGGGGCGCATCGCCAGCGCACAGGAGGTGGCCACGGCGCTGCACCGGGCGGTGGCCAAGGAGAAGCGCTTGGTGGTGCTGTCCACGGTGGGGAAGTTGACCTACCTAATAAATAAGATAAGCCCGGCGATGTATGAGCGGATGATGTTGAAGTCGCTCAAGAGTGAATTGGAGAGGTAGGCGGGGGGGCGGCTGCGCCAGGACGCTCCATGCTGCGTTGTCGGCGGCGCTCAAGCCTCGATGTGACTTTGCCACGCCGCCGGCCTGCGCTCGCCGAGCGACTTGCCTGCCACTCCCTGGCTGTGCCGCTGAAGATTGTCCCGCAGCTATCTGATCAATGATGTAGGTTGGGTGGAGCGGAGCGAAACCCAACAAAACCTTTACCTCCCTCCCCAATTCAGCAATAGCCGTCATCGCGAGGAGCATCTCGGGAGAGATGCGACGTGGCGATCTTCGCCTTCCCCCAGGCGGGAGGGGTCGGGGCGTGGAGTCCGGTTGGGCCGTGTCCGGTGAGCGCAGGCATGACGAGGGAAACGGAAGATGGCCACGTCGCGGCGGGAGGTGCGCCCTTGTTTTCCCACCACTTGCCTCCGCCGCTCCTCGCCATGACGGCTATGGCTGGAAGGGTAGGGCGGGGCGGGTTTGCCCTACCCAGGCACCGGCACCTGCGCGTGAGCGTTTTCTTCTCGCGGGGATCGCTTCGTCGCTGGGCTCTTAGCGACGACCAAGGGAATTGTGGTTTCGGGCTTCGCCCTCTACCCAACCTACGCTATTTCTGTAAACCTCCGCTCCCAAGGCTCCCCGTCCTAACTCCACAAGCTGCCTAGGAAATGAACCGGCCTCATGCTAGAGTGGGCCTACCGCACGAATCTGCCTGGAGGAAACCCATGGCCCCCGACGTTTATCAAAAGCTGGCCCGCCACCTGGACAGCCTGCCCGGCGGCTTTCCGCCCACCGAGGACGGGGTGGAGCTTAAAATTCTCCAAAAGCTCTTCACCCCGGAGCAGGCCGAGCTGGCCCTCCACTGCACCCTGATCCCAGAGGAGGCGCGGGTCATCGCCCGTCGGGCCGGGCTGGGGGTGGACCAGGCCACCGAGAGCCTGGAGAAGATGGTGGACCAGGGGCTGATATTGGGCATGTACCCGCCCGGCCGCGAGCCGTTGTACATGGCGGCCCAGTACGTCATCGGCATCTGGGAATACCAGGTGAACGACCTGGACGCCGAGCTGGTTGAGCTGATGAACGCCTACATTCCCACCCTCTTCGAGGCGGGGATATGGCAGAAGGCGCCGCAGCTCAGGACCATTCCCGTGGGCCGGAGCATCGAGGCCAAGCAGCACGTCATGCCCTACGAGGAGGCGGAGAAAATCATCCGCCAGCAGGCCAAGCTATTGGTGGCTCCCTGCATCTGCCGCCGGGAGCACACCCTGGTGGGCAAGGGATGCGACAAGCCCGAGGAGTCCTGCCTGGTCTTCGGGCCCGGGGCCTACTATTACCTGCGGCGCGGGGTGGGCCGGGAGATCGATCAGGATGAAGCCCTGGCCATTCTCAAGAGGGCCGACGAGGCCGGTCTGGTGCTGCAACCCTCCAACGCCCAAAAGCCCATTAATATTTGCTGCTGCTGCGGGTGCTGCTGCCAGGTGCTCAAGACCCTCAAGCGCCAGCCCCGCCCGGCGGACTTGGCGGCCAGCCCCTTCGTGGCCTCGGCCGACCCCGAGGAGTGCATCGGATGCGGCGAGTGCCTGGACCGCTGCCAGATGGACGCGCTCAGCCTGGACGACGAGGACAAGGTGGTGCTGGACCTGGGACGCTGCATCGGCTGCGGCCTGTGCGTGAGCACCTGCCCCTCTGGGGCCCTGACCCTGGAGCGCAAGCCCGAGGACCAGCAAAAGCCGGTGCCGGGCAGCATCAAGGAGATGTTCGTGGATCTGGCCAAGGCCCGGGGGACCCTGAGCGGAGGCAAGATGGCCATGATAGGGTTGAAGTCCAAATTAGATAGGTTGTTGGCGGCTAAGAAGTAGGTAGTTAGGCGGCGGCTGCGCCAGGAAGCGCCATGCTGCGTTGTCGGCGGCGCTCAAGCCTCGACGTAGTGTTACTACGCCTCCGGCTTTCGCTTGCCGAACGCCTTGCTTGCCACTCCCTGGCTGTGCCGCGGGGGAGGGCGGGGATAACCCCCGCCCCTACACTAAGAGCTTTCTTTTTGATGTAGGGGCGGGGTTTATCCCCGCCCTCCCCCGCGGCACAGCCAGGGAGTGGC
>JAHIQI010000013.1 GCA_018902755.1 Pseudomonadota bacterium | reverse complement strand
GGGCGGCCGGGGGCGCGCCCCCCGGCCCCCCGGGGCCCAAAAATAGTGCGCTGCGAATTTGGCCTGCCCACCGCGGTTGTGTTGGAGGGCCGCGTGGTGAGCCCCTTGGTAAAAGCGGATTTCTAAGGAGACCCATGGATACTTTGGCCGCGTTACCCGTGCAGGCCCTGCATGGACTGGTCTACGGGATGCTGCTGTTCTTGGTTGCCTCCGGTCTGACCCTGATCTTCGGCATGATGGGCGTGTTGAACTTCGCCCATGGCGCCTTGTACATGCTGGGCGCCTACTTCTCCTTCTCCATCCTGCAATGGACCGGACAGTTCTGGTTGAGCCTGCTGGTGGCCCCGTTGCTGGTGGCCCTGGCCGGGGCTATCATCGAGCGCTTCTTCCTGCGCAAGGTCCACTCCTACGGCCATGCCCACGAACTTTTGCTCACCTTCGGTGTGGCCTACATCATCGAAGAGTTGGTGAAGATCTTCTGGGGCAACGAGCCGCTCAGGGTGGTGCTGCCCGCCCTGCTGGCCGGGTCCATCCCCCTGCTGGGCATCGAATACCCGGTGTACCGCCTGTTTATCCTGGTTGTGTCCATCGTGGTGTTCATCATCATGTTCTTCGTGCTGTACAAGACCAGGGCGGGGATAATCGTCAGGGCCTCGGTGGCCAACAAGCGCATGGTCGACGCCCTGGGCTTCAACGTGCCCCTGGTGTTCCTGGTGCTGTTCGGCATGGGCGCCTGGTTGGCGGGCCTGGCCGGGGTCATCGGCGGGCCCTACCTCATCACCAACCCGGCCATGGCCTCGACCATCATCATCGACCTGTTCGTGGTGGTGGTGGTGGGCGGCCTGGGCTCCATCCAGGGTGCGCTCATCGCCAGCCTGCTCATCGGCCAGTTGCAGTCCATCGGAATTCTCGTCCTGCCTCAGTTCGCCATCTTCTTTGAGTTCCTGCTAATGGCGCTGGTGCTGATCTTCCGGCCCCACGGCCTGATGGGAGAAAGCAAATGACCTCTAGCGCATGGCTCAAGTGGTTGTTGCTGGCGGCCGGCCTGGCGGTGTTGGCGGTCATGCCCTGGCTGGTGGGTGAGTATCCGCTAAACCTGATCATCACCATGATCATCTACTCCCTGTTCGCCCTGAGCTACAACGTGCTCTTCGGGCAGGCCGGGCTGCTCTCCTTTGGTCACGCCGCCTACTTCGGGCTGGGGGCCTACACCTCGGTCCTGCTGTTCAAGGACCTGGGCTTCAGCCTGCTGCCCGGCATCCTGGGCGCGGGCCTGGCCGGGGGCCTTTTGGGGGTGCTCCTGGGGCTTTTCGTGGTGCGCCTTGGCGGCACCTACTTCGCCCTCTTGACCCTGGCCTTCAACGCCCTGATCTACGCCGGGGCCGAGAAGTGGCGGGGGCTCACCGGCGGCGAGGACGGGGTGGCGGCCATGCGCCCGGACCTGCACATCCCCTTCTTCGGCGACGTGGGGATGTTCAGCACGGTGCACTGGTACTACTTCGTGCTCATCGTGGTCCTTCTGAGCACCTGGTTCTGCTGGCACTTCACCCGCACCCCGCTGGGGCGGCTCAACGAGTGCCTCCGGGAAAACGAGGACCGGGCCCGTTTCATCGGCTACAACGTGTACATGTCCAAGGTGGCGGTCAACGTGATCAGCGCCTTTTTCGCGGGCCTGGCCGGCGGCATGGCCGGGGCCTTCCAAGAATTCGTCACCGTCACCTTCATCAACCTGGACAAGGCCACCGACGTTTTGATCATGACCTTTGTGGGCGGCTCGGGAACATTCTGGGGTCCCATCCTGGGCGCCTGCTTCCTCACCTACCTCAACCAAGTCCTCAGCGACCTGACCGAACATTGGACCCTGATCCAGGGAATCATTTTCGTTCTGCTGGTCATGTACGCGCCTCAGGGCCTCAGCGGGCTGTTGATTTCGCTGAAGGACCGCTTTTGGGGCGCTCGCGCCGGCAAGTTGAGCCCGGCCGCCAAGGGGGAGGGTTAAGCCTGTGAACATGTTGGAGGTCAAGGGACTGTGTAAAAAGTTTGGTGATCTGGAGATCATCTGCGGCATCGATTTGGCGGTGAAAAAAGGCCAGCGCCACGCCATCATCGGCCCCAACGGAGCGGGCAAGACCACTTTTTTCAACCTGCTCAGCGGCCACTACAAGCCCAGCGCGGGCGACATCTACTTCAAGGGCCAAAAGATTAGCGGCCTGCAGCCTTACCGCATCAACCGCCTGGGCCTGGGGCGCTCCTTCCAGATAACCAACGTCTTTCCCGGTCTCACCGTCTTGGAGAACGTGCGCTCGGTGGTGCTCTCGCGCCACGGGGTGCGCTTCAACTTCTGGCGCACCGTGGCGGGCATGGAGGAGGTCAACCGGGAGAGCATGGGCATCCTGGAGGAGATCGGCCTGGAGGCCAAGGCCGACCACCTAGCCGGTGAGATGGCCTACGGCGAGCAGCGGGCCCTGGAGATCGGCCTGGTGCTGGCTTCCCAGCCGGAGATGATCCTTCTGGACGAGCCCACCGCGGGCATGAGCATCGACGAGACCCGCGAGGCGGTGAAGCTGGTGGACCGGGTGACCGAGGGCAAGACCCTGATGATTATCGAACACGACATGGAGGTGGTGTTCTCCCTGGCCGATGTGATCACGGTGATCAGCTACGGCGAGGTGCTGGCCAGCGGCACCCCGGAGGAGATACGCAACCATCCCAAGGTGCAAGAGGCCTATCTGGGGACGGGAATCGCATGCTGAAACTGGACAAGGTCAATACCTATTACGGCGAGAGCCACGTGCTCTTCGACATCAGCCTGGAAGTGAAGCAGGGCGAGATCGTGGCCTTGGTGGGGCGCAACGGGGTGGGCAAGACCACCACCATGATGACCATCATGGGCCTGGTGAAGCCTGCCTCCGGCTCCATCGTCTTCAAGGGCCAGGAGATAGCCGGCAAGACCCCCCACCAGATCGCCATGGCCGGGCTGGGGTTCGTGCCCGAGGAGCGCTGGATCTTCCCCAACCTCACGGTGCATCAGAACCTCTTGATGGGCATAAAGCCCGGCCACATGAAAAAGGAAGTGGTGGACGGCTGGACCTTGGAGCGGGCCTATGACAACTTCCCGCGCCTGGCCGATCGTCGCAACCAAAAGGGCGGGGTGCTCTCCGGCGGAGAGATGCAGATGCTCACCATCGTGCGCACCCTAATGGGCAATCCGGACCTGATCCTCATCGACGAGCCCACCGAGGGGCTGGCCCCCATCATCGTGGAGCGGGTCAACGAGGTGATCCACCAGATCAACAGCACCGGCACCACGGTGTTGTTGGTGGAACAAAAGCTCAACGTGTGCCTGGGCCTGGCCCAGCGCTTGTATGTGCTCAGCAAGGGCGACATCAAGTGGACCGGCACGCCGGCCGAACTGGAATCACGCCAGGATATCCGCAAGGAATACCTGGAGGTTTGATGGAACGAGGGAATTTATAGGCCGCTTCGGCGGCCGGCAACCTTACCAGGGAGAGAGGTAGGACTATGAGAAAAATAGGTTTGGTTCTGGCTATCGCCGCTGCTTTGGCCATGGTGGCCACCGCGGCCATGGCTGGCGGCGTGGTGAAATTCGGAGTGAACGAGATTCGCTCCGGCGCCTTCAAGTCCAACGGCGACCGCACCATCTGGGGCATTGAAGCCGCGGTCAAGGAAGCCAACGACGCCGGCGGCCTGTTGGGCAAGAAGATCGAACTGGTGATCATGGACAACCAGATGAAGGGCGAAGTCGCGGTGCGCAACGTAAAGCGCATGGTGCTTCAGGACAAGTGCGAAGTCATCATCCAGGGCTCCTCCTCGGGCGTGGGCGGCGCCATCGCCCAGACCATGCCCCGCTACAAGAAGATCTACCTGGACACCAACGCCGAGGCCATGGGCATCACCGGTGAGAACTTCACCCCCTACACCTTCCGCACCTGCCTGAACGCGGGCATGCACGTCAAGGCTCTGGCCCACTACTTCGCCCAAAAGGGCTACAAGAAGGTCTTCCTGATCAACCAGGACTACTCCTGGGGTCATGACGTGGCCAAGTACTACAAGATGTTCATCGAGAAGCTGGCTCCCGGCACCAAGGTGGTGGGCAGCGAGTTTCACAAGGTGTTCAACAAGGACTTCGGTCCCTACATCAGCAAGATCCAGGCCTCCGGCGCCGACTACGTGATCAGCGGCAACTGGGGCACCGACCTGACCCAGCTTATCGTGCAGTCCCGCAGCCTGGGCATGAACCTGCCCATCGGTTGCACCTTCCTGGACGATGACGGCGTGGGCGCGGTGGCCGGCGATGCGGCCATCGGCTGCGTGCAGGCCAACATGTACCTGCTGGGCGTGAACAACCCCCGGGCCAAGGAGTTCGAGGACACCTTCCACAAGACCAGCGGCGGCAAGTGGCCGAGCTTCGTGATCATGGAGGCCTACCTGGGCACCAAGATGTACATCGAGGCGGTGAAGAAGGCCGGCAGCTTCGACACCGACAAGATCATAAAGGCCTTTGAGGACCTGACTTACACTGGTCCCGTGGGCAACATGACCATGCGTAAACAAGACCACCAGAACCAGAGCCCCGCGGTGGTCGGCGTGGTGAAGGGCAAGACCAAGTACTATCCCTTCGCCTATCCCACCCCGGTCATGGTGCTCCCGGCCAAGGACGTCAGCCTGACTTTGGAAGAAAGCGGCTGGAAGCCTTACCAGCCCAAGTAAAGCCCCTCCAGTCGGGTGGGTCGCCCCAGGGCGGCCCGCCCGGCTTCTCCTAAATTTTTTTGTGAGGCGGTGAGAATAATGCAGGCACAGTGGCATCATGTGGGCATCTCGGTGGCCGACCTGGACCGGGCGTTGCACTTTTACCGGGACTTGTTGGGCTTCGAGGTGGAGTGGGACCATCCCCAAAGAGGCGGGGTGGAGATGTCCAAGGTGGTGGGGCTTGAGAATGTCAAGGCCCACATGGTAATGCTCAAGGGCTACGGCTCTCATATTGAGCTTTTCGACTACAAGAGCCCCAAGGGCCGGGCGGTGGGCTCGGGCCGCCAGTGCGACTACGGGCTGATTCATTTCGCGTTGACCGTGACCGGCCTTCAGGAGCTTTACGATCGCCTGGTAAAGGAAGGGGTGGAGTTCAACTGCCCTCCCCAGGTGCTCAGGCCCGGGGTTTTGGCCACCTACATGAAGGACCCCGAAGGGGTGACCATAGAATTGGTGGAATACAGCGAGGGGGCTTGATTCATGCGCTTAGCTGGCAAAAGGGCTTTGGTGACCGGCGGGGCCGCCGGGCTGGGCCTGGCCATCGCCACCGCCATGGCGGGCGAGGGCGCCAAGGTGGCGATCTGGGACTGGCAGATAGAAACGGCCGGCCTGCCGCCCAATAATTTTCCCATCACCGCCAAGGTGGACGTGTCCTCCGGGGAGATGGTTTCCCGTGCGGCGGCCGACCTGCTGGCCCAGTGGGGCGGCCTGGACATCCTGGTGAACAACGCGGGAATCTGCATCCCCGGCACGGTGGAGGAACTCACCGAGAACGACTGGGACCGGGTGATGGACGTGAACCTCAAGGGCACCTTTCTGTGTTCCAAGGCCTTTGCCCCGGCCATGAAAGCCCAGGGCGCGGGCAAAATAATCAACCTGGGCTCCATCTCCGGCAAGATGGGGGGCATCGTGGCGGGCAGCGCCTATAGCGCCTCCAAGGCGGGCATAATGTGCTTCACCATGTCCCTGGCCCGGGAGTTGTCTCCCTTTGGCATCAACGTCAATGCCATGGCTCCCGGAGTGATCGCCACGGACATGAGCAAGGGCCTGTCCAAGGGCGACTACTCCTCCTACAAGCAGACCATCCCCCTGGGGCGGGTGGGCGAGGCCAAGGAAGTGGCCGCCCTGGCCCTGTTCCTGGCCGGGCCAGACAGCGACTATCTCACCGGCGAGATCATCGACATCAACGGCGGCCAGTTCATGGACTAGGCCCGCGGGCCTGCCCTGGAAAGAGCAAAATGAAAGCGCTGCGCAAGCTGGCGGACGGGGAAGGGCACGTGGAACTGGTGGAGGTTGCCACCCCCTCGCCCGGCCCCGGCCAGGTGCTGTTAAAAGTAAAAAGCGTGGGCATCTGCGGCACGGACCTGCACATCTGGGAAGGCCGCTTCGACAAGGTTCGCCCGCCGGTGACCCTGGGCCACGAGTTCGCGGGCGAGGTGGCCGGGCTGGGCCCGGAGGTGGCGGGCTGGCAGGTTGGCCAGAGGGTGGTCAGCGAGAGCCAGGCCTCCTCCTGCGGCGCTTGCGTGTATTGCGCCGAGGGCCAGAGCAACCTTTGCCCCGAGCGCCTGGCCTATGGCTACGGGGTGGACGGGAGCATGGCCGAGTACGCCCTGGTGCGGGCTTCCGGCTTGCACAGGTTGCCCGAGAGCGTGAGCTTCGCCCAAGGGGCCATGGTGGAACCCCTGGCAGTGGCGGTGCACGCGGTTCTGGAGCGTGGCGTGGCCTTTGACCAAGGCCCCGCCCTGGTCAGCGGGCCGGGGCCCATCGGCCTTTTGGTGCTGTTGGTGCTGGCGCAGGCCGGGGTGCCGGTCTTGATCTGCGGCACCTCCAAGGACCAGGCCCGTTTGGATCTGGCCGCTCGTTTGGGGGCGGCGGCCACGGTCATGGTGGACCGCGAAGATCTGGGCCATGCCGCCAGGGAATTCACTAAGGGCGACGGCTTTGCCGCGGCCTGGGAGTGCTCCGGCGCGGGCCCGGCCCTCAGCGCGGCCCTGGCCAACGTGCGCCGTCAGGGCTCGGTGGTGCAGGTGGGCCTGGCAGGGGGGCCGGCCAAGGTGGACCTGGACCAGCTCACCCTCAAAGAGGTGGTGCTGCGCGGGGCCTTTGTGCACAACCGCCAGACCTGGGAGCGCTCCCTGGCCCTTTTGGGTGACGGCTCCCTGGACCTGACCCCCTTGATCAGCGCGGAGATGCCCTTGAGCGATTGGCAGCGGGCCTTTGAGCTGTCCCGCGACCAAGCGGGCATCAAGTACCTGCTGCGGCCGGGAGAGTAGACGGGCCATGTCCCAGGGAGGCACCCCCCACAACCGCCCCGCCTGGCTGGTGCAGAAAGCGCCGGACCAGGAGAGTCTGCGCCGCATGCGCGCCCTCATGGAGGGGCAGGCGCTCAACACGGTGTGTGTGGAGGCCCAGTGCCCCAACCAGGGCGAGTGCTTTTCCTGCGGCACGGCCACCTTCCTCATCCTGGGCGACGTCTGCACTCGGGGCTGCCGCTTCTGCGCGGTGAAGGGTGGCCGCCCCGCCCCGCCGGACCCGGAGGAACCCGCCCGCTTGGCCCAAACCGCCGCCGATTTGGGGCTGAAGCACGTGGTCATCACCTCGGTGACCCGCGACGACCTGCCCGACCAGGGCGCGGGCCAGTTCGCCGAGGCGGTGCGCCGGGTGAAAAAGCTCAGCCCCCAGACCAGCGTGGAGGTGCTGATCCCCGACTTCCAGGGCAGGGTGGAATTGCTGGAGCTGGTGGCCCAGGCCGGTCCCGAGGTGATCGCCCACAACCTGGAGACCGTGCCCCGCTTCTACGGCCCGGTGCGCCGGGGGGCCATCTATGCGCGCTCCTTGGAAGTGGTGGCCTCGGTGAAGCGGGTGTCCCCGGCCACGGCCAGCAAGTCGGGCATCATGCTGGGCCTGGGCGAGACCCGCGAGGAGGTGCTGGGCGTGCTCCGCGACCTGCGCGGCGCGGACTGCGACATCCTCACCCTGGGGCAGTACCTGGCGCCATCGACAGAGCACGCCCCGGTGGAGCGTTTCGTTACCCCCGATGAGTTCGAGCAGTTCAAGCGGGAGGCTCTGGCCATGGGCTTCAAGTACGTGGCCTCCTCGCCCTACGTGCGCAGCTCTTACCGGGCCGACCAGGCCTGGAAAGCGGTGCGGAAGGCGGCGGGCTCCTAGGGCGCGGCCGCGGGGCAAAAAGACAGGGGCCCGGTGATGCACCGAGCCCCTGCTCACGTTTAGATGGTGGCTTAGGCCAACAGGGCCGCCTTGACCGCGTCGCCCATCTGGGAGGTGCTGGCCGTGCCGCCCATGTCCTTGGTGCGCACCTGGCCCGCTTCCAGCACCTTGATCTCCGCGTCCTGCACCGCCTGGGCCGCCTCGGCCTCGCCCAGGTGGTCGAGCATCATGCGCACCGACTCGATGGTGGCGATGGGGTTGACCACGCCCTTGCCCGCGTACTTGGGGGCCGAGCCGTGGATGGGCTCGAACATGGAGGGGTAGTCCTTTTCCGGGTTGATGTTGCCCCCGGCGGCAAAGCCCATGCCCCCCTGGAGCATGGCCCCCAGGTCGGTGATTATGTCGCCGAAGAGGTTGGAGGCCACCACCACGTCGAAGTACTCGGGGTTTTTCACCATCCACATGGTCATGGCGTCCACCAGAGCCATGTCTTGCTTGATGTCCGGGTAGTCCGCCGCCACCTCGCGGTAAATCTTGTCCCAGTAGACCATGGAGTAGTTGAGCGCGTTGGACTTGGTGCAGTTGGTGACCATGCCCACCTGGTCGCCCTCGATCCGGCCCTTGCGGCCGCGGGCCAGCTCAAAGGCGTAGCGGATCACCCGGTCGCAGCCCTTGCGCGAGAAGATGGCGGTCTGATAGGCGAAGCCCTCGGGCTGGTCCGGCTTGAAGTAGCCGCCGGTGCCCGCGTATTCGCCTTCGGTGTTCTCGCGCACCACCATGAAGTCCACGCTCTGGGGGGTGGCGGTGCGGATGGGGGAGTACACGCCGGGATAGAGTTTGATGGGCCTCAGGTTCACGTACTGGTCGAAGCCCTTGCGGATATCCAGGAGGATGGTGAGCGACACGTGGTCCGGCACCTTGGCCGCGTCGCCGATGCAGCCCAGGAAGATGGCGTCGAAATCCTTGAGGGTGTCCAGTCTGTCCTTGGGGCCCATTTCGCCGTGCTTCAGGTAGTAGTCGCAGCCCCAGTCGTAGCTTTCCACCTTGCAGGCGAAGCCGAACTTGTCGCCCGCGGCGGCGAGTATTTTTACGGCCTCCAGGGCGATCTCCGCGCCCACGCCGTCTCCGGGGATGTTGGCAATGGAGTAGGTCTTCATGGTCGTGTCTCCTCCGGGCACCGCCGGGCGATGCGCTTGGTTCAAAAAGCTTTCAGTCCTCTGGCGGGCGATCACGGCGGGAATTCGCCTGGATAGCGCGAAGAGGTTTTGTCTGCTGAAGAGGGGCAGCCTCCCGACCGAGAGGGGGAACTGGGCCTCGCCATGTTTCTTACAGAATGACGGGCATGGTTGTCAATAAATTTAGCCGGTTAGGTCACATTGTGTCAGGAGGTGGCCTGCAAAACCGCTTTTGTTGTACATTGACCGAGGCCGACGACGCGGTTCAATCAAAAAGTTCGGGAGGGTAGGGCATGCCGTCATTGTTTGAATCCACTAACCTGGCGGGCATGACCCTGCGCAACCGCCTGATGCGCTCGGCCACCTGGGAGCGCATGGCCGACGGCCAGGGCCGCCTCACCCCCCGCCTGGAGCGGACCCTGCTGGACATCGCCGAGGGCGGCGCGGCTCTGATTTTCCCTGGCTACGCCTTTGTCACCGCTCAGGAGCAGCCCAACCCCGGCATGTTGGGCATCTACGACGACGCCTGCGTGCCGGATCTGGAGCGGCTCACCGAGGGGGTGCACCAGCGGGGCGCGGCCATCGGCCTGCAACTGGCCTACGGCGGCTCTTTCACCAACTATCGTCCCGAGGGGCGCCTCATCTGGGGGCCCTCGGCGGTGCCCCACCCAGCCACCGAGGTGGTGCCCCAGCCTATGAGCCTGGGCGACATCCAGAGCCTGGTGGAGGCCTTCGCCCTGGCCGCCGGGCGGGCTCAGCGGGCGGGTTTCGACTGCGTGCAAATGCACAGCTCCCACGGCTATCTGCTCAGCCAGTTCCTGTCGCCCTATTTCAACCGCCGCGAAGACGCCTACGGCGGGTCCTTGGAAAACCGCTGCCGCATCCACCGGGAGATTCTGGCGGCCATCCGCCGGGAGACCGGCCACAGCTACCCGGTGCTCATCAAGATAAACAGCGCGGACCACATGCCCGGCGGCCTCAGCGCGGCTGAGAGCCTGGAGGCCTGCCGCATTTTGGACGGCCTGGGCATCGACGGCATCGAGATAAGCGGGGGGGTGCGCACCAAGGACCCGGACACCTACTTCGTGAAGCCCCACATCCTCAAGCCCGAGCGGCAGTCCTACTACCGCCCCTACGCCGAGGCGGTGGCCAGGGCGGTGAAGGCGCCGGTTATCCTGGTGGGGGGCAACCGCGACGCGAGGATGTTGCAACAGATGCTGGACACCACGGCCATCGCCTACTTTTCCTTGAGCCGCACCCTGATCAGCGAGCCGGACCTGGTGAATCGCTGGCGAGACGACTCCGCCCACCAGCCCCGCTGCCGCTCGTGCAACCAGTGCTTCGACCCGGCCGGGCACATCTGCGTGCTGGACCGCAAGGCGGCCCAAAAGGCGTGAGTTGGACGGGACGGTTTTGATGTCGGGGAGAGGCGGTTAGGCCTCGTTTTTGCTGTAGATCTGCTTGAGCATGGCCAGGAGGTTGGTCTTGTCCTCCTCTGAGAGGTCGCCCACGAACTTGTCGATGTGCTTTTCTTTTTCCGGCTGAATGTTTTCCAGGGCCTTTTTGCCCTTGGGGGTGATCTCCAACAGGGTGACTCGCTCGTCCTGGGTGTAGCGCTTGCGCAAGAGGAAGCCGTCGCGCTCCATGCGCTTGGCCACGCCGGTCATGTTGGCTCCGGTTACCAGCAGTATCTTGCTCACCTTGGTGATGGTGTTGGTGCCGTTCTCCGAGGCGTTGAGCACCCGCAGTACGTTGTACTGGGTGAAGGTGAGGCCGTAGTTCTTGAATATTTCCGAGGCGGTTTTCTTGAACAGCTCCGAGACCCGGACCATGCTCATCAACACTTTTTCATCAACGCTAAGACTGCTTCGATACTTGCTGCCACTCATGCGATTGATCCGGCTGGGGTTACAAGCTTAAGACATTAATTAAACATATAATTTATCAAAAATTCTGTCAATACGCAAAAGTTACCAATGGCAAATGATAATTATTGCTTGATCGCCCTATGCTCCTATCCAGCTAATTTTGCATCACAATAACCTGAGAGTTTCAGGGAATGTCTGCCACGGTTGTTGTGGGTCGGCACTAGCAGGCTCATAGGTCGCCGGATACCCCGAGAGAAGGGGCCGCGATGCCGCCCGAGAAGGGCCTTGCTCTCCGGTTCTTCACCTATAATGCCATCTCCTAATTTTAATAATAAATTAAATGGGTAAGTTGATGTGGGCCTCCCGCGATAAAAAGCCTTGACAGCTTCAAGCTAAACATTTAAATAAATAATACATTAACTATATGCCGAGCACTGCGAGGAGGGCCCGATGCAAATCAAGGCAAAGTTGGCGGAGATAGTGGGGAAGGAGCATGTGGACGCCACCCGCAAAGCCCTGCTTCCCTATTCCAAGGACCATAGCCTGTTGGAGTGCAACGGCTTGGCCGACGTGGTGGTCTGGCCGGACGATGCCGACCAGGTGCACAAGATAGTCCAGCTGGCCAATGAGATAAAAATGCCGGTGATTCCGGTCAGCTCCGAGCAGCACTTCCATGGCAGCACCCTGCCCAAGATGGGCGGGATCATCATGGATCTTAAGCGCATGAACCGCATCCTGGACGTGGATGTGCCCGACCGTTTGGTGCGCATCGAGCCCGGTGTGACCTGGGGCCAGCTCCAGCCGGAGATGAACAAGATCGGCCACCGGGTGGTCATGCCCCTGATGCCCCTGGCCTCCAGCTCGGTGGTCAGCAGCCTTTTGGAGCGCGAGGTTCCCACCAACCCCCGCTATGAGTACGGCGAGCCCATGACCTCCAACGAGGTGATCTGGGGATCGGGCATGCGCTTCCGCACCGGCTCGGCCAGCGTGCCGGGCTTCCCGGACAAGGCCGACTCCCGGGGCGGCAACCCCGAGGGGCCGGGCACCAACTGGTACCGCTTCTTCCAGGGCGCCGAGGGCACCATGGGGGTGGTCACCTGGTCCATAGTCAAGTTCGAGTATCTGCCCGAGCTCGACAAGACCTACTTCATCACTTTCGACAAGATCGGCGACGCCATCGAGCCGCTGTACCAGATGCAGCGGCGTATGATCGGCAACGAGTGCCTGCTGATCAACAACCAGGTGGGGGCCCTGATCTTCGGCGACGGCAGCGACAAGACCTACCAGGCCCTCAAGCGCCAGCTTCCGCCCTGGTTCATCGTGCTGGTGCTTTCGGGTCCGCCGCGCTCCCCGGAGGCCAAGCTGGCCTACGAGAAAAAGGCCCTGGACGAGGTGTGCGCCAACCAGCCCACGGTGCTCAGGGTGGACGAGTCCCTGCCCGGCGCGGTGGGTCTGGAGCGCAAGCTGCCGGGCATGCTGCGCAACCCCTGGCCCGCCGAGCGCACCTATTGGAAGCACCAGCTCAAGGGCGAGTGCGAGGATCTGTTGTTCATCGCCAAGATGGAGCAGGCGGCGGCCTTCACCGAGCTGGTCACCGAGACCGCCGGGGCCCACGGCTACGACGTGCGCCAGATGGGCGTGTACCTCCAGCCTATCGAGCAGGGCAGGGCCTGCCACATGGAATACCAATTCTATTACGACCCGGAGGACGAGACGGACAAGGCCATGGTCAAGGCGCTCTACATGGACGCAGCGGCCAAGCTGTTCGAGCAGGGGGCCTTCTTCTCCCGGCCTTACAGCCTGCTTTCGCCCATGGTGTTCGACAAGGCCCGCGGCTACACCAACACCATCACCAAGGTGAAAGAGGTGTTGGACCCCAACTACATCATGTGCCCCGGCAATGTCTGTTTCTAAAGGAGGCGGCCAAATGATCGTGGAAGGATCGTTGGAGCTTAAAGACTACATGTACGAGATGCGCCGGTGCATGCGCTGCGCCAGCTGCAAGTGGCTCGACCACATTTACATGCCTGACAACCGTTTCGTGTACCGCTGCCCCAGCTACGGCAAGTACTACTTCTCCAAGGTGGCCTACGGACGCCTCAAGCTGGGCCTGGCCCTAACCGAGGACCGCCTCAAGGACTCACCGGGCATGAAGGACATGGTGTTCCAGTGCCTGATGTGCGGCTCCTGCGACAGCGGCTGCAAGCGCAACCTGGACCTGGAGATCAACTACTCCCTGGAGGCCTTGCGCGGCCACATGGTGGAGAGCGGGCGTTACCCCAAGCAGCACCAGAAGCTTATCGACAACGTGGTCAAGAGCAAGAACCGCTATGGCCTCCCCGCCAAGGAGCGCACCGCCTGGAAGCCCACCAAGGCCAAGAAAAAGTCCGACACGGTGTACTTCGTGGGCTGCGGCGCCTCCTACAAGGAGAACAAGGTGGCCCAGGCCACCGACAAGATCCTGGGCAAGCTGGGCGGCTACATGCTTCTGCCCGGCGAGCAGTGCTGCGGGCATCCCCTTTTCGCCATGGGTCACTACGACGCTTTCCAAAAGCAGATGGAAATGAACCTCAAGGCCATGGCCAAGGCCGGGGCCAAGCGCTTGGTCACCGCCTGCGCCGAGTGCTACAAGACCTGGAAGGTCGACTACCCCCGCTTGATGAAGAAGAGCACCTCCGACCTTCCCTTCGAGGTGGTGCACATCACCGAGCTGGTGGACCAGGCCCTGGACAAGGGCGAGCTTCAGTTCAAGGGCAAGCTGGACATGAAGCTGGCCTGGCACGACCCCTGTAACCTGGGCCGCATGTCCGAGCCCTACACCCACTGGGAGGGCGACCGCGGCCAGTGGGGCTGCCTGGAGCCCTCCAAGGGCTTCGAGGCCAAGCAGTTCAACCGGGGCACCGCCGGAACCTACGAGCCTCCCCGCAACATCCTGGCGGCCATGGAGGGAGTGGAGGTGCTGGAGTTCAAGCGGCACCACGAGTTTTCCTGGTGCTGTGGCGGCCACGGCGGGGCGCCCGAGGCCTACCCCGACCTGGCGGCCTACGCGGTGGACGAGAGGCTGGAGGAGGCCAAGGCCGTGGGAGCCGAGGCCGTGGTGAGCGCCTGCCCCTATTGCAAGCAGCAGTTCGAGGCGGGCCAGAAGAAGCGGGACCATCAGGTTCCGGTCTTCGACATCACCGAGCTGATCGCCCAGGCGCTTTAGAGAAAGGAAGAGGCCATGCCCAAAGTTACCGAAAAGGTATCCAAGGCGGCTTACAACGCCCTGCAAAATATAGTTGGACCCGAGTGGGTCACCGACGACGTGGCCATCACCGAGAGCTACGTCAAGGGCGGCGAAATCCACGACTGCATCTACCAGCGCGGCCAGCAGCCTCCCGGCGTGGTGGTCATGCCCAAGGACACCGAGGAGGTGCAGAAGATCGTCAAGGTCTGCATGCGCTACCATCTGCCCTACACCCCCATCGGGGCCTTCTGGGGGGTGCACTGCGGCGGCAAGGTGCCCTTCCACGTGTCCATCGACCTGTCGCGCATGCGCTCGCTGGAGTGGGACGAAAAGCACATGGTGGCCATGGTGGGGCCGGGCCAGATTCACTCGCCGCTCCAGGCCGAGGCCCAGGAGCGCGGCCTGTACACCATGACCCCCGGCGGCGGCTCCCAGGCGGCGGTGATCGGCAACATGCTCACCTGCAACTACTCGCCGCTCAACTATCGCCTGGGCCTGGCCACCCGGCGCATCCTGGGGGTGGAGTGGGTGCTGCCCAACGGCGAGCTGATCCGCCTGGGCTCCCTGGCCACCAGCGACGACCCCTATTGGGGCGAGGGACCCGGCCCGGACCTGCGCGGCCTGTTGCGCGGCTATCTGGGCTGGTGGGGCAAGGTGGGCATCATCACCAAGATGGCCATCAAGATGCACCCCCTGTTCCTGCCCGAGCGCATGAAGCCGGTGGAGCGGGGCATGCTTTCCACCCTGGAGTTCCCGGACAACCGCATCAAGTGGTACAACTTCCGCATGCCCTCCGAGGACGCCATGCGCGACGCCATGCGCGAGATTTCGCGCTGCGAGATCGGCGCGGCGGTGATGCGGGTGCCCACCATCTGGCGCTACCGGGGCAAGTCACGCTCCCGGGAGGACTTCTGGAGCAAGTGGGGGCCGGACGAGAAGAAGATTCGCGACTCCCGGGCCACTTCCTCGGTCTGCCGGGTGCTCTTGATCGGTTACACCAGCGAAGAGCAGCTCCAGTACGAGGAGTCGGTGCTCATGGGCATCATGGACGAGGTGGGCGGCGAGCTGGGCCGCACCAAGCAGTCCGACCAGTCCTGGATCAAGAACGCCGACTCGGCGGGCATGTGGTGGCCCGCCGGCGGCTACGTGTCGGTGGAGTTCGTGGTGGAGACCCTGGAGCACTCCTTTGCCCGAGGCAAGACCCTGCTCGCGGAGAAGGAATCCAAGTTCACCCCGCCCTTGGTGGACGAATACGGCGAGGAGGGCTGGATCCAGATGACCGACATGGGTCACACTAGCTACTTCGAGTTCCTCATCCAGTGGGACCCGGAGCACCCCCTGGGCAAGTATGAGTCCGGCGAGTACAAGGCCTGGGAGCACTGGGTGGCCAGCCAGCGCACGGCCATCGACCACGGCCAGTTCACCGCCAACATCGGCAGCCTGAGCGTCATGGGCCTCACCGGCCCGGCCTTCGGCCCCAACTACGGGGTGATCTACGACAAGGTGCGCCAGGCGGTGGACCCTCTGGACATCTCCAACCCGCCCTTGGACCTGCACGACCGGGTCATCGACGAGTTCGCGCCCAAGTGGAAGGAGGACTACGACTTCCAGACCTGGACCGATCTCATGCACGACGGCAAAGAGTGGTGGAAGGTGCTTACCAGCCGGGGCATCGAGTGGAAGGACTGCCTGCCGGAGTGGTACTGGGACCGCGACGACAAGGAAATAGGTTGACCCTTGGGAGGGCCGGCGCCAGAATTTAGGCTCCGGCCCATCCCCTCATTTCCAAGGGAGTCAATCAGTGCCTAAAGCACAAATGGCGGTTGTGGGCATCGGCGCCACCGGCGCGGTGCTGGCCGCGGCATTAATCAAAGAGCGCCCGGACACGGTGCTGGTGGCCTCGTCGGAGGCCAAGGCCCAAACCCTCAAGGAAAAAGGCCTCAGCGTAAGCGGAGCCCTGAGTTTCAACACGCCGGTGGATCGGGCGGTGGGCGGGGTGGCCGCCCTGGCCGAGGCCCCGCCGGAGGTGGTCATCCTGGCCACCAAGACCTTTCATCTGCCCAAGGTGCTGGACGAGCTGGCCACCGTGTTCCGGCCGGGCATGAAGATCGTCAGCGCCCACAACGGCCTAGGCACCGAGGACCTCATCGCCTCGCGCTTCGGCCCCCAGGCGGCGCTGCGCATGTCGCTGAACTACGGGGTGGGTATGCAGGCCCCCGGCCAGGTGCAGGTGGCCTTTTTCAACCGGCCCAATCACCTGGGGGCGCTGGACCCGGCCAGCGAGGCGGTGGGCCGGGACCTGGCCGAGGCCCTCACCCGGGGCGGCCTGGACACCGAGCTGGTGCCGGACATCAAGCTGTTCATCTGGAAAAAGATGATCATGAAGTGCACCATGGCCAACATCTGCGCGGTGACTGACCGCACCATCCGGGCCTGCCTGGACGACCCGCCCACCCGGCGCATCGCCGACGCCTGCTTCCAGGAGATACTGGGCGTGGCCAAGGCCAAGGGCTACGACCTGGGCCAGGGCTACTTGGAGCAGGTGATGGGCTATCTGGACAAGGTGGGGGCGCACAAGGACTCCATGTGCGTGGACCTGGCCAACCACGCGCCCACGGAGATCGAGTTCCTGGGCGGCAAGGTGTGTGAGTACGCCGATGAGGCGGGGTTGGCCGTGCCTCACTATCAGGTGATGACCGACCTGGTGCGGGCCCTGGAGAACAACTACCTGAATAAGTAGGGCCGCTACGGCGGCGAGGGAAGGTTGGGCCTGGGCCCCATGGCGGACGTACTGCTCATAGACACCAACACCACGCCCTTTAACGAGGCCTTCCCGGTCTACCCCATTGGTCTGGACTACCTGCAAGGGGCCCTCGCCGACAGCGGCCTGGGCACCGCCAAGATCCTGGACCTGACCCGGGCGGGCGGGCCCCTGGCCTCCCGCGACTTGAGCGCACGCGGGGCGCGCAGCCTGGCCTTGATCAAGAAGGCCCTGGCCTCCCAGCCCTGGGACGTGGTGGGCTTGAGCCTGCGCAACATCGACTCCACCTATCCCACCCTGGAGGGTCAGGCCGAGTTGCACCACTATCTGCCCCAACTGGCCGCCTATCTGGATTGCGTGCAGGCCAACGCCGCCCCCAAGACCCACGTCTTGCTGGGGGGCACCGGCTTTTCCATGATGCCGGGGGCCTTTCTGCAGGGCCGCCCGGACACCTGGCACGGTCTGGTGGGTCCGGCGGAGAGCGCCTTTCCCCAGATGGTGCGCGCCATCGTGGAGAAAGGCGAGGCCCCCCTTTTGTCGCGCCAAGAGGGCGGCGGCCTGGGACGTTTGCAAAACCGCGAGCTTCTGGCCCGCTACCTGGAGCTGCCCATAGGGGAGGGCACCTTTGGCCTGCGCACCAAGGTGGGCTGCGGCCAGGCCTGCGGCTACTGCCCCTATCCCCTGATCAACGGCCCCAAGCAGAGCTTCAAGGACCCGGCCGAGGTGGTGGCGGAGTTGGAGCTGCTGGCCGAGGTGCATCGGGAGCGGCCCACGCCCGCGCCCCTGCGCTTCATGTTCGCCGACGACATCTTCAACCGCCCCCTGGCCCACGCCAAGGCGGTGGTGGCGGCCATGCGGGACGCGGGGATCATCCCCTACTCCTGGCACGCCTACCTGGACCCCGCCCAGATAGACCGCGAGTTTCTGGAACTGCTCAAGGACACCAACGGCTGGTGCCGCCACGAGCACCCCGACGCTAGCGGGGGCAGGGCCATGTTCTTCCCGTTCGACATGGAGAGCGGCTCCGACCGCATGCTGGCTCGCCTGGGCAAGCCCTACGACACGGCCAAGCTGCGGGCCTCGCTGGAGGCGTTTCGCGGGGCCGCTTCGGACTGGCTGCGGGGGGGGGAGCTGGACCACGTGGCTTTTGGCTTCCACCTGCTGCTGGGCTATCCCGGTGAGGACGAGGCCAGCGTGGCCGAGACCTGCGATTTGATAAACCGCACCCGGCCCCATCAGGTGGCGGCGCAGTTGGGGGTGCGGGTCTACCCGGACACCCCCCTGGCCCGGCGCACCAAGGGCGAGCTGTGGCGCGAAGAAAAGGACCTTTACCAGCCCACCTTCGCGCCCGTGGACGAAAACGCGGTGCTAAGCTGGCTGCGCAAACATCTGGACCCGGAGTACGACCGCCTGAGCCGCAAGGGAAACATGCTGCTCATCAGCCGGGACGACTAAAGCCGGGCGGGCCTACCGCCTTAAACGTGAAGGGGACTTCTCATGGATTTTGAACTGGGCGAAGAGCAAAGACTTATCCAGGAAACCGCCTACCGCTTTGCGGTGCAGGAAATGGCCCCGGTGGCCAAAATGCACGACCGCGAGGAGAAGTATCCCCGGGAGCTGGTGCTCAAGGCGGCGGAGATCGGCCTGGTGGGCCCCACCATCCCCGAGGAGTATGGCGGGCCGGGCTTTGGCTTTTTGGAGCAGGCGCTTATCGCCGAGCAGATGGCCCGGGTGGACCTGGGCATCACCCAGGCCATCGAGTCCGCCGCCTTCGGCTCGCAGAACATCGCCTTTTTCGGCACCGAGGAGCAGAAGCAAAAGTACCTGCCCCCCCTGGCCGCGGGCCAGGCCATCGCCGCCGGGGCCTACACCGAGCCCGACGCGGGCACGGACATTGTTTCGGCCCGCACCAAGGCGGTGGCCGACGGCGGCGAGTGGGTCATCACCGGCAACAAGATGTTCATCACCAACGGCACGGTGTGCGACTTCATGGCCGTGTTCTGCCTCACCGACCCGGACGCCGCCTCGCCCCACCAGCGCCACAGCCTGATCATGGTGGAGTCCGACCGGCCCGGCGTGACCGCCACGCCCATCAAGGGCAAAATGGGCCTTCGCGCCTCCGACACCGCCGAGGTGGCCTTTGATCAGGTTCGGGTGCCCCTGGACAACTTGGTGGGCAAGCGGAGCCAGGGATTCAAGCAGCTCATGCACTTTTTCGACGCCACCCGCACCACCGTGGCCGGGCAGGGAGTGGGCCTGGCCCAGGGCGCTTTGGAGTTGGCCGTGGCCTACGCCAAGGAGCGGATCACCTTCGGCCGCCCGCTGATCAGCAACCAGGCCATCCAGTTCACCCTGGCGGAGATGGCCACCCGCATCGAGCTGGCCCGCCAGACCACCTACCGGGCCGCCTGGCTGGTGGACCAGGGCCGCCCGGACCCGGTGACCAACTCCATGGCCAAGTACTACGCCGGGGAGACGGCAGTGTGGGTGTGCAACCAGGCCCTGCAGATTCACGGCGGCTACGGCTACGTGGACGAGTACGACATCTCGCGCTTCTACCGCGACGCCAAGATCCTGGAGATCTACGAGGGCACCAAGGAAGCGGAGAAGATGGTCATCGCCAGGAAGCTGTTCTTGTAGGGGGTGGTTCGAGGATGGGCGCGCAACAGGGAGGCATCTCGGGGCGGGGGCGGAACGGGAAGCGGCCCAGGGCAGCAAGATGGAGCTTTACGGCGTTCAGATGCGCCAAAAGAGGGTGAGCCGCGGCAGCCGCAAACTGGGGCGCATATACCTGCCGCTCCGCTGGCTGGGCAAGCGGGTGAAGGTAGTGCGGTTGGGCTGACACCTTGGGGCCGCCGGGCGTCCTTTATCTATATAAGATACTTATTTTAAATCTGAAATACGCATCCAGGTCCCGCCCCGTGTCGCCCAATAACCAAGCAGTTAATAATAAATCTATACAGTTGTTTCCTGTAATGGGTTCGGCTGGCTACGCTTTGAAATATAAAATAATTGCAACACATTGAAATTATGACAAAATAAATCAAGCCATCGGCCCGGGCCGCGCTAAGTGACTAATATGGGGCAATATTTTGTCCCCGGCCCTGTCCCGACACCCACCGGAGGGCAAGTTTGCCTGCCCTCCCGGCAAAGCCTTGTTTTTAGCGTTTATAGAAACAGTTATCCCCAAGGGCAAAATATGGAACCTGTTGATTATAGAAAACTACTTGACAGCGGCAAAAAGATTAAACTATAAAATAATTAACTATAAATTAATGAGGCGTCGCATCTGTGCCAGCTTCATGCCCGTGGCAAAATCACCGGCAGCATCAAGTCGATCATCACCGAGAAATGGGCGGAACAACGCAACACTGATTCGAACCATCGGGCCCCTGTCCCACCATGTTTGGGCCACCGGAGCTGAGACAACCTGAAGGCCTCTTCTTTCAGTTGTTTATTAGGGGCGGTCCGGCCGCACCCTTTAAAAACCGAAGCAAAGGAGGGTTCGGATGGTGGCTAATATTCTTGGGCCGTGGAGGGGACTGTTCCGGCTCTGTATCGCGGCTCTGCTGGCGGCGGCGTTCCTGCTGGCCCCCGCCGGCGCGGCAATGGCCAAGGACGTCTACACGATCAAGGCCATTTCGGCCTTCCCCAAAAACCACCCCCACAACTTGGGACTGCCCCTGTTCATCAAGCTGGTGGAGGAAAAATCCGGCGGCCGCCTGAAGATCAACTGGCTGGGCGGCCCCGAGGTGGTCAAGACCTTTGACCAGGCCGAGGCCCTGCGACGGGGCTCGGTGGACATGCTGCTCTACAACCCCTTCTCCTTCTTCAAGCCTCTGGGCGCGATCTTCATGTGCCGGGGCCTGTCCCAGATTCCCGCCTGGCAGGAGCGCCAGACCGGGGCCTTCGACCTGTGGGTTAAGGTGTTCCGGGAAAAGGTCAACGCCGAGTACCTGGGCTCGCTCAACTCCCTGGTGCCCTTCCGCCTGTTCCTCAACAAGAAGATCACCGGCGTGGACGGGCTCAAGGGCCTCAAGATCAGGGTGGCCCCCCTGTACATGCCCTGGATGAAGGCCCTGGGGGCCAAGCCCATCACCATCCCGCCCATGGAGATCTACACCGCCATGCAGCGCGGCGTGGTGGACGGCTTCGTGTGGCCCGCCTACGCCATTCCCGGCCTGGGCTGGCACGAGGTCACCAAGTACATGGTGATCCCCGGCGCTTTCCAGATCGAGCCCGCCACCATCGTCAACCTGAACAAGTTCAACTCGCTGCCCAAGGACCTCCAGAAGGTGCTCAAGGACGTCACCGAGATCATGGAGGGTATCGACACGGCCCGTTCCCTGGTGCGCATGGAGACCGACTGGAAGATCATGAGCGCCGCGGGCATGCAGAAGCTGGTGCTGCCGCCGGCCGACGCCAAGAAGTTCGTGGACACGGCCAACGACGTCACCTGGGCGTACGTCATCGAGCAGGCCCCCAAGTACGCTCCCGAGATGCGCAAGCTGACCACCAAGAAGTAACCACCAGGCCCCGGCTCCCCATCCGGGGCCGGGGCCCTCCATCGCGGCCCACGCGGCGGCGCTATTCGGCGCGTAGCGGCCCATCAGGGAGGCGTATGGCCAACCGGGCGATGAAGGTTTTCGACGGCATGGTGACGGCGGGAGCCGCGGCCGCGGGCCTCATATTCCTTTTCATGATGGTGGCGGTGTGCGTGGATGTGATCATGCGCTACTGGTTCCAGAGCCCCATGGGCTGGGTGGTGGAGGTTTGCGAGTACCTGCTGCTCTACGTCACCTTCCTGGGGGCGGCCTGGCTTTTGCGCAGGCACGGCCACGTGCGGGTGGACCTGATCTACTTCTATTTGAGCGAGTGCTCCATCGCCCGCCTGAAGCTCATCACCGCCATCGCGGGCACGCTGGCCTGCGCCATCCTGTTCATCATCGGCTGCCAGTCCACCATCGACGCCTTCATCCGGGGCAACCCCGAAATCAAGACCCTGAGCATCCCCAAGTGGACCCTGCTGTGGGTCATCCCCTATGGAAGCCTCATGCTGACCATTCAATTCGGGCGGCAGGTTTTGGAGCACAGGCAACAGTACCGAGAGATCACCCAAGAACAAACTCCCAGCAAGGCGGCCTGAGGTAGATATGGACTGGTGGTGGACCCTGGCCCTGATTTTGGGCGGACCTTTGGCGATCCTGGCCACCGGCCTGCCGGTGGCGTTCAGCTTCCTGGTGATCAACCTGATCGGGGCCTACTGTCTGTGGGGCGGCCTGTCCGGGCTGGAGCAGCTGGTGGACAGCATCTACAGCTCGGTGACCATGTTTTCCCTGTTGCCCGTGGCCCTGTTCGTGCTCATGGGCGAGCTGCTGCTGCACTCCAAGCTGGCGCTCAAGGCCATCGACATCGTGGACTCCTGGCTGGGCAGACTGCCGGGCAGGCTCAGCCTGGTTACCCTGGGGGCGGGCACCATGTTCTCCTGCCTCAGCGGATCGAGCATGGGCACCACTGCCATGCTGGGCTCCATCATGATCCCGGAGATGGAGCGCCGGGGCTACAAGCCGGCCATCAGCATCGGCTCGTGCATGAGCGGCGGGCTGGCCATGATTATCCCCCCCAGCGCCTTGGCGGTGATCCTGGCCTCCATCGCCCAGGTCTCGGTGGGCAAGGTGCTGGTGGGCGGGCTTTTGCCGGGCCTGCTGTTGGCCGCGCTCTACGTGCTCTACATCGTGGGGCGTTGCTATTTCAACCCCGAGATCGCCCCCAGCTACCAGCCCGAGCCCATACCGCTCAGCAAAAAGCTGGCCGTGTCCTTCAAGTACCTGCTGCCCATGTCCGGGGTGGTGTTCGTGGTGGTGGGGCTTATCTTCCTGGGGGTGGCCACGCCCACCGAGTCGGCGGCCATGGGGGCCATGTCGGTGGTGATCCTCTGTGCGGTTTATCGCCGCCTGACCTACGAGGTCCTAAAAAAATCGGTGGTGGGCACCCTAAAGATCGCGGTGATGATGTTCGCCATCCTCACCGGCTCCTTGGCCTTCAGCCAGTTGTTGGCCTACACCGGGGCCACCTCGGGCCTGGTGGAGTTCGTTTCCGGCCTGCCCCTGCATTCCATCTTCCTGATGATCGCCATGCAGCTGGTGCTTCTGGTGCTGGGCACTTTCATGGAGCAGATATCCATCATGATGATCACCCTGCCCATCTTCATGCCCCTGGTGAAGGCCCTGGGCATCAACGAGGTGCTGTTCGTGATCATCATGCTGGTCAACCTGGAGGTGGCCATGAAGACGCCGCCTTTCGGGTTCCTGTTGTTCGTCATGCGGGGGGTGGCCCCGGAAAAGATCTCCATGGGCGAGATCATCCGCTCCACCGTCCCCTTCGTGGTCATCGATATGATCGCCATCGCCCTGATGATGGCCTTCCCGGTGATCGTCTTGCTGCTGCCGGAGCACATCATGCACTGACCCGGCCCGGATTAATCAACTCGCCTCAGTGGAGTAGAGCACATGAACATGGGAGACATGCTGCGCAGGACCGCGGGCCGGGTGCCCGACAAGCCCGCGTTGATAATGGGGGAGGCCTCCCTGACCTACGGCGAGCTGAACCGCCGGGTGAACCGGCTGGCCAACGCCTTCATGGGCCGGGGGCTGGTCAAGGGCGACCGGGTGGCGGTGCTCACCAACAACTGCATCGAGTTTTTCGAGATCTACCTGGCCCTGTGCAAGTCCGGCGGGGTGCTGGTGCCCATAAACAACCTGCTGCGCCTGGGCGAGCTGAACCAGATCATGGCCTACATGAAGCCCCGCTTCATCGTCTACCACAAGGACTTTCAGGAGCTGGTCCTGGAGGTGATGGACCGCCATCCCTCCCTGGAGAGCGCCGTGTGCCTGGGTGGGGAGCCCGCGCCGGGGCACCTGGAGTACGAGGCCCTCATGGACAACGGCAGCGAGGCCGAGCCCCGGGTGGAGATCAGGGGCGAGGACCTGATGAGCATTTTCCTTACCTCCGGCACCACCGGCAGGCCCAAGGGCGCCCTCAGGACCCACCACCACAACTGCCTCAACGCCATGAGCGCGGCCATTGAGGTGGGGGTGCGCCCGGACGACCGGGTGCTGCTCCTGTTCCCCTTCTACCATGTCACCTTTGAGGACCGTTTCTGCCACCTGATGCTGGGCAACACCTTTGTGCTGCGCCGGGAGGGCAGCTTCGACCCGGCCCAGGTTTTGGACCTATTGTCCAAGCACCGCATCACCATCTGCCAGTTCGTGCCCACCATGATCTCCAGCATGCTGGAGAACAAGGACATCGAGACCTACGACCTCAGCGCGTTGCGCCTTATCCTCTACGCCGCCGCGCCCATGCCGGTGGAGCTGCTCAAGAAAGCCATGGGCCGCTTCAAGTGCGGCTTCATGCAGTTCTACGGCCAGACCGAGACCGGCCCCATGACCACCATCCTGCGGCCCGAGGACCACATCCTGGAGGGCGCGCCCAAGGAGGTGGAGCGCCTGGCATCCTGCGGGCGGCCGGTGCTCATGTACGAGGCCATGGTGGTGGACGAGACCGGCAAGGAAGTGGCCCCCGGCCAGGTGGGGGAGCTGGTGGTGCGCAGCGAGTCCACGGCGGGAGGCTATTGGGCGCTGCCCGAGGAGAGCGGGGCCACCATGAAGGAAGGGTGGCTGCACACCGGCGACTTCGCCCGCCGCGACGAGGAGGGATTCATCTTCATCGTGGATCGCAAGGGCGACATGATCATCAGCGGCGGCAAGAACATTTATCCCCGGGAGATCGAGGAGGTGCTCTACCAGCATCCCCAGGTGCGCGAGGCCATGGTCATCGGGGTGCCCGATCCCCACTGGGGTGAATCGGTCAAGGCCATCGTGGTGCTTAAGAACGGGGTCAAGGTGGAGGCCCAGGAGATAATCGAGCACTGCAAGAAAAACCTGGCCTCCTACAAAAAGCCCAAGACCGTGGAATTTTGGGACTCGCTTCCCAAAAGCCCCACCGGTAAGCTGTTAAAAAGAGTGGTGCGCGACAAATTCCTCCAGCCCAACTAGGCCGACCGCTTCGGCCGGGGTGGGCCGGAGGCAGCCTGGGAGTGGATGAATGTTGGTCAACAGCGTGGAGCGCCAAATAATGTGGGGGGACCTGGACTCCCTGGGCATCGTGTTCTACCCCCGCTTCTACGAATGGATCGACGCCTCGGGCCACTTGTTCTTTGAGGCCCTGGGCTTCAACCTGGGCCGCCTGTGGCAGGAGCGCAATATCTGCTTGGGCCTGGTGGGCACCTCCTCGGAGTATCTCTCCTCCGGCCGCTACCACCAGCGCATACGCATCGACACCAGCGTCTCCGCGCTGGCCCCCAAGACGGTGACCCTGGACAACCTGATCATCGACGTAGCCTCTGGCGAGGTGATGGTCAAGGGCCGGGAAAAGCGCATCTGCCTGGACGTCAGCGACCCGGAGCGCTTCCGCGCCCGCGACATCCCGGCCGACGTGTACCAGGCCCTGGAACAGGCCGCCGACTGAGCGCAAGCCTCGATAACCACCCGCTTTTCCAACTCACGGAACACTAATGTTGCGGCAATGTTGCGGCCGATTTATCGGCCCCGGCGGGATATTCCCTGGCCGTGGCGGGCCGGTTTTGGGTTATGATTAGGCCCTCAACCCACGGTCGGGCCCCTGGTTCGGCCGCACTTGAATTTCACGCAAAGGAGAGCCGTCGATGTTGAAGCCAGCCAAGGACAGCCTTGATTTGGGAGTGGTGGTAAGCGACATAGAAGCCAGCCTGGCTTTTTACCGTGACACCCTGGGCCTGAGCTACGTGGGCAGCAATGCCGTGGGATTTGGGACCCTTCACCGGCTCCGCTACGGCACCAGCGATTTCAAGCTGATCGACCCGGCAAATCCGGTTCCCGCCGGACCCAAGGGCCTGATGGCCAGCCTGGGATTGCGCTACGTCACTTTCGTCGTCACCAACCTGGAGGAGGTCTGCCAAAAGCTGGCCGCCATGGGGGTGTTTTTTGAGCGGGAGATGGTGGAGATCCGCCCCGGGGTGACCATCGCCATGGTGCACGACCCGGACGGCAACGTGGTGGAGTTCGTCCAGATAGCCTGAGCCCGGCTGAGCGCCATTACCCGTCTTGACATCCGGCCCGCGTCGGTTCCGGGCGGGTTGCATGAACGGGCCCACGAATGTAAGTTTTGCGTCCGCTTGGATGCTTCCCTCGGCTACCGGTCGGAAATGCCTTCCTACACGGGCGCGGGGCTGCCACGCGCGCAACTCTAACATAGTGGTGCTACATGACTCTGATTGACCATATGATCCTGGGGGCCAGCCTGCTGGCCGTGTTGGTGGTGGGCCTGTGGGCCGGCCGGGGGGTGACCAAGCTGGAGCATTTCTCCGTGGCCGGACGGCAGTTCGGCGCGTGGGTTATCTTCGCCACCCTGTCCGCCTCGTTCATCGGCGGCGGCTTCACCATGGGCAACGCCGAGAAGGTGTTCCTGGTGGGCGTGGTCAACATCTTCGCCCTGTGGGGCTTCAGCCTCAAAGAGATCCTGGTGGCCACGGTGATCGCGCCGCGTATGAAACGCTTCCCCGAGGCCATCAGCGTGGGCGGCATCATGGGCGAGGCCTACGGCAAGGCCGGGCGAATGGTCACCGGGGTGTTCGGGGTCATGCTCTGCGCCGGGATCATGGGGGCCCAAGTGGGGGCCATGGGTTACGTGTTCAACCTGTTCCTGGGGGTGGACTACCTGGTGGGCATCCTCATTGGGTGCAGCATCGCCATCGCTTATTCCACGGTGGGCGGCATGCGCGCGGTGGTGTTCACCGACATCCTGCAATTCATCGTGCTGGGGGTGGGCATCCCCCTGACCCTTATCCTGGGCTTGGACCTGGCCGGTGGCTGGCGGGCGGTGGCCGATGCGGTGCCGTCCAACCACCTCACCCTGTTCGGCAACATGGGGCCCCTGGCCTTCATCTCCCTGTTCCTCACCTTCCTGCTGGGTGAGACCCTGGTGCCGCCCTACGTGCAGCGCCTGATGATCGGCCGCAGCGCCGGGCACACCGTCCGGGGCACCCTGTGGAGCGGCCTGTTCTCGGTGCCTTTCTTCGCCATCTCTGGGGGTATCGGCCTGGTGGCCCTTGCCCTGGCGCCCAATCTGGACCCCAACCTGGCCATGCCCTACCTGGTGCAGCAGGCCTTGCCCATCGGCCTGCGGGGCCTAGTGGTGGCAGGCATCATCGCGGTGGTCATGTCCTCGGCCGACTCTTTCCTGAACGGCGCGGCGGTGTGCCTGACCAGCGACGTGGTGCTGCCGGCCATGCGCAAGCCTTTGAGCGGGCGGGCCCAACTCACCCTGGCCAAGGCGGCCAACCTGATCACCGGCATCCTGGCCATCATCTTTGCCATCAGTATCAAGAGCGTGCTGGATATCCTGCTCTACGCCTACAACTTCTGGGCTCCGGTTATCCTGCCGCCCCTGGTGGCCGCTTTTTTCGGCACCAAGGCCAGCAGCGGCCTTTTCCTGGCCTCGGCGGCGGCCGGTCTGGGCGCCACCGTGTTTTGGAACGTGGGCCTGGGCGGGCCCGGCGGAGTGGACGGGCTCATCGTGGGGGTGGGCTGCAACGCCCTGGTGTTCTTTATCGGCCTGAGATTCAGCCTTGCTCGCTAGGCAGACCGGACAGCTGTCGGTCGTGCAGGCGCGACAAGAAGGCCAGGGCCAGCAGGGAGCCTAAGAGGCAAAGGGCCATGTCGCTCTGGGTGTCCCACACGTAGCCCTGGGTGCCCAGGAAGTCCTCGGCCCCGGTGCCGGTGAGCACCGCGGTCCACCATTCTATGAGCTCGTAAAAGGCGCTGACCGCCAGGCACACGCACACCACCAGAAAGGCCAGCCAGCCACGCCGGGTCACCACCCGGTTGCGCAGCAGCACCTCCCTGGTCACCATGGCCGGGATGAAGCCCTGGGCCAGGTGCCCCAGCTTGTCGTAGTTGTTGCGTCCCAGGTCCAGGATCTGGCTCAGCCAGTCGAACAGGGGCACGCGAGCGTAGGTGTAGTGCCCGCCGACCAGCAGGATGATGGCGTGGATCCAGATGAGCAGATAGACCAGGCGGGTGAGGCGGAAGCGGCGGTAGGTTAGGGCCAGGGCGGCCAGGCCCATGAGCGCCGGGAGCACCTCCAAAAACCAGGTGAAGCGGTCGTAGGGCCTGATCCCCGACCACAGCAGCAGGGCCAGGAAACTCAGCAGATAAAACAGGTTCAGCTTGTCGGTCTTGTCCATCACCCCTCGCTTGCTCGGCGGCCGGTTTTGGCGCAGGCCCCATGATGCCAAAAAGGCCGGCCCAGGGGAAGGGCGGAGGGCAGGGGGACGGCGGCTTAAGCTAAACGAGGGTCAGGGCAGGGACAGCATCTCCTGCTGACGTATGCGCAGGGAGCCCAGGATGCGCTCCCGGCCCTGGGCGATGTGCAGCTTGGTGATGGCGGCAGCGGCCACGGTGTCCCGGCGGGCCAGGGCTTGCAGCAGGCTGCGGTGCTCGGAGGCGATCTCCTTGAGCCGGGCGGTGTCCATGTATTGGGGAGGGTATTTCAGGTAGAGCTTTTCGAATATTTCCTTGAGCATCCGGTGCAGGATATCGTTGCCCGAAATCTTCACCAGTTGCAGATGGAAGCGGGCGTCGGCCAGGAACAGGTCGCGGTCAGCGGGCACCTGGCCCAGGTGGCGGTACTTCTTGGAGGCCTTCTTGATCTGGTCCAGGTGGGCTTGCGCGATGTTTTCGATCACCTTGGGCAGGGCGTGCAACTCCAGGGCTTCGCGCACCTCGTAGAGTTGGGTGGCCTCATCCACGGTGATCTCGTTTAAAAAGTAGCCCTTGTTGGGGACGTAGCTGACGAAGTCCGAGGCCTCCAGCCGGTTCAAGGCGTGGATCAGGGGGGTGACGCTCATTTGGAGCTTTTTGGCGAGGTCGGTGTAAATGATCTTCTGCCCAGGAGCCAACTGGTTGGAATAGATCATTTCTTTGATCTTGTTGTAGGCCTCTTCTATGACCACGCCGCGCTTGAATGGCATCTTGCTAGGTTATCCTCGGCAAACGATGGCCGCCTCTGCGGGCGGGCTTTCATGCTCTGTTCATCTCTCGGGGCGGCCGCGCATGGGCGAAATCAGCCTTGCGGGAGCACCTCCTAAAATATAATTATATTTATATGTAAAAATGGCGCTAATCAAGCGAAAAAACCAGTTACCAATAGTATTCGCGTCATTAAGCGCTCGGTCCGGCGGCCGCGCGCGGGGGAGCGCCCCAGCCATTGCCATGCGGACGCTCTCACGGTTTATATAATTTAACCAATTGATATAAAAATTAAATAAAACTTAGTTGCGCCTTGTTTCCTGAGAAGGGCCTTCATCGCAAACTCAAAAAATGGAGATAATTTGGCTTGACACGCCGGATATCAAGATTTTAAATTAAATTAAATTTATGTCATAAGTTTCTCTCTCGGCACACCCACTGATAATACAACACATGCGAACTTGACCCGGGAGCGGCGTCAGGGGTGGAGGTTTTTGTCGTTTCCAACGGAGAGGCCAAAAAACGGCGACTCGTTTGAACGGTTTGTAAGGTTTGATTTGTCAATACTAAGGGAGGAGGGAGACATGACCAGATGGGGTAAGGTCATCTGCTTGCTGGCCGTGGCGATGGCTTTTATCGTGGCCGCCACGCCCGGGTTTGCCGAAGCCAAAAAATACACCTTGCGCATCCAGTGCATCTACCCGGAGACCAGCTACGTACCGCAGATGATAAAGCAGTTCGTGGCCAAGGCCGAGGAGTACACCAAGGGCCAAGTGGAGATTAAGCTGTTTTGGCCGGGGCAGCTCGTATCCGCCAAAAAGGGTTTCGACTCCGTGAGCAAGGGCACGGTGGAGGGGCTGGTCTCCGCCCTGATCTATTACGGCGGCACCTTGAAGGAGGGCAAGGTGGAGTGGTTGCCCTTCACCTGGCGCGATCCCAAGGAGGCCTACGACCTCTACGTCAACGGCGGCTTCCTGGACCTTATGCGCAAGGCCACCCAGAAGCAGAACGTGCAGTACCTGTTCCCGGTCATGGCCGGCACCATGGGCTGCATGACCAACTTCCCGGTGAACAACCTGGACGACTTCAAGGGCAAGAAGATGCGGGCCCCGGGGCTGGACGGCCCCATCGTAAAGCTGCTGGGCGCGTCCCCGGTTTCCCTGAGCGCCAAGGAAATCTACATGTCCCTGCAACGGGGCACCGTGGACGGCGTGGTCTACCCCTACTACACCCTGAGCACCTACAAGCTCTACGAGGTGATCAAGTACGCCATCCTGCCCGGCTTCCACACCCCGGCCATGACCGGCCTGTACCTCAACCTGGACTTCTGGAAGTCCCTGACGCCTGAGCTGCAGGTGGCGCTGAACAAGGCGGGCATCGAGACCTTCTACGCTTCCTCCCTCAAGAGCCCCGAGTGGGACCAGAGCGCCTTGAAGGCGGCCGAGGGCAAGGGCGTGAAGGTCATGGAGCTTTCCCAGGCCGACGTGGCCAAGGTACGCAAGATGTGCATGCCCCTTTGGGACAAGGTCGGCGGGGCCACCCCCCTTAGCAAGGAACTGGTGGACCTGATGAAGTCCTACCTGCAGAAAAAAGGCGCTTTGTAAAAAACACCCAAGCGGGGCGGCCCCCGGCGGCCGTCCCGCGCTTGAGCGGGGACCATGAGCGAATCAGTGCAACAGCGTCCTGCCGCCCGGATCATCAAAAGCATCAACGCCCTGACCCTGTGGGTGGAGAAAATCTTTTCCCTCACCGTGGTGGTGATGGCCATCAGCATCTGCTGGGAGGTCTTTTGCCGCTACCTGCTCAACTCCCCCACCGACTGGGTCAACGAGACCAACCAGTACCTGCTATGCCTTATGAGCATGCTGGGGGGCAGCTACTGCCTCTTGCTGGACCAGCACGTGCGGGTGGACTTCCTGTTCCGCTTGCGCAGCGAGAAGCAAAAGGCGGCGATGGAGCTGGCCACCTGGTGGCTGGCCGCCCTGTTCTGCCTGGTGATCATCTGGTGGGGCGGCGAGATGGCCATAGAGGCGCTGGTCAAGAACAAGCTCTCCGACACCATCCTGGAGATGCCCCTATGGCCCTCTCTGTTCATGGTGCCCCTGGGCGCGCTGCTGCTGCTGTTGCAGATAATCGCGCGCAGCCTGAAGAACCTGCTCATCCTCAATCACCCGACCGACGACTTGCCCGGCCTTTTGGACGAGCTGCGGTTGGGCAAATCCTTTTTCGAATAGCGTAGCCCATGGACACCGCGCTTTTTACAGCCATTATCACCGGCCTGCTGTTGCTGTTCCTGGTTCTGGGCCTGCCCGTGGCCTTTTCCCTGGGCGGCATCGCGGTGTTGGGGGTGGTCTACATCTGGGGCGCCAAGGGCATGTACATGGTGGCCCAGACCGCCTATTCCGAAGGCACCAACTCCATCCTCACCGCCGTGCCCCTGTTCATATTGATGGCCAACGTTTTGCGAACATCTAACTTGGCCGACGAGCTGTACCACATGATCCACGTGTGGATGGGGCGGCTACCCGGAGGCCTGGCTGCCGGGACGGTGGTCATCTGCGCCATCTTCGCGGCCATGGCGGGCATCAGCTCAGTGGCCACGGTGAGCATGGGCCTCATCGCCCTGCCGGCCATGCTCAAGCGGGGCTATGACAAGCACATAGCCACCGGCTGCATCTCCGCGGGCGGGGCCTTGGGCATCCTCATCCCGCCCAGCATCATCATGATCATCTACGGGACCATGGCCGAGGTCTCGGTGGGCAAGCTGTTCATGGGCGGCCTGGTGCCGGGCATCCTGCTGGCCCTGATCTTTTGCGTGTACATTCTGGTTCGCAGCGCCCTCAAGCCCAGCCTGGGTCCGCCGGTGGAGGAAGTGTTCTCCTTCAGGGAGAAGATATTGGCCCTCAAGGGCATCGTCTTGCCCGCCGCCCTGATCATCGTGGTGCTGGGGGTCATCTACACCGGGGCGGCCACCCCCACCGAGGCCGCGGGCATCGGGGCCGTCGGCTCCCTGCTCTGCGCGGCGATCCAGCGCAGGCTTAGCTGGGCCAGCCTCAAGGACGCCCTGTCCTCCACCTTCAGCCTCACCGCCATGGTGCTGTGGATCGTGATCGGGGCGGTGGCCTTCACCCACGTCCTGGCCTACGCCGGGGTGTCGGATCTGATCAAGGAAACCATCCTGGGGCTGCACCTGTCCAAGTGGTGGATCTTCATCGGCATCCAAATCTGCTTCTTCGTGCTGGGCATGTTCCTGGACCCGGCGGGCATCATCATGCTCACCACGCCCATATTCGTGCCCCTGATTATGGAGCTGGGCTTCGACCCGGTCTGGTTCGGGGTCATATTCACCATCAACATGGAAATGGCCTACATCACCCCGCCCTTTGGCTTCAACCTGTTCATCATGAAGGCGGTGGTGCCCAAGGACGTTACCCTCAACGACATCTACCGTTCGATCATTCCCTTCGTGATCCTGCAGGCCGTGTGCCTGCTGATCGTGACCATTTTCCCCGATCTGGCGCTTTTCCTGCCGAACTTCATGGAGTAGACGGCGGCATGGGGGCGAGCGGAATTGACGAGCTTGCAAGATCAATCGCGGCAAAGGTTCTAGGAGAGGAAACATGAGAGACGTGGCCATCGTGGGTATCGGAACCACGAAATTCAAGTCGAGATGGCTGGACAAGACCTACTATGAGTTGGCTTTCGATGCGGCCAAGATGGCCTTCGAGGACGCCGGCATCGACAAGGACCGGGTGGACAGCGCGGTGTACGGAATCTACAACGATTTCTTCCAGCGCCAGTATCAGCCCGACGCCTTTGTGCACGACTACTTGGGCCTGGGGCTAAAGCCCATGGTCCGGGTCAACTCCGGCGGGGCCACCGGCGGGGCCGCCCTGCGCATCGGCTACCAGGAGGTGGCCAGCGGCCTGCAGGACGTCTGCCTGGTGCTGGGCGTGGAAAAGTGCGCCGACACCTACAACTATGAGCTGCAAATGGCCACCCCGGAGGTGCTCCGGGCCATCCTGTACACCGCGGACATGACCTACGACAACCCGGCCGGGCGCACCGCCGCCTCGGGTTTCGCCCTGGCCGTGGTGGCCCACCGCGACAAGTACGGCAACCCCACCGAGGAGCAGATGGCCAAGGTCTCGGTGAAGAATCACTTCAACGCCACCAAGAATCCCATTGCCCAGTCCCCCAAGGTGTTGACCGTGCAGGACGTGCTGGACTCGCGCATGATCGTGGAGCCCTTCAAGTTTTACGACAACTGCCTGTACACCGAGGGAGCCTCGGCGGTGATCCTGGCCTCCAAAAAGGTGGCCGAGAGCATCTCAGACAACCCCGTCTGGATCAGCGGCCTGGGGGCCTCGGTGGACTACGTGATGCCCGGCAACCGCCCCAACATCTACACCTTCGAATCGTCGCGCCTGGCGGCCAAAAAGGCCTATGAGATGGCGGGCATCACCAACCCCGTGGAGGAGCTGGACCTGGCCGAGCTGCACGACGCCTTCACCGGCACCGAGATCATGGCCTACGAGGACTGCTTCTTCTGCGAGGAGGGTCGTGGCGGCGACCTCATCGACGACGGCACGGTGCTGCCCGAGGGCCGCCTGCCGGTGAACCTCAGCGGCGGCCTGATCGGCTGCGGCCACGCGGTGGGGGCCACGGGGATAATGCAAACCTATGAAGTGTGCAAACACCTGCGCGGCGAGGCCGGGGAGCGCCAGCGCCCTAACGCACGCAAGGGGCTGGTGCAGAGCATCGGGGGGACCTTATGCACCTGGAGTATTTGCCTGGTTTTGGAAAGGTAGGCAGCCAATGAACAGCGCTGAAAGAGAAGCCTGGTACCGCTATCAGCACGAAAAATACGGCATCCCCGTGGAGCACCTGCGGCGGGAGTTCGAGGAGGAGCTGAGCGGCAAGAACTCCATGGACGCGCCCCTGGAGATACCGGACAAGATGGAGGTGGTGTTCAAGTACTCCTATGGCGGCCAGTCGCGCTTTTTCCGGGAGCTACGGGAAAACAAGGCCCTGTACGGGGCGGAGTGCCCGGAGTGCGGCAAGGTTTTTTGCCCGCCGCGCAGCCACTGCCACACCTGCTACCAGCCTACCCAGTGGAAGAAGCTGGTCGGCACCGGCACCATCGAGGCCTGCACCGTGCAGCACTACACTACCAGCAGCTTCATCAAGAAGGTGCCCTTTGTCTGCGCCTACGTGAAGCTGGACGGCACCGACTCGCTGCTCATGACCAACATGGAGGTGGACGACGTGGCCAAGGTCAAGGTGGGCACCAAGGTGAAGGCGGTCTACCGCGAGCTAAGGCTGGGGGCCATCACCGACGTGTATTTCAAGCCCCTGGATTAATGCGCCCGCCGGGTCGGCGGCCCTTGAGGGAGAGCCCTTTTCATGAGCAATAAAGTGATCATCACCGTAGCCCCCACGGGTAGCATCCCCACCCGCGAGGACAACCCCAACATCCCCTACACCGCCGAGGAGGTGGCCGCCGAGACCCGCCGCTCCTACGAGGCGGGCGCCTCGGTGGTGCATTTGCACGCCCGCCACCCCGACACCGGCAAGCCCACTCCGGACCTGGCGGTTTTCCGGGACTACCTGGCCGCGGTGCGCGACGCCTGCCCCATCATCACCCAGATAACCACCGGCGGCGGGGCCACCACCCTGGGCCTCAGCGTGGAGGACCGGCTCAAGCCGGTGGAGGAGCTGCGCCCGGATTCGGCCTCCTTGAACGCCGGGTCCATGAACTTCGGGCGGGGCCTGTTCCCCAACACCCCGGACACCATGGAGTTGTACGCCAAGCGCATGCGCCAGTGGGGGGTCATGCCCGAGTTCGAGGTCTACGACCTGTCCATGATCCAAAACATGGAGCACTGGATCCGCAAGCCGGGCCTGCTGGAGCCTCCCTTCAGGGTCAGCTTCGTATTGGGGGTGATGGGCGGCATCCCGGCCAGCCTCAAGAACCTGGTGCTCTTGAAAGACGCCCTGGACCCCGGCTACTCCTGGCAGGCCATCGGCATAGGCCGCCACCAGTTCCCCCTGGGGACCGGCGCGCTGATCCTGGGCGGGGGCATGAGGGTGGGCTTCGAGGACAACGTCTACCTCTCCAAGGGGGTGCTCGCCAAGAGCAACGCCGAGTTGGTGGCCAAGGCGGTGCGCATCGCCAGGGAGCTTGGCCTGGAACCGGCCGGCGTGGAAGAGGCCCGGCGGATGCTGCCCCTGCTCAACCGGGGATAGCCGCGATCAGTTGGGGGTCGGTCACGGGATCGGCCCCAGCGTATGGGAGGACCGACCCCATGGAAATGACCCTAGGCGAGGCCTTTGAGCGCTCGGCCCGCAAATTCCCGGGCAAGGTGGCCTGCATCGACGACCAGGCCAGGGCCACCTATGCCCAGATGAGCGCGGCGGTCAACCGCTGGAGCAACGCCCTGGATGGCCTGGGCCTGGGCAAGGGCTCCCACGTTGCCACCCTCTCGGACAACTGCCTGAGCCTGATGCAGGTGATCCTGGGCAACCTGAAGCGGGGCCTGGTGTCGGTGCCCCTCGACTCTCGCGGCACGGTGGACGACGTCTGCCGCATGGCCGAAATCACCGACTGCACCGCCCTGGTCTTCGACGTTCATTACCAGGGCCTGGCTGAGGAGTTGCGCGACCGCCTGCCCGCCCTGAAAACCCTGGTTTCCTTCGGCGGGGCGGCTCCAGGGTTCGCCCGGGACTATGAGGATCTGAAAAAAAGCGCCTCCGAGGAGGGGTCGCCCCAGGTGGTGAGCGAAGACGACGAGTCGTTCATTCTCTTCACTGGCGGCACCACCGGCCGCCCCAAGGGGGCGGTGCTGACCCACAAAAGCATCCTGTGGAACATAATCTCGGTGACCACCGAGAACCACAGCCCGGCCCCGGATGAGCGCATCTTCTATCCCATGCAGATGTACCACGTGGCCTCCCTGAGCCGCTTTTTGGCCTTCATGTACGCGGGGGGCACCTTCATCGGCAGCAAGACTTTCGAACCGGACCACTTCCTGGAGGTGGTGGAGCGCGAGCGCACCACCTTCGTGGTGGGCAACCCCACCATCTACCGGATGCTGCTGGACTCCATCAAGCGCAAGCCCCGCGACACCAGCTCCATGCGCCGCTGGCTGAACACCCACGGAATATTGGACCCGGCGGAGAGGCGGGAGATAGAGACCAGGCTGTGGCCCAACGGGGCCTGCTACGGCTCCTACGCCCTCACCGAGGCCTCCCCGGCGGTGACGGTGCTCAAGCCCTGGGACCAGCCCGAGGAGCCCGGCAGCG
This sequence comes from Pseudomonadota bacterium, assembly GCA_018902755.1. Classification (GTDB taxonomy): domain Bacteria; phylum Desulfobacterota; class Desulfarculia; order Desulfarculales; family Desulfarculaceae; genus Desulfoferula. The sequence continues at coordinate 23,945 of JAHIQI010000013.1, read as the reverse complement.
TGGGGCGGGGCTACATGTGCACCGAGGTGCGGGTGGTGGACGCCCTTGACCAGGAGCCGCCACCCGGCGAGCCCGGCGAGATAATCGTGCGGGGGCCCAGCGTGTTCAAGGGATATTACAACGCCCCCCAGGAGACCGAGGCCGCCCTGCGCGGCGGCTGGCTGCACACCGGCGACCTGGGGCGCTTCGACTCCAAGGGCTATCTGTACGTGGTGGACCGGCTCAAGGACATGATAAAGACCGGCGGGCTGAACGTGTACTCCCGGGAGGTGGAGGAGGTGCTGCTGCAACACCCCCTGGTGCGCGACGTGGCGGTGATCGGCCTGCCCCATCCCCGTTGGGGCGAGGCGGTGTGCGCGGTGGTGGTGGCCCAGCCCGGCGCCCGCCTGGACGACGAGAGCATTCAGGCCCACTGCCAGCAGCGCCTGGCCGGGTACAAAAAGCCAGCCATGATCCGCTTCGTGGACGCGCTTCCCAAGACCACTTTCGGCGGCAAGGTCCTGAAGCGGGAGCTGCGCGAGATGTTCAAAGACAGCTAGGGGTGGCGCCTGCCCGCGGCCGCCCGAGACACTGCATTATTACAAGAGGCCTGAAATGAATCCAATGTACTTCGATGACTTTGAGCTGGGGCAGAAGTTTGTGACCAAGGCCAGGACGGTGACCGAGGCCGACATCGTGAATTTCGCGGCCCTGTCCTGGGACACCAACCCCCTGCACACCGACGCCGAGTTCGCCGCCCGGAGCCAGTTCGGCGAGCGCATCGCCCACGGCATGCTGGGCCTGGTGATCCACGCCGGTCTATCCCAGCAGTTGGGCACCCTGGAGGGCACCCTGGTGGCTTTCCTGGGCATGACCTGGCAATTCCACCACCCCATCAAGATCGGCGACACCATCCACGTGGTGCAGCGGGTCAAGGAACTGCGCGAGACCTCCCAAGACGATCGCGGGGTTTTGACCTTTGAAAAGGAGGTGCTCAACCAGCGCCACCAGGTAGTGCAAAGCGGGACCACCACCGTGCTCATGCTGCGCAAAAAATCCGGCGACGCCTAGGCGGGAGGAGCTGTTGTGAAAAATATCTGGGACGCGCTGCTTTCCGAGGAGCACCGCATGGTGCGCGAGACGGCGCGCAGATTTACCGAAAAGGAACTGGCCCCCATCGCCCGGGAGCTGGACGAGCAAGAGAGATTCCCCATGGAGGCCTACCGGGAGGCGGGGCGCAACGGCCTGATCGGCTCCACCTCCCCGGTGGAGTACGGCGGCGGCGGGGCCGACCTGCTGACCAACGCCCTGATCAAGGAGGAGTTCTGCCGGGTGGCCGCCGGGTTCGGCATGTCGGTCAACATGTGCACCACAAACTTCTGCTACTTCATCTCCAAGTACGGCAGCGAAAAGCAAAAGACCACCTACATACCGCCGGTGCTCAACGGGGAAAAGCTGGCCGCCTTTTGCCTCACCGAGCCGGAGGCGGGTTCCGACGCCCTGGCCATCAAGACCACCTACACCAAAAAAGGCGCGGCCTATGTGCTGAGCGGCTCCAAGACCTTCATCACCAACGCCCCCCTGGCCCAGTACTTCCTGGTGGTGGCTAGAGAGCATGGCACCAAGGGCGCAGGCGGCGGCACCCTGTTCATCCTGGACCGGGAAATGCCGGGGCTTTCCACGGGCCGGCCCTTCGAGAAAATGGGCATGCGCTGCTCGCCCACCGGCGAGGTCTTCCTGGACCAAGTGGAGGTGTCCGGCGAGCAGATCATGGGCGCCGAGGGGCAGGGCTTCCCCATCCTGTTCGAGACCCTGGACGAGGAGCGGGTGCTGGGGGCGGTCACCAGCGTAGGCATCATGCAGGCCTGCCTGGACGAATCGGTTAAATACGCCAAGGAGCGCAAGCAGTTCGGCCAGCCCATCTGCGACTTCCAGCTGGTCAAGAACATGCTGGCCGAGATGGCCACCCGCCTGGAGCTGGCCAGGCACTACACCTACTCGCTGTGCCCCCTGATCGACGAGGGGCGCCGCCTTTCCAAGGAAGCCTCCATCGCCAAGTATTACGCATCATCCATGGCCACCCAGGCGGCCCTGGACGCCATCCAGATACACGGCGGCTACGGCTACATGCGCGAGTACCCGGTGGAGCGCTACATGCGCGACGCCAAGCTGGTGGAGATAGGCGGCGGCACCTCGGAGATACAGAAAATGATCATAGCCCGAGAGCTGTTGAAGGATCGCTGAGAAACTATTGTTTTCAAGCTCATAGCCAACCAGGCCGCCATGGGGCCTCGTGGCTGGGCAACGCGAAAGGGGTTAGCCGGTTCGGCTAACCCCTTGATATCTCTGGTGGGCGATGCGAGATTCGAACTCACGGCCTTTGGCTCCGGAGGCCAACGCTCTATCCATCTGAGCTAATCGCCCTGGAATGTAAAGGGCATATCTACCACAACTTCGGGGGCTTGTCCACCAACTACGGCCTTTACCATTAGGCACGTCCTCGGGTTATAATGCATCTATCGCTGATAACCTCATGGCCTATAAGGAGCTGGATATGGCGGATTGCAATGTGGAACTGAAAAGGGTGGCCGCAGCCATCGACTTTAGCGATTATTCCGAAATTACTTTTGCCTACGCTCTAGAAGAGGCGCGCTGCCACGGGGCCGAGCTGGTGGTGGTCAACGTGATCAACGCCAGGGGGCTGGACGTATTGGACCGCCTCACCGCCGAGGGTTACGACCTGGGCGGCAAGCAGGGCTATCTGGAGCGGGTGGAGGCCGAGCGCCGGGAGGTGTTTGAAAAGGACTACCTGAGCGCGGCCAAGGGCATAAAGACCAGGGTGGTCATCCTCAACGGCCATCCCCACGAAGAATTGCTCAAGTTCCTGCGCGACGAGGAAATTTCCATGGTGGTCATGGGCACCAAGGGACGCAGCAACCTGGCAGGGGCCCTGTTCGGCTCCACGGCGGAAAAGGTCTTCCGCCGGGCTCCTTGCCCGGTGCTGTCGGTGCGCGGGCCGGAGCACTGCCGCCTGCCGTAAGGACCTCTAGGGCAGGTCGGTGTCTTCGTCCACCTTACAGGCGCCGTCGGGGCAAAACAGCTTCAGCCACAGGCCCTGGTGGCCTGCCTGGCGCGAGGTTCGCAAGACCGGCACCGAGGGTGAGCCCTTTTCCGCCTCGCTGAGGCACGACTCGTCAGGGCAGAAGACTTTGAGCCAGAGGCCGTCTTTGTCCTGCACTCCCGGGGCCTGGGCCATATTCGGGGGCAGGGCTTGCACCTCGGCTTCGCTAAGGCAGCGAGCCTCGGGGCAGAACACATTGAGCCAGGTGCCTTTCACCTGGGGGCGGTCACTATCAGCCATGTACTAACCTCCCTGGTAGAGTGTCGCAAGGTTCGTTTTGTCGAGGGCGCTAATTTTATTATACCCAGGCCCGGCATAGGTTTTGCGGGCCAAAGCCAAAAAGAAGGCCCCTCCCCCGAAAGGGGGAGGGGCCTTTGCTTTTGGTCGTTGGGGAAGGGCTAGACCGCCTCTTCCTCCTCCTTCACTCCCAGGGCCACCTTGTATAGGATGGTGAGGATCAGGATGCCCGTGGCGTAGACGCCGAAGGTGATCATCAGCTCCAAGGCGGTGGGGGCGTACTCGGTGATCTCATGCAACGGGTTGGGCACGAAGCCGCCCGCGATCATGGCCATGCCCTTGTCGATCCAGGTGCAGATGAACACCAGCACGCAGGCGAAGGGCAGAATCTTGGGGTTCTGCCGGGTGCGCGGGTTCACCAGGAGCACGATGGCGGTGAAGCCGCAGGCCAGAGCCGTCCACACCCAGGGCACCAGCATGTTGTGCCCGTGCAGGCCGAAGTACAGGTAGGCCAGGTGCGAGGTGTGGCTGGGAATGGCGCTGTAGGCCACCGTGAACACCTCCAACAGGAAGAAGAAGATGTGCAGGATGATGGCGTAGCACACGATCTTGGCCAGGGTCTCGAAGGCCTCCTTGCCTGCGTCGAAGCGGGTGAGCTTCTTGACCAGATAGCCCAGCAGAATCAGCACCGCGGGGCCGGCGGCAAAGGCCGAGGCCAAAAAGCGCGGGGCCATGATGGCGGTGAGCCAGAAGCCGCGGCCGGGCAGACCGGCATACAAGAAGGCGGTCACGGTGTGGATAGACACCGCCCAGGGGATGGAAAGGTAGATGATTACCTTGATCCAGCCCGGAGGAGGCACGTTCTTGCGCTCGGCCTCCAGGGTTACCCAACCGGCCAGCAGGTTGATGATCAGGTAGCCGTTCAAGACGACCATGTCCCAGAACAGCACCGAGTTGGGCGTGGGGTGCAGCATCACGTTCAGGATACGGCTGGGCTTACCAAGGTCCACCGTAATGAACAGGATGCACATGATCACCGCGGATATGGCCAGGAACTCGCCCAGGATGGTGATGCGCCCGAAGGTTTTGTAATGGTGCAAATAATAAGGCAGCACCAACATCACCGCCGAGGCGGCCACACCGACCAGGAAGGTGAACTGGGCGATGTAAAATCCCCAGGACACGTCCCGGCTCATGCCGGTGATCATAAGGCCTTTGTTGTACTGCACCAGATAGGCCCCGAAGCCGGCCGCTATCACGACGAGCAGTGCGATGAGCCAGGTCCAGTACAGCTTGCTTCCGCTTAAAGCCTTTTCAAGCATGACGACCTCTACACCAGGTAAAAGACCTGGGGATCAGTGCCCAGGTTGGGTTTACGGCGGATACTGTAGCGCTTGCGCAGCAGTTGGCGCAGTTCGCTACCAGCGTCATCCACGTCTCCAAAGACCATGGCCCCGCCGCTGACCTCGGCGCAGTAGGGCAGCTTGCCTACCGCCAGGCGCTCGGCGCAGAAGGTGCACTTTTCCACCACACCCTTGCTGCGGGTGGGGTAGTCCAGGTATTCCTTCTTGATGAAGGGGCGCGGGTCGCGGAAGTTGAAGCTTCTGGAGCCGTAAGGACAACCGGCCATGCAGAATCGGCAGCCGATGCAGCGGTGCATGTCCATCATGACGATGCCGTCCTCGCGCTGGAAGGTGGCCTTGGTGGGGCACACCCGCACACAGGGCGGATTGTTGCAGTGGTTGCACATTACGATGAACTGCGCGTTCTTTATTTCCGGGTCGGCCCAGGGGTTCTCGGTCTCGGGGAAGACGTTGATGTAGGGGGCCGTCCAAATCCACTTGATGTTTTGCTTGCCCGGAATCTGGGGGACGTTGTGGTAGTAGTCGCAAGCCTCGATGGCCGCCCGGGCCTTGGCCGGGGTGAGCTTGCGCATGTCTATCACCATGCCCCAGCGGCGCCCCTTGAGGCGCTTGGGGTTGGGCATTACATCGGTGTTGCCCTGCTCCTTGGGGAAGATCATCTGATAAGGAGTGGGCATGCGCTCGGCCGCGTCCAGGGCGCCGGGCCTGAGAAGCTGGAAACCGGTGGCGCCACCCAGGCCCAGGGCGGCCGAGACCCCGGCGAGTTTTAGAAACTTTCTCCTATCCACGCCCATCACTCCTTCTCCTTCGGCTTGGGCACTTGGTGGCAGTCCCAGCAGAACGGGGCCACGGCCAGATAGTTGTGGCACTGGTCGCAGAACTTGACCTTGTCGGAGTGGCACTCCAAACAGGTGTTGGTCAAGCTCATGTTGTAGGCCTTGCCGTTGGCCGAAACGTAGACGCGGTCACCCATGCGCACCACATCGTCGCGCCAGACGTTCAAGAGCGTCATGTGGCTGGTGCGCATGTAGTTGGTGTCCGCCACGCACTGGGTGGCCACACTCTTGGGCGGGAGCTCCGGCTTGGGCACCGGAGCGGCCTTGCCCATGTTGCTCCACAAGGGATAGGTGAAGATGGCCAGGAAGATGACCAGGCCGGTAATGATTTTGCCGCTGTCGTACATTACTCCTCACCCTCCTCTCCAGCTTCGGCTGAGGCTTCATCCTCCGCGGGAGGCTTGTAAGAAGGGTTCTCTTCGCCGCGGAGGTTGTACTCACGCTCGCCTTGGCCTTCCATGACCAGGGCGTTGGCAACCAACTCGCTAACCCCGCAGACGCCCACTCCGGGCACCCAGTAGTCCATGAGGGCGGGGAAGACCGCGCGGTCGATGGCGCAGACGCAAGAGAGCATGTTCACTCCGTGGTCCTCGTGCACCCGCTTGACCGCGTTGGCCCGGGGCAGGCCGCCCCTGAAGCGCATCTCCAGGTATTCACCGGCGTTGAGGCCCGAGCCCGATCCGCAGCAGAAGGTGTTTTCCCGAATCACCTGGGGAGCCATGTCCACGAAGTTGTTGCACACGTTGTTGAGGACGTAGCGCGGCTCCTCCAACATTCCCATGCCCCGGCTGGTGTTACAGGAGTCGTGGAAGGTGGGGATGATGTGGTCGTTCTGGCTGGGATCCAGTTTGAGCTTGTTGTTTTTGATCAGGTCGGCGGTGAACTCGGTGATATGCACCATCTTGGTGGATGCCGCGTTTTCAAAACGAGTACCGGTCAGCGGGTTGATGGGTTGCTCCAGCCAGTCGGCCGGGCCGTTCAGGGTGTCCATGTACTGGTGCACCACCCGCCACATGTGGCCGCACTCGCCGCCCAGGATCCATTTGACCCCCAGGCGCTTGGACTCGGCGTACATCTTGGCGTTGAGGCGCTTCATCATCTCGTGGGAGGTGAAGAAGCCGAAGTTGCCGCCCTCGGAGGCGTAGGTGGACCAGGTGTAGTCCAGGCCGATGTGATCGAAGAGCATCAAGTAGCCCATGAGGGTGAAGATGCCCGGCTCGGCGAAGACGTCGCCCGAGGGGGTCACGAACAGGATCTCGGCCCCCTTGCGGTTGAAGCTGGGCTCGATCTTGACCCCCACGTACTCTTCGATGTCGTCGAGCAGGTACTCGATGTTCTCTTTGAAGGTGTGGGGTTTCAGACCAAGGTGGTTACCGGTCATGAAGCAGTTGGCCACCGGGGAGGCGATCCAGTCGATGTTGGTGCCCAACAGGTTGAGGATCTCCCGGGCGATGATGGTGATCTCGGCGGTGTCGATGCCGTAGGGGCAGAACACGCTGCAGCGGCGGCACTCGGTGCATTGATAGAAGTAGTAGAACCACTCCTTGATCACATCTTCGGTGAGCTTGCGCCCGCCGGCCAGCTTGCCCAGGATCTTGCCCGCGGTCTTCATTTCGCCGCGGTAGATGCTGCGGATCAGCTCGGCGCGTAAGACCGGCATGTTTTTGGGATCGCCGCTTCCGATGAAGAAGTGGCATTTGTCGGCGCAGGCCCCGCAACGCACGCAGATGTCCATGAACAGCTTGAAGCTGCGGAAACGCTGCAGGCGCTCGGCCATGCCTTCGCGGACGATGCCCTTCCAGTCGGCCGGCAGCTTCCAGTCGTCGTCAGTGGGCGACCAGTCCCGGGGGTTGGCCAAGCCTACGGTCTCCAGGGCCGAGGCCTTGCCGGCATAGAGGAAGGTGCCCGGTTTGAACTCGGGCTTGGTGTCCATCCAACCCTTTGCAGGAGGATGGTGATCTATCTGACCGACTACTTTTGGACTAGGAGTTTTGGCAGCCATGATTAATCTTCCCTCTTCTCCTCAGTCTCCTGAGTCTCTGGTGCGGCCGGAGCCTCCTTGGCGGCCTTTTCAGCTGCGGCCTCTTCCAAGGATTTGTCCACCGGCAGGCCGGCCTCTACCATCTCCTCCCGGAAGTCATCCTCGTACTCTTGATAGCTGTGGGTCTTGACGGGGTAGCTCCAGGGGTTGACGTGGCGCACCGCGCGGCTGTTGTTCACCAAGTTGCGGGTGGGGCTGAGGAACACGCCCCCCATGTGCATGAGCTTGCTGAAGGGGAAGTAGGCGAACAAGACGCACACCAGGAAGAGGTGGATGTAGAACCACACACTGATCCCGTCGGGCACCACCGGATGGAAGGTGGCCAGGCCCATGGCCATTTCCTTCACCTTGACCACGTCGATCCGGACCACGTAGCGGGCCAGGATGCCGGTGAGACAGATGAAGGTGATCAGGAACAGGGGGAACCAGTCGGCGGCCAGGGATATGTAGCGCACGCCGGGGACGATGATGCGCCTCACCAGCAGCAAGGTCACCCCGCCCAACAGGACCAGGCCGCTCAGCTGGATGGTGGGGAGTCCGATGGCGTAGGAAGCCAGGTTGAACTCCATGAAGCCGTCCAGGTGCTCCAGGGTCTGCTGCCACAGGGCGATGGGCTCGGTGAAGAAGCGCAGATGCCGGAGGATTACCACCAAGAAGGCGTAGTGGAACATCAACGCGAACAGCCAGAGGAATTTCTCCGAGCTGTAGCGGATTTTGGGGCCCTCTCGGTAATCCAGCTTCATGTTGCGGAAAAGGCTACGGAAGGTGAGCACCTCGAAGATCATTCTGAGCACGACTGCGCCGGTGCTGCAGGGGTTGTCGATCTTGTTGGGCTTGATCCATGCCAGGGATTTTTCCTGTCCGCAGGTGGTGGGGATGCGGAACGGCACGGGCGAACGGGCCCAGTCCACCACACGGTAGACCAGCCCCGCGAAGAAGGTGAGCACCGCCGCGTAGGGGATGATCACCCCGAAGAGGACCTTGAGACCAAGGCCCCCCACACCCACCAGCGCTATCCCTACGAGCACCAGCACTGCGACTAGGCTGAATAGGAAACCAATCATTCTACTGCTACCTCGTTTCGGTTAGCCTTGGTTAGTTGGCGTCACGAGTCTTCCGGCTTGGGGCCGGGTTTTTCCACTAACAAATTGGCCCGCTTCAGCAACAGAAAAGCGTTCTGCTGCACTTCCTTGGCCCTAATGTCGTATACCTGCTCTCGGCAGGACATGTAAATGTCAAAGGCCACCAGGGCCATAAAATCCAGGGCCGCCTCCAGATCCACCAGTTCCTGATCCAGGTCCTCGGTGTCGATCTCCGGGCCCACGATCTCACGTATAAGATATTTGAGAGAAAATACGAAAGAAATCGCCTGGGACGGAGTGAATTCCTGGATGGCCCTGATACGGATGATGCGGTCCAGGAAGGGGGTCACCTTTTCGCGGTCCACACCCTCCAGCACCTGATCAAACAAATTTTTGGTTTCAGACACGATGGTGTGACCCACCGGGTTACTAAACTGATCTTTTTTGTTTTTCAGAAACTTGGCGGTTTCGGACGGATAGGTCTCCACAATAGCGTCGACCCACCGCGAGATCAGGGCGGATTTGTGTTTGGCCAATAATGTCTTGAGCTTCATTTCACTTATGCCGTTTGGCCTCCGCCCCTTCCACTGCTTGCGACGGCGTGTCTTGTCGTTTTGACCGCCTGGCCCGCCCGCCGAGGAAAAGCGTGCAATTATCAGTGCAATAGAGGGTTTAGCGCCTGAACATCAGTGGCAATATTTAACACAGGCCCCCTGTGGCAGTCAAGCTTTTAACCATTAACAGTCGCGGCTTTATTGGGCGCGGCGGCCTCGGGGCAAGAGGGTGTGGCCCGCCGGGCCCTGGGCGGCTAAAATGAAAATACCCCTTTGGGCAAACCACGAGCCAACCGGGAGCGCGTCCATGATCCAATACAAGGGAGTGAACCACCTGGCCCTGGCCACCGGGGACATGCCGGCCACCATCCGCTTTTGGCGCGACCTGTTGGGCCTGCGTCTGGTGGGCGGCCTGGGTAAGCCAGGATACCGCCACTACTTTTTCGAGCTGGGCCCCAACGACTACATCGCCTTTTTCGAGTGGCCGGGGGTGGAGTCCAGGCAGGAAAAAGACCACGGGGTGCCGGTGAAGGGCCCCTACGCCTTTGACCACGTGTCAGTGGGGGTGGAGAATCAGGACGACCTGTGGGCCATAAAGGACCGTCTGGACGCGGCGGATTTCTGGGTCAGCGAGGTCATCGACCACGGCTTCATCCATTCTTTATATGCCTTTGACCCCAACGGCATCGCCATCGAATTCTCCTGGGACGTGCCGGGCAATGATCTGCGCCAAAACCCGGTGATGGCCGACCACCAGCCCTGCCCCGAGGCCCTGGAAGGGACCGAGCCCCGGCCCGGCATGTGGCCGCCGGTCACCGCGCCCAGCACCGCCGAGGACAAAGTGGTCTACCCCGGCGAGGGCGGGGCCATCCGCGACGATGGGCGCAACGCCTGGGCGAGGGGCGGTCCAAGGGGTGAAACCGACTCATAAGTTGCATTGGCGGGCGCGGCCAACCTATACTGCTGCCACCGCACGGCCAACCCTATCAAGACCATATGCGAGGCCCTATGAGCCCAGCCCAGCTTCCCAGCCGAGGCGATTATTTCAAACAGTGGCGCGGCGGCGGCAAGGTTTGCGCCGTGTTTCCCGCCCAATACCCCAAGGAGCTGCTCTGGGCCCACGGGGTGCTGCCCATGGAGGTTTGGGACCCGCCCCTGGCCCCGGCCAGGGCCCAGGGCCACTTGCAGCCCTACATCTGCTCGGTGGTGCGCCAGGGCTTGGAGCTTCTTTTGGCCGGGGGCATGGACGAGGTGGGGGCCATCCTGTTCCCCCACACCTGCGATTCCCTGCAAAACCTGGCCTCCCTGGTGGCCGACTATTTGGAGCCGCCCGCGCCCAGCCTGTTTTTTTACAACCCCAAGGCCCCCTTCGCGGCGGCGGCCAAGGGTTTTTACGTGAGCCAACTCCAGGCCCTGGAAGAAGACCTGACCCTGATCTTCGGGCCCGCGCCCGAGGGGGCCATGGAGCAGGCCCTGGAGTGGAGCCGCCGCCTGTCCGAGCTATACGCCCAGGCCTACGCCCGCAGGGCGGCCGGCGAACTGGGAGTGGGCGCGGAGGAGTTTTACCGCCTGCTGCGCGCCGGGGAATACCTGCACCCCCGGGACTACATCCCCCTGCTGGAGGCTTGGCTGAATGAGGCCCCCGCCCAGGGCGGGCCAAAGGGTCAGGGCATAATCATCAGCGGGGTGCTGCCCAGCCCGCCGGACCTCATGGAGACCCTGGACGGCCTGGATTTCAGGGTGGTGCACGACGACCTCATCTCCATGAGCCGCCGCCTGCTCTACCCCCCGCCGGGGCAGGGCGATCCCCTGGAGGCCTTGGCCGAAAGCTTCCTGGCCATGCCGCCGTGCAGCACCCGGGGCTCTTCCCTGAGCGAGCGCCTGGAGTGGCTCAAGGGGCTGGCCCAAAGCGGCGGGGCCCAGGGAGTGGTGTTCAGCGTGGTCAAGTTCTGCGAGCCCGAGCTGTTCGATTTACCCGAGCTCAGGCGGGGCCTCAAGGAGGCGGGGCTGCCCAGCCTGGTGCTGGAGGTGGACGTGAACCAGGAGGTGGGCGGACAGGCGGCGACCCGCCTGGAGGCCTTCGGGGAGATGTTGTCATGAGCCTGAGCGCCAAGGCCCGCATGCAGTTCATGAAGGACCTGGGGTTTCCGGCCATGCTCTCCCTGGCCAAGGCCACCAAGGGCAAGCGCAAACCGCGCAAGGCCAACCCGGACTTCGGGCCGCCGCTAAGGTGCGCCACGCGGCTCAAGGAGATCATGACCCGGCACTATTACCTGTCGCGCTTCGCGCCGGGCGCCCGGCCCGTGGCCTGGGTGACCAGTGGCGCGCCGGTGGAGCTATTACGGGCCTTCGACTTTTACACCATCTACCCCGAAAACCACGGGGCCCTGTGCGGAGCCCAGAAGATGGGGCCGGAGCTGTGCGCCGCGGCCGAGGACGAGGGCTACTCGCCCGACCTTTGCTCCTACGCCCGGGTGGATTTGGGCCATTTCTTTTCGGGCAAGACCCCGGCAGGCAAGTTGCCCAAGCCCGACATCCTCTTCTGCTCCAACAACATCTGCCAGACCGTGGTGTACTGGTACAAGGTGCTGGCCCACCGCCTGGGCATCCCCTTGCTGATGTTCGACACTCCCTTTAATTACGGCGAGATCACCGAGGCCAACATCGCCTACATGAAGGACCAGATCCTGGAGATGATCCCGGTTTTGGAGAAAGCCTCGGGCAAGGCCTTTGACATGGAGCGCTTCCTGCGCCTGGCCGAGCTCAGCAAATCCGCCAGCCAGCTCTGGGGCCAGTGCCTGGAGACCATGCAAGCCCGCCCCGCGCCCATGACCATCTTCGACGCCTTCGTGCACCTGGCCCCGGTGGTGAGCCTGCGGGGCCTGCCCGTGGCCCGGAATTATTACGAGATACTTCTGGCCGAGTTGACCGACCGGGTGGAGCGGGGCATCGGGGCCATCACCAACGAGAAGAAGCGCCTGATGTGGGACAACATCGCGGTGTGGTACAAGGTGCGCGACTTCTCCGAGCTGTTCGCCGCCCGGGGCATGAACTTCGTGGCCGCCACCTACACCAACGCCTGGGCCGAGACCATCCAGCACCTGGACATGAGCCACCCCTGGGAGTCCCTGGCCAAGACCTACTCCCTGGTTATACTTAACAACAACCTGGAGCACCGCTTGGGGCTCATGGAAAAGATGGTTCGGGAATACGCGGTGGACGGGCTGGTGGTGCATTCGGCCCGCTCCTGCAAGCCCTATTCCCTGGGCCAGTACGACCTGAAGCGCCTCTTGAGCCAGCGCCTGGGAATCCCGGCGGTGGTGATAGAGGCCGACATAACCGATTACCGCTTTTTCAGCGAAGAGCAGGCCCTCACCCGCTTGGAGGCCTTTTTCGAGTCCCTGGAAGCGGCCTGAACCTAAAAGGAGTATTTAGTGTCCATCATCAAAGTGGTGCCGCCGGAGCAGGCGGAAGGCAAGGTCAAGGAAGGCTACGACCTATTCGAAAAGCTGGGCATGGTGCCCACCCCCTTCCAGATGTACAGCTCCTCTCCGGGGCTGATTGGGGTGCGCCTCCAATCCCTCGGCTACTTCCGCGGCCACCCCAACCTGAGCATGCCCCTGTTGGCCCTGATCCGCATGCTGGTGGCCGAAGAGCTGAAATACTACTACTGCATCTCCCTGAACCGGGAGATTCTTAAGGTCATAGGCATCATGGACGAGGACGCGGCGGCCAAGGTCTTGGCCGACCCGGCCAGCGCGCCCCTGAGCGACAAGGACAAGGCCATGCTCCTGTTCGTGCTCAAGGCCATCAAGACCCCGAACGAGGTCGCCGCCGAGGACGTGCAGAAGCTCCGCGACCTGGGCTGGAGCGACGGGGACATCATCGACGCCACATCCCACGGGGCGGGCATGGTGGCCGACGGCATCATGTTCAAGGCTTTCAAAATGGACGAAGCCGCGGCCTGCTAGCGCCGGCTGCGCCAGGCGCGGCTATGCTGCGTTGCGGGCGGCGCTCGCCTCCTCGGCGTATTGACATATACGCCTGCGAGTCTCGCTTGCCCCAGCGCACCGCTGGGGGCGATGCGGGTCGAAAAACTTGTTGCCTTCACCAGCCTCGGTGGCTCCCGGAGTAACCAATTTGGGGGCCCAAGCCTTGGGCCGCCTTGCCTAGCCCCACCTGGCTGTGCCGGGCGGGGCTGTGCCGGGCGTGGGGGCGAACTATGAGTGATAGCGGTTGGCTTGCCAAGCCAAGCATTATAGAAAGCGCAAAATGAGCTACTTCGCCGGTATAGACGTAGGTTCCCTCAGCAGCGACGCGGCGGTTATCGACCAGGACGGCACTCTCAAGGGCTGGAGCGTTACCGAGACCGGGCCCCACAGCACCAACGCGGCCGAGGCCGCCCTGGACGCGGCCCTGGCCATGGCCGGGTTGAGCCGTGATGACCTGGCCTTTGTGGTGGCCACCGGCTACGGCCGGGCCGCCGTGCCCCTGGCGGGCAAGAAGATCACCGAAATCTCCTGCCACGCCCTGGGGGCCTATTCCCTGTTTCCGGACGTGGGCACGGTCATCGATATCGGCGGCCAGGATTCCAAGGTGATTCGTCTGGGCGAAAACGGCAAGGTGGCCGACTTCGTGATGAACGACAAGTGCGCCGCGGGCACCGGCCGCTTTTTGGAGGTGATGGCCGCCAAGCTGGGGGTAGGCCTCGATCACCTGGGGCGGCTGTCTTTGGCCGCAGGGGGCGAGGTGAGCATCAGCAGCGTGTGCACCGTGTTCGCCGAGAGCGAGGTGGTGTCCCTGGTGGCCAAGAACCACCCCATCGACCAGGTGATCAAGGGCCTGCACCGCTCGGTGGTCAACCGGGTGGCGGCCATGACCGGCAACATCGGAATAAAACCCCGGGTCATCATGAGCGGGGGAGTGGCCAAGAACGCGGGCGTGGTGGCGCTCATGTCCGAGCGCCTAGGCGTGGACATTTCCGTGCCGGACGAGCCCCAGATCGTGGGGGCCTTGGGCGCGGCGCTGATGGCGGCAAGGGAGGCAACGCAATAGTCAACTTACAGGATTATTGCTTGTATGGAATCAATGCTCGAAGAAATATCCCCACAAGATAAAATTATGCTTGAGATTGTATCTAGTAGTATGTGCTCTTTAAATTTCTTGAGAAATGCTACGGATGCTATTTTTGATAATTCTTTAAAACATGATGAGATTGGCAAGATATATGATGGATGGATTAATAGATTTGGCGAAAAATGTGGTGCTAATTATGTCCCCTATAGCACGGGGGCTGTGGTGGGCTATTTGTACTGCGGAATACTTTTAACAAAAGAACAGTGGTTCGATTTTTTACCCGATGAACCTATTGAAAATGTAGGAGCTGAATGGGCTCTTGAAAAAATGAATTACTCTTGTCCCTTTTGTAAAAAACCAACAATTAAATATGTGTTTCGAAGGCTCAGGAACGCGATGGCCCATGGTAATATTAAGATTGTCCCCAAGCTGGTAAAAGATGTTGATAAGATGGATGCTCATGGTTTTGAAAAAAATGTTTATTTAACCTTTCATGACAAACGACCTTCGAGGCAAGAAGACTTTTTTGAGGCCACTATCCCTCTATACGATTTATCTCACGCAATAACCAAATTTCATACGGTCGTATGTGAGCATTTATATGAATAAAAATTAATGTCTTAGATACTTATGGACGGATCCACAGACATTAAATATCTACGTTTAACCCTTAGTTTTTGGATATAGAAACAATGAAGCAGGTTCCTCTGGGCAGCACCGGTCTCATGGTTTCCGAAGTGGGCTTCGGCGGCATTCCCCTGACCCGCATATCCGAGGGCGAGGCGGTGGGGTTGCTGCGGGCCGCCGTGGACAAGGGCTTTACCTACTTTGACACCGCCCGCATGTACGGCGACAGCGAGGTCAAGATGGGCCGGGCCTTTGAGGGTATTAGGGACCGGGTGATTCTGGCCACCAAGACCATGAAGCGCGGCGGCCGGGAGATGACCCAGGAGATCGAGGCCAGCCTGGAGCGCCTGCGCACCTCCTACATCGACCTTTACCAGATGCACAACCTGGTCAAGCCCGAGGATATCGAGGCGCTTTCCGATCCGGACGGGGCCTATCAGGCTTTGCTCCGGGCCAAGCAAGAGGGCAAGGTCCGCCATATCGGCTTTTCCTCTCACCACCCCGACATGGCCATCAAGGCCATCGAGACCGGGCTCTTCGCCACGGTGCAGTTCGCCTGCAACTTCGTGGAGGATCAGGCAGCCGGGAAAGTGTTCGGCGCGGCCAAGGAGCGGGGCATGGGCTGCGTGGCCATGAAGCCCCTGGGCGGGGGCCTGCTGGAGCGGGCCGACCTTTGCTTCGGCTGGCTGCAAGGCCAGGAGGGGGTGCTGCCCATTCCGGGCATGCAATCCATGTCCGAGTTGGAGGAGATCGCCGATTTATACGAAAACCGCCGTGAGCTTAACCAGGCCGACCTGGACGAGATGCAGCGCATTCGCGACGAGTTGGGCACCCACTTCTGCCACCGCTGCGGCTATTGCATGCCCTGTCCCAATGGGATCAACATCCCCAAGGTGATGCTGTTCACCAGCCAGTCGCGGCGCTTCCCTCCCCAGCACCTAATCAATGCCTCCAAGGATTTCATCCTGCAAGTGGAGGAGAGCTGCGAGGACTGCGGCGAGTGCAGCGAGCGATGCCCCTACGAGTTGCCCATCCCCGAGATGCTCTCGGAGATCACCGCCGCCTTCCGGGACTTCATGGCCCAGCACGGCCAGGCCTAAAAAAACAAGGGCCTCCGGCATTGCCGGAGGCCCCGTCTATTTGGAGGCTAAAAAGCCTAGTCCCCGCCCAGCTTCTTGAGGAAGCCCTCCACCGCCGATCCGGCGCTGCCCGCCTCTTTTTCGATCAGGGACTTGGCGCCCTGCTGCATGGCGTTTTGCAGGGTCCGCTTCATCACCTGGGCCAGGAGCTGGTCAAACACCTGACCGGCCACCTGCTTGGGGGTGCCCTGGAGGTTCTTGATCGCCATGGAGGGTATCACTACCTCCTGGGGCTCCTTCAGCTCCGGGCCGGTGACGATGGCCTTGGCGTTGGTCACCTTTAAAAGCTCGATATTCAGGTGATGCTCCTCAGTGTCCTTGGCAGGGGCCTTCTTTTCCTCGCCCTTGCCGCCGCCGGCCCGCTGGGCCCGCTTCTGCAAGTCGCTCAGGTTGCTGGAATCGCCTTTTTGCTCCAGGCGCACCGTGGGGTCCACGGCCAGGATTTCCTTGATCACCTTGCCGCCGGAGGCGATCTGCACGGTGATTTGGCCGAAGGACAGGGCGGAGTTGTTGCTGTAGCCGGGAGGGTTGGCCACGGTAAGGCCGGTGACGGTGGCTCTGCCCTGGCTCAGCTCGATGCGCACGCCGCCCACGCGCACCGGCACGCCCAGGGCCTCGCTGCCTGCCTTTTCCATCGCGTCCTTGGCGATGCTGTCCAGATTGCTGTAGGCGTAATAGAGGGTTCCGGCGATGGCCACCACCACCACCGCCAAACCGATCAGAATATATTTGCGCATGCTTTTCCTCCCGGCCCGCGACAAAAACTCTTGCCCTCATTATAGGCATGAGGGCGGCCGGGAGGAAACCAGAGGACTGGCCGCTCCCTTGGCGCGGAAGGCGCCCTAGTCCTCCAAGGGCTCTTCGTCCTGATAATCGATGGGGCGCACGTCCTGGGCCGCTCCGGCCTTGCCGCCCACGGGCAGGGTCTTCACCTCGAAGATGACCTCGCGGCCTTCCTCCAGGGTCTCGAAGTCCAGGCCCTCCAGGTCGCTGAGGTGGAAGAAGAAGCTCACCCCGTCGTCGGTGGTGACGAAACCGTAGCCCTTGTCCTCCTTCTTGAACTCCACCACCCCTTCCAGGGTCTCGCCGATAACCGGCATCCCGGCCTGGGGCCCGTAGTCGATCTCTTCGTCTTCCTGATAGATGGAGGTGCTTACGCTGGTGACCCGGCGCTGGGCGTAGGCCGCCCGGCAGGCGTCGCAGTAGACCGGCTCGCCCCGGCGGGGGCGGTAGGTGGTCTGGAAGGCCCGGTCACCCACGTGTTCGGGCGACTGACATTCCAGCCACTGGGGCTCGTAGCGCAGCTCCAGCTCCTCGATGTGGTCGTCCATCCACAGGGTGTCGTAGTCCTTCACCCGCTCGCGGTCCTCGGGGTCGGCCAGCTCCTGGGCGCAGGAGGAGCGCACGCTCACCAGCATCACCCGCTTGCTGAGCTGGCGCACCGTCTGGAGCACCGGGGTGAAGTCGCGGTCGCCCAACACGGCGGCGGCGATGTCCATGCCGAAGGGCATGGCCGCCTGGTAGAGCATCTTGGAGGCCAGGGCGATGTCCACGCACTTTTCCCGGGGCTGGAAGCTGTCGCCCGGGTCGCGGTCGGCCTGGCGCACCCGGCGGCCCCGGAAGTCGATGTTGAACAGCTCGGTTTCGTAGTGGTAGTCCTCGCGCAAGAGCTTGTAAAACTCGTTCTGCCGGGTGATCAACCCCTCGTCCAGATGGTCGTAGTTGGTGGGCAGGCTGGCGAAGATGTGGTTGCGCACCACGTCGATGCCGGCGGGGTCCACGCCCAAGCGGTCGGCCAACTCCCGGGCCACCACCTGGGGCAGCACGCCATAGTCGATTTTGAACTCGCTTTTGCCGCTTTGCTCGGCCAGGCGGGGCAGGGTGCGATAAAGCCAGGTGCCGTCAATAAAGAGCATTACTTTGTACATGTTGTCCTCGTGTCTTGCTAAATGTTTACCTCGCCTGAACTTTGGGGCGAGGGCCAGTGGGATGGCCGGTGAGCCGTAATTGCTGGTTGCGGCCCGCGGCCGGGGCAGTTAGTCCCATCCCGCAATTTCAGTAAGTAAACCCTAGGGCCCGGCTACTGTCAAATGACGCATAATGGTAATTATTACTCCCGCTGGGTGGCCCATTTGGCCTCCTCTTCCTCGCGCAAATTGCGCCGCAGAACTTTACCAATCATGCTCTTGGGCAACTCCCCCCGGATCTCCACTTCCTTGGGAACCATGTAGGCCGAAAGGTTCTGCTTGCAAAACGCCCTGATCTCCTCGGGCGTGGCGCTCTGCCCTTTTTTCAGCACCACGAAGGCCTTGATGAACTCACCCTTGGTGGGGTGGGGCAGGCCCACGGCCACGGCCTCGGCCACCGCCAAATGCTGGTGCAGGACCTCGTCGATTTCGCTGGGGAACACGTTGAAGCCGCTGACGATCACCAGGTCCTTCTTGCGGTCCACGATGGTGATGTAGCCCTCATCGTCCATCACCCCTATGTCACCAGTGTATAGCCAACCATCGCGGATGGTCCAGGAGGTTAGCTCCGGCTGGTTCAGGTACCCGGTCATCAGGTCCGGCCCGCGCAGCACGATCTCCCCAGCCTCGCCCCGAGGCATCTCCTTGGTCCCGTTCTCCAGGTCCATGATACGCCACTCAACGTCCGGGAAGGGGATGCCGATGGTGCCGGGCTTTTTCTTGCCGTACAGGGGGTTGCAGCTTATGGCCGTCACCGCCTCGGTGAGGCCGTAGCCCTCGATGAGTTGGGCGCCGGTGCGCTTTTCAAACTCCTGTTGCACCGCCAAGGGCAGAGGGGCGGCCCCCACGAAGATGCCCCTGAGGCTCTTGAGATCGCACTTGTCTATATCCGGGTGCTCCTTGAAGGCGATGAACATGGTGGGCACCCCGGCGAAGATGCTGGGCCGGGTTTTGTCTATGGCTTTGAGCACTTCGCCCGCCTCGAAGCGGGGCAGCAGGGTGACCGTGCCGCCGTGGGCCAGGGGCGCGTTCATGCACACGCTCATGCCGAAGCCGTGGAACAGGGGCAGCACGGCCAGCAGGGAGTCGTCCTGGTTCATGTCCACCCAGGAGCAGGCCTGCATGAGGTTGGCGATGAGCGCCCGGTGGGATAGCACGATGCCCTTGCTGATGCCGGTGGTGCCGCCGGAGTAGATGAGGGCGGCCATGGATTCGGGGTCTATCTGAACCTGGGGGGCCTTGGCCTTGAGGGCCAGCAGGCCCTTGAAGGTCCAGGTGGCCCCGTCTCGACCGACTACCGGCTTGGGCAGGTTCTTGTCCAGGGAGCGCTTGATGGGGTAGAGCAAATTCTTGGGGAATGGCAGGAAGTCCTGAAGCCCGGTGTAGACCACCAGGTCCAGGTGGATTTCCTTGCGGATGTTGCCCACCCTCTGGCTGAGCAGGTCCAGGGCGATGACCGCCCGTGCCCCGGAGTCCTTGAATTTGAACACCAACTCCCGTTCCACGTTGAGCGGGTTCAGTAGCATGGCCGTGGCTCCCAGGCGCATCAGGGCCAGATAGGAGATCACGAACTGGGGGCAGTTGGGCATGAGCAGGGCCACCCGGTCCCCTTGCTTTATTCCCCTGGCGGCCAGGCCCCCGGCCAGGTCCTCGGCCAAGGAAAAAAGCTGGCCGAAAGTCAGCCGCTTGCCCAGGAAATTGAGGGCCGTTTTGTGGGGGACCCCGGCCGCGCCCTGGGCCATAAGGCCGTACAGGTCGGTGGAGGGATACTCCAGGCTATGGGGCACTTCGGGGTCGTAGTGCTCCAACCACGGGAATTGAGGCATGATTCACCTCGCGGCGGCCAAGGGGTTACCGTCCTGAAGGGGCGGCGGTAGTAACAAGCGTGCGGGTAGGCGGATTATAGGGGGCCTATAGGGGTATGTCAAGGGCAAGCCACCATAATGGCTATGTATTTCAATATTCCACGCATGGTGGAGGACAACGGCGGTGGGGCGGGGAGGGCGGGTTTCGGCCCGGTGGAGAAAGGGAGGCAAGGCGGGATGAAAAGAAAACCCCCGGCCTGGTGGCCGGGGGGGTGTGTGGAGGAGGGAGTAGTCGCCGGCTGTGAGGAGGGGTGCCGGTTGCCCCCATATAAAGCAAGGCCCTTGCCAACTTTGGGGGCGGCAGTAAAAATAACTTCTATAGGTATAAAAATCAGCTTGTTAGCGATTTGCCTCCTGGAGCGGCGGGCGTGGAAGAAGGTCCTTGAACCTACCTGAGGGTACAAAATCCCTGCCACAAGTTACAAATTGGTAGGAAAGTTTTGACGCCCCATGAGACGGCCTTCCAAAAAGTCTTCACAAAGCGGGAGGTTAGGGCAAATTTTCTCCAGGGGCCCGCAAGGCACATTACTTGCTACATCAAGTGGTCATGATACTTTCGTCGTCTCTACAGGAATGCCAGGCCGTATTGGACATGGCCCGCCTGGTGGAAAAGGCCCTGGACCTGGAATCGGTGCTGGAGGGCATTCTGCTCCGCCTGGACCAGGCCCTGGATCTGCGAGGGGCCCGCTTCTGGCTCTGGGAGGCGGGCGACGCGCCCTGGGTGGCCACCGGCCTGGGTCAGGACCAGGACCTGGGCCCGGACGCGGTCAACCAGAGCCTGGTCATCGGCGTCCCCCTTTTGCCCTTGGGGCGGGAGTCCGGCCGCCTGGTGGCCGCCTTGCGTGATGGCAAACCAGATTCCGGCAGCGCCCGGCGGTTGGTCAACGCGGCAGCCCAACTGGCCAGTTCGGTGCTGGCCCTGCACCGGGACCTGTCCCTGCGCCGCCACTCCGGCGAAAATGCGGCGGACCTGGACCCGGCGGCGACCCATCTTTTCCTGCCCGGACAAAGCGAGGCCATGGTGAGTGCCCAGGAGTTGGTGAGCAAATCAGCCCCCAGCGAAGCCACGGTATTGCTCTTGGGGCCTCTAGGCGTGGGCAAGGCCTTGGCCGCCCAGGTGATCCATCGCCTCAGCCAGCGCCGGGGCGGCCCCCTGCTCCACCTGGATTGCTCGGCCTGGGGGCCGGCTGAACTGGAGCGGCGGCTCTTCGGGCGGGCGGCCGGTTCCGGCTCTCCTGCGGACAGCCTCTTGGAGCAGGCCTCCGGGGGCACCCTGTATCTACAAGAAGTGGGCAGCCTCAGCCTGCCCCTGCAAGCCAAGCTGTTGCAGGTCTTGCAAGAGGGTGAATACGAGCCCGCCGGGGGCGGCGAAATCCGCCGGGCCCAGGTGCGGGTGGTGGCCTCCTCCACTCAGGACCTGGAGCGCAACGTGGCCCAGGGCTCCTTCCGGCAAGACCTTTTTTACCGCCTGGGGGTTATGCCTATTCATCTGCCCCCTCTGCGCCTGCGCCGGGCCGACGTGCCCCTGTTGGCCGAGTACTTCCTGGCCCGCAACCGCGAGTTCCAGACCCCGCGTCTCAGCTCCCAGGCCCAAAGCGTGCTCACCCATTACGCCTGGCCGGGCAACGTGGCCGAGTTGGAAAACCTGTGCGGCCGCTTGGTCCTTTTGACCAACACTCCGGAGATCGGCCTGGACGACCTGCCGTCCTTCCTGTTCTACCGCGAGGCGGCCGGAACCCAGGAGCAGCAGCTTTCGCGCCTGGAGGAGATAGAGAAGCAGGAAGTGGTGGCCGCCCTGGAGCGCAACAACTGGGTGCAGTCCCACGCCGCCGCCGAATTGGGCCTCACCCTGCGCCAGATCGGTTACCGGGTGAAAAAATTCGGCCTGGAAATCGCCATAAAAAAGGGCCGCAGCCGCTCCCAGGACGCCTCCCTCTAGGCACAGAGCCAATTTTTTCCAAACCTTTCAACCGGTAATACCTATCCCGCTCCGCCCGGTTTCGATAGTAATTATTTTTTTCTTTTTGGCCCAAAAAAACTTGACTCTCGCCACTAATGAGGTATTTTAGTACCTAAATACAACAAAGGCCGCCCCATGGGCCAGACAAACCCGGATTTCAGAACCACATTACCCTTACAATGTAAGCATAGGTACAAACTAGGAGTCGGAGGAGAGAGTCATGGATATGTTCTGTTATCAATGCGAACAGACCGCCAAGGGCCAGGGCTGCACCATCCAGGGCGTATGCGGCAAGCTTCCCGAGGTGGCCGCTTTGCAGGATCTGCTTACCTACGCCCTCAAGGGCTTGGCCATCGTGGCGGTGGAGGCGGGCAAGCAAGGCCCGGTTGACCGTGAAGTGGGCCGCTTTATTTCCCGGGCCCTGTTCTCCACCCTGACCAACGTCGATTTCGACCCCGAGCGCTTCCCGCCCATGATCACCAAGGCGGTTGACCTGCGCGAGGACCTCAAGGCCAATCTGCCCGGCGTCTCCTTCTCCCAGGCGGCGGCGAACTTCCAGCCCGCCCAGAGCCTGGAAACCATGGTGGAGCAGGGCAAGGCCTATCCCCTGGCCCCGGCCGAGGGCGATCGGGCCGACATCATCGCCCTGCAGCACACCACCTTGTTCGGCCTCAGGGGCCTGGCCGCCTATGCCGACCACGCGGCCATCCTGGGCCAGGAGGACGACTCGGTCTACGCCTTCATCTACGAGGCCCTGGCGGCCATGGCAGAGGACCAGCTTGACCTGGGCGCTTGGGTGGGCATGGCCCTGAAGTGCGGCGAGGTGAACCTGAAGGCCATGGAGCTTTTGGACGCGGGCAACACCGGCGCCTACGGCCACCCCGAGCCCACGGTGGTTTCCCTGGGCCACAAGGCGGGCAAGGCCATCCTGGTGAGCGGCCACGACCTTATGGACCTGGAGCTATTGCTGGAGCAGAGCAAGGGCAAGGGCGTCAACGTCTATACCCACGGCGAAATGCTGCCCACCCTGGCCTATCCCAAGCTCAAGGCCTATGAGCATTTCCGCGGCCACTACGGCACCGCCTGGCAGAACCAGGGCAAGGAGTTCGCCGCCTTCCCCGGCGCCATCCTCATGACCACCAACTGCATCCAGAAGCCCAAGGGCGACACCGGCGACAAGATCTTCACCACCGGTTTGGTGGGCTGGCCCGGCGTGCCCCACATCCCCGGCGAGGGCCGTAACAAGGACTTTTCCCCGGTCATCGACAAGGCCCTGTCCCTGCCTGGCTTCCCCAGCGACCAGGAGGGGGGCAGCGTGATGTGCGGCTTCGGGCGCAACGCGGTGATGGGCGTGGCCGACAAGGTCATCGAGGCGGTCAAGGCCGGAGCCATCAAGCACTTCTTCCTGGTGGCCGGCTGCGACGGCGCCAAGCCCGGACGCAACTACTACACCGAGTTCGTGGAGAAGACCCCGGCCGACACCGTGGTGCTCACCCTGGCCTGCGGCAAGTTCCGCTTCTTTGATAAGCAACTGGGCGACATCGGCGGCATCCCCCGCCTGCTGGACATTGGCCAGTGCAACGACGCCTACAGCGCCATCCAGATCGCGGTGGCCCTGGCGGGCGCCTTCGGGGTGGGGGTCAACGACCTGCCCCTGTCCATGGTGCTTTCCTGGTACGAGCAGAAGGCCTGCGCCATCCTGCTGACCCTGCTGCACCTGGGTATTAAGGACATCCGCCTTGGCCCCAGCCTGCCGGCCTTCATCACCCCCAACGTGCTCCAGGTGCTGGTGGACAACTTCAACATCATGCCCATCACCACCCCCGACGAGGACCTCAAGGCCATCCTGGGCGAGGCCGCTTAGCCTGAGCCCTGATCCACCCACAAATCCCGCCGGCGCTCCACCTCCCCGGAGCGCCGGCGGGTGCTTTTTTAGGCGCGCAAAAAACGCGGGCCGAAGGCTAAAGCGCCTCCGGCCCACTCCCCCCATGGGATTGCTGGACAAACGCACGCCCGCCAAGTGGCGCGGCGATCTTGGCGAGGATGCCGCGGCCCGGTATCTGGAGAGCCGGGGCATGCGCGTGCTCGACCGCAACT
>JAHIQI010000012.1 GCA_018902755.1 Pseudomonadota bacterium | reverse complement strand
GCATGGTGTGGATGGCCTTCCACTTCCGCGAAGGCTGCGCCAACTGGCTAACCAACCCGGTGTACGACCCCGTCTCCCAGACGGCCGAGTACAAGGCCTGCGCGGTGAAGATAGAACCCATCTAGCCGAGCGCTGAAAGCAAAAGAAAGGGACGTCCTCAGCGGGCGTCCCTTTAAATTTAGCGGCGTCTGGTGGGTAAGGCCGCTCAGCCCTGCATCTCTATAGTGATGGGGATGGCGTGCACCTGGTTGCTGATGACCCTGGTATGTCCCAGGCTCCAGGTGGCCCGGGCGGGATCGGCGCCGGCCAGCTCGCACACCCGCTGCACCACGCCCTTGAGGTTCAGCACCGGGTGCCGGCCCAGCACCTGGGGCAGGCCGTAGGTGAGGTTGCAGGCCAGGCACTTGCCGGGCCTTTGGTGCAAGAGCAGCTCCAACTCCACCCGTCCCCCTTGCTCGCTACGGCACACCAGCTCGAAGTCATAGGCCCCTTCGGAGGCGTCGCCATAGAGCGCCTCGAAGAAGTCGTCCGCCTTGCCGGCGGGAATCAATTGGGCCAGGGTTTGCTCGTCACAAATTTTGCCGTTGCCGGACATGTCTCGCACCTCTTGGAAATCTCTTCGGGTTTCGGGGGCGCTTCAATACGTTGTTGCTGGCCGCAAATTCTAGTATAAAGCGCGGGGCACATCCAGCTTTGCTCGCACCTATGAAATTTTTTTCTTGCCAAGCATCACGTTACGTGTATATACATCAAGTATGGCCAATTCACGCAAATCAAAGGCACTAGAATCTCCTCCGGGCCTTTCCATGCCCATGGACCGGGAACATTGCATCGCCATGGGTCGCACCTGCGTGGCCTACAACCTGCGCCGGGCCTCCCGCCTGGTGTCCCAGGCTTACGACCAGGCCCTTAAACCCACCGGTCTGAAGGTCACCCAGTTCAGCTTGCTGGTTTCCTTTGTACTGGCTCCAGCCAGCAAAATGGCCCAACTTGCCCAATGGCTGGGCATGGATCGCACCACCTTGAGCCGCAACCTGCGGGTGTTGGAAAAAAGGGGCTTGGTTGAGCTGGAGCAGGGTCAACAAGACCGCAGGGAGCTTAAGGTGCGCATCACTTCGGATGGTAAAAAAGTGTTTGAACAGGCCACCCCCTTGTGGCTGAAGGCTCAGGAAGAGGTGGTCGGCGGTATCGGCCAAGAAAGATGGGCCGAGTTGGCCAAGGAACTCCGGTCCCTGGTGTCCGGTTTGAAATAATTTTTTTCAGGAGAAAGGTGCATATACACGTTATGTCGCCAATCGCATGCAGAAGAAACAAGGAGAGCTTCCCGGAGCAGACGACCCCGCGCCCCAGGGCGGTTGCGTCCCAGGAAGACCAGGGGCCGGACGAGGTGGTGGACCGCTACCTGGCGGGCAACTTCCACGAGCGCCTCGACCTTTGGCTGACCCACCGCGATCTGCGCCAAACCTTCACCCGTTTGGAAAAGGCCATGGATTAGCGGTGAGAGCGGCCTCCCGACGCCGCAAAAAATAATGTCCTGATTTTCTTTGGGCATAGCTTGGAGTATAAATTAAAGAATTGCCCCGCAGTTCTTTAGGAGGTCAGATGCCCAAGGTAGTCAGGATTCTCATCGTGCTGGTGTTGTTGGCGGGCGCGGCGGCGGGCGCTTACTACTACTTCTACTACGAGCAGGAGCACAAACCCAGCGACCGTCTGACCCTTTACGGCAACGTGGACATCCGCCAGGTTCACCTGGCCTTCCACGCCAACGGGCGCATATCCCGCATCCTG
Source organism: Pseudomonadota bacterium (assembly GCA_018902755.1). Classification (GTDB taxonomy): domain Bacteria; phylum Desulfobacterota; class Desulfarculia; order Desulfarculales; family Desulfarculaceae; genus Desulfoferula. The sequence continues at coordinate 8,452 of JAHIQI010000012.1, read as the reverse complement.
GTGGAAGAAGGCGACGCGGTTAAAAAGGACCAACTCGTGGCCGAGTTGGACCCGGTGCGTTACGAGGCCAACCTGGCCCGGGCCAAGGCCGAGGTGGCTGCCCAGGAGCAGGTCCTGGCCCGCATGCTGGCCGGCACCAGGCACCAGGAGATAGCCGAAGCACGGGCCCGCCTGGCCGCGGCCCAGGCCACCCTGCGCGACCAGACCAATCTGCACCGGCGCAACCAGGACCTCTACCAGCGCCGGGCCATATCCTCCCAGACCATGGACACCATCCAGGCCCAGTACGAAAACGCCCGCGAGTCGGTGAATCAGGCCCGGCAGAACCTGGACCTGGCCCTGGAAGGCCCCCGCAAACAAGACATCGCCGCGGCACGGGCCCAATTGGATGCCCTCAAGGCGGCCCAGGCCCTGGCCCAGCGGGAGTTGATCGACACCAAGCTCTACGCCCCGGATAACGGAGTGATCCAGCAGCGCATCTTGCAACCCGGCGACATGGCCTCGCCTTCGGTGCCCGCCTTCACCGTGGCCCTGAACAACCCCATCTGGGTGCGGGCCTATTTGCCCGAGACCGAGTTGGGCAAGGTGGCGCCCGGCATGAGCGCCTCGGTGAGCACCGACAGCTTCCCCGGCAAGAACTACAAGGGGTGGGTCGGCTACATCTCCCCCACCGCCGAGTTCACCCCCAAGACCGTGGAGACCACGGACCTGAGGACCAAGCTGGTTTACCGAGTCCGGGTGTACGTGTGCAATCCCAACAACGAGCTTCGTCTGGGCATGCCGGTTACCGTGACCATACCCCTTAAGCAAAAGGCCGAGGCCCATCGCGGGCAAAGCGACCCCTGCTCCGGCTCCTGAGCTAGCATGACGCAGACGGCCAACAGCCAAGACCCGGCCCTGGTGCTCCAGGGCGTGCGCAAGGGTTTCCACAGCGGCGGCCGGGACGTGGTGGCTCTGGACGACGTTTCCGCCTCGGTGAAACGGGGAATCGTCACCGGGCTCATCGGCCCGGACGCGGCTGGCAAGACCACCCTCATGCGCCTGGTGGCCGGGCTGCTGTTGCCCGATAAGGGGGAGATCACCGCCCTGGGCCTGGACGTACGGCGCAAACCCCTGGAGGTGCAGTCCTCCCTGGGCTACATGCCCCAGCGCTTCGGGCTCTACGAAGACCTCACCGTGCAGGAAAACCTGGACCTCTACGCGGACCTGCAAAACCTGCCCCCCGCCGACCGGGCCGAGCGCTACGAGCAGCTCATGAAGCTGACCGGCTTGGCCCCCTTCACCGGCCGCCTGGCCGGGGCCCTGTCCGGAGGCATGAAGCAGAAGCTGGGTCTGGCCTGCTCGTTGGTGCGGCCCAAAGACTTGCTGCTGTTGGACGAGCCCACTGTGGGGGTGGACCCATTGTCGCGGCGCGAGCTGTGGGAAATCGTCTACAATCTGGTGGAACACCAGGGCATGACCGTGCTGTTGTCCACCGCCTACCTGGACGAGGCCGAGCGCTGCCAGGAGGTGATCCTCATGCACCTGGGCAAGCTCCTGGACCAGGGCAAGCCTGGCAAGTTCACCAAGACCATGGAGGGCCGCAGCTTCATGGTCACCGCCCCGCAGATGAACAAACGCCAACTTCAGCGCGAGTTGGGCGAGGCCGAGCCGGTGCTGGACGCCCTGATCCTGGGCGAAGGGGTGCGGGTGGTCACCAAGGAGGCCAAGGAGCCCACCCCGGCGGAGTTGGGCGGCCGGGACGGCGAGTTGAGTATCGAGGCGGTGCCGCCGCGCTTTGAAGACAGCTTTGTGGCCATGCTGCGCGAGCAGGGCCAGGAGGCGGCCACCCCCTCCCAGCCCGGCGAGCAGCGATGCGCCGAGGCCTGCGACGGCCCGGTGATCGAGGTAAAGGACCTCAAGCGGCGTTTCGGCGACTTCATGGCTGTGGACGGCATCAGCTTCGTGGTGGAGCACGGCGAGGTGCTGGGCCTGCTGGGGGCCAACGGCGCGGGCAAGTCCACCACCTTCCGCATGCTCTGCGGCCTGCTGCCGCCCAGCGAGGGCCGCTTGAAGGTGGCCGGGCACAACCTGCGTAAGGCCGCGGCCAAGGCCCGCCAACGCATCGGCTACATGGCCCAACGCTTCAGCCTCTACGCCAACCTTTCGGTGGTGGAAAACCTGCGCTTTTTTGCTCGGGTCTACGGCCTGAACATCGCCCGGCGCAAACAGCGGGTGCAGTGGGCCCTGGAGGAGTTCGAGCTGGCCGAGCTGGCCAACGCCACCAGCGGACAGCTTCCCCTGGGCTACAAACAGCGCCTGGCCCTGGCCGCGGCCCTGATGCACGAGCCGGAGATCCTCTTTCTGGACGAGCCCACCTCCGGTGTGGACCCCCTGGCTCGCCGCGAGTTTTGGCGGCGCATCAACTCTCTGGCAGAGCAAAAGGTCACCGTGCTGGTGACCACCCACTTCATGGAAGAAGCGGAATACTGTGACCGGGTGGTGATCATGGACCGGGGCAAGGTCCTGGCCGAGGGCACTCCCGAGGAGATCAAGAAGGCCCGCCGCACCGCGGACGACCCCTCCCCCACTCTGGAGGACGCCTTCATCACCCTGATCGAGCACAACAAGCAGATGCGCGACAAGGAGCAGGCGGCATGAGGCGGGGCATGCCGGGCTGGCGGCGGCTCAAGGGGCTGATCCGCAAGGAGTACTACCAGATCATCCGCGACCCCTCCAGCATCGCCATCGCCTTTGTGCTGCCCGCGGTGCTGCTTTTTATTTTTGGCTACGGCGTATCCCTGGACGCCAAGAACGTGCCATTGGCCCTGGTGGTGGAGCAACCCAGCCCGGCCACGGCCAGCCTCATCGGCGACTTCCAGGACTCCCAGTGGTTCGAGCCCAAGCACTTCAACGACATCCACACGGCCCAGGAAGCACTGCGCCACCGGGAGGTAATGGGCATCCTGTGGCTCAGGAGCAGTTTCACCCGGGAGCTGTTCAGCGGAGGCCCCGCGCCCATCGGGCTTTTTCTTAACGGCGTGGATGGCAACACCGCCCGCATCGTGGCCGGTTACGTGCAAGGGGTCTGGGGCAAGTGGCTTGTGCGCTACGCCCAGAGCCAGGGCCGGGAACTGACCATGCCGGTGGACGTTCAGCAGCGCATCTGGTTCAACCCCGAGGTGCGCTCCACCAACTTCCTGGTGCCCGGCCTCATCGCGGTGATCATGACCCTCATCGGCGCCCTCCTCACTTCCATGGTGGTGGCCAGGGAGTGGGAGCGCGGCACCATGGAGGCTCTGCTGGTCACTCCGGTGCGCCTGCGGGAGATTCTTCTGGGCAAGCTCATCCCCTATTTCGTGCTGGGCATGGGCGGCCAGATACTATCGGTGGCCATGGCGGTGTGGCTCTTCGAGGTGCCGCTCCGGGGCAGCCTGTGGGTGCTCATGGGCGTTTCGGCCTTGTTTCTGCTGGCCGCCCTGGGCATGGGCCTGCTCATCTCCACCGTGGCCCACAACCAGTTCGTGGCCGGGCAGTTGGCCATCTTCACCACCTTTTTGCCCGCCTTCATTCTCTCGGGATTCATCTTCGACATAGGCAGCATGCCCGGCTGGGTGCAGACCATCACCCACGTCATCGCGGCGCGCTATTTCGTGCAGGTGCTGCAAAGCGTGTTCTTGGCGGGTGACGTGTGGCCGGTGATCCTGGTCAATTCCGTGGCGTTGGTCATAATGACCGCCGTTTTCATGGGTCTGGTGCGGCTGCGCAGCCGCAAGCGGCTGGAGTGAGGGGGCTAAGTGTTTAGGCGAATCTGGGCATTGGTGGTCAAGGAGTTCCTGGCCTTGCTGAAGGACAAGACCAGCCGCATGACCTTGATCATCCCTCCCCTGTTCCAGCTGCTCATTTTCAGCTACGCGGCCAGCTTCGACCTGAACCAGGTGAACTACGCGGTCTTCAATCAGGACCCGGGCATCGCCTCCCGCGAGTTGCTGGGCTACTTCAAGGGCTCGCCCGCCTTCAAGCTGACCGCCACCCTGGACCATCTGGGGCAGGTGGCCCCGGCGGTCAACGAGCAAAAGGTGTTGATGGTGCTGCACATCCCCCAGGATTTCACCCGCAACATGCTCGAGGGCCGTTCCGGGCAGTTGCAGGTGATCATAGACGGGCGCAACTCCAACACCGCCATGGTGCTGCTGGGTTATATCAACACCATCGTGACCACCTTCAGCACCCAATGGTCCCAGGATCACGGCTGGGCCAGCCCTCCCGCCGAGCTAAAGGTGCGCACCTGGTTCAACCCCAACCTGGAGAGCCGCTGGTTCATCGTGCCGGGTATCGTGGGTCTTCTCACCCTGGTGGTGGCCTTGGTGGTCACCGCCCTATCCGTGGCCCGGGAGCGCGAGGCCGGCACCTTTGACCAGCTACTAGTCACCCCCCTGCACCCGGCGGAGATCCTCATCGGCAAGGCGCTGCCGGGCATCATCATCGGCCTGGCCGAGGGCAGCCTGATCGTGTTCCTGACCGTGAACCTGTTTGGGGTGCCCATGTTGGGCGGCTTGGGAGCCCTGTATTTGGGCATGGGGCTGTTCATCGTCTCGGCGGTGGGCCTGGGCCTGATGATCTCCTCCATCGCCGTGACCCAGCAGCAGGCCCTGCTGGGGGCCTTCCTGTTCCTGGTGCCCGCGGTGATCCTCTCGGGCTTCGCCACGCCCATCGCCAACATGCCCGTGCTGGTGCAGAAGCTCACCCTGCTCAACCCGCTGCGCTATTTTCTGGTGATCGTGCGGTCGGTGTTCTTGGAGGGGGCGGAGATGTCGTTGCTGATGCCCCTGTACTGGCCCATGGCGGTGATCGGGGTGGTGACCATGATCATCGCCGGGTGGCTGTTCCGCAACCGGCTGTATTAGGCGGAATTAGGCTATTTGAGCAGGTCGGCCAGTTCCGAGGGATGGGCCAGCAGGCACTTGGCCCCGGCCTGATTCAACTCTTGTTCGTCGCGGAATCCCCAGAGCACCCCCACCGGGAACATGCCCGCCTTTACGGCGGTTTCCATGTCCACCTTGGTGTCACCCAGAAAGATGCACTCTTTCGGCTTTAGGCCCAGATCCTGGGCCAGTTGCAGAGCGGACTGGGGGTTGGGCTTGTTGGGCACGTCCTTCTTGGCCCCCACCACCTGGGCGAAGGAGGTCTTGGGAAAGAAGTGGCTGACCATCTCCCTGGTGAAGCGGTCCACTTTGTTGGAGAGCACCGCCAGGGTCACACCGGCCTGGTGGGCCTGGGCCAGCATTTCATCTATGCCCTCATAAGGCCTGGTGTGCACGCCCCAGCGGCCGGAGTAGACCTCGCGCATGCGCCGAGCCATCTCGGTGACCATTTCCGGCGAACGCAGCCGGGGCGGCAGGGAGCGCTCGGTGAGCATCTCCACTCCGTCACCCACCAACAGGCGGTAGGCCGAAATGGGGTGCCGGGGCAGGCCGTCGGCAGCCAGCACGGTGTTCATGCTTTCGCCAAGGTCGGCGATGCTGTCCAAAAGGGTGCCGTCGAGGTCGCAAATCAATCCGCTGAAATTCACAAGGCACCTGTCTGCCAAAAAAGTTGCGGCCATGCCGCCGGAGGCGGCCTTAACTTGGTAAAGTTAATCCCCAATCGCCTCACGCGCAAGCCCTCGCAAATCCATGGTCTTTCAGGTTATGCTTGAATAAAGGGCAAAATTGCGAATAGCTCCCGAGAGAAACGGAAGATTCATGGCTTTGACGCGAGTCGGCTTCGGCCAAAGTGAGGCCCAGGTGACCACGGTGGGCCTGGGCGGCGAAGGGGTGTTGCGCACCAAGGGGCGCGAGGCCGAGGCCCGGGCGGTGATCAGCGAGGCCCTAGCTTAGTATATGTAGTTTTATCCTCAAACTCTCCGCCAAGCTGGTGCTGGATTTCGCGTAGGGCTGTCCCACCATCTCCGCCCCGCCACTCCACATCGTATGGTTCGGGATCATCGGACGGGCTTAGACGCCCGACCAGCGTTCCGAGCTTCCCGTACACCTCAAAATTAAAGATATGCCTCGGACCATCCAGGTGCGGGTAAACGTAAACCCCGTACCGGCGGCCATCTGCATCTTTGCCGCCCAAAAGCAGGCCCAGGACCTCTTTGCTAAGCCCCACCCCGGATCGCAGATACGACCGCACACCGCCAGGCCGGACATCCGCAGCAGACGGCTTGTGCATGGCCTTTTTCAACAGGCGTACAGCTTCCTTCCGTTGCCGCTGAAGCTCCCGTTCAGTTGGAATACGCTCCAACTCTCGGTCCACCCGTAGCAAGTCAGCCTCAAGCAGGAGCATCCGGGACTCGCTCTCCTCAAGCCATTCGCTCGCGTACCTCTTACTCTTCCTACTCTTGGCGAACGCGTCCAAAACACGCTTCTGCTCGCCCTTAAGCTTGCCCAGGGCACGCCGCAGGGTCTTGCTCTTCTCCATCAAGTCCCGTGCGCGATCTTCCGTGGAATCATGTCCGCCCAGCACTGCTTTCATAAACGCTCCGTCACTCGCGAAGATGCGCCCCAACTCGCTGGAAACCGCATATTCAATGTGATCAGCGCGAACTGCGAACGGCTTGACTCCCTCGGGGGTGCGGTAAGTCCGATAGACCCTGATGTTGTTCTTGCCAGAGGTAGCACCAGTCAGCGACCGACCTGTCCGGGCGTCGATGATCTTGCGGGATAATTGATAGGAGAATTTTTGTTGCCCACGAGCATAAGTCCTCCGGGCTTCGGCTTTCCACCGGATACGCTCTATGACCTCGTCACTTAGCAAGCGCGGCACTTCAGTGACGACAACCTTATCAATCCCGGCGGATTCGAGCCGGAACCGCTGTTCAAATCGGGAGCCGGCGCACTTCACCATGACCTTATGAGTACGATGGGGACTGCCGAAGTCGTGCTTCCTGCCAAGTTTCGCAAACCCAATGTCGTTCCCCAGGTAATCCTCTGCCATCTGCTCCACAATCCATTTGAACTTCTCGTCGACGACCCACCTCTTATTCTTCTTGTCATAGGAGCGCCCCGGTGGTGGGTTGCCAACAGTCCACTCGCCGCGTTTAGCTCGCTCGATGCGGCTGAGGGTCGCCTTCTTCGATTGCTCAGATGCAAAAAATTCGTTCATTTCGGTGGTGGCACCGATCATAAAGCGATCAAAGCTGTCGTTTAGATCAAATTCGGTCCCAAGCATGAAGAACCGGACCCCTACCTTGCGCAACAGCACCAGCTCTTTTTTGGAACGTGCGTTGTCCCGCGACCAGCGCGACAGGTCGGTGACCATCACGGCATCGAATTCACCTCGCTCAGCGGCTACCAGCAGGGCACTAAACTGGGCTCGGTCCCAGCCAGCCGTAGCGTGTTCCTGACCCCCAAACCATGCCACGATCTCACCGCCTAGGTGTCCCACCGCACTTTTCAACTGCTCCCGCTGGACCTGGAGACTCTCGCCCTCCCGCTTCTGTGCCTCTGTGGACACGCGGGGGAATAAGGCAAACTTCAAGGCCCGTGCCTCTTCATTTTCGACCCGCCGTACCATCACTTCCCGCCCTTCTTCCCCAGCGCCCGAGCTTCCTTCGGCTGGGTTGACCAAGTGGTTTGCCGGATGAGGTCGGCCTTGACCAGCTGAACTGTCGTGGCAGTCTCGTCAACATATTCCAAAAGAGCCTTTTCAAGCTGTTCCGCCCGATCCAGAGGGCAACTTAACCGGCCATCGAAGTACTGGCAGACAGTCACCGGCGCTAGGCCGCCCAGGCGGGCGAGGTCGCTAGCGGTCAGACCAAGGCGTGAGGCATTGACGCGTAAGCGTTCTACCTGTTCAGGGGGCGCTGGAGTTTTAAATGGCCTAGCCATAAATACCCTCAATCTCCTTTTATTAAATATAGCCTCTTTATATTTAATAAGCTAGCAAAAAATGGAATCGCATACTTCATGTTGAACACTGGGGAGTTAGCATATACAAGATGTGGTGCTGATACCCGTCTGACATAAAGTTGCCTCCGCGCCGTGCAGCAGGGTCTCAAAGTTATTATATAGAGAACGCCATTTCTCATTAAATTTTTGGGCAAAAATTCTTGGCGGAGAGCATGCTGCGATGAAGCACGAGGGTCGTACAGTCCACCAACGCGACGGCAGCGCCTCGACCCTTAAAGGCCAATGGACGCTGAAGTCTTGCCATCTGCCACCATCTATCAGAAGTGGTTGAAGCGTCAGGTGGTGGTAGCCCCATGGACGGCGGGCGGGAGACCCGCAACCTGGAGGCTTGGAAGGAGGCCGTTGAAATGCGGTCTAAGAGATTACGGAAAAATGTTAAATGGAGAGTGCTGCACGGAGTGCACGGGGATTTAATGGTTTAACTTATTGTTATAATTTATTAATATGTGGAAAAGATTGATCTGGGAGGGACGTTTTGGCCAATCGTTTCGACAAAAAGGGCGGATTCGCCGATATGG
>JAHIQI010000073.1 GCA_018902755.1 Pseudomonadota bacterium | reverse complement strand
ATCTCCACTGGACCCCTCGAGGGGACCAACAACAAGATCAAAACCATGAAACGGCAAGCATATGGCTTCAGGGACATGGACTTCTTCAAACTCAAGATAAAAGCCATCCATCAAACTCGGTACGCTTTAGTCGGATGAACCGGAATTTCTTGTTGGCCACGATGCGGATGTCGCTGGCCACGAAGCCCAGCTTGACCGGGTCGCTGACCGCGCCCTTGATGCCGGAGACGGTCATGCGGTCCACCGCGTCCTTCTGGGCCTCGCTGGGCACGATCTTGGGCACGTTGATCCACACCACGTCCTTGCCCGGCTTGAGCATGTACACGGTCCAGTTGGGGGTCCAGGTGTAGAAGAAAATGGGCTTGCCGTTTTTGTAGCGGCCCATGGCGGCGGCCATGCCGGCGGCGTAGGAGGCCTTGATGGGCTTGATGTACTTCCTGAGCTTGTAGGTATCCAGGTGGAACCTGATCGCTTTTTCGCAGCCCCAGCCGGGAGGACACGCGGTCAGATCGGCCTTGCCGTCGCCGTTGGCGTCAAAGGCCGCGACCACCTCGGGGCGTTTGAAGTCGTCCAGGGATTTGATGCTTAATTCTTCCGCGGCCTTTTTGGAAACCAGGTAACCCTGCAGGCCGCCGGCCTTCACAACATAGCCGACCTTGGCCACGGTTTTTTGCCAGTCCTTGGGCATCTGGGCGTTGTGCATGGGGAACCAGCCATTGGTCCAGTAGTCCACGTCGCCCAGGGACACTGACTTGTAAAAGATGGGGTTGGCCAAGTCCTTGGGCTTTTTTACTTCGTAGCCGAGTTCGGTAAGGGCGCGGCGCACCAGGGCCTCCTGGAAGAAGCCGGTGTTCCAGGTGGCGCGGGCCGGTTTAAGGGTCACGCCCTTGCCCGGTTTGTCGCCGGCCATGGCGGGCATGGCGGCCAGCAGGGAAAGGGCCAGGACAAGCATTAGGGTCATTCTCGCAAAACGCATGAATCCTCCTCGTGGATATGCCGCCTGGCAGGGGTCCCCTGCCCGGCGAATCGTATTGATGATCAGTAAGGGTTTGCCCCTAGGCTTAAGGTTGATTCCGGTTGGCCATTGATTGGGTTATCCGGTCCAGGACCATGGCCATGAAAACGATGCCGATGCCGCCGATGACCGCCCGGCCGATGTCCAGGGTGTTGAGCCCTAGGACCACCGGGGAGCCCAGCCCACCGGCCCCGATAAGCGCGGCTATGACCACCATGGAAAGGGCCATCATGATGGTCTGGTTGAGCCCGGCCAGAATGGTGGGCAGGGCGATGGGCACCTGCACCTTGCGCAAAACTTGCCAGCGGGTGCCCCCGAAGGCCTGTCCCGCCTCCACCAGTTCCTGGGGCACCTGGCGGATGCCCAGGTTGGTCAGACGAATGATCGGCGGCAGAGCGAATATGATGGTCGCCAGCACGCCGGCCACGTTGCCCACTGAAAACAACATGACGATGGGCACCAGATATACGAACGCGGGCGTGGTTTGCATGGCGTCCAGGATGGGCCTCAGGTATGTGTCGAACCTGTCGCTACGGGCGGCCATGATGCCCAGGGGAAGCCCGACGGCGGCGCAGAAAATGACCGCCGAAACCACCATGGCCAGGGTGGTCATGGTGTCCTCCCAAAGCCCAAGCAGGCCTATGAACACCAGGCTGGCCGCAGTGAACAGGGCCAACCACACCCCCGAAAAGCGCCAGGCCACATAGGCGAAGGCCAAGATCACCAGCCAGGGGGGCAGAGCGTTGAGCCCCTGGTCAAAGCCTATTAAGGTTTGCTCCACCGGCCATTTGATGGTTTGGAAGAAATCCCGGTAGTTGTTCACCAGCCAGTCCACGATCTGGGAGACCCAGGCGTCCAACGGTATGACTTGTTCTTCGAACATTCTGCTCATCTCCGGATATCAGGCGGCTGCTTCCTCGGAACGGTGCAAGGTCTTGAGGAAGCGGTATTTGGTGACCACGCCCTTGTAGTTGTTGTTTTCGTCCACCACCGGAACCGGCCAGTCGTGGGAGGCCACCAGGGGAAGCACCTCCTGCATGGTGGCGTCAACTTGCACTGTGGCGGCGTCTTTGATGAAAGCCTGTTGCAGTGGACTGTCGGGGCTGCCCTCTTCGATGGCACGGGCCAGGGAAGAGGTCGAAACTGTCCCCAGATACTTGCGGTCGGCGTTGAGCACATAACCGTAGTCGCGTTCGTGCTGGCTCAGGTATTCGTGGCTCGTGCGCAAACTGCCCTTCTTGGTCTGGATGATGGTGGGATAGGAGTCGCGCACGATATCCCCCACCGAAATGACGTTGGTGGGGTCCACCCCCCGGAAAAAGGCCCTTACGTAATCGTCGGCGGGGTGCTGAAGAATTTCCTCGGGCGTGCCCACCTGGATCACACGGCCGCCTTCCATGATGGCGATGCGGTCTCCGATGCGAAACGCCTCGTCCAGGTCGTGGCTGATGAAGATGATGGTCCGCTGATCTTTTTCCTGAAGACGCAGCAACTCGTCTTGCATCTCGGTGCGGATCAAAGGGTCCAAGGCGCTGAATGCTTCGTCCATGAGCAAGATGGCGGGGTCCACGGCCAGGCCGCGGGCCAGCCCCACTCTTTGCTGCATGCCGCCGCTCAGCTGCTTTGGAAAGGAATCTTCCCAGCCGGCAAGCCCCACCTGCTCCAGGGCTTGCATGGCGCGTGCGTGGCGCTTTTTCTTGCCCACACCGGCCAACTCCAGGCCGAAGGACGCGTTTTCCAGGACCGTCATGTGGGGCATCAAGGCAAACGACTGGAAAACCATGCTCATGTTGTGCAGGCGAAATTGCACCAGCTCGTCCTGACGCATCGCGGTCACGTCCGCGCCATCGGCGATCACCTTGCCCGCGGTGGGGGGTATGAGCCGGTTGAACATGCGCACGATGGTGGACTTTCCCGATCCGGAAAGACCCATGATCACGAAAATCTCACCCTCGTTGATGCTGAAGTTGGCGTCTTGCACGCCTACGGTGAGCCCGGTCTTTTCCTGAATTTCCTCTTTGGATAGGCCTTCCCGGCAAAGGCGCAGACCTTCTCGAGGGTTCGGACCGAAAATCTTGTAAAGTCCTTCGACTCTGATTTTTTCCGTCATGGTTCCTCTTGTCTGTGTAAGTTAATCCGCGCCGTCCTGCTCACCGGTCTGCGAATACTCGGTTTACTTCTTCGCTGCCGCCGTTGTTGGCCGGCAACTAGCTCAATATTTCTATGTATGGCTTCTCAGCAGCCAAATTTCTCCGATAGCGCATCGTCGTTTTTCCAAAACCAAATAGACCTGGCGACCCTTAAAAAGGGTCGCCTGTGAAATGAGAACAGGGTTGTCAGTCGATGATTAGATAGGTGCAGCCTTGCCAGGTGTGACGCCAGGAGTAGCAGCCTCTAAAGACTTTGTCGCCAGGGCGGCCTTGAGAGCAGGAGGAGAATGTGGGTTGGTTGAGCATCATAGTAAAATGGGGGCTAGTTCGGTTCTGATTCGTCTTTGTCTTGGCCTGTCTTCGCCGAGGCTCCCAGATCGCCGGGGGCGATCAAGGGCGCGGCGTCAACCTCTTGGGCTTCCATCAATTCCACCACCTTGTCCAACACTCGCTCGATCTCGTCCCTCTCGGCGGCGGTCAAGGCTTCCAACCGGGAAGCGAAGCGTTCATGCAGGGGCAGGGGCGCCTGCTTGACTGCGGTAATGCCTTCTTGGGTTAAGTGAAGACTCACCTTCCGGCGATCCGCCTGGTCGCGCCTGCGTTCCACCAAGCGACGCTTTTCAAGACGGTCCAAAATTCCGGTCACCGTGGCCTGGCTCAAATACATCTCTTTGGCCACCGCCCCAGGGGTCAGGGGTCCCTCCTGGGCCAACAGACGCAGGCACAGCAACTGAGGCGTGGTCAATCGATGTTCGCTGGCCAGGCGGCGGCTGTGCAGGTCGGTTGCCCGGATTATGCGCCGGATAGAGCGCAGGATGTTTTCGTCAGTGGACATCTAAACTCACTTATCCCGGCCAAGCGAGGCTGTTCGCTTGAGAAAACCGAGATAATTATTTAGTTCACTAAAGTTTAGAATACGTAACACCTAGTCGGATACCTGTCAAGCGAATCGGGAATCATTCACAAGAAAATTTCTGAGTGGACTAGTGGGCATGACTGTCTGATGGCAGAGCCCTTGCGACAGACCCTAGGCCTCAACTATTTGATATCTCTTACTAATAAACCGCAAGCCTTAAGTTTTTCAGGCCATCCTGTAAATTTTTGGCTACAAGGTTCACAATATCAAGAGGGCTCAGCCACATGGCTGCGCCCTCTTTTTTTTGGTTAAGGATGTTTCCTGATTTGCATCCTCGGAGCCGAGTCATGGGACAAAGCCACTCAAATGACTTTTAGACGCAGCCCAGTTACGGTGCAGGGTCTGTTTAACTATCGGGCTGGACTTCACGATATAAACGCATGGCGATATAAATCTCGTGGCCGTGGAAATCACCCTCGAGCCCGGCCTGACGGCGTTACCGGATACGCACCTTAATTCACGCAAAGGATCAATGAGTTGCGGAGCTACGTAAATTGGTGCTGGCCACCAGGCCAGGGCTCGGGGTGATTGTTTTAGTGGACTTCGCCTGCTTTACGGGCTTGATGGGCTCGCCACCCAAAGCCTGATACAGGGTCACATAGTTGATCAGGCGATTGAGCCGATTAGCCAGCAGGGAGGTTTCCGTGTCCTGGCGGCTTTCCTGGGCGTCCAGCCAGTTCTGCATGGTGTCCGCGCCCAGGCGGTAACGGTCCTCATATAGTCTCTCCACCTTGGTGGCGGAATCCAAGGCCTCGGCCAGCTTGGCGCCCTGGGCGGCGTAGTATTGGCGGGAGGACAGGGCGTCCTCCACCTCTTTGAGCGCCTCGTAAAGTGCCTGGCGAAACTCCACCACCGATTGCTCGTACTCGGCCTTGGCCAGCTTGATGTTGAGCTTCATTTCGTTCCATTGCAGGAAAGGCAAGGTGACGCCAGCCAACAAGGCGGCCACCGGGTTCTGCACCACCTCGACCAAGGCCGAGCTGGTGGAGCCCAGGGTGCCGGTGAGCGTGAAGGTCGGATAATAGCTGACGCGTTTCACGTCCACGTTGAGCAGCGCCTTGCGCAGCCTTATCTCCGCGGCCCTCAGGTCGGGACGCCGTCCCAGGACCTCGGCGGGCAAGCCCTCCTGCACCGTGGGCAGAGTGCCACGCGGCAAGTTTTTGGGGTCGGTGAGCACCCCCTCGGGCGGCCCATCCAACAGCACGGCCAGGGCGGTGCGTTTTACGGCCAGTTGGCGCAGCAAGTCTTCCTGGTTGGCCCGCAGCTTGGCCAGGTCGCGCTTGGCCTGGAGCACGTCCAAGCTGTTGTCAGCCCCCACGCCGTAGCGCACCTGGGCCAGGTCCAGGGTTTTGACGCCGCGGGTTATGCTGGCCTGTCCCAAGGCGATGCTTTCGTTCAGGTAGGCGATGTTGAAATACAGCTCCGCCGTGGTGCCGATAAGAGACAGGGCCGTGGCTCTGAGGTCCTCCTCGGTGGCATCCGCCTCCCAGGTGGCCATGTCCCGCTCCTTGGCCAGCTTCCCCCACAAATCCACCTCGTAAGCCAAGCTGCCGCTGACCGAGTGGGAAACGTCGCTGCCGGACTTGTCCAGTTTCTTGCTGTACTCTCCGTTGATCTCAGCACTGGCCGTGGGCATGAGGGCATCAGCCTTCAGGCCCGCGGTGAGCCGGGCCTGGCGCACGGTATAGGCCGCCGCGGCCAGGTCGTTGTTGCGCTCCATAACCGCGGCCAGCAAACGCCCCAGCTCAGGTTCATGGAACCCCAAGGCCCGCGTGGCCAGAGACTCGGGGCTGAGGCCTTGCAAGACCTCGGCGTTTTTGCTCTTGGCGGCGGCGCTGGCGTCCTTTTGCCCGGCCTCGTCCGCCTTGTCGCCTTGCCACGCCCCGGGCATGTTCAGCTCCGGCCGCTGGTATGGCGAAGTCGTGGCCGCGCCGCAGCCAGCCAAAAGCGATATCAAAAGCAGCAGGGCCGTCAAACGAAGTATGCGTGATTTCATTTTCATTCCCGCGCCAAAGCCTCCACCGGGTCAAGTTGGGCCGCATTCTTGGCCGGCAGGTAGCCGAACACCACTCCCACCATGGTGGCGCAGGCAAAGGCCGCCACGATGGACGCGGTGGAATAGATCATGCTGAAGCTGCTTCCCACCCAGGAGAACACCACCCCCACCAACAGGGCCAGCAGCACCCCCAGCACCCCGCCGCACAGGCACACCAGCACCGCTTCCACCAAAAACTGGCGCATGATGTCCCCGCGCCGCGCGCCCACCGCCATGCGCACTCCGATCTCCCGGGTGCGCTCGGTCACCGACACCAGCATGATGTTCATCACCCCGATGCCTCCCACCACCAGGGAGATGAGGGCGATCATGGAGATGAGCAAACGCATGGTGGCCGTGGTCTGCTCTATGGTCTGGCGGATGGCGTCGGTGTTGAGAGTGAAGAAGTCCTTGCGCCCGTGCCGCATGGTCATCAGTTTGATGATGCTCTGCTCGGCCGCGTCTGTATCCACTTGCTCATGGACTCGCACGTTGATGGAGCTAAGGTAGCTCTGGCCGATCACCCGCCACATGGCCGTGGTGTAGGGAACCCATACCTGGAGATTCTCGCTGTTGCCAAAGGCGGACTGCTTCTCCTTGGTGACCCCCACCACCCGGGCGGGCACGGTGCCCAAAATAATGACCTTGCCCACTGGATTGGCGTCCAGGCCAAACAGCTTCTTAAGGGTGTTATAGTCGATCACCACGTCCTGGGCCAATTTCTGCACGTCGGCCCGGTCGAAAAACCGCCCCATGGCCAACTCGTAACCCCGCACTCGAAAGTATTGGTCCCCCACCCCTTGGATGGAGCCGGACAGCGACAGGTTGCGGTAACGCAGGCTGGCGGTCTTGGACAGCTTGGCGGTCACGCTGTCCACGTAGGGTTGCGCTTCCAAGGCGTCCGCATCGTGCGGCACCAGGGTTTCGATTTTTCCGCTACGCTCGTCTCCGAAGTCCTTGCCCGGAAACACCTCGATGGTGTTGGTGCCGATGGAGCTGATGTCCTTGAGGATGCGCTGGCGCGAGCCCTCGCCCAGGGCCACCACCGAAACCACCGAGGCGATGCCGATGATGATGCCCAACATGGTCAGAAAGGTGCGCAGGCGGTGTGTGGCCATGGCCAAAAGCGCCATGCGCATGGCCTCGGTGAACTGGTCCCCCATGGAGCGCCAGGCGTGCGCGCCCTTCTTGAGCGGCGCGGGAGTCACCTTGTGAGCGTGCGGCGAGGAAGGCCTGGCGTTTTCCGCCGGCTTATCGGAGATGATCTTCCCGTCGCTTAGTTCGATGATTCTCTGGGCATGGGCCGCCACCTGGGAGTCGTGGGTCACGATCACCACGGTGTGCCCCTCGGCGTGCAGCTCTTCCAACAGGGCCATCATCTCCAGGCCGCTGCGCCGGTCCAGGGCTCCCGTGGGTTCGTCGGCCAGGATCATGTGGCCGCCGTTCATCAGGGCCCGGGCTATGCTCACCCGCTGCTGCTGGCCGCCGGAGAGCTGGCCGGGCCGGTAGTTGAAGCGGTCGGCCAGCCCCAGGCGGCGCAGCAGGGACTTGCCCCGTTCGCGGCGCTGGCCGCGCTCACGACCGGCGTATATGGCCGGTATCTCCACGTTGCCCACGGCGGTGAGGTCGCTGAGCAAGTGGTAGCGCTGGAAGATGAAACCAAAGTGTTCGCGGCGAAGGCGGGCCAGTTCGTCGCCGTCCAGAGCGCCGGTGTCACGGCCCTCAAACAAGTAGACGCCCTGGGTGGGCCGGTCCAGGCAGCCCAGGATGTTCATCAGGGTGGACTTGCCCGATCCGGAAGTCCCGATAATGGCCACCATCTCGCCCGGCTCTATGGTCAGGTCGATGTTCCTAAGCACCGCGACCATGTCGTCGCCGGAAGGGTACTCCCGAAAGACCCCCTTGAGTTCTATCAGCGGCGTGTCGCTCATGGCTACAGCCCCATGGGGGGACGGCGGCCGCGGGAACTTTCGCTCTCGCTGGATGCAGCAAGGGCCTGGCCCACCACCACCCGCTCACCGGGCTCGATGCCCTGGGTGATCTGGGCCTTGGCGCTGTCGTTGATGCCCACCGTCACCCATCTCTGCTCCGGCTTGCCGTCGCTTTTCAGCACCTGGACCGCGTAGCGGCCCTTGGCGTCCTTTTTGCCCAAGGCGGTGGAGGGGATGGACACCGCGTTCTTGGCCTCGTTGAGCACGATGGTGCACTGCGCGGTCATGTAGATGCGCAGCTTGTGGTCCGGGTTGGGCACGTCGAACAGACCGTAGTAGTAAATGGCCGAGCTGGAGGAGGAGGACGAGCTGCTGCCGCTGCTGGAACTGGAGGAGGAGTTGGAGTCCTCGTTCTTCACCGACTCCGGGGCCGGATTGATGGCCCGCAGGGTGGCCTGGTAGCGGTGGTCCGGCTCGCCCAGGATGGTGAAGTAGACCTTCTGGCCGGGCTTGACCCTGACCACGTCGGCCTCGGAGATTTCGGCCTCCACGATCATGGTGTCCAGCTGGGCCAGCATGACGATGGTGGGGGCCGACTGGCTGGCGTTGACCGTCTGGCCCTGCTTGGTGATGATGGACACCACCACACCGTCCATGGGCGCGGTGATCTTGGTGTAGCCCAGGTTGACCTCGGCGTTGGCCACGTTAACCTTGGCCTCCTCGATCTGGGCCTTCAGGGCGGCGATGGCCTCCTTGGCAACGTCCCGGGCGGCCAGGGCGTCTTCATAGTCCTGACGCGAACCCGCGTCCCTGGCCAGCATTTTCTTGCTGCGCTCCAGGGCGGCCTCGGCCTGGCGCAGGGTGGCCTGCTTGCCGCGCAACTGGGCCTCGTAGTTGCGCTGGGATGCCTGGGCGGTCTTGAGGTCGTTCTGCTGGGTCAGGGAGTCGATCTCGGCGATGAGCTGCCCTTTTTGCACCTTGTCGCCCAGGGCCACCTTGAGGGACTTGACCTGGCCGGTGGCCCGGGAGCCCACGCTCACCAACTGAAAGGCCTTCAGCTCGCCGGTGGCCAGCACCGTATCTTCCATGTCCGCGCGCACCGCCTGGGCGGTGAGGAACGACGGGGCCTCTGATTCGGAAAAAAACCACAGTTTCGCCCCCAACCCGGCCACGATCACCGCCGCGGCGACTAATAGCCAGCGCACCCTTTTTGATGAGGATTTTTTCATGCTCATTCCGCTTGCTGATTCATGCTTACTTTGGCTCCTTGCCCATTCGGACCGCCGGGCCAACACGCATCGTGATACCCGTCGATGAAAATATAGCCACCCCCAGCGGCAATTTCGGTCATGGGATCGCCAGGGATGTGTAAAGATTGTGTAAAAGCGGTCGCTTCGCCCGGGAGAGGGCTAGAACTCTCCAAAATGGGGAGGTATTTTTAGCCAAGTTCAGCCCGGTATGGCGGTTCTACGCCCCTGTCCCAGGCGGCGGCCCTACACCGGAGCGGTACTTATGCGGAGGCAAAAGCCGTGGGCAAACCCAACCCATCAGACAAAATTCGCGTCCTGTTGATAGACGACGACGCGGAATTGGGCTCCATGCTCACCGAGTATCTAGGAGCCGAGGGCTTTTCAACCATGGTGGTGTCCAACGGCGAGGACGGAGTGGAGGCCGCCATGAGCGGCGACCATGATGTGGTGATTCTGGACGTGATGCTGCCCCTGCTCAACGGGGTTGAAGCGCTGCGCCGAATACGCCAGACCAGCGGCATCCCCGTAATCATGCTCACCGCCAAGGGCGACCACGTGGACCGCATCGTGGGCCTGGAGATGGGGGCGGACGACTACGTGCCCAAGCCCTGCTATCCACGCGAGTTGGTGGCTCGCCTGCGGGCGGTGCTGCGCCGCACCGAGGGCAGCGCCACTCCCGGCCGGGCCCAGGTCCTGGTGCTCGGCGGCTTGCGCCTGGTGCCCGCCCAACGACGAGCCCAATGGGGGGACGAGCCCCTGGACCTCACTGCTACCGAGTTCAATCTCCTGGAAGCCCTGATGCGCGGCAGCGACCGGGTGCTCTCCAAGGACGAGCTTTCGGAAAAGTCCCTGGGGCGCCCCCGCGAACCCTACGACCGCTCGGTGGACGTGCATGTGAGCAATCTGCGTCAAAAGCTCTTCGCCTTGGCCGGCGAGGCCGTGGAGATAGAAACGGTGCGTGGAGTGGGCTACCGGCTGAAGGGGAACTAACCATGCGCTCGCGCCTGTTCTGGAAAATCCTTTTTTTGTTCTGGCTCACTCTCATGATCATCATCGAGGGGGTCTGGATGGTCTTCGCCTTGTACGGCGGTTCCCACAAGCCTCTGGATGTGAAGGTGGCCGAGCGCTTCGCCCGTCAGCAGATGGCCACCGCCCAGGCCGTGTTGCGGCGCGAGGGCATCGACTCCCTGCGCGCGGTGATGGCCGCCTGGCCCGCCGAGGAGCGAGGGTGGCTCACGGTGAGCCCGGCCGGCCAGACCCAGGACGCCTCCCCCGCAAAGCCGGGGGTCCGCCACGCCCTAGCGCCCCTGGTAGCCACGGTCACCGCCCCGGACGGCGCCGCTTACCGCCTGAGCTATGACCCCAGCGGCTTGCGGGACCAGTACCGCCCGCCCGGCCCCTTTAACATTCCCATTCACCTGGTCATTTTGGGCATTATCGGCGGCCTGATATTCAGCGCGGTGTTGGCTTGGTATCTCACCAAGCCCATCCGCCGCCTGCGCGACGGCTTCGCGGAGTTGGCCCAGGGCCGCCTGGGCGTAAGGCTCAAGGCGCACATGAGCCGCCGCCGCGACGAGTTGGCCGACTTGGCCGGTGACTTCGACTCCATGGCCGAGCGCCTGCAACAGCTCATAGCCTCCCGGGAGCGCATGCTGCACGTGGTTTCCCACGAGTTGCGCTCCCCCCTGGCCCGAATCCACCTGGCGGTTGGCCTGGCCCGCCAGGACCCGCTCAGGGTGGAGTCCACCTTGAAACGCATCGAGTTGGAGAGCAAGCGTCTGGATAAAATGGTGGGTGAGGTGCTCACCCTGGCCCGAGCCGAATCCGGCAGCCAGCAATTGGATGACTATTTCGACCTGGCCAGCCTGGCCATGACCGTAGCCAAGGACGCCCAGTTCGAGGCCCAATCTTCCGGGGTCAAGGTGGAAACCGACCTGGGGGAGACGCCCGGCCGGGAACATCCCACGGTCAAGGGCAACGCTGAACTGCTGCGCCGGGCCCTGGAAAACGTCGTGCGCAACGCCATGCGCCATTCGGCTCCCGGGCAAACGGTGCGAATCGAAGTCAGCCCCCAGTGGTCGGACAAGCACTTTCTCATCAAGGTTTCTGACGATGGTCCGGGCATGGAGCCCAAGGCGCTGGACACCTTTTTCGAGCCGTTCGTGCAGGGGCACAGCTCGGTGGATGGGCAAGGGTTTGGCCTGGGGCTGGCCATCGCCCAAAAGGCGGCCCAGGCCCATGGCGGCACGATAAAGGCGCAAAACCGGCCCGACCGCGGGCTCATGGTAACCATCCGTCTGCCCTTCGGCCCTGCGGGGGCAACCTGAGGCAACGGCGTGCCCCTTTGTGTCGAGCCGCCTCTCTTGAATTGATTGCCGCCGTTCTGTTGGCTTGGGAGTCCCTTCTCGTCGAAGGCGCAAACCCGTCTCAGGGGCCCCGCCCCCAGCCGGGTATCGCCTCAACCGTGTCGTCGGCATCAGCTTCACAAAATACGAGGGGCCGACTCTTGTGAGCCGACCCCTCGTTTACGTTACGTGCGCCTGTCCCGGCTTAAACCGGTGGCTTTTGGTTGATGATCACTTGGGCCCGGCGGGGTTCTCCTCTGGCGGGGGCGCGATTATCACCAGCAATTTGAGCGCGTCCGCGCCGCTGGCCAGGATTCGGTGCGGCGCTCCCATGGGCACGAACACAAAGCCTCCCTGGGCCAAACGGTGCTCCTCCCCGTCCAACCAGAACCGGCATTGACCGCCGATTACGTAAAAGGCCTGATCCATTTTTTCATGGACGTGTTCTTCCGCCTCGCCGCCGGGTTCCAGGGTTCCATGCCAAATCGCCAGTTGGGTGGCCCCGTTTCCGCTGTGGGCCAGCCGATGATTCAGGGTTCCCGAATGCTTGGGCGGCGCAAAGGTGGGCAGCCCGCTCAGGTCACCCAGGTTGATCACGTTTTTCATGACGCTCTCCCGAGGAGCCCGGCTCTACATCATGGTCGAGGGCAGCCAAAGGATTATGGCCGGGAAGATTATCACCAGGGCCAGGCCAATGGCGTCCAGCACCATGAAAGGCGCTGCACCCACCAAGATGTCTTTCAAACTGACTCCCTCCGGCGCCACTCCCCGGATGATGTACAGGTTCAGCCCCAGGGGCGGAGTGATCTGGGCCAGTTCGGTGTTGACCACGAACATGACCCCGAACCACACCGGGTCGAAGCCCAGGGCCTTGATGATGGGCACGAAGATGGGGATGGTGACCAACAGGATGCCGGCCGGGTCCATGATGCAGCCCAGGAAGATCAGGATGATGTTGATGCCCAGGATGACCAGGTAAGGTGAAGCCGCCAGATCCACCAGCCACTGAGCCAGTTGCTGGGGGAGTTGCAGGTAGGACAGCACGAATCCGAAAAGGGAGGCCGCCACCAGCACCCAGCCGATAAAGCAGGTGATGCGGCAGGTGCTCATGAAGGCGCCCTTGATCGACTGCCAGGTAAGCCTGCGGTATGCGAAGCCGATGGCCATTGCGAAGAAGCATCCCACTCCCGCGATTTCGGCCGGGGTGGCGATGCCCAAATAGATGGAAATGATCATGGCCAGGGCCAGGAACAATATGGCCCACACCTTGTAGAGTGATCTCCAGCGTTGCCGCCAGGTGATGCCCTCCAGGCGGGGGGCCAGCTCCGGCTTGAAGTAGCAGCGCACCATTATGTATACGATGAACATGCCGCTGAGCATCAAACCCGGCACCACCCCGCCCATGAACAACTGGCCGATGGACTCCTCCACCAGGGTGCCGTAGATGATCATGTAAATACTGGGCGGGATGAGGGCGCCCAGGGCCCCGCCCGCGGCGATGGAACCGCAAGTCAGCTTCTTGTCGTAGTTGCGCGCCAACATTTCCGGAACGGCGATGCGCCCCACCGCGGCCGCGGTGGCGGTGCTGGCCCCGGACACCGAGGCGAACATGGTGCAGGTGAGCTGGGAGGCCACGGCCAGGCCGCCCGGCACCCGGCCCGTCCATTTGGAGAGCATGTCAAAGGCGTCCGAGCTTACCCCGGAATGCAAAATTATCTCGGCCATGAATATGAACAGGGGTATGGCCGCGAGGGCGAAGTTGTCTATCTGCCCAAAAGCCGTGGTGGCGAAGATGATCAACTGGTTGGGCCCCAGCATAACCAGCACCAGGGTCAAGGAAAGGGCTCCCAGGCTAAAGGCGATGGGCACCCCCATGAAGATGAGCAGCAGCAGACACGATAAAATTACCAGTAGAAGATGCCACCACTCCATCAGTGCCCCCCTCCGCCGCAGGCATAGGGCTCACCCTTGCCGCACAAGAAGCGTACGTTGCAGATTATTCTCACCACCATCAGCGTGCACACCATGAATGCGCCAAGGGGAACCAGGACCTGGAAGGGGAACAAGGGCCAACGCACCCCACCCGAGGACACTTCCTCGAAAACCAGGGATTCCCAGGCCATCCACCACCCTTCCCAAAGCAGCATGGAGGTGTAGTAGATGCAGATCAGGTCGATGATTATGTCCAGCCAGGCCTTGGGCCTTCCGGACAGGCGGCCATAAAAAAAGTCGGCCCGCACGTGTCCGTCTATGGAGGTGGTGTAGGCGGAACCGAAATACACCATGCCCACGAGCAGGAATGCGTTGAGATCCACCGCCCAGTCGGTGGGGGCGTTGAAGAAATAGCGCCCCGCCACCTCGCGCACCAGGGCCAGCATCATAACCACGGCCAACCCGCCGGCGATCCAGCCGCTTTGCATGGAAAGCCACTGCACCCCTCTGACGAAGCGCTCAAATCCGTCCGATTTGGCATCTGGATTCATTTTGATCTTCCATTTTGGCGCCAAGGCGCTGCCGCCGCTCGGGGCCGGCCTTTTGGGCGCTAAAAGCGGTCCGGGAAGGACGCAAGGCATCCTCCCCGGACGGCCGGGCTATTTTTTGGCGTTGAAGCGGTCCAGGATCAGCTTTCTGACCTCCTTGGCCTGATCTCCCATCCCCTGCTTCTCGCACTGCTTGACGTACCAATCCCAGGTGGGCTGGGTGGCCTCATACATCTTTTGGGCCTGGTCGGGCGGCAGCACGTAGAACTCCACGCCGCGCTTCTTGGCCTCGGCGATGATGGGGCCGTCCTGGTCCTTCTCGTAGATGTTGACCCACTTTTGCCACAGATCCTTGGCCCGGGCGGTCTTGATGATCATGGCCTGCAGGTCCTTGGGCAGCTTGTCCCAGGCCTTGTTGCTCATCCACACGAAGGCGGCGGCATAGCCGATGAGCGGGGGATTGACCACCTGATCGGCCACCTCCCACAAACGGTACTGCTTGAGCGAGTAGGTGGTCATGAGGCCCGCGTCCACCACGCCCTTTTGCATGGCCTGGTAATACTCGCCGCCGATGGTCATAACCGGCGAGGCCCCCAGCAGCTTGATGGCGATGGAAGCCGAGCCGCCGGCGCTACGGATCTTCATGCCCTTGAAGTCGGCCTCGGTTTTAATCTTGTTGGCCTTCTTGGCCACCTGGAAGTTGTAGGGCGCCACCGGGGTGGCGGTGATGTACTTGACCCGGCCGCGCTTGCTGTAAACCTCTTCCATGATCTGGGCCACGCGGCCATTCACGCCCAGGGCCCAACAGTCTTCCCACCCCCTGAAGTTGGAGGGCAGTTGCTGCCAGTCGCCTATGGCGATCTTGCCGTCGTAATAGGTGGGGTAGGCCAGCAGCATGTCGATGGCCCCGCGGGTCAGGGCGTTGAGCGCCTCCTTTTTGCTCACCGGCTCGCCGCCGTAGTGGCGCTCGAACTTGATGCGGCCCTTGGAGTTGGCCTCGATGCGGTCCAGAAGGTCGTCAACCACCAGGAAGCGCATGTGCCCCTTGGGGTAAACCGACTCAAAGACAAAGGTGAATTCGGCATCCGCCGCCGGCGCCGACCCGGCAGGGCCCAAAACCAGGGCCATCGCCAGCAACGCCATCGTCAAAAGACTAAACCTTTTCATTTTTCCCTCCCTATGCAGACAACCCCATTTTTGGATAAGCCCTTGCCCGCTTAGCTTGGCTCGGCGGGGGCTTGTCAAGCGAGTCACTTCAAACTTTCGGCAAAATCCAAGATGTCCTTCGCGGTCTGGACCATGGCGTAGTCGACCATGTCGCCCTCGTACACCACCGCCGCGTGGCCCTGCTTCTCCGCCTCCTCAAAGGCCTCCAGCATGCCGCGGCAAAAAGCCAACTCCTCCTCGGTAGGCGTGAAGGCCTGATTCACCACCGGAACGTGGCTGGGGTGTATCAAGGCCATGCCCGCGTAGCCCAGGCTGCGGTTCAGGCGCGCGTCCTTGGCCAGGCCCTCCAGATCGGCCACGTCGTACCAGGAGTTGATCAGGGGCACGACCCCGGCGGCCCGGGAATCCAGGACCAGCTTGGAGCGCAGGTACAGGGTCTCGGTGCCCTGCTTGCTCCACTGGTAGCCGATGGCCCGGGCCGCGTCCCCTCCAGGCCCGGCGGACATCAAAATAGCGTCCACCCGGGAATTGGCGGCCGCGATGTCATGGGCGTCGCGCATGCCCTGGGCGGTTTCCAGCAACAAGGGCGTGGCGATGCCGCCCGACGGAAGGCCACGCTCCGACTCCAGGCGCGACAGGACCCGGTCCACCTCGGCCATCTCTTCGGCCCGGTATACTTTGGGCAGCATCACGGCGCTCAGGTTGGGGTGGACCACGGCCTCCAGGTCCTCACGGGTCATGCCCGTGGCCAGGCTGTTGAGGCGCACGCAGAAATAGCGTTGCGGGTCGGCCTGTTCCAGGATGGTGCTCACCTCCCGGCGAGCCGCAGCCTTTTCGCCGACCGGGACCGCGTCCTCCAGGTCCAGAATCAGGCCGTCCGGCCGGACCCGCCAGGCCTTTTCAACCCAGGACGGCTTGTGCCCGGGTACGAACAAAAGCGAACGCAATGGCCTCATGGGCGGTCACTCCCGGTCTTCACGGTTTATGCCGTCCGCCCGGCTGTGTTTGGGCGGCGACACCCGAGGCCAGCATCCGCTCGATCTCCTCGGGCGGATAGCCCAGCTCGGACAGAATTCGGCGGGTGTCCTGCCCCACCGCCGGGGCGGGGGTCTTGAGTTCGGGCATCTGCCCCTCCACGGCAATGGGCGTCTTGACCTGGGTCACCGGCCCAAACTGTGGGTGCTCCCAACTGTGCAGGATGCCCCGCTCCTTCACATGGGGGTCGTCCAGCACCTGGCCCACATCCAGCACCGGCCCGCCGGGTATGCCCGCCTGGCGCATTTTTTCCACCACCTCTTCGCGCAACCGGCCGGCCAGGGCCTGCTCTATCAGAACGACCAACTCCTGGCGGTTTTGCACCCGGTCCTGGTTGGTGGCGAAACGGGGATCGCCTTGCAACTCCTCCAAGCCCAGGATGCCGCAAAGCGCCTGCCAGAAGCGTTCGGTGGAGGCGCCGATGAACAGGTAGCCGTCTTGGGCCTTGAACACCTGGTACGGGGAAAAGGCCCCCAGGGCCGATCCCGCCCGTACGGGCAGGTCACCGTTCATGGAATAGCGGACGATGAGCGGCGACATCCAAGACAGGGCCGTATCCATGAGACTCACGTCCACGTGCCGGCCTTGGCCGGTCTCCTGACGCTCCAACAAGGCCCGGAGCACCGCCAGGGCGGTGAACATGCCCGCGCCCATGTCTATCCAGGAAGCCCCCACCCGAACCGGCGGGCTGTCCGGGTGACCGGTGCACATCATGATGCCGCACATGGCCTGGGCCACCACGTCGTAGCCGGGCAGGCTGCTGTATGGCCCGGTCTGGCCATAGCCGGAGATGGAGCAGTAGATAACGGCCGGGTTGGCTTCCCTGGCCGCCGCATAGCCCAGGCCCAGGCGGTCCATGGTGCCCGGCGTGAAGCTCTCTATCACCACGTCGGAGCGGGCCATGAGCTTTTTGACCACGGCCACCGCCTCGGGCTTTTTCAGGTCCAGGGAAATGTCGCGCTTGTTGCGATTGACCGCGGCGTGATAGGCCCCGCCCAACAGAGGCCGAAAGTGGTCGCCGTGGGGGTGCTCCACCTTGACCACCTGGGCCCCGAAATCGGCCAGGAGCATGCCGCAATAAGGGCCAGCCAGGGCGTGGCTCATGTCCAGGACCTTGATCTTGTCAAACACTGCCATGGATGTCTCCCGTTGTCCTTTGGCCCAGCCCTACTTGCCCTGCCATTTGGGGGCCAGCTTTTCGGCGAAGGCCTTGGGCCCTTCCTTGGCGTCTTCGGTGGTCTTGAGCAGTTCGAAGATGGTGGTCTCCAAGCGGATGCCTTCGTCCAGGGTCATGCTCTGGGAGCGCACCACCAATTCCTTGATGGCCTGCAGGGCAAGGGGCGGGCTCTGGGCCAAGGCGCGGGCATATTCGTCGGCCGCTTCCATAAGCTGCTCCCGGGGCACGATCTTGTTTATCAGCCCATATTGCAGGGCCTCCTGGGCGCTGAGCTTGCGGCCCAACAGCACCATCTCCATGGCGATGGCGTAGGGCACCTGGCGGGCGATGCGCTGGGTGCCGCCGTTGGCCGGCAGGATGCCGCGTTTGACCTCGGGAATCTGGAAAACCGCGTCCTCGCAGGCCACCCGGATGTCGGTGGCCAACAGCAGGGTCATGCCGCCGGCCAGGCAATAGCCGTTGACCGCGGCGACGATGGGTTTCCACACCTCCAGGCCACGGTTGAGAATCTGGTCCTTCTGGGTCTGCCAGAACTCATACTTCTCCGGCTGGCGGGGGATGGTGGTCTTCAGGTCCGCCCCGGCGGTGAAGGCCTTGTCCCCGGCGCCGGTGACCACCGCCGCCCAGATTGCCGGGTCGTCGCGCACCCGGCACCAAGCCTCCGAGAGCAGGTGGTAGGTTTCCGGGTCCATGGCGTTCATCACCGCGGGCCGATTGATGGTGATGTGGGCTATGTGATCTTCCACCGAAAAGAGAACCTTCATGGCTTTTGCGTCTCCCGGATTGATGGGGCGGGACAGGGCGAACGGCGGCAACCGCATCGGGACTGCCCCTTTCGCCGGTTGCCGCCTGGCTGGAAAGACTGTTAGCAAATCGGTTTTAAATATGTCAACCGTATTATTTTAAACGCATTTAAAATAATAGCATATAGTAGTTTAAGTTATTAATTATAAGGCTCATTATTGACAATAGCCCTACAGGGAATATGGGGAATAATGTTGACAAAAACGGCAAGGCGGACTATGGATGTAGAATCAATTACGCGCGGGGAGTTCCAGGAATTTGTTTGACCGACAGCAAGCCAGCGCCGAGTACATAAAGGGGTTGTTGGCCGGCAGCCCCATGCCCCGCAACCAGGTGGCCGTGATCTCCGGTCTGTCCAACACCTACATCAGGGACCTGGAGTTGGGCGTCATCGCCAACGTGGCTCGGGACAAGCTGATCTCCCTGGCCGTCGCCTTGAATCTTGACCTGGGCGAAACCGACCAGATGCTCAACATATTCGACCGCGCCCCTTTGTCCCTGCAGGACATCCCCATCTTTCTGACCACCACCGAAAAAGGGACCATCACCTCGGCCATGCTCCCGGTGCGCGACCGCTACTCCCTGGACTTGATGATGCTCTCGGCCGAGCGCCTTCCGGGCAGGCATGTGGTAGTAAGCTCGGAACCCACGGTGTGTCTACGGGCCGAAGGGCACCGCCTGTATTCTGAAAGGCGGCTGGCACAGCAGCACACCATCTATGGGGAATTGGTGGAAGCCATCGGCCGGGAGCGTCTGCGGACCATGGAGCGCAACTTGGCCGCCCACAAGGTGGAGAATTACATCTGCCGTGATTGCCTGGAAGACTACCTGAGCCGCTGCCCAGACCCCGTGGAGCGGCAGTGGAGGGTCAGGCACCTGCAAAACGTGCGGGATTTTCTGGGCCGCTATGAAAACTGGAACCTGTTCCTCATGAACTCTTGCCCCACCTTCAGCTTTGTGCTGAAAACGCCCTCGCCGGAGACAGGGGAAAGCGACAAGCTCCTGATCACCCGCCTGGCGCCACACCGCTTTCAGGGCCGTCGCACGGGGAAGTTGACCGGTTTCACTACCGACAATCAGGTGGTCATTCAAAATTTCAAAGATGAGTTGCGGGGGTTGCAGAGCACGGTTCTCGAGCAATATTTGGACCGTGAGAAACTCTCGGATTACCTTTCCGAACTGATTGCCGCCTAGAACAATCCAATTTGGGCACTAGGCTCCTGGCACCTCGCGGGAGAATGGTTGGCCATCATAGCCTCTACGGATTTGAGGCCACAATTGATGGCGGCTCCCGGAGTCGGATGATCCTAAAAAGCATGTACGAAATGCTCCTCAAGGCTGAGGTTGCCCCGAAACTGGCTTAGAGCATATCACCGATCCGCGTCGGCTATGCCGCGCTCATCCCTCCGGCGAGCACGAAAACCGCCACCGGGTGGTGCAAAATGCTTCTGCCGTGGTCAAGGATAGACAGGCCCTGGATGTAGTCCACCACCTCTTGCTTGAGCCCCGGATCAAGATGCCTTACATCGCACTCCAGGAAAAAGCTCAGCAGGGCCTCGCCTTCCACGGAGCCCGGCCGCAGGCACTCTGACACATCTATATGGCTCTCGACCTGCTCCAAGCGGTAGGGGATATCGATGCGGCCCAGAATCTCTTGAATGTCCCGGCTGGTGTACATCTCCTGATCGGTGCCCTTGACCCTCTTGATGAACTTTTGCTGAACTTGGTCGATGCCCAACGGCGTCTGGTGGAAAATCAGCACCGACCCCTTATCACCGGCCAGCCTGGCCGCGTTGCGTATGGCCGACTCCCGGTCCGGGATGTAATAGAGGCAATGGGGTGAGCAGCACCAGGTCGAAGGCCTGCTGCAAGCGGCAGGTCTCGAAGCAGGAGACCTCCAGGTCGAAGGCAACCCCCTCCAAGGGCGCAAGCCATGCGTTCCCGCAGATGAGCGCACATGGCCTCGCTGGGCTCCACGAAGACGTATTCCAGGCGGTCCGCCTGGGACCTGAGCATGGGGAGCAGCCGCCAGTCGAAATCGCCGTTGCCCGCGCCCACGCTCATGGCGCACAAACGCGGCCTGGGGGGCAACAGGTCGGCGATTCTATCCCGGCACCACTGGAGCATGCCCAGCCACTCGGTGGAGTACTTGCGAAAGGTCAGGAAGCAGTGGGCATAGGCCTCGGCCGACAGCGGCGGGGCGTTTATGGGCTGCATGGCCATCGCTCACCTAACTCCGGGGTTGGGCATGCAAACACCGCTGGTTATGGCCCGCAACCAATCTCCCAGGCCAACCACCCACGGAAGCCTAATTTAGCATACGTGGCGTTAAGCGAGGCCCAGACTCTTTGCCAATTGCGCCGCCCGCGCCCGCCAATCCTGTTGCCGGCCGTAGGCTGCGATGCGCTCGCCGCGCGGGCAGCCTTTGATGCCCTCCCCAAGATGGCGGATGAAACTGTCGGCGTCCGGGGCAATCCTGAGCGCGAACTGGTACTCCGGGGGTATGTCCTTGATGGCAAAGGTTGAGATGGTCTGTTTGCCGAAGATGAAATACTCGAACAGCTTGGCGGGAAAGGCCCTGGTCCAGGCCTCGTCCAGGCGCGAAGGGATCATGAACAGGTCGGCCTGCTGCAAATAGGCGGAAAGCTCCTCCACCTTGCGGTGCCCCAGGAAATGGACGTTGGGGTAAAGGGAGTGCAGCTTTTTGGTCTGGGCCTGGAAATGGGAAAACACCACCCCCAGAAAGACGAAGTTGACCTGTGGGAACGCCTTGAAGGCTGGCTCCAAAAGGTCGAAGTCGATCCGCTCGTGCACCGTGCCGGAGAACAGGATGCTGGGGCCGGGGGGATAATCCGGGGGCCTTGGAATGGAAGGGTCGGGAGAGAATTTGCCGGGATCCACCCCGTTGAGCAGTATTTGGGCCTCTCGTCCCAAAAAATCCTTTTGGGCCACCTCGGCTATCTGGTGGCCGTTGGCGAAAACGACGTCCGCCTCTTGGCAGAAATTTTTGAGCGCCGGCAACAGCTCCCGCCGGGACGTTTTCCATACATCCCCGAAATGGGACCAGGGGTCCTCGATGTCGATGGCGTACAGGGAGGGCCGCACCCGGCGCACGAAGGGCTGGGAGATCATACGGCTGGACAGGACGATCAACTCCCTCCCCCGAAATGGCTCCTGCCCCACGATACGGACCAAAAACTCGGCAAAGGCCTTTTGCCCCCAAGAAGGCCCCTCGGCCGGGACGTAAAGCATGTCCCGCCAATAATAGGTGGGCAGGACCGGACCTCCGAAGGTCATGTGCAGGCGCGGTTGAACCCGGCGAATGGGGCGTCTAACGAACAGGCTCTTTACCCGGCTGAGATAGCGCCGCCCCAAGGGGTAGTTCACGTAGAGCACGTGATGGCCCTGCTCGGCCAGGGCCCTGGCCAGGGGCTGGCTGCGGTTTTCCCGCTCCCAATAGGTCCAGGGCGCGAAGTATACGATCAGCGGCTTGAGGGGCTTGTCCATGGCGTACGTTTTTCCAGAGCACCGCGACGCGGAGGTCAGGCGAGCCGGGGCTTGCGCTGTTGGGGTTGGGCGGAGAACTTGGCACTAAAGGTTTCCAGCGCCAGGGCCACGGCCTGGTCCATGTTCAGGTAAGCATAGGTCGCCAAGCGACCCAGGAAAGTTGTCCCCTTTTCCTCGGCGGCAAGGGCGGCGTATTTCTTGTAGAGCGCCAGGTTGCGGTCGGTGGGCACGGGATAGTAGGGCTCGTTGTCCTGGGTGTAATCCTGGGGATACTCGCGAACCAGATTGGTGTGCGGCGTGTTTTGGCTGGTGGCGTGCTTAATTTCCACGATGCGGGTGTACTGCTCCGAGTTGGGGTAGTTCACCTGAAGATACGGCTGCCAAAAACCGCTCTTGCCCTGCTGGGCCAGGCTTCGGGCGCTGTGCGACTCCACCTCGAAGCGCAAGGAACGGTATTCCAGGCGGCCGTAACATACCTGGAAGTATTCGTCTATGGGCCCGGTGTAGATCAGGTGGCGGTAGCTGAACGTATCCTTGGCCTGACAAAAGTCCAGGCCGAGCCTCACTTCCAGGTTGGCTCCGCAGGTATCCACCATGCGCTCGAACATGGCCGTGTAGCCGTCCTGGGGCAGGGCCTGAAAGCTTTCGTCCACATAGCCGTCATCCCGCGTGGTCCGGACAGGTATGCGCCCGCACACCGACGGATGCAGACTTCGCGGCTCCTTGTTCCACTGCTTTTGGGTGTAGCCCTTGAAAAACTTTTCGTAGAACTCCACCCCCACCGAAGCCAGCATCACCTCTTCCGAGTTTTGCGGCTCGGTGATGGGCAGCTTGTGCTCATCGAGCCAGCGGCTAAACTCATCCTGGCTGGATTCCCTGCCCAACAGTTGCTCAAAGGTCTTCAGGTTTATGGGGAAACTCCAGTAGCGGCCGCCGGTGAAGGACCTGACGGCGTATCTGGTCCGGTGCCAGGCGGTGAACCTGCTCAGGTAGTTGACCAACTCCGGGGTGTTGGTGCGGAAGTAGTGGGGACCGTAGAGATGGGTCAAGACGCCGTTTGGGTCCGGCGCGTCATGGCAGTTGCCCCCGAGGTGTTCCCTGCGGTCGATGAGCAGGCAGCGCCAGCCGAGTTGGCTGCACAGCCTTTCAGCCATCACCAACCCGGAGAGACCCGCCCCGACCACCATCGCGTCGTACATCGGCTTTCCTTGGTCTTAGTCGCGCTAAATGGGTTTGGTCCGCGCCGGGTCGACCGGCCTGAAGGCCTGCGGCCCCGGCCCGCACCGCCACCCGCGCAAAAATGAAAGCCAATATTACTTTTTATGCGGGGCAAGGCCCAGCAAAACTTGGCTTTTTTTGCGAGAAGGTCAAGGTCGCAGCCCAAAGGATTTGGGGGCGGCTAGTCCACCGGCTCGAAGTATTGTTTCTCCGAGCCGCACAGGGGACATACCCAGTCCACCGGCAGGTCGCCGAAGGCGGTGCCGGGCATTACCCCGTGCTCGTAGTCCCCCTCTGCCGGGTCGTAGACGTAGCCGCAGGGGCATTCGTATTTGGTCTCATCATAGTCGGCCATTGCTGATCTCATCCTGCTCGGGTTTGGGCGGCGCAGATGCCGGAGGCATCGGCGGGACATACCCTTAATATAACCCTGGTTCACCCAATTGAAAGGGGCCGGAGCAATCCCCCGGAAGCCCTCTTGCCCGGCGGCGCTGGAGGCGGGAGACGCCCTTGCCGGGGCTCGGCAACAAGAACGGCCGGTTCGCCTACTGCTTGGCGCCCAGCTCGGCGGGAATGGTGGTCACGGGAAGCACCACGGTGAAGGTGGCGCCCTGGCCTTCCTGGCTGCTGACCATGATGCGGCCGCCGTGCTTGGCCACGATGCCCTGGGACACGCTGAGCCCCAGGCCGGTGCCCTTGCCCTTGCCCTTGGTGGTGAAGAAGGGGTCGAAGATGGAGGGCAGGATGTGGGCCGGGATACCGCTGCCCGAGTCCATAACCTTCACGGCCAGATAGTTGGGCTCGTCGGCGGGCAGCACCAGCACGTGGATATGGCCTCCCTTGGAAGAGGCGTCGATGGCGTTGAGGATGAGGTTCAAAAACACCTGGCGCAACTGCTGGCTGTCGCCATGCACCCTAGGCAGGTTGCCCGAGGTCTGGAAGTCAATCTTGATGCCCGAGAGCTTGATCTGGTTGCTGGCCAGGGCGATGGTTTCGCGCAGCAGCTCCGGCAGGTCCAGGGGCTCCAGCTGGCTGCCGCTCTCCCGGGCGAAGTCCAGCAGGTTGCTGATGATCTTCTTGGCCCGCGAGGCCTCGCCCACCACGTCGCCTATCATCTCCAGCCGCTCCTCGTCGCCCAGGTTGGCGTAGTCTTCCTGGAGCATGTGGGCGGTGAGGGTGATGTTGTTCATGGGGTTGTTGAGCTCGTGGGCCACCCCGGCGGTCAGGGTGCCAACCGCCCGCATCTTGTGCGACTGCACCAGCACCGCCTCGCGCTTTTCCAACTCCTCGATCATGCTGTTGATGGCCAGGGCCAGCTCGGTGAACTCGTCGCGGTAGCGCCGGGTGGGGGTGAGCGGGGTGAAGTCGCCCGAGGCGATGCGGTTGGCGTATTGGCCGAAGCGACCTATGGAGCTGAGCATGCGGCTGCCCAGCAGATAGGCGTTCAGGGCCATGCACAGCAGCAGCAGGCCCACCGAATAGAATAGCAACTGCCGCGAACGGGTCAGCACTTCGGTGAGCGCCGCCTTTTCCTTGCTGAGCAGGCCCAAGGCGGCCGAGACCATCTGCTGGCCCTGGGCGCGCACCTGGCTCTGCACCCGGAGGCGCTCCTGCTTGCTCAAGGCCTGCTCGCCCTGGGGCTGTTGGCCCAGCTTTTCCAGCAGCTTCTGATAGCGGTGCAGATTGGGCAGCATCTGCTCGCGCCAGCCCGTGCCCATGATGTCGGCCAGTTCCTCAGCGTTGCGGCTGAGGATGTTTTCGGCCTTGAAGACGTTGTCCTGGGCATCGCTCAGGTTGGTGCCGTAGAGGAAGAAGTTCTTCTCAAAACGGCGGGCCTGCTCCACCTCCATCACGTAGTCGTTGACGATCTCCAGAAAACGGATCTTGCTTTCCATGCGATGGAAGCTGGCCACCAGGGCTATGGCGATGGCGATGGCGATGAGAAAGGCCAGGGCGTTGCCCAGGAATATCTGCAAGCGCACGCTGAAGCGGGGGCGGTTGAGCAGGGCCCGGCGGGCCTGCTCCGCGTCGCGGGCCAACCCCAGGCGCCCCTGCACCTCGGCCTCTTCCGTGGCCTGCGGGGCCATCTCCGGTATAGGCTGGCCGTTGCCCTGGACTGGGCTCTCAACCATTGGCCTTTTCCACCTCCACCGCCTCGAAGTCAATGTCCGAGCCCAGGGCGTGGGCCGCCTTGGCGATCACCCGGCGCAGGTCGTCTGGCTTGAAGGGCTTGGCGATAAAATCGAAAGCGCCCTTTTCCATCGCCTCGCGGGCCAGGGACATCATGGCGTAGCCGGTTATCATGATCACCTTGCTGCGAGGCCAGCGCTCGCGCACGAACTCCAACACCTGCATGCCGTCTATCTGGTCCATGCGGATGTCGGTGACCACCACGTCGTACTCTTTTTGAGCCATCTTGGCCAAGGCCAACTCGGGGTCCTCGAAGACGTCGACCTCGCAGCCTATCTTGGCCAGGGCGGGCTTGAGACGCCGCCCCACGATGGGCTCGTCGTCCAGCAATAGCACCTGCAAATTACCTGACATCAATCCACCTCCTATGACGTTGCCCCACCAGGGGCCCGCCGGTCAAGGACCTGCCCGCGTTCAGCGCGAGCTCTGGGCCGCCTGGCCGACGAGGTCCCGAATTATGTGCACCTCCACATGGCGCACTCCCGGCAGCTCGCCGGCGATCTGGCGCACCAATTCCTGCTTCTTGCGCTGGTCCTTTTTCAAGCTTTGGATGAAAACCACCACCGTGCCGTCGTTGGCCTCCACCCGGATGTCCGGGAATTGCTCCATGAGCTTTAGGCGCACGCCCGCGGCCAGGGCCTTGTCCTGCATCAGCTTGCGCGAATAAGTCATGGGTTGGAACTTGCGGTAGCCCACCGTGTCGCTGATGATCTCCACCGCCTTGTCCAACTCCAGGGTGCCCAGGCTAATGACCATGTCATAGAGCGAGGCGTCGGTCTGGTCCAGGTTGTAGACCTCCTCGGACCAGCGGCGCTCCTCCTTGGTCTGGCGCAGCACCTGCTTGCGGGCCTTGTCCACGGACAGGCCCCCGGCCTCGGCCAATGCCGCGGCCCGCTGCTCCGGCTCATTGATGATGCGAACCTTCAGGGCGTGGGACACCGCGCGCACGTACATGTGGGTCGCCAGACCGAAGCACACCACGTTGTCGTCCAACAGCACGTTGAGGCAGGCCGCCTCGATGAGTCCGAGGAGCCGCTGGCGGCGGGCGCGGCGGGTCAACAGGCCGGGAGCCTCGTCCAGGGCCCGGGCCAACTCATCCTCGCTCACATGGTTCTCCGTGGCCACGTAGTGCAACAAATCGCGGCCCAAATAGCGGTAGCCCAAAGCGCCGGCCACCTTTTGGGAGATCTCGTCCCCCTGCTTGAAATCGTCGGCTGAAACGATTATCAACGACATAGCGTATACCTCTCCGGCGGCCGCGGGGGGCCGCTAATCAGCAAGCCTCCGGGGGGAAGGGCTGGCCGGGGCGCAGCTCCAAATGGTTGATCTCCGGCAGTCCCTTGACCAGGGGCTTGAGTTTTTCTTCCAGACGGTGGGCCCGGCGGTCGTCCTGTTTGGTGTAGACCAGCACGTTGCCGAACTCGCTGGTCACCGCGATATCCACGCAGTCTTCTTCGGCCAGGGAGGCCTTCACCCGACAGGCCAGGGCCAGGTCCTGTATCTTCCGCTGGGCATCGGCCGTGGTCTTGAAGCACTCGCGCCCGGCGGCCTGCACGATGAAGTCCACCGCGTCATCCACGGTGAGCTGGTTGATGTGGATCACCAGGTCGTAGAGCGAGGCATCCCAGGGGTCGGCGCCGTAGAGGCTCTGGGTCCACTTGCGGCGCTCGGCGTCGTCCTTGATGAGCAGTGCGCGGGCCTGGCTCTGGGTCAGGTTCTCGCGCTTCATCTCCGCGGCCACCCGGGCCTCCAGGTCGGCGATGATGCGCACCTTGAGCACGTGGGGCACGCCCTTGAGCAGCAGGTGCCCGGCCAGACCGTGGTAGACCAGGTCGTCCTTCACCGCCCGCTCGGTGAGGGCGGCGCGGATAAAGGCCAGGTAGCAGTACTTGCCGTGGGTGAAGCGCTCCAACACCGAGGGCGCGTCGTGAATGGCCCGCACCAGCTTGACTTCGGGAATGTGAAACTTCTCCGAGGCCTCCAGGAGCACGTCACGGCTCACCACCTTATAGCCCATGCGCTGGGCCACCTTTTCGGCCACTTCTCGCCCCTTGCTGTAGGAGCCGCGGGATATGGTTATGATGGCCAAGGTCAAGACCTCCTTTTAGTAGAACAGGTAGAGCATGGCTATCATCACCACCAGGAAGATGATGCTCACCACGCTGCCTGCTTTCATGAAATCCACGCTTCGGTAACGGCCCGGCCCCATGTACAGCGCGTTGACTTGGTGGGTGGGCAGGATGAAGGAGTTGCTGGTGGCCAGGCCCACCACCAGCGCGGCCAGGCGCGGGTCGGTGTGGGCGGCCAGGGCCATGTTCACCACCAACGGCACCAACAGCACCGTGGCCCCCACGTTGGAGATGACCAGGGTGAACACCGTGGCCAGCAGGCCGATGACCGCCAGGAGCACGATGGACTCCACGGTGCCGATGGCGTTCAGCACCGTGTGGGCGATCCAGGCGGCGGTGCCGGTCTTTTCGGTGGCGATGCCCAGGGGGATGAGCCCGCCCAGCAAAAACACGGTGCGCCAGTCCACGGCCTGGTAGGCCTCGTCGATGGACAGAACCCGGGTGAGGATCATGCCCAGGGCGCCGGTCATCAGGCACACCGAAAGCTGTATCTTGAAAACTATGACCATGATCAGGGCCACGGCCAGCCAGATGCCGGCGAACATGGCCTTTTCCGGCCGGAGTTGATCCGCGTCCAGGGGGGTGGTGAACAGCAGGCTGCCCTCATCGTGCAACAACTCCAGGCGCTTCCAGGTGCCGTGCAACAGGATGGCGTCGCCCACCCTGAGGGGAAGATCGCCCAACTCGGCCCGGTAGACCACTCCCTGACGGTACACCGCCAAAGGCGTCACCTGGAAGCGCTCGGTCAGGTCCACCTGGTTCAGGGTCTTGCCCGCCAAGTTGGAGCGCGGCGCCACCACCGCCTCCACCGTACCGCTGGCGTGGTCGGCCAGCTCGCCCTTGAACAGCTCCAGGTCCTCCTTGAGTTCCATGCCCTCTTCCGAGGCCATGCGGCGAACGTCCTTTTCCTGGCCGTAGACCACCAGGTCCACCCCGGAGCGGATCTCCTGGTCCGGGGCAGGGCCCAGCACCTTGAAGTCCGGCGGCTCCACCATGCCCACCACGTTGACCAGGTAGCGCCGGCGCAGGGCGTCCACGGTCACCGGCTCGCGGTAGTGGGTGAAGTCCTCGGGGGTGGTGAGCTCCCAGGGGCGTCCCAACTCGTCGATGATCTGGTTTTCCTCCTGGCGTTCCTCGGCGGCGGGGCTGCTTTCGTCGCTCTTGCCGCCGCCGGGCAGGATGAAACGGCCGAAGAACACGAAGCAGGCGATGCCCGCGGCCACCAGGGCCAAACCCACCGGGGTCACGTCGAACAGGCCGAAGGGTTTTAGCTTGAAGGGCACCATCAGGTCGTTGAGCAGGATCAGGGGGCTGGAGCCCACCAGGGTCACCGTGCCGCCCAGGATGGCCGAGAAGCCGATGGGCATAAGTAGCTTGCCGATGGGTATCTTGAGGTTCTTGCTGATGCGCTGCACCGCGGGCAAGAACAGGGCGGCCGCCCCGATGTTTTGCATGAAGCTGGAGATGAACGCCACGGTCAGGGAGATGAAGATGACGATGCGCGACTGGCTCTTGCCCGCCACCTTGAGGATAGGGCCCACCAGCCGGTTGACCACTCCGGTCTTGTCCAGGCCCGCCCCTATGATGATAACCGCGATGATCGACACCACCGCGTTGCTGGACAGGCCGGAGAAGGCCTCCTTGGGAGTCACCAGATGCAGCAGGGGCAGGGTCACCATCATCAAGATGGCCACCACATCCACCCGCACCCATTCCACTATGAATAGAAACACCGCGACCCCGATCATGATCATGACCAGAATCATCTCAGCAGTTAGTGTAGGCATGAAAAGTCACCTTGCGCCGTTTGAATAAGTAGTTACCGATCCATGGGGCATAGCGGCCCTCAAGCGCCGGGCCGCCGGCTGCTGACCGTCCAAAGGGGGCATTCCAGGGAAGCCGCCGCCGTGTTCATCCAGTGGCCCCGCGGCGCGCCGCCGGGCAGATCCTCGTGGCTCCCCCAGATCAAGACCTGGAAGGGGGGCCGCTCGGCCAGGAACTTGAACAGCTCTTGTTTGGGGTCGCCCACTCTAAGCGCCGCGCTGGTGGCTATGCCCACCCGCAGGAACTGCTCGCTCAGCTCGGCCATCTGCCGCCCCACCCGGTCGTCCAACTCGGAGATGGCGCTGCGGCTGCTGCCCAGCCAGGTGCGGTCCAGGGCGGACATCTCCACCAGCATGAGGAAAGAAACCTCGGCATCCATGCGCTGGGCCAGTTCGCGGGCGTAGTAGATCGCCTGTGAACTGACCTGCTCGTTTTCCATGACTACCAAGACGCGTTTGAACATGGGCATCGCCTTTCCTGGGCCTAAGGCAACAGCAAAGGGCGTACCAACCAAGGCGTTTTGGTCAACTAGCTGGTTTCAGGAGTTAATTGGATTTTATTCGCAGGGGATTGGGGAGAATGAAATGTTGCTATGTGCAATGCGGTGGTGCCGAAAAGTTCATGCGCAAGGCCATTTCAAGGGCTGAGAACGATTTGTTGCGCAAACGCAACGCGCCGTTTCGATGGCGCAACGCCCTATTCCAGACCGTACTTCTTGATTTTGCGCCACAGGCTGACCCGGTCGATGCCCAGGATGTCCGCCGCCCTGGTGCGCACCCCGCCGGTGATCTCCAAAATGTGCTCTATGTAGCGGCGCTCCAGCTCTTCCAGGGTGGGCGACTCACTGTCCGGCCGGGAAAAGCTGGCCAACTCCACCGCGGCCAGGTCCGGCGGCAGGTCGCGCTCGGTGATCATCGCTTGGCGGCACAGGGCCACCGCCCGCTCCACTATGTTGGCCAGCTCGCGCACGTTGCCCGGATAGGCGTAGCTGGTCAAGAGCTCCATGGCCCGGGGGGCGATGCCCCGGACCTGTTTGCCCATGCGGCGGTTGAACAGCCCCAGGAAGTAATAGGCCAAAAGCTGGACGTCTTCGCCGCGCTCGGCCAGGCGGGGCAAGACAAGGCTCACCACGTTGAGGCGGTAATACAGGTCCTGGCGGAAGGTCCCCTGGCTGACCTCGGCCTTGAGGTCCCTGGCGGTGGCCGCCACCACCCGCACCTGAAGGCTCACCGCCTGGGTTCCCCCCACCCTGAGCACCTCCCGCTCCTGCAGGGCGCGCAAGAGCTTCACCTGCATGGCCAGGGGCATCTCGCCGATCTCGTCCAGGAAGATGGTGCCGCCCTGGGCCGCCTCCAGCAGGCCGGCCTTGGTTTCGCCCGCCCCGGTGAAGGCCCCCTTCTCGTGGCCGAACAGCTCGTTCTCCATGAGTTCGGCGTTGAGCGCCGCGCAGTTGAAGGCCACGAAGGGCCCCTGGGCGCACTGGCTCTGGGCGTGGAGAGCCCGGGCTGCCAGCTCCTTGCCGGTGCCGGACTCGCCCAGGATCAAAACGTTGCAGTCGGTGGGTGCGATCTGGGCGATGACCTCGGCCACCCGGCGCATCTGGGGGCTGCGCCCGATGACCAGGGCGCCCTCCTCGGATTGGCGCTCTTGCAACTCCAGGTTCCGGACCGCCTCCCTGGTCTGCTTTAGGCCCAGGGCCTCGGCCACCACCCGGCGCACCTGCTCAGGGGTGAAGGGCTTGGCCAGGAAGTGATAGGCCCCCTTCTTGGTCGCCTCCACCGCGCCGTCCAGGCTGGCGTAGCCGGTGATGATGATCACTTCCAGGCCCGGCGCGATGAGCTTGGCCTGGTCCAAGAGCTCCAGGCCATTTAGATGGGGCATGCTCAAATCGCTGAGTAATACGTCGAAGGCTTCGTGCTTGAGCAACTCCAGGGCCCGCACCGGGTTGCTGTAGGTGGAGACTTGGTAGCCCTCCTTCTCCAGAATGCGGCGCAGGTTCTTGAGGGTGGTCAGTTCGTCGTCCACCACCAGGACGCGGCCCTGGGCGGCTGGGCCGTGGTCGTGGTCGCTTGTGGTCATAAAAAATCTCCGCCGTGCGCAGGACAGCCAGGGGGCCCTAGCGGGCGGGCCGAGGCTCGCCGGGAAGGCCCCCAACAATGTACATAGGGTAATCGCGAGAAGCTACTCTCCCCTCTGGCAACGAGGTCTGGGATAATCCAGCCTCAAAAATAATAGCCTCGTGAAGGGAGAGCAGCCATGGCCCATTATGTAGGATTGGACGTATCTTTGGAAGAGACT